>NZ_JBHSON010000002.1:0-240516 GCF_042656285.1 Actinomadura rugatobispora | reverse complement strand
ATCCAAAGACTCCAACTCGCCACGCGCCACCGCCGCATCACGCTCACCCGACGCCACACCCTCAGCCACCACATGCACCAAACGGCCCAGCAGATGATCGGGAACAGCCTTCAGATCAGCCAGAGTCTCCTGCGGCGACGCCCCCGCACGAAGCCGCCCGATCAAATCAGGCAACGGCCCATCGACCAACTCACGCAACCGCCTCTCCAACCGGTCATCGTCGCTCTCCCGGTGGGACACCCAGGTGCGAAGCCCGCGCGCGTACTGGACGTGGTAGGCCGCGACCGCGACCGCGAGGCTGACGATCAGCGCTGCCAAACCGCCGACCGCGGCGATCAGCGCGTCGATCCGGTCCGCGATCAGGAGCATGCCCAGCCAGGTGCCACCGGCGACGATCACCGCGGCCAGCCAGACCCCGAAGGCACGTTCCAACGCGGCTCGTTCGACCACCGGCCGGCCTGCTTGTGCTGCCATCCATCGCGTCCTTCTGGGCATGGCGCGACGAGGCGCGCACGACTCTCGCCACACGGCGAACATAACGGAATTGAAGTCCGGTGCCGAGGAACAATAACGCTCTTCGGCACGACCGGGCACTCAAGCTTCGATTTTCTCCGAACACACGACATTGGGCGCGCACCCACCGAACACGGTTCGCTTGGCGTGCCGGGCGGACGAACGCGTCACGAAGGCCGGAACGGGACGACCGGCAACGGCCTCGCCGTGTCCGGATGTGGTCCGCGGCGACCGATCGTCAGGGCAGGCGCAGGGCGGCGAACACAGACCGATGGTCCGTGCCGGGCAGGGAATGCACGCTGAAATCCCGCACCGCCATCCGGCGGTCGGCGAGCACGTGGTCGAGCGTCACCTCCGGGACGTCCCACCACCGCTGCGGCCAGGTCGGTATCAGCGCCTTCCCCCTGACGTCGGCCGCGTCGCGGTACCCGCTGTCCAGCAGGTCGCGCAGCGGCCGGTGGTCCAGGGTGGAGTTGAAATCGCCCGCGAGCACCGTGAGCCCGCCGCCCGCTCTCGGCAGCGCCCTGAGCCCCTCCGCCCAGCAAGGCGTGTCGTGCACGTCGCTGGGAGAGCAGGGGTGGACGGAGACGACCTCGACGCGCCTGCCGCCGGCGTGTGCGAGCGTGGCCCGCGCCTGCCGGAAACCACCGAGTTCGATCACCGGCAGTTCGGTGAGCGGGTGACGGGCGTAGATGCCCGAGCCCTGCGGGTCGACGGACGAGCGGTCGACCGCGTACGGCAGGAGCCCGCGCAGTCCCGCCCTGTTCAGCCGCTCGGCCGCCTGCGGGGTGAGTTCCTGCACCGTCAGCACATCGGGCCGGAGAGTGCCGACCAGCTTCACCAGTGCGGCCACGTCGGCCTGTCCCACCGCCAGATTGACGCCGAGCACCGCCAGCCGCGCTCCACGCGCTTCGGGGTTGCCGTCAGGCAGGAGCCTGGGCAGAACGACCGCGGCGAACGCGATGGCCGTGACGCCCGCCGTCACGGCCGCCGCCGTGCGGCGCAGCCCGAGCGCGAGGATCAGCGGCACCACCGAGCCGGCCGCCGCGTAGGGGGTGAAGGCGACCAGCGACACCCAGTGCCAGGTGGGCGTCCACCCCGTGACCCTCAGGCTCGCCCATGCGGCGAACGGAACCACCAGCAGCCAGAGGAGCGCACTGATCCACCCTGATCGGCTCATGGACGATCACAATAGACAGACCGGAAACGCCGCTCTTTTCGTGAAGCCTGGCCGGCCGCTCCCGGGGCCGTGCGATCCCGCCCTCACGCGTTCTGATTCACGCGGACGGCGCCGTGGCGACCGCCGCCTGGAGCGCCCTGGCCGATCACCGCGCTCCAGGCCGCCCGCGCGCAGGGCGGCCCGGTGAAGGTGATCAGCCGCGTCCGCGACCACCTCGGCGAACTGGCCGTCCCGCTCGATCGCGCCGGCCGGGCACGTGATGACGGGCGACCGGGCGACGCCGCGGCGCTCCGCCCTGGCCGTCGCCTCACGCGGGCCCGAGCAACTCGACGTCTTCTGGGTGCGTCCCGACCGCCGTGTCGGGACCGACTGGTGGATGCCCGAACGGGTCCGCGTGCACGTCCGGGTCGTCAACCTGCCGGGCGAGAGCCTCACCGGGGTCGGTTCCCAGAGGCGGGCCGAAGCGGCGTCCGGGCTCCGGTGTCAGCCGGTGCCTCTACACTTCCATGGGTGACCGGACACGATGATCTTGATGTTTTCGAGGGCCTGGACGCCTCGGCCCTGCCCCCGCGCCAGCAGCGGATCCTGGTCACGATCCGGGACTGGGTGGTCAGGTACGGCTATCCCCCGAGCACGCGCCAGATCGGCGACGCCGTCGGGCTGCGGTCGTCGTCCTCGGTGTCCCGGCACCTGGCGAGCCTGGAGGAGAAGGGCTTCCTGCGCCGCGGGTCCGCGATGTCCCGGCCGATCGACGTGCGGATGTTCCTGAACGAGAACCCGGCGCGAGAGCCCGCCGAGGAGTCGGTGACCGTGCCCGTGGTCGGCCACATCGCCGCCGGCACCCCCATCTCCGCCGAGGAGCACATGGACGACACTCTGTCGCTGCCCCGCGAGCTCACCGGGCGCGGCACCGTCTTCGGCCTGCGCGTCCGCGGTGATTCGATGATCGACGCCGCGATCTGCGACGGCGACATCGTGGTGGTCCGGCAGCAGTCCGAGGCCCACTCGGGCCAGATCGTCGCCGCGATGATCGACGGCGAGGCCACCGTCAAGGTGTTCCGGCGCCGCGGCGGCCACGTCCTGCTCGAGCCCCGCAACCCCGACTACGACGTCATCGACGGCGACGAGGCCGTCGTCCTGGGCATCGTCGTCTCGGTGCTGCGCAGCGTCTGAAGCCTCAGCCGACCGGTCCGCGGGGTGCGGTGGACGCGCCTTCGAACACCCGGCGCAGCCCGATGCGCCGCACCCTGAGCTTGCGATAGACGATCGTGAGGTGCTGCTCCACGGTGCTGACCGTGACGTGGAGCTTGTCGGAGATCTCCCGGTTGGTATGTCCGGCGGCGGCGAGGGCCGCGACCCGGCGCTGCGCGTCGCTCAGCTCGCCGAGCACGGTACCGACGGCGGGGCCCTCGTCCTCCGCGTCATCGCCGGTCCGGCCGGGCCGTACATCGGTGCCGCACTGCTCGGCCAGCACCTGCGCGCGGAACGCCAGCGTCCTGGCCTCGTCGGAGTCGCCGAGGCGCTGCCGCGCGTCGCTCAGATCGGCCATCGTCCAGGCCAGCCCCAGCCGGTCACCGGAGTCCTCCAGCAGGAGCGCCGACTCGTCGAGCAGCGCCGGATCGCCGCCGCGCGCCGCGGCGAGGAAACGCAGCGCGTGCCCCCGGGTCCGATGATGCCCGGGTGCGGTCAGGGCGAGCTGCTCCTCGACGAAGCGGGCGGCCGTCTCCGGATCGCCGAGCAGAAGGTGGGCCCGCGCGGCGCCGAGGCGCCAGAGGGCGAAGGTGGGGAAGAAGATCCCCCACTCGGCCATCATCCGGCCGCACAGTTCGAACTCGTAGAGCGCCGCCTGCGGGCGCCCCACCGAGAGGTAGTACCAGCCGCGCGCGTAGAGGTAGTGCAGTCCGCACGGCGTGTGGAACATCCCGTCCGGCACGGGGAGGTCGAGCAGCGTTTCCGCCTGCCACTCGTCGCCCCTCGCCGTCGCCGACAGCACCGCCGCGGACAGCGGCAGCCCGATGGCGATCCCCCAGCTCTGGGCGGGCAGGATGCCGAGCGCGGACCCGGCGTGCCGCTCCGCCGCCAGGAGGTCGCCCTGACGCAGGCTGATCATGGCGTGCGTGGCCGCGAACAGGGCCTCCCAGGTGGGACTGCGCCTGGCCGCGGCCTCGGCCCGGAGTGAACCGCACCAGGACGCGGCCTCGTCCAGCCGCTCGCCGTACATCAGGATCGCCAGCGCCGCGAGGAGGGGGAAGAGGCTGTCGTCGTCGAGGTGGGAGCGCTCCAGAATCCCGTCCGCGAGGGAGACGACGGCGGCGTTCCCGTCCATGAACTCCGAGGACGGCGCCATCGATTCCCGGATCCGCACGTTCACCGACGTCGAGAGCGTCCGCTCGGAATCCAGCGGCTGCTCCTCGCCCGCCGGGGACACGCCCACCATCAGGCCCGGGTGGAAATAGGAGAACCAGCACCCCAGCTGCCTCGTCATGGAGGGCGGGACCGCGTTCCTCTGGTCGCGGACGTTCTCGATCAGGTCCTGCACCTCGCCCGCCCTGCCGTGCCAGAACAGATAGGTGATCAGGGCGTGGACGTCGTCACCGGACAGCCGCCCCGCGCGGGCCGCGGTGGCGAGTTCGGGCAGGGAGCCCAGGACGCCGCAGGGGTCGAGGCGCCATTCCGCGCGGGCGAGCGCCGCGGCGATCGCGGAACGTTCCGCTTCGTCGCCGCTCCGCCGGTAGGCCGACCGCAGGTGCCGGATGCCGCCGGGTCGTCGCTGGCGAGGGCGAGCGCCGCGGACTCGCGGAGCACGCGGACCACCCACGGGTCGTCCATGGAACCCGCCGTGACGACGTGATCGGTGACGTCCGTGGCCGGTGCGCCGTCCCCGTAGAGGATCTCGGCCGCGCGCCGGTGCAGCGTCGTGCGGGCCTCGGCGGTGATGCTGTTCTCGACGACCTCCCGGACGGCCTCGTGCCGGAACCTGCTCCGGCCGAACAGTCCCGTGTCGGTCAGGGCCCGCAGGCCCTGCGCCGATGACGCGGGGTCCAGGTCGGCCAGGCGTCCGAGCACGGCCGGGGAGGCCTCCGCGTCCAGGACCGCGGCGGCGCGGGCGACCTCGATGACCGGTGGATCGTGCTGGCCGAGGAGGCTGAGCACCGCACGGCCGAACGCGTGGCCGGCGCCGATCTCCGCCGCCGCCTCGTGGCCGGCGGCGGAGTGGCCGGCGGCTGCGTGGTCCTCGATCAGCGCGTGCACCAGCAGGGGCAGGCCCGCGCTCAGATCGTGGGCCGGGGGCGCCAGCCGCCGGGCCGCCCGGTCTCCGAAGTGCCGGGAGAGCAAACCGGCGACCTCGGGCACCGACAGCGCCTCGAGCCGCAGGCGGCGGGCCGTGGGGTCTCGGAGCAGTTCCCGCTCCAGCGGGGATGGCACGTGCCACGGCTGGCCGCTCTCGGTGAAGACGGCCATCACCCGTGTGGCGCGCAGGCGTCGCAGCAGGTACAGCAGGGACCGCTGGGACGGCTCGTCGGTGAAGTGGACGTCGTCGACGGCGAGCACCACCGGCCGGCGCCTGGCGTGATCGTGCAGGGTCTGCCACAGCCCGTGCAGGCTGGGCGGGTCCATTCGTCCCGGACCTGGGCCAGGGCCCGGCGCCTCGTCGGCCGCCCCGTCCAGGGGCCCCGGGAAGGGCCAGAGCGTCTCCTGGATCGCGCTCGCGCCGGGAACGTCGCACTCCCGGAAGAGCTGCTCAAGCACCCCGTAGGGGACGTCCCGCTCGGACCTGGACGCGGTGGCGCCGAGAAAAAGCGCTCCGGAATCGACGGCCCATTCCGTGAACGCGCGCAGCAGGGCCGTCTTTCCCGTGGTCACCTGACCGCTGACGACCGCCACTCCGCCTCGGCCGTGCCGACAGGCGGTGAAGACCTCACGAAGGGCGGCGAACTCCTCGTCCCGGCCGACCAGTCTCACTTCCACCCTCCCTTCACCGAATTCCCGGGGACGGCCGAATAATTCCGGTTCCGCGTGATCACGTTCCGCGACTGAATCATTGCACCGGGCCGGAGGAGGGTCAAACAACGCTATGCTTTCACGGCCTTTCAGCGTGTAGTTTCATCCCGGCTGACATGCGGGTTCCGGCCTGTCACGGGGCGGTGGGCCGATGCCCGATCGTCGGCGCCTCGCCGACTCGGGGCGGGCCGGCCAAGATCTGCCGCCCCGGCGCTCCGCGGTATTTTTACCCCGCTTGACACCGGGAGTGCGAGCGTCCCGCGAAATGATCTTCTCATTCCGGCCGGATGGATTCTCCCACCATCGTCCATTCGGTAACCAATTGAGAAACGTTCTGCCAATTCTGGTCCCGGCTGACGTTCACCTCCGGGCGCCCCGGCCCCCGTCTCCGTCTCCGCGTCCGCCGCCGAGTCGCCCAGCGTGGTGAGCAGGTGCCGCGTGAGGTCCTTCGGGGTCGGGAAGTCGCTGGTCACGCTGGCGCGCAGGCGGACGCCGGTGGCGGCCGTCAGGCGGTTGCGAAGCTCGACCGAGGTGAGCGAGTCGAACCCCAGCTCCTTGAAGGCCCGGCCGGGCTCCACCAACTCCGGGCCGACCTGACCGAGGATCGTCGCGGCGTGCGCGCGGACCAGATCCATCAGGGCGGTCTCCTGCTCGTCCTCGGGCATGCCCGCCAGCCGCCGCGCCAGCGACGCGTCGTCCTGGGCTTCGGCGCCGTCCGAAGCGGCGCCGCCGTTCCGGCCGTTCGGCGTCGCCGCCCGCCTCGCGCCGGCTCGCGGGACGGCGCGGACCAGGCCGCTCAGCAGCGGCGGCACCGCGCCGTGTTCCCGCAGCGCCGCGGCGTCCAGGCGCATGGGCACCAACGCCGGCCGCCCCATCATGAGGGCGGCGTCGAACAGGGCCAAGGCCTCGCCGGTCGGCAGCGGTGCCATCCCGGACCGCCGCATCCTCGCGACGTCGGCGTCGTCCAGGTGCCCGGTCATACCGGTGCGCTGCTCCCAGAAGCCCCACGCGAGGGAGCACGCGGGCAGGCCGAGCGCGCGGCGCCGCCGGGCGAGCGCGTCCAGCAGGGCGTTCGCCGCCGCGTAGTTGCCCTGCCCCGCCTCGCCCAGCACTCCGGCCGCCGAGGAGAACAGGACGAACGCCGCCAGGTCCTGCCCGGCGGTGAGCTCGTGCAGGTGCCAGGCGGCATCCGCCTTCGGGCGCATCACGCGCTGGAGCCGCCGCGAGGTCAGCGACGAGGTGACGGCGTCGTCCAGCAGGCCCGCCGTGTGCACGACGGCCGTGAGCGGGCGGGCGTCGGGCACCTCGGCCAGGAGGCGGGCCACCGCCCGGCGGTCGGCCACGTCGCAGGCGGCGACCGTCGCCTCGGCGCCCAGCTCGGCGAGCTCGGCCACCAGGTCCGCCGCGCCCGGCGCGTCCGGTCCGCGGCGGCTGGTCAGCAGCAGGTGCCGGATCCCGTGGCCGGTCACCAGATGGCGGGCCAGCAGGCCGCCCAGCGTCCCCGTGCCGCCCGTGACCAGCACGGTGCCGCGCGGATCCAGCGCTCGCGGCATGGTCAGCACGATCTTGCCGATGTGCCCGGCCCCGCTGAGGAGCCTGAAGGCCTCCGGCGCGCGCTGGACCTCCCAGGTCGTGCGCGGCAGCGGTTCCAGCGCCCCCCGCGCGAACAGGTCGAGCAGCTCGCCCAGCGCGGCGCGGACGCGGTCCGGCGGGACGGCCGGCAGGTCGAACGCCTCGTACCGAACGCCCGGATGGACCGCCGCCACCCGCACCGGGTCGCGGACGTCGGTCTTGCCCATCTCGACGAACCGCCCGCCCCTGGGCACCAGCCGCAGGGAGGCGTCCGTGAACTCCCCGGCCAGCGAGTTCAGCACCACGTCCGCCCCGCCGCCGGCCGCGAACCGGTCCTCGAACTCCAGCGATCGCGACGAGGCGACGTGATCGTCGTCCAGTCCCATCTCTTCCAGCGCGTGGCGCTTCCCCGGCCCGGCCGTCCCGAACACCTCGGCGCCCAGGTGACGGGCCAGCTGGACGGCTGCCATGCCGACCCCGCCGGTGGCCGCGTGGACCAGCACCGACTCCCCCGGGCGCACCCCGGCGACATCGACCAGGCACAGGTATGCGGTGAGGAACACGACCGGAACGGAGGCCGCCTGCTCGAACGACCAGCCCTCGGGCACGGGCGCGACCAGCCGCCGATCGGTCACGGCCTTGGGGCCGAACGCCCCCTCGAACAAGCCCATCACCGAGTCGCCCGGGGCCAGGTCCGTCACGTCAGGACCGACCTCCAGGACGACGCCCGCGCCCTCCTTGCCGATGGGCTCGTCCGATGCGCCGTCGAGCAGGCCCAGCGCGAGCAGCACGTCCTTGAAGTTGACGCCGGCCGCCCGCACCGCGACGCGCACCTGCCCCGAGGCCAACGGCGCGGACGCCTCCGGGGACGGCAGGAGCGCGAGGTTCTCCAGCGTGCCCGTGCTCGTCACGTCGAGCCGCCAGGCCGTCGCGCCCTCGGGAGGGATCAGGGCTTCGCCCGACGCGGCCCCGGCCAGCCGCGCGGCGTGCACCTCGCCGCCGCGCACGGCCAGCTGCGGCTCTCCCGTCGCGACCGCGGCGCGCAGCGCGCTGCGGGACGCGTCATCGTCGTCGACATCGACCAGGACGAACCGATCGGGGTTCTCCGACTGGGCCGAGCGCACCAGCCCCCAGGCGGGCGCCTGTGCCAGCCCCTCCGCGTCCACTTCTACGCCCTCGTCGACCGCGACCGCGTTTCGTGTGACAAGGGCCAGCCGGGACGCGGCGAACCTCTCATCGGCCAGCCATGCCTGCACGAGGTCGAGCACGCGCTGCGTGATGTCATGCGCCGCCTCAAGAGGGGACCCGGCATCCCCTCCGGGACACAGGGCGAGCACGGTGTCGGGCACCGCAAGCCCTCCGTCGACGGCCTCGCCCAGAGCGGCGAGATCCGCGAACGCCGGGGCATCAACGGCGTCCAGTTCTTCGTCCAGGACGGCCAGGCGGGCGGAGGGCGAGGACGGCGGGCCGGTGATCGACGTCCAGCCCATGCGGAAGAGCGCCTGGAACCGCTTGTCGGCGCCCCGCAGGCTCTCCGTCGTCGCCTCTCGCAGGTCCAGGCCGCCGATCGTGCAGACTGGCGTGCCCGCCGCGTCGGCGGCCTCGATCGTCACCCCGCCGCCGTCCGCCGGGGCCATCCGCACCCGGAGCACCGACGCGCCCTCGGCGTGCAGAGCGACGTCCGTCCAGGAGAACGGCAAAAGCATCCGGCCGTCCTCGGCGGACGGGCCGAACCGCAGCCACGCGTGCAGCGCGCTGTCGAGAAGCGCGGGGTGCAGGCCGTAGGCGTGCGCGTCGTCCCGGGCCTCTTCGGGAAGGGCGACCTCGGCGAACAGGTCGTCCCCGAGACGCCACGCGGCGCGCAGCCCGCGGAAGGTGGGGCCGTACTCGTACCCTCGGGCGGCCAGCCGATCGTAGGCGTCGCCGACGTCGACCCGCTTCGCGTCCGGGGGCGGCCAGGCGCCCGGCTCCACCGGGGACGCCGATGACGGCCGCGCGCCCTCTCCCCCACCCCGGTGCGGGACGGGGGCCAGCAGCCCGTCCGCATGCCGCGTCCACGGCTCTTCCGGTGCCGCGTCCTCGGGACGCGAGTGGACGCCCACGGACCGGTGGCCCGCGCCGTCCGGGTCCCCCACCGACACCCGGAGCTGGACGCCTCCCCGCTCGGGAAGCGGCAGCGGGGCCTCCAGCGTGAGCTCCTCGAGCCGCCCGCACCCCACCTGCCGGCCGGCCCGGATCGCCAGTTCGAGGAAGGCCGTCCCGGGCAGCAGCGCCGTGCCGTGCACCGCGTGGTCGGCCAGCCAGAGAGGGGTCCGCGCGGCCAGCCGCCCCGTGAACAGCATCCCGTCGGGCGGCAGCCCGACGGCGGCACCGAGCAGCGGGTGCTCGGCGGGGGCCAGGCCCGCGGAACCGAGGTCCAGGGCGGGGGACGGCGGTTCGAGCCAGTAGCGGCGGCGCTGGAAGGCGTAGGTGGGCAGGTCGACCCGTGCCGCGGAGGGGAACACCGCCTTCCAGTCGACCGCGGTCCCGTGCGTGTGGGCCTGCGCCAGTGACGTCAGGAACCGGCCTCGCCCGCCCTGGTTCCGGCGCAGCGACCCGAGCGCCACCGCCCCGCCGCCGTGGTCGTCGGCGGCGTCCTGAACCCCGGCCGCCAGCACCGGATGCGGGCTGACCTCGATGAAGACGCGGTACCCGGCGTCCATGAGGGCGCGGGCGGCCGGTCCGAACCGGACCGTGTTGCGCAGGTTCTCGAACCAGTAGTCCGGGCCGAGGCGCGCGGTGTCGATCCGCTCCCCGGTGAGGGTCGAGTAGAACGGGACGTCGGACGGCCGGGGCGTGATGCCTGCGAGCAGGTCGCCCAGCCGTTCCTCCAGCACGGCGACGTCGGGGGTGTGGGACGCGTAGTCCACATCGATCCGGCGGGCGTCCACGCCGTCGGCCTGGCACGCGGCGATGAACGCGTCGAGCGCGCCGGGCGCCCCGGCGACGGCGGTCGAGCGCGGCCCGTTGATCGCGGCGATGTGGATCCGGTCGTCCCACGGCGCGGGCCGCCGCCGGACGTCGGTGGCGGAGAGCGGCACCGACGCCATCCCGCCGGTCCCGGCGAGTGCGGTGATGGCCCGGCTGCGCAGGGCGACGACCTTCGCGGCGTCCTCCAGCGACAGCGCTCCGGCGGCGCAGGCCGCGGCGATCTCCCCCTGCGAGTGGCCGACCACCGCGTCCGGCTCCACGCCATGGGCGCGCCACTCCGCGGCCAGCGACACCATCATCGCGAAGAGGACCGGCTGCACGACCTCCACCCGCTGGAGCGACGGCGCGTCCGGCCCGCCGCGCAGCACGTCGATGAGGGACCAGCCGGTGACGGGGTCCAGCGCCGCGGCGCACTCCTCGAACCGACCGCGGAACGCCGCGGAGGATTCGAGCAGGTCCAGCCCCATTCCGGCCCACTGCGAGCCCTGGCCGGGGAACACGAACACCGTGCCGCCGCCGGTCGCGGCGCCCGTGACCAGGTTGGGCCGGGGTTCACCGCGTGCGATGCCGTCCAGCCCGGCGAGCAACTCGGCCCGGTCCGCGCCGACGACGACCGCGCGGTGCTCGTGGCGCGGGCGCGTGGTGGCCAGGGAGAACCCGATGTCGGCCGGGCTCGCCCCGGGTTCGGCCTCAGCGAACTCCCGGAGCCGGGCCGCCTGCGCGGGCAGCGCCGACCCGCTCCGCGCCGACACGACCCAGGGGACGGGCCCGCCGGCCGTACCGTTCTCGGCCGCCTCAACGCTCTCGTCGGCAGGCGCAGCCTCGACGATGAGGTGCGCGTTCGTCCCGCTGATCCCGAAGGAGGAGATCGCGGCCCGGCGCGGACGGCCGCTCTCCGGCCACGGGACCGTCCGGGTGAGCAGGGACACGCCGCCCTCCGACCAGTCCACGTGCGCCGTGGGCTCGTCGACGTGCAGGGTGGGCGGGAGTACGCCGTGGCGCATCGCCTGCACCATCTTGATGACGCCGCCGACGCCCGCCGCCGCCTGGCTGTGGCCGATGTTCGACTTCAACGAGCCGAGCCACAGCGGCCGGCCGGGCTCCCGGTCCCTGCCGTAGGTGGCGAGCAGCGCCTGGGCCTCGATGGGATCGCCAAGGGCCGTGCCCGTCCCGTGCGCCTCGACCGCGTCCACCTCGCCCGTGGACAGCCCCGCGTCGTCCAGCGCCTGCCGGATGACCCGTTCCTGGGACGGCCCGTTGGGAGCGGTCAGGCCGTTGCTGGCGCCGTCCTGGTTGATCGCGCCGCCGCGCACGAGGGCGAGGACGGGATGCCCGTGGCGCCGCGCGTCGGACAGGCGCTCCAGCACCAGCAGGCCCACGCCCTCGGCCCAGGCCGTGCCGTCCGCGCCGGCCGCGAACGCCTTGCAGCGGCCGTCGGGGGCGAGCCCGCGCTGCCTGCTGAAGTCGACGAACATGCCCGGGGAGGGCATCACCGCGACACCGCCCGCGAGCGCCAGCCCGCAGTCGCCCTGCCGCAGCGCGCGAACGGCCAGATGGATCGCGACCAGCGAGGACGAGCACGCCGTGTCCACCGTGACGGCCGGGCCCTGGAAGCCGTGGACGTAGGCGATCCGGCCGGAGGCGACGCTCGGGGTGGCACCGGTCAGCAGGTAGCCGCCGAAACCGTCGTTCCCCCCGCCGGACTCGTGCAGGCGCGGACCGTAGTCCTGCGCCATCGCACCGACGTAGACGCCCACCGGGCGCCCGGCATCGCCCAGGGCGGCCGGATCCAGCCCGGCCCGTTCGAGCGCCTCCTGCGACGATTCCAGCAGGAGACGCTGCTGGGGGTCCATCGCGGTGGCCTCGCGGGCGTGGACGCCGAAGAACTCGGCGTCGAACTCGTCCGCGTCGTGCAGGAACCCGCCGTGCCGCGTGTAGGAGGTCCCGGGCCGGGTGGACTCGGGATCGTACAGCTCCGCCAGGTCCCAGCCACGGTTGCCGGGGAACTCCGAGATCGCGTCCGTGCCCTCGGCGACCAGCCGCCACAGGTCGTCCGGGCCTCGCACGCCGCCGGGGAACCGGCAGCTCATCGCCACGACGGCGACCGGCTCGTCGGGTGCGGGGCGGGCCGGGCCGGGCGCCGCCTGCCCGGCCCGCCCGCCGGTCGCCTCACTCCGCAGGTGATCGATCAGCGCCGTGGGCGTCGGGTGGTCGTAGACCAGCGCCGTCGGCAGCCGCAGTCCCGTCGCCTCCCGCAGCCTGGTGCGGAGTTCGACGGCCATGCGGGAGTCGAGCCCCAGGTCCTTGAACGGACGCCGCTCGTCGACGGACTCCATGTCGTCGTGCCCCAGCACCGCCGCCACGTTCGCGCGCACGAGGTCGCGCATGTCGACGTCGCTGGGCTCTGCCCTTTCCGGGGGCGCCGTCCCGGGGGGCGTTGTCGCGCGGTCTTCATGCAGCCAGTGGCGCCTGCGCTGGAAGGCGTACGTCGGCAGGTCCACTTTCCGGGCGTGCGGCCCGAACACGGCCTCCCAGTCGACGTCCACGCCCCGGACGTGCAGCCAGCCCAGCGCGGCGGTGACCGACCGCACCTCGGCCGTCGCCTCCGGGGAGGTGTCCAGGGACGGCGCGAAGGCGCAGTCCGCGCCCGTGACGTTCTCCTGGCCCATGACGGTGAGGCCGTGGCCGGGGCCGACCTCCAGGAAATGGCGGGCCCCGAGGCCCTGCAGCGTCCTGACTCCGTCGGCGAAGCGCACCGGCAGGCGGACGTGGTCGATCCAGTGGTCCACCGAGCACAGCCGTTCCGCCGTCGCGATCTCCCCGGTGACCGTGGACACCAGGCGCGGGCCGCTCGGAGCGTGGAAGTCCACCTGGCCGGCGGCCTCGCGCAACCCGTCCAGGACGGGCGCCATCAGCGGGGAGTGGAACGCGTGGCTCACGTTGAGCCGCCGGGTCCTGCGGCCGAGCCGTTCGAAATGCGCCGCCACCTCCACCGCGGGGGCCGCCTCACCGGAGACCACGACCGAGCTTGGACCGTTGACGGCCGCGATGCCGAGCCGCGCCCGGCCGCCCCCCAGCAGCGGGCGGACCTCGTCCTCGGAAGCCTGCAGCGAGATCATCACCCCGCCTGGCGAGAGTTCCCGCATCAGGCGCCCGCGCGCTGCGACCAGCGTGCACGCTCCGGCGAGCGTGAGGACGCCCGCGACGTGCGCGGCGGCGAACTCGCCGACGGAGTGGCCGGCCACGAAATCGGGCTCGACGCCCCACGACTGGAAGAGCCGGTAGAGCGCGACCTCGACGGCGAACAGGGCGGCCTGGGTGTGGTCGGTGCGATCCAGGAGGCCGGCGTCGGCCGAGTGGTCCTCGGCCCAGACGACCTCGCCGAGCGGGCGGTCCAGCAGCGGGTCCAGTTCGGCGCGGACGGAGTCGAAGGCCGCGGCGAAGGCCGGGAAGCAGCCGTACAGCGCGCGTCCCATACCCGGCCGCTGGAAGCCCTGGCCGGAGAACAGGAAGGCGAGCCCTCCGCCGATCGTGTCGTCCCGGACCACGTTCGCGGCGGGCTCGCCCTGCGCCAGCGCCCGCAGCCCGGCGAGGAGATCGTCGCGGTCGTCGCCGACCACCGCCGCCCGGTACTCGAAGGCCGTGCGCGAGGTGGCGAGGGAGAAGCCGACGTCGCCGGTGTCCAACGCCGGTTCGGTAGAGGCGAACTCCCGCAACCGGTCGGCCTGCGCCCGCAACGCCTGCGCGGATCGTCCCGAGACCACCCACGGCGCTGGACGGGGCTCGCCCGTTCTCTCCTCCGCCGGGGTCCTTGTCGTCGCGGGTTCGGCTGCGGGCGGTGAGGCCAGCACCAGGTGGCAGTTGGTCCCGCCCATCCCGAACGACGACACACCGGCCACCGGCGGCCGCTCGGGCGACGGCCACGGCCCCGCCTCGGTCTGGACCCGCAGTCCCCAGTCCGCCAGCGGGATCCGCGGGTTGGGCCGCTCGAAGTTGAGGCTGGGCGGGATCTCCCCGTTGCTGATGGCGAGCGCCGTCTTCAGGAATCCGACGATGCCCGCGGCACCCTCCAGATGGCCCACGTTCGTCTTCGCCGAGCCGACCGGCAGCGGGGCGCCGGCCGGCCGGGAGGAGCCGAGCACGGCGCCGAGCGCCCCCGCCTCGATCGGATCCCCCACCGGGGTCCCGGTGCCGTGCAGTTCGACGTACTGGACATCGACCGGATCGACGCCCGCGTTCCGGTACGCCTCCCGCAGCACCTCCTCCTGGGCCCGCCGGCTCGGCACCGTGAGCCCCTCGGTGGCGCCGTCGCTGTTCGTGGCCCCGCCCCGGACGACGCAGTAGACCGGATCACCGTCGGCGAGCGCCCGGGACAGCGGCTTGAGCACCACCGCCCCGCCGCCCTCCCCCCGCACGTAGCCGTTGGCCCGCGCGTCGAAGGTGTGGCAGCGCCCGTCCGGGGACAGCGCGCCGAATCGAAGCGAGCCCAGGGTGCTCTCCGGGGCGAGCATCAGGTTGACGCCGCCCGCCACGGCCAGGTCGGTCTCGCCGCGCCGCAGGCTCTCGGCGGCCAGGTGGACGGAGACCAGCGACGAGGACTGCCCGGTGTCCACGGCCATGCTCGGCCCGTTCAGGCCGAGGGCGTAGGAGATCCGGTTGGCGATGATGGAGCGGTGCACCCCGGTCATGGTGTGCTCGGAGACGGCCGCCGGTCCCTGCCGGTAGGTGCGGGCGGCGTAGTCGTCCCAGACCGCGCCGACGAACACGCCCGTCCCCGTGCCGTGCACCGTGCCGGGGGCGATGCGGGCGTTCTCCAGGGCCTCCCAGCTCAGCTCCAGCATGAGCCGCTGCTGCGGGTCCATCGCGGCGGCCTCGCGCGGCGAGATCCCGAAGAAGTCCGCGTCGAAGGCGTCGACCCGTTCGAGGAATCCGCCCCGGCGCACGCCCGTGTGCTCGGCGAGGTCCCGGAGGTCCCGCCGGTCGTCCGGGGGCTCGCCGACGGCGTCGGCGCCGTTCCGGAGGAGCCGCCAGAATCCGGCCGGATCCGGGGCTCCGGGGAGGCGGCAGGCCAGCCCGATGACCGCTATCGCATCACTCACTGTCGTCGCCCTCCAAGACGGTGTTCACGAACGGACGGCGTCCCCGTCGATGTCGTGGCCCTCGGCCGAGATGCGCTCGGCCGCGTTCAGCACCGCGGCGCGGTCGCCGGCCGGGTCGCCCGCCCTGGCCGGGAGCATGGCGGTGACGGCGCTGCGTCCCGAGGTCACCGCGGGCCGGCGCCGTGCCAGCGCGCTGAGTCCCTGCCCCGGCCCGGCCTCGACCAGGAGGTGGTCGCCGCCGTCGAGCATCCGTTCCAGCGTCGGCCCGAAGAGCACGGGATCGACCGGCTGGCGGGCCCAGAAGCCGGGATCCCGGGCGTCCTCGGGTGACAGCACGGCACCGAGGTAGGCGGAGTAGACGGTGAGCTCCGGAGCCCGGAGTTCCGTCTCCTTCCAGGCAGGGGCCGACCTGTCCACCGCGCCGGACAGGAGCGGGCTGTGGAAGGCCTGCCGTGCCTTCGCCATGCGGCACGTGCGGCCGTCGGCCCGCAGCCGGCGCTCGGCCTCGGCGAGCGGCCGGGCCGGCCCGGCGAGCAGGACCTGGCGCGGGGCGTTGACCGCGCCGACGGAGACCTCCCCGGACAGGTAGGGCTCCACCTCCTCGCGCGACGCGGCCACCGCCAGCATCCCGCCGGGCGGCGTGCCTGCGATCGTCGTGATCCGGTCCATCATGAGGCGCGCCCCGTCCGCGAGGCCGAAGACGCCGGCCAGGACCGCGGCCGACAGTTCGCCCACGCTGTGCCCGAGCAGGGCGGCGGGCCGGACGCCCCAGCTCAGGACGGTTCTGCCGAGTGCGTAGTTCAGCGCGAACAGGAGCGGCTGCGCACGCGTCACGTCGTCGAGTAATTCGGGTGGGCCGCCGGACAGCCAGTCCGCCCTGATGCTCGCGCCCTCCTCGCCCCACAGCCGGAACACCGTGTCCATGACGTCGGTGAAGACGGACATGTGCCCGTACAGCCCGGCGCCCATCAGCACCTGCTGCGAGCCCTGTCCGGGGAAGAGCAGCGCGACGGGCCGCCTGGCGTTCTCCTGCGGGTTCGGCATGGCGGTTCTTCCTGTGTTCGGGCTCGTCGGGGGGTGTTCCGGGCGGTCGCGGTCGTGGCGATCCTGCCGATGGCCGATCGTGCCGGTGGCGTCTCAAGGACGGGTTGAGGACGGCTGGACGCGGAGCGGACTCCGGGGTCGCTGGATCGAGGCTCGAACCATCCCTGAGCCGGGGCTGCCAGTTTCGGGGCCGGATATCAGTTCGCGACATTCCTCTGGAGTCCCGTGATGACCCAGACCTCTCCTTCCGCGATCGCCGACTGGGTCGCCTGCCGCAGGTGCAGAACGCCGGTCTACGGCAAACGCTTCACCCGCGACCTGTGCGTGTGCCCGGACTGCGGGCACCATGCTCCGATCACCGCGCCGCGGCGGCTGGAGCAGCTGCTCGACGAAGGGTCGGCCGTGCCGCTGCCGTCCCCGCGCACGCCGGAGGACCCGCTCGGCTTCGTGGACACCGCCCCCTACCGGGAGCGGCTCCGCCTGGCCCGGGAGAGCACCGGGCTGGACGAGGCGGTGATCTGCGTGCGGGGCACGATCGAGGAACGGCCGGCCGTGGTCGCCGCCATGGACTTCCGCTTCATGGGCGGGAGCCTGGGCACGGCGGTCGGCGAGCGGATCACCCGCGCGGCCGACGCGGCCCTGGCCGACCGGGTGCCGCTCGTGCTGGTCACTGCCTCCGGCGGGGCGCGCATGCAGGAGGGGATCCTCGCCCTCATGCAGATGGCCAAGACGGGCGGCGCCCTCGCCGAGCTGGACGAGGCCGGGGTGCTCACCGTCTCGGTCATCACCGACCCGACGTACGCGGGGGTGGCCGCGTCGTTCGCGACGCTGACCGATGTGATCATCGCCGAGCCCGGCGCGCGCATGGGCTTCACCGGCCCCAGGGTGATCGAGCAGACCATCGGGCAGCGGCTGCCCGACGACTTCCAGACCGCCGAGTTCCTGCTGGAGCACGGCCTGGTCGACGACATCCGCCCGCGGGCCGAGCTGCGATCGACCCTGGCGCGGCTGCTGGCCTTCCACGAGGACGGGCAGGGCGCGCGGGACCAGGAGCCGCGCCACCGGGAGGACGGCACGGCGCGCGGCGATCCGGCCACGCGGGCCCCCGCGGCGCCTTCGCCGCGCGAACCGGTGGAGAACATGCGGCAGGCACGGAACATCGACCGCCCGACGACGCTCGACTACCTCGCCTACATGGCGGACGGCATCATCGAGCTGCACGGCGACCGGATGTCCGGTGACAGCCCGGCGATCACGGGCGGTCCCGCCCGGCTGGACGGGCGGCCGGTGATGGTGGTCGGCCACCAGAAGGGGCACAGCACCGCCGAGCTCATCGCGCGCGACTTCGGCATGCCGACCCCCGACGGCTACCGCAAGGCGGCGCGGCTCATGCGGATGGCCGCCAAGCTCGGGCTCCCCGTCGTCACGTTCATCGACACGCCGGGCGCCCACCCCGGGATCGAGGCGGAGGAACGGGGCCAGGCGATCGCGATCGCGGAGAACCTGCGGCTCATGGCGCGGCTGCCCGTCCCGATCATCGCCGTGGTCACGGGCGAGGGCGGCAGCGGGGGCGCGCTCGCGCTGGGCGTCGCGGACCGGGTGCTCGCCTTCGAGTCCTCGATCTACTCCGTCATCAGCCCGGAGGGCTGCGCGGCGATCCTGTGGCGGGACCGGGCCAGGGCGGCCGAGGCCGCGGCGGCGCTGCGCATCGACGCCGGCGCGCAGCTGAGCCTCGGTGTGGTGGACGGGGTCATCCCCGAACCCGAAGAGGGCGTCCAGGGCGACCCGATGCTCGCGGCCGAGCGGCTGGGGGCGGCGCTGACGGCCGCGCTGGACGAGCTGTCCCCGCGCCCGGTCGAGGCGCTGCTGCGCGACCGGCGCCGCCGGTTCCGCGGGATGGGCGCGGCGCCGGCGGACCGTGATCAGGAAGGTGGGGCGACGTGAGCGCCGAGAGCATCATCGACGAGATCATCCGGCGGGCCGAGGCGCTGGCGCTCGAGGCCCGCCGGCCTCTGCGCCGGATCAAGGTGCAGGCCGAGGACGTGACGGTCGAGCTGGAGTGGCCCGTACCGGGCGCGAACGGCGAGTACGCGGAGCCCGTGGCCGCGGAGCCCGCCGCGCCGATCCCCGCGGACTCCACCGACTCCGCCGACACCACGTCCGGCTCCGACGGCGAGCTGATCCATATTTGCGCGCCGCTGGTCGGGACGTTCTACCAGGCGCCCGGCCCCGGCGAGCCGCCGTTCGTCCGTCCGGGCGACGTCGTCGAGCCGGGGCAGCAGGTCGGGATCCTCGAGGCCATGAAGCTCATGAACGCCATCGAAGCCGAGCAGGGCGGCCGGATCGTGGAGCTGCTCGTGCCGAACGACACCGCCGTCGAGTACGGGCAGCCGCTCATCGCGCTCGCCCCGGCCGGCGGCTGACGGCCGTCCCGACGGCAGCGAGGAGCGAGATGTTCAGCACGGTACTCATCGCCAACCGGGGCGAGATCGCCCTGCGCGTGGCCAGGACCTGCCGCGAGATGGGCATCCGGACGGTGGCGGTGTGCTCCACCGCCGACGAGGAGTCGGCCGTCACCGGATTCGCCGACAGCGTGGTGCGGATCGGCCCCGCGGCGCCCAGGCGCAGCTACCTGAGCGCGCCGGCGATCACCGAGGCGGCGCTGCAGACCGGCGCCGAGGCGGTCCATCCCGGCTACGGGTTCCTCTCCGAGGATCCCGACTTCGCCGAGATCTGCGAGGCCGGCGGCCTGACCTTCATCGGCCCGCCCGCGGACGTGATGGCCCGGCTGGGCGACAAGGCGGCGGCCCGGCGGATCATGAGCGAGGCGGGGCTGCCGGTGCTGCCGGGCACCGACGCCACCGGCGCCGCCGCGGCCGAGGCCAAGCGGATGGCCGACGCCGTCGGCTACCCCCTGATGATCAAGGCGGTGGCGGGCGGCGGCGGGCGCGGGATGACGCCGGTGCGCGGGCCGCGCGAGTTCGTCCGCGCCTACCGGGAGACCCGTGCGGCGGCCAAGTCGCTGTTCGGGGACGGCAGGGTCTACCTCGAGCGCCTGGTGGAGCCGGCGCGGCACATCGAGGTGCAGGTCCTGTGCGACCGGCACGGCAACGGCGTCCACCTGGGCGAGCGGGACTGCTCCGTCCAGCGCCGCCACCAGAAGCTCGTCGAGGAGACCCCCGCCGCGGGCGTCGACCGCGCGATGACCGAGCGGATGTGCGAGGCCGCCGTCACCGGGGCCCTCGCCTGCGGCTTCACCGGGGCCGGCACCTTCGAGTTCCTGGTCGACGGCGACGACTTCCACCTCATGGAGATCAACTGCCGGATCCAGGTGGAGCACCCGGTGACCGAGATGGTCACCGGCATCGACCTGGTCCGCGAGCAGATCCGGATCGCCGCCGGGCTCCCCCTCGGCTTCGCGCAGGACGAGGTGCGCCGGCACGGCGCCGCGATCGAGTGCCGCGTCAACGCCGAGGACCCCGAGCGCGGCTTCGCGCCCGCGCCCGGGACGCTCACCGCGTTCCGGCCGCCCGGCGGGCCGTTCACCCGGGTGGACACCGACGCCTACCAGGGCCGCAGGGTCCCGCCCCACTACGACTCGCTGATCGCGAAGGTCGTCACCTGGGGACCCGACCGGGACGCGGCCGTCGCGCGCATGGACCGGGCGCTCGGCGAGTTCACGGTCGGCGGCCCCGGCGTGCACACCACCACCGGACTGCTGCGCAAGGTGATCGGCGAGCCGCGGTTCCGGCGCGCCGAGCACACCACCGCGCTGCTCCGGGAAATGCACCTCGGCGACTCCCAGGGAGAGTGACGTGAGATTCGACGACCTCCATGTCGCCGCGGCGGCGAGTCGGCTCCCGGAGCGGATGACCCTCGACGAGGCCGACCGGGCCGGACTGTGCGACGCCAGGGCGCTGTGGCGGACCGACATCGCCGCGGTCCGCGTCTCGCGCACCGAGCCGGCCCCCGACATGGCGGCGCAGGCCGCCCGCGCGGCGGTGCGCCGGGCCGGGTGCCGGCCGGACGAGATCGACCTGCTGCTGCACGCCAGCACCTACTACCAGGGCCACGACATGTGGCCCGCCGCCTCGTACGTCCAGCGGGTCGCGGTCGGCAACCGGTGCCCCGCCATCGAGATCGGCCAGATGTCCAACGGGGGCATGGCCGCGATGGACCTCGCCGCGAACCACCTCATGGCCGACCCCGCCCGGAGCCATGTCCTGGTGACGACCGGCGACCGGTTCTGCCCGCCCGGGTACGACCGGTGGCGCAGCGATCCCGGGACGGTCTGCGGCGACGGCGGCGCCGCGGCGGTGCTGTCGCGCCGGCCCGGCTTCGCCCGGGTCCGGAGCCTGGTCACGGTCTCCGACCCGGAGCTGGAGCGGATGTCGCGGGGCGACGACCCGTCCGGGGACGCGCCGTTCGGCGTCCGGCGGACGGTCGATCTCGAGGCCGGGCGGAAGGCGCTGGTCGCCGAGGTGGGTCTCGACGAGGTGCTCGGCCGCATCGACGCGGGGCAGCGGGAGACCTTCGAACGGGCGCTGGCCGAGGCCGGCGCCGAGCTCGCCGACATCGACTGGTTCGTGCTCCCGAGCCTGGGCCTGGGCCGGCTGCGGGCGCACTTCCTCGATCCGTTCGGCATCGATCCGGAGCGGACGACCTGGTCGCTGGGGCGCGAGATCGGGCACCTGGGAGCCGGTGACCAGATCGCCCTGCTGGGCCTGCTGGCCGACTCGGGCGCGCTGCGCCCGGGCCAGCGCTGCCTGGTCGCCGGGGTCGGCCAGGGCTTCTCCTGGTCGGCGGCCGTCCTCGACATGCTGCGCGCACCGGCGGCGGGCCGGGAGGTGTGACGTGGCCGCGCCCGCCCTCCCTCGTCCGCCCGCTCCACCTGCGCTCAAGCGCGGTTCAAGCCCCCGGGGCGAGGATCGGACCGCCAAGCCGTGGAAGCCGCACAGCGAGTGCCGTGGGAGCGTGTCATGAGCGTGATCGTCGTCGGGGCCGGACCGACCGGGCTGATGCTGGCCGGTGATCTCGCGGCCGCCGGGGTGCCGGTGACCGTCCTGGAGAAGCGCGCCCTGGAGTCCAACCTGACCCGGGCGTTCGGGGTGCACGCGCGCACCCTGGAGATCCTCGACATGCGGGGGTGCGCGGACGAACTGGTGCCGCAGGGCCGTCCGGTGGGGATGTTCCGCCCGCAGATGGGGCGCGGGGACCTCAGTCTCAGCTTCCGGCATCCCGAGAGCCGGTTCCCGTTCGTCCTGATCGTCCCGCAGGCCCGGACCGAGGCGCTGCTGCTGCGCCGCGCCGAGGAACTGGGCGCCAAGATCGAGACCGGTGCGGAGGTGACCGGTCTGGAGCAGGACGCCGGCGGCGTCGCGCTCGAGGTCAACGGCGCGCCCGGCCCGGCCGCCGACTACGTGGTGGGGTGCGACGGCGCGCACAGCCGGGTCCGGGCGCTCCTCGGCGTCGGTTTCACCGGCCGCAACTACGACACCAAGCTGCTGCTGGCCGACATCCGCACCACCTCCCGGATGCAGGAGGGCATCAACGGCCTGATGGGCCGCGACGGCGCGATCCTGTTCCCGGCGTTCGGGGACGGCTGGTACCGCGCGGTGATCTGGGACCGCGCCCAGCAGGGCGTCCCGCTGGAGGCCCCCCTCGGCGTCGCGGAGGTGCTGGAGTCCATCCGGCGCATCAGCGGCAGGGACATCGACATCGAGGAGATGCGGTGGTCCACCCGGTTCCTGACCGAGCGCCGCCAGGCCGACCGGTACCGGGTGGGACGGGTCTTCCTCGCCGGGGACGCGGCGCACGTGAACTCCCCCATGGGCTCCCTCGGGATGAACACCGGCATCCAGGACGCCGCGAACCTGGCGTGGAAGCTCATCGCCGCGCACCGCGGCCGGGCCCCGGACTGGCTGCTGGACTCCTACCAGACCGAGCGCCACCCGGTCGGGCGCACCGCCCTGAAGATCAGCGACCTGCTGCTGAGGTCGGCGGTGGCGCCGCGGGCCGTCCACGTGGTCCGGCCCTACGCGGCGCGGCTCGTGCTGGCGATCCCCCTGATCACCAGGTTCCTGCGCCGGACGATCGCCGGGATGAACATCAGCTATCCGGCTCCGCCCGGACTGCCCCGGTCGTCGGCCACCGGTCTGCGGGTGGACGACCGCGAGCTGTCCGTCGAGGGCCGCCGGGTGCGCCTGTACGAACTGGTCGAGCCCGATCGCTTCCTTCTCCTGGACCACTCGGAGGACGGCGCGGCGGCCGCGGCCGTCGCCGGCTGGGGCGACAGGGTCACGGCGGTCGCGGCGCCGGGGCAGCGGCCGTCGCGCGCGTCCACGGTCATGCTGCTGCGCCCGGACGGCTACCTGGCCTGGAGCCACCGGGCGCCGAGCCCCGGCCGGGTCCGTGAGGCGGTGGCGCACTGGTGCGGCTCCCCGCGGCCGTCCCCGCAGGGGAGCTCCCTCTCCTCGTCCGAATGAACGGTCACCACGACTCCGAAGGAGAAGCCATGCAAGAGTCCGGCCCGAGGAACCACGGCGACGGGGGCATGGACGCCCAAGGGATGATCAAGAGGTTGATCTTCGGCCACATGCCCGCGCGGGTGATCCACGTGGCCGCCCGGCTCGGCATAGCCGACGTGCTGGACGGCGGCCCCCGGACGGCGGAGCAGCTCGCGGCGGCGACCTCGTCCGACCCGGCGTCCCTGAAGCGGCTGCTGCGGGCGCTCACCTGCTTCGGCGTGGTCGTCGAGCAGGGCCCGGGCGTCTACACGCTCGGCCCGATGGGCGGCCCGCTGCGCTCGGACGCCCCCGGCACCCTGCGCGAGCTGGCCATGCACATCGGCGGCGAGGCGCTGTGGCAGAGCTGGGGCGGCCTGGAGGACAGCGTCCGGACGGGCGGGAACGCCTTCCAGAAGATCTTCGGAACCGACTACTTCGAGTACCTCGACCGCAACCCGCGGCCCGCGGCGACCTTCAACGTCGCCATGGGCGAGCTGACCGGGGACGTCACCGACCGGCTCGTGACCGGATACGACTTCTCCCGCTTCCGCGCCGTGGTCGACGTCGGGGGCGGCAACGGCACGCTGATCGCCGCGATCCTGCGCACCGCGCCCGGGCTCCGCGGCGTCCTCTTCGACACCGCCCAGGGCGTCGAGCAGGCCGCCAAGACCCTCGCGGACGCCGGCGTCGCCGACCGCTGCGAGGTCCGCGCGGGCGACTTCTTCACCTCGGTCCCCGGCGACGGGGACCTCTACGTGCTCAAGAGCGTCGTCCACGACTGGGACGACGAGCGCAGCGAGGCGATCCTGCGCAGGTGCGCCGAGGCGATGTCCGGCGACGACAGGATCGTCCTCATCGAGCCGTCCCAGCCCGCGGGCGGCGAACCGGGCGAGATCGTCAACACGGTGATGAGCGACCTGAACATGATGGTCCTCACGGGCGGCCACGAGCGCTCGGAGGCGGAGATCGAGGCGCTGTTCGACAGGGCCGGCATCCGGCTCACCGGCGTCACCCCGATCCAGGCCGGCACCAGCCACAACATCGCGGAGGGGGCGCTGCGGTCCTGAACGGCGCGAGCCGGCCCCCGGACACGGTCCGCGGGGCCGGCTCGCCGTTGACGCGGTCGTCCGGAAGAGAAGGGGAGGAGCGGTGAACGAAGCGATTCGCACCGAGGGCCTGGTGAAGACCTTCGGGCAGGGGCGGGCGCGGGTCCGGGCCCTGGACGGGCTCGACCTGTCCGTTCCGGCCGGCGAGGCGCACGGCCTGCTCGGAGCAGCCGGGGCGGGGAAGACCACGGCCTTCCGCGCGCTGCTCGGGCTCGTCCGGGCGGATTCGGGAACGGCGCGGCTGCTGGACGGCGATCCCTGGCGGGACGCGGTCCGGCTCCACCGGCGGCTGGCGTTCGCGCCGGCCGCCGTCCGGTTCTGGCCCGGCCTGTCCGGTGGGGAGATCATCGATCTGCTCGGCCGGCTGCGGGGCGGACGGGCGGACGGCCGGCGCCGGGACGAGCTCGTCGCCCGGCTCGACCTGGACCCGCGCCGGAAGGCGCGCACGTACTCGGCCGGAGAGCGGCAGAAGCTGACCGTGATCTCGGCGCTGGCGTCCGACGCGGAGCTGCTGATGCTGGACCGGCCGGCGGCGGACATGGATCCGCCGGCACGGGCGGTCGTCCGCGCCTGCCTGGCGGAGGAGCGGCGCGACGGGCGCACGCTCCTGCTGTCGGGCGAGAGCCTGGGAGAACTCGCGGAGGTCTGCGACCGGATCAGCGTCGTCAGGTCCGGCCGGACGGTCGAATCCGGCCCGCCGGACGGGCTGCGGCACGCCTCTCCCGAGGACCTCCTCCTGTCGCAGGACGCGGTACTCGAAAACCGGAGGGCGGCGGCACCATGACGTCAACGCTGAAAGCGCCCGGCGCGAGGCAAGGAAAGGCGGCGCCAAAGGACCGGCTCGCCGGGACGGGAACGCTGTTCCGGCTGGGGCTGCGCCGGGAGCGCCACGCCCTGCCCGCCTGGCTGCTCGCCAACGCGGCGCTGCTGGGGGGAACGGCGGCGGCCTACGGCGCCGCCTTCACCGATGCCGAGGCACGGGCGGCGGCCATCGACCGTTCGGAGTCCGCCCTCCTCAGGGCGCTCAACGGAGCACCCGCCGGCGACGGCATCGGCTCGCTGGCCGTGACCGACACCTTCACCGCCACGACGACGCTCGCCTCCCTCATGGCCGTGGCCATGGTGCTCAGGCAGACGCGCCAGAACGACGAGAGCGGGCGCGCCGAGCTTCTCGCGTCCACCGCGGTGGGGCGGCACGCGCCGTTGCTGGCCGCGCTGCTCCTCGGGGTCGCGGCGTGCGCGGCCCTCGTGCCGGTGCTCGCGCTCGCCCTCGCGCTCGGCGGGCTTCCGGTCGCGGGGTCGGTCGCGGCGGCCGCGGCGATCGCCGCCACCGGGCTGGTCTTCGCGGCGGTGGCGACGATGACCGCGCAGCTGTGGCCGTCCACGACCGCCTCGACCTGGGACGCCATCCTGGTGATCTTCCTGGTGTTCCTGCCCCGCGCGATCGGCGACGCGCTGGGCGGGGTCCCGGCGGGCGGCCTCGGGGTGTCCCGCGGCTGGATCTCATGGATCTCCCCGGTGACCTGGGCGCAGGAGATCCGGCCGTTCCACGGGGACCGCTGGGTGCTGCTGGTGCCTCTCGTGGCGCTGTCGGTCCCCATCGCCGCCCAGGGGTTCAGGCTGAGCACGAAACGCGACCCCGGGTCCAGCGTCATCGACACCGGCAAGGGTCCCGCGGCCGCCTCGCCGTCCTTGCGCGGACCCTGGAGTCTCGGACGGCGCCTGTACCGCACGGCCATGAAGGCCTGGGTCGCGGGGAGCATCCTCGGCTTCCTGTGCGCGGGGCTGCTCGGCGCCGGCGACGACGCTTCAGCGGTGGCCATGGCGGACCTGGTCGCGATCGTCGCGGTCTGCCACGCCGCCCACGTCCTGGCGGGTCTGAGGTCGGAGGAGACGACCGGCGGGCTGGCGATGACGCTGGCGGGCCGCGCCGGGCGCGGCACCTGGCTGCTGGCCCGGCTCGGTCACGGCGCCGCCGGTCTCGCCGCCGTCGTCCTCGCCGCCGGTCTGGGCGCGAGCCTGGGCACCGGGCTGCGGAGCGGCGACCTGGGCGGCGGCCTCGCGGAGACACTGGCGGTCTCCCTGGTCCAGACAACGGCGGCCCTCGCGTTCGCGGGCCTCGCCGTCGCGGCGTTCGGCGCCCTGCCCCGGTTGTTCCTGCCGCTGCTGTGGGCCGGGCCGGTGGCGACGGCGCTCCTGGCCGTCGCCGCCAGCGAACCGGACGCCGGCCCGGTAGCCGGGCTGACCGCGGTGGCGGCCATCCTGGCCGCGCTCGTCCTGGGCGCGCTCGGCACCGTGGCGTTCGGGCGCCGCGATGTCGGCGGATGACGCGGTCATCGGCCGACCGTCGCATCGTCGTAGGCGGGCCTCGGCTCCCGTCCGCCGCCGCCCTCCCTCCGGTCCCGCTCGGCGTCCTCCAGGTGCCCGGGGAGGGAGAGCCGGTACAGGGGGATCGCGGCGATGGTGGTCACGACCGCCACGAGCACCAGGATCGAGTAGAGGTCCTGGCCGAGCAGCCCCTGCCGGCGGCCGATCCCGATGAAGATGAGGATCATCAGGCCGCGGGCGTTCATCAGCGCGCCGACCGCCGAGGAGATCCGCCAGCCGTTGCCCTGCAGGCGCATCGCCAGCAGGCAGCTCAGATACTTCCCGGCGAAGGCGGCCGCCACGATCGCGACGACGGCCCCGAGCACCGAGCCCCGCAGGACCGCGTCGATGTCGGTGTTGAGCCCGGTGTGGGCGAAGAAGACCGGCAGCAGCAGGCCGGCGTTCATGTCCATCAGCCTGCTCCGCAGCCGCTCCCGCAGCAGCGGCGACGCCGGGAGCGCGAGGCCGGCGACGAAGCCGCCGAAGACGAAGTGGACGCCCAGCTCGTGCGTCGCCCAGGCGGACGCCGCCACGAACAGCAGGGTCGTCGCGAGCGCGCCCGGGGTCAGCTCCCCCTCCCGCTCCACGACGCGCGCGACCCGCGCCATCAGCCGCCTCCCCAGCGTGAGCATCGCCGCCGTGAACACCGCCGTGCCGACCAGGGCGACCGCGACCTGCGCGGCGGACCCGCCGAACGCCAGCGCGATCACCAGCACCAGCATGATCCAGGCCGCGATGTCGTCCACCGAGCCGGCGAGCAGGGTGACCGCCCCCAGCCGGGAGAACTGCATCCGCCGGTCCTCCAGGATCCGCGCCAGCGTGGGGAAGGCCGTCACCGTGAGCGCACCGCCCAGCAGCAGCGACAGGTGCAGGCGGGAGGTGCCCGGTTCGGCCACCTGGCCCGCCACCAGCAGCGCCGTCCCCGCGCCGAGGACGAACGGGACGCCCACCCCGGTCCCGCCGACCACCATCGCCTCCCGGACCGACCGGCGGTCCAGCACGTCCCCGTGGATGCCCGCGCCGACCAGGAACATGAAGAACACCAGGCCGATCGTGCTCAGCACGTACAGCACCGAGACGACCTCCCGCGGGAACAGGAACGCAGAGGCCGCCGGGGCGAGCTCACCCAGCAGGGACGGCCCCAGAAGCACCCCCGCGACCATCTCTCCGACGACGCGGGGCTGCCCCGCGGCGTTGGCGATCCGCCCGCAGGCCGCGGCGGCCAGGATGATCGCGATCAGTGCGACGAAGACGTGCGAGGTGAGCTCGCCGACGGGATCCATGGACGCTCCATGACAGAGGGGTCGTGCCGCCGAGGACGGCGGGCTCAGACGGCGGCGGCGACCTCGCGGACACCGTGGATGGGGTGGGTGACGTAGGGCTCGAAGTCCTCGAACACGCCCCACTCCGTGGTCTCCCGGAGCCGCCGCCCGACCGGGTTGTCGGGGTTCCAGAAGTCGCCGTTCATCAGCTGCAGGACGCTCGCGATGCTGGCCCCGCCGGACACGCACTGGTCCCAGAGGTACTCGTAGACGCTGTAGTGGTGGGTGTAGAAGGCGCGATCAGCCGGTGGTAGGTGTCCATCCCGGTCATGCCGAACCGCTCGTACAGCCGGGCGCGCACGTCCGCGACGGACGGGTCGGCCAGGGACGCGTTGATCGCCTCGCCCGCCCAGGTGCCGGTCACCAGGGCCAGGAACACCCCGGCCGAGAAGATCGGATCGGTGAAGCAGCCGGCGTCCCCGACGATGTAGTACCCGGGCCCGACGAGCGCGTCGGAGTAGTGGCTGTAGTCGGTCTCGCCGCTGAGCTCCGCGGCCACCTCGGTGTTCCGCAGCCGGTTCTTGATGCGCGGGATCCGGCCGAGGTACTCGTCGTAGATCTCCTCGGCCCGCCCCGCGCGCATGGTGTCGACCGGCACCACCGTGCCGACGCTGAGCTTGTCCTCGCGGATCGGGATCGCCCAGACCCAGCCGTCGTCGTGGTTGCCGAGCACGATGTCGCCCTTGGCGCCCGGGTTGTACAGCTCGTCGATGCCGCTGAAGTGCTTGAACACCGCCATCATCCGGATGCTGTTGTCGGTCTTGCGCAGGCCGAGCGCCCGCGCCAGGACCCCGGCCCGCCCGCTGGCGTCGACGACGTACCGCGCGGACACGGTGTGCTCGTCCTCGCCGCCGGTGTAGCGGACGCCGGTGACCCGGTCGCCCGACCGCACCGGGCCGAGCACGCGGGCGCCCTGGACGACCTCGGCGCCCGCCTCCGCGGCGGAGTCGAGCAGGATCTTGTCGAAGTCGGCCCGCTCGACCTGGAAGGTCCAGTTGCGGAAGCCGTCCCCGATCTCCTGGAAGTCGACCCGGTACGAGAACCCCTCGGTGCCGGTCAGCTCCACGCCGCGCTTGGTCACGAAGCCCGACTTCTGGACCTTCTCCAGCACGCCCAGCTTCTCCAGGGCGTCCGCCGTGTAGGTGAGCAGCGACTCGCCGACGTGGAAGCGCGGGAAGACCTCGCGCTCCAGCAGCAGGACGGACCGTCCCGCGCGGGCGAGCGTCAGCGCGCAGGCCGATCCTCCGGGGCCTCCTCCGACAACGATGGCGTCGTACTCGTTCCTGGTGTGGGGTGCCGCGGCCATGACCACTCCTTTTCCTCGGGTGCTCGGTTGCTCGGTTGCTCGGTTCTCGTGATCGCGATCTGTGCCGGAGGCCGGTCGGGCGGGGTCACTCGGGGGCGCGCAGCACGACGGCCGCGTTGAATCCCCCGTGCCCGCGCGCGACGACCAGTGCGGTGCGCACGTCCGCCCGGCGGGGCCGGCCGGTGACCAGGTCCATCTCGTACTCGGGGGCGGGCTCGGCCACGTTGACGGTGGGCGGGATCACCCCGTCGCGCAGCGAGAGCACCGCGTAGGCGGCGTCCAGGGCGGCGCCGCCGGCGAACAGGCGGCCCGTCATGGTCTTGGGGGCGGTGACCGGGACGCCCCGCGGTCCGAACAGTTCGCGCAGGGCGTCGGCCTCCGCGGCGTCGCCCTTGCGGTCGCCCGCCGCGTCGGCGAAGACGACGTCGACGTCGCCGGGCCGCAGCCCCGCGTCGCTGATCGCGTTGGCCATCGCGTCCCCGAGCCGCGGCGGGCGGCCGGTCCAGGGCGGCGGGTCGAGCGTCGCCGCGTACCCCGCCACGGTGGCCAGGGCCGGGACGCCGCGCTCGCGCGCGTGGCGGGCGTCCTCGGCGATGAGGATCGCGCCGCCCTCCCCCGGGACGAAGCCGCACGCCGCGTCCGAGAACGGGAGGTAGGCGCGGTCCGGGGCGCTCTCGGTGCTGACCAGGCCGGTGGTGAGGTAGTGCACCCAGCCGAGCGGGCACAGGCCGCCGTCCACGCCGCCGGAGACGATGACCGAGGCGCCCTTGCGGACGAACCGGCGCGCCTGCGCGAGCGAGTCCAGGCCGCCGGCCTGCTCGGTGATCAGTACCCCGCCGGGCCCGCGCATGCCGTGCCGGATGGAGATCTGCCCGTTGTTCACGGCGTAGAACCAGGCGAAGGACTGGTAGGCGCTGACATGGTCCTTGCCCTGGGACCACAGGTTCTGCAGCTCGCGCTGGCCGAACTCGACGGCGCCCGCGGACGCGGCGGTGGCCACGCCCACGGCGAAGTCCTCGATCTCGGCGGGGTCGAGCCGCGCGTGCCGCAGCGCCCACTCGGCGGCGGTGAGCGAGAGCCGGGTCTGGTGGTCGGTCTGCGGCAGCAGGCGGCTGGGGATGTGGTCCTCGGCCACGTAGCCGTGGACCTCTCCGGCCACGGTCGCCGGGTACCGGGACGGGTCGAACCGGCTGATCCGGCCGAGCCCGCTCCGTCCGGCCAGGGTCGCCCGCCAGCACTCCTCGGTGCCCAGCCCGTTGGGCGCGGTGACGCCCACGCCGGTGATCGCCGTCGTGGCGGCCGCGTCCCGCTCTGCAGGAGGCGCCGGGCTCGTACGGGGCATGGTCATGACGCGGCACCCCCGCGGTCGGGACGGGTCAGCACGAGCGCGGTCTGGAAGCCGCCGAACCCGCTGCCGACGGTCAGCACGGAGTCGAGCCGGGCCTCCCGCGCGGTGTTCGGCACGTAGTCCAGGTCCAGGTCGGGATCGGGTTCGCTCAGGTTCGCCGTCGGCGGGACGACGCCGTGCTCCATGGCGAGCGCGCACGCCGCGGTCTCCAGCGATCCGATCGCGCCGAGCGAGTGGCCGATCATCGACTTGATCGAGCTGATCGGCACCCGGCGGGCGTGGTCGCCGAGGCTGCGTTTGAACGACGCGGTCTCGTGCCGGTCGTTCTGCTTGGTCGCGGAGCCGTGCGCGTTGACGTAGTCGATCTCGGCCGGGTCCGTCCGCGCCTCGGCCAGCGCGGCGTCGATGGCCGCGGACATCTCGCGCCCGTCGGGCTTCAGCCCGGTCATGTGGTAGGCGTTGCACCGCGAGGCGAAACCGGCGACCTCGGCGTAGACGTGCGCCCCGCGGCGCCGCGCCAGCTCCAGATCCTCGAAGACCAGCACGGCCGCCCCCTCGGCGAGGACCAGCCCCCTGCGGGTGCGGTCGAACGGGCGGCAGGCCCGCTCGGGCGGATCGTTGTCGGGCGTGGTGCCGCGGATGGCGTCGAAGCAGGCGGAGGTGATCGGGGACAGCGGCGCCTCGGTGGCGCCGGCGACCACGACGTCCACCGTGCCCTCGCGGATCAGGTCCGCGGCGTGGCCGAGCGCGTCGAGGCCGGAGGTGCAGCCGGTGGACACCACCGCGGCCGGTCCCTCGGCGCCGGCGGCCCAGGCCACCTCCGCCGCCATCGAGTGCGGGACGAACTTCCAGTACAGCTCGGGCACGGCGTACTCGTGGTCGACGTTCTCCATCCGGCCGCCGTCGCTGAGCACCACGTACTCCCGCTCCAGCGTGGTGGTGCACCCCACCGCGCTGCCGAGCGAGGTGCCGATCCGGTCGGCCGGGACGCCCGCGTCCGCCACGCCGCTGTCGGCCAGCGCCTCCCGGGCCGCGACGACCGCGAACTGGCCGGCCCGGTCGAGGCGGCGGGTCTCCTGCGGCCGGAGCCCCGCCGCGACCGGGTCGAAGTCGACCTCGGCGGCGACCCGCGAACGGAACGGCGACGGGTCGTACAGGGATATCCGGCGGATCGCGGATCTCCCCTCGGTGAGAAGTTCCCAGTACTCCTTGACGCCGGTTCCGCCAGGAGCCACGACGCCCATGCCGGTTATGGCGACCCTGCGCATTCCATCACCTCGTTCGGATAGCCCGCGTTCTCGATGAGCCCGCATCCGGGGGACCCGCCCTGCGCTCTGCGGACAGCGTCGCCGCACGGTCTCGAAGCTCACTCGGGCCGTCATGGAACGGGCTGGACAAAGGCCCGAGCGAGCCTCGAGAAGGGCGGGTGACGCTGGCGGCCGATAGATCGATTCGGCCGGTACCCGACCGTGGAGGAGCGATGGAATCCCCCGTCGTCGTCGTGGGCGCAGGGCCCACCGGAATGATGCTCGCGGGCGAGCTCGCGCTGGCCGGAGCGGACGTCCTCGTGCTGGAGAGACTCGCGGAACCCTCCGGGGAATCGCGCGGGCTGGGCTTCGGGCCGCGCACCATGGAGATATTCGCGCAGCGCGGCATCCTCGACGATTTCGGCGACTTCGCCAGGAGCTCCGCCGGTCACTTCGGCGGGATACCGTTGGACTTCGCCGTTTTCGACGGCGCGCATTTCAGTGTCAACGGCGTACCCCAGTCGCGGACCGAGGCGGTGCTGAGCGGCTGGCTCGACCGGCTCGGCGCCGAGGTGCGCCGCGGTGTCGAGGTCACCGGCGTCGACGCCGGCGTCGACGGGGTCGACGTGCACGTGACCGGTCCCGGCGGACCGGCGACCCTGCGGGCGTCCTACCTGGTGGGGTGCGACGGCGGGCGGAGCACCGTGCGGGCGGCGGCCGGCTTCCGGTTCGAGGGCACGGACCCCACCCTGGAGATGTACCTGGCCGACGTCGAGGGGGTCGAGGTCCGGCCGCGGCTGAGCGGCGAGCACACCGCCGGCGGCATGGCGATGGCGGGTCCCATCGGAGGAGGGGTCACCCGTGTCATCTCCTGCGAGCTCGGCAACGAGCCGCGCGAGCGGACGGAACCGCCCGCCTACGCGGAGGTCGCGGCCGCCTGGAAGCGGCTGACCGGCGAGGACATCGCCGGCGGCCGTCCCGTGTGGGTGAGCAGCTTCACCGACGCCGCGCGGCAGGCGACCGAGTACCGCCGGGGCCGGGTGTTCCTGGCCGGCGACGCCGCCCACATCAGCCTCCCCGCCGGGGGCCAGGGCATGAACACGGGCGTCCAGGACGCGGCCAACCTCGGCTGGAAGCTGGCCGCGCAGGCCGGCGGCCGCGCGCCCGAGGGCCTGCTGGACACCTACCACGCGGAGCGCCACCCGGTGGGCGCGCGACTGCTGCGCAACACCCGGGCCCAGGGGATGCTGACCCTCGGCGGCGAGGCCGCCCGCCCGCTCCGGGACGTCCTCTCCGAGCTGATGGCCTATGACGAGGTCGCCCGCCATCTCGCGGGCATGGTCAGCGGCCTGGACATCCGGTACGACGTCGGCCCCGGCGACCACCCGCTGCTGGGCCGCCGCATGCCCCACATCGGTCTCGTCACCGACGGGACGAAGACGACCACCACCGAACTGCTGCGGACCGGGCGCGGGGTGCTGCTCGACCTGACCGGCGACGCGGACCTGCGGAGGGCGGCCTCCGGCTGGAGCGACCGCGTCGACGTGGTCACCGCGGCACCCGCGGACCCGGAGACCGGTGGCGTGGCGGAGGCCGGAGCGCTGCTGATCCGCCCGGACGGGCACGTCGCCTGGACCGCGCCGGACGGCGCGGGCGGCGGATCGGACGGCGGGCTTGGCGAGGCGCTGGCGCGCTGGTTCGGCCCGCCGCGGATCTGACCGGTGCGATCGTCCGGCCGGGCGGGACCCGGCCGGCCGGAATCGCGGAAGGGAGAAGAAGGGAACCCATGCACAGCACACTGATCATCGCCCGGAAGGCCGGCCCGTACGAGGAGGAGATCGCCAAGCTCTTCGGCGCGTTCGACGAGACGGAGATGCCCGAGCGGATGGGGACGCTGCGGCGCCAGCTGTTCACCTTCAACGACCTCTACCTGCACCTGCAGGACTTCGAGTCGGAGGGGGCGGTCGCGATCGACGGCGCCCGCGCCCATCCGCTGTTCCAGCAGATCAGCGCGGACATGCGCCCGTTCGTCGAGGCCTACGACCCGGATACGTGGCGGTCGCCCGCGGACGCGATCGCGAGCAGGTTCTACCACTGGGAGCGCGGCCGCTGAGAGGGCGGGGGCGCGCGGGCGCACGCGCGGCGACCGAACCGATCCGATCCCGAGAGGAGAGACATGAGCTCGACCGGAATGACGCTGCCCGAACTGAAGGAGACCCTGCTGGCCGCCGCCGGCGAGAGCGAGGGCGTGGACCTGGACGGCGACATCGCCGACGTCCCGTTCGCCGACCTCGGCTACGACTCGCTGGCGGTCCTGGAGACGGGCGGCCGGATCGAGAAGAAGTACGGGATCAGCCTCGACGACGACGACCTGACCTCGGCGGAGACGCCCGGCGAGTTGTTGAAGCTCGTCAACGCGTCGCTCGCCTGACCCGGCAGAGGAGGCAGACATGACCGGCATGACCGGCAACGGATTCCAGGTCGCCCTCGTCACCGGCGCCACCAGCGGGATCGGGTACGCGATCGCGACGGAGCTGGCCGAACGCGGGAAGAGCGTCTTCCTCTGCGCCCGCACCGCCGAGGACGTGGAGACCACCGTGCGCCAGTTCCGTGAGAAGGGGCTGGAGGTCGAGGGCAGGGCCTGCGACGTCCGCTCCGCCGACGACGTGCGCGCGCTCGTCCAGGCCGCGGTGGACCGGTACGGCCCCATCGACATCCTGGTGAACAACGCCGGCCGCAGCGGCGGCGGCATCACCGCGGAGATCCCCGACGAGCTGTGGTTCGACGTCGTCGACACGAACCTGAACAGCGTCTTCCGGATGACCCGCGAGGTGCTGGTCGCCGGCGGGATGCGGGACAGGGGGCACGGGAGGATCATCAACATCGCCTCGACGGCGGGCAAGCAGGGCGTCGTCTACGGTGCCCCGTACTCCGCGTCCAAGCACGGCGTGGTCGGGTTCACCAAGGCGCTCGGCAACGAGCTCGCCTCCTCCGGCATCACCGTGAACGCCGTCTGCCCCGGATACGTCGAGACCCCGATGGCCGGGCTGATCCGCCGCCGCCACAGCGCGCACGAGGGGGTCCCCGAGGAGGAGATCCTGCGGCGCTTCCAGGCCAAGATCCCGCTGGGCCGGTACTCCACCCCCGAGGAGGTGGCGGGGCTGGTCGGCTACCTGGCGACCGGGCCGGCCGCCTCGATCACGTCCCAGGCCGTCAACGTCTGCGGGGGCCTCGGGAACTTCTGAGCCCCCCGGCAGGAAGGAAATCATGTCGGACCAGATCGGCGTCCGCGAGGTCGAGCACCAGACGGTCGTGAACGCGCCGGCCGAGACCGTGTACCGGCTCGTCGCCGACGTGGAGCGGTGGCCGCGGATATTCCCGCCCAGCGTGCACGCCGAATACGTGGAGAAGGGCGCGGCGAGGGGATCCGGGGACGAGGTGATCCGGCTCTGGGCCGTCGCCAACGGCGAGCCGAAGACCTGGACCTCCCGCCGCCGGCTGGACGCGGACGCGCTGCGCGTCGACTTCCGCCAGGAGGTCCCGGCCCGCCCGGTGGCGGCGATGGGCGGCGCGTGGCTGGTGGAGCGCCTGTCGGACCGCGAGAGCCGCGTCAGGCTGCTCCACGACTACCGCGCCGTCGACGACGACCCCGGCAGCCTCCAGTTGATCGACACCGCCGTCGACCGGAACAGCGGGTCGGAGCTGGCCGCGATCAAGGACGCCGCCGAGGCGGGCACCGGTGCCGCCGGGACCTTCCTGACGTTCGAGGACACCGTGACGGTGGACGGCCCGGGCAGGCTCGTCTACGACTTCCTCAACGAGGCGGACCAGTGGACGGAGCGCCTCCCGCACGTGGCCGGGATCGTCCTCACCGAGGACTCCCCGGGGCTGCAGACCCTGGAGATGGACACGCGGGCGGAGGACGGCTCGGTGCACACCACCAAGTCCGTGCGTGTGTGCTTCCCCCACGACCGCATCGTCTACAAGCAGTTGCGCGTACCGCCGCTGCTCACCCTGCACACCGGCGTCTGGACGGTGGAGGAGGAGCCGGGGCGCCCGACCGTGGTCCGCTCGCTTCACACCGTCAGGGTGAACGAGGCGAACATCGAGGCCGTCCTCGGCGCGGGGGCCGATCTCGACAAGGCCAAGAGCATGGTCCGGTCCTCGATCGGCGGCAACAGCGTGGCCACGCTGAACCGGGCGAAGCGGTTCGCCGAGTCCGGCGGCCGAGGCTGAGAGGGCGGAGGACATGAGCGCGGCACACGGCGCGGACGGCTCCCTCCCGGCGGAGGCCGAGGTGGTGGTGGTCGGCGCGGGCCCGGTGGGCCTGATGCTGGCCGGTGAACTGCGGCTCGGCGGTGTGGAGACGGTCGTCCTGGAACGGCTGGCCGAACCCCACCGCGAGTCCCGCGCCGCCCAGCTCAGCCCCCGCACCGTGGAGCTCCTCCTCCAGAGGGGCCTGCGGGACGCGCTGGGGGCACCGCCCGGCAGGGACGTCGGCCACTTCGGCGGGATCCCTCTGGACGTGACCCGGGCGGGCGGTCCCGTCCCGGCCAACTGGATGGTGCCGCAGTTCCGCACCGAGGAGATCCTGCACGACTGGGCCACCGGGCTCGGCGCCACGGTGCGCCGCGGCCGGCAGGTCGCCGACGTCCGCGACGACGGCGGTTCGGTGGTCCTCGACGTGCGGGATCCGGACGGGCGGGTCTCCGGAGGCACGACCCGGATGCGCGCCCGTTACGTGGTCGGATGCGACGGCCGTGACGGCGTGGTGGGCGGCCTGGCGGGCATCGCGCTCCCGGGCCGCCCCGCGTCCCGCGAGCTGCTGCGGGCCGACGTGACCGGCGTCCACATACCGCCCCGCCGCTTCGACCGCCTCCCCCACGGGGTGGCGGTCGCGGGCGCCCTGCCCCACCGCGTCACCCGCCTCATGGTGCTCGAATACGGCCGGGCACCGGTCGCACGTCCGGGTCCTCCCGAGTTCGGCGAGGTGGCCGACGCCTGGAAGCGGGTGACCGGCGACGACATCTCCACCGGGGAGGCGCTCTGGACGGACGTCTTCGACGACACCTGCCGGCAGGCCGCCGAATACCGCCGCGGCCGCGTGCTGCTGGCAGGGGACGCGGCACGCCTGCACATGCCCGTCGGCGGGCAGTCCCTCAACACGGGCCTGCACGACGCGGTCAACCTCGGCTGGAAGCTCGCCGCGCAGGTCAGGGGCTGGGCGCCGGACGGCCTGCTGGACACCTACCACGCCGAACGCCACGCGGTCGGCGCGCGGGTCCTGGACAACGTCGAGGCTCAGACGACGCTGCAGTTCGACGGGGTGCGGGCGGACCCGCTCCGGGAGGTCTTCGCCGGGCTCCTGGAGATCCCCGCGGTCGCCGCGCACCTCGCGGCCATGCTCGGCGGGGTCGACGTCCGGTACCCGGTGCGCCGGAACGGGGCGGATGGCGACCGGGCGGCGGACGTCCTCGGGCGGCGCCTGCCGCCGCTGCGGGACGCGGACGACCCCGCGCCCCTGCCGCCGGGCACCGGCGCGCTGCTGAGCCGCCGCTCCGCCGCGCCGGGGACGCGTGCCCGTGTGGAGGCCGCCGCCGTCAGCCGTCCGGGCCGCGTCCGCCTCGTCCCGCCGGAGCAGTGCACCGCCCTGCTCCCACCCGGAGTGGACGCCGCTCTGCTGCGGCCGGACGGCCATGTCGTCTGGACCGACACCGTGGGCGAAGGACTCGAGGACGCCCTCCAGCAGTGGTTCGGCCCGCCCGCCCGCTGATACCCGGCGCCGCCCCCACCCGTCACAGGAGAAGAAAGGGCCGGCAGTGAACGACACGATGCTCCTCGACTTCAAGGATCTCCTTCCCCGCCTCCAGGACACGGCGGACAGGTCGGAGATCGAACAGGCGATCAACCGCCACTTCCTGTCGCCGGACGACCGGCGCGCCGACGACGCCTGGTTCGACTCCGTCTACACCGAGGACTTCGTCCTCATCGTGCCCACCGGCACCTACACCGGCCGGGAGGGGATGCGCGAGGCGCTGCGCACCTCGGCGGTGGTCTTCGAACGCAGCCACCACCTGGTCTCGAACCATGTGATCGAGATCGACGCCGACGGCGCCGCGATCCGCTCCAAGATCATCGCGACCCATCTGCAGCGGGCGGACGACCAGGGCGACGCCTTCACGGGCGGGGCCGACTACACGTTCACGGCGCGGCGCACCGGAAACGGCTGGCGGCTGAGCCGGGCCGAGTACATCGCGGTGTGGACGCGGGGCACCCCACCGACACCCCCCGCCGAGCCCTCCGGCTCCCAGGGCTGAACCGCCGCGACCGACCGCCGCATCCGAACGATCCAGGGCCGGGCCGCAAAGGCCCGGCCCTGGATCATGCCCTGCACCGGTCTCCGATCGACCGGACCGGACCGCCTAGGGACGCAGCTCGGGAGCGGTCACGTGCTCCGGGCGCAGCCCGCGCATCATGATCCGCGACATCAGCCGCGAGTAGAGGCCCGTCGCCACCCTGGCGCCGGCGGGCGTCCTGAGGGCCGCCTCCAGCATGCGGCGCGGAGCCGGCGCGGCGGCGCCGTCCGCGGCGGCGGGGACGACCTCCCCGAAGAGCTCCCGCTGCATGAACTCCTGCACCCGCTGGGTGCCCGCGTCCGGGAACCACCGGCGGCGCTGGACCCGCGCCAGCAGCTCCGGGTTGAGCGTCCGCTCGAAGCGCCGCGGCTCGCGCTGCGCCCGCAGCAGCGGCCCGGCCAGCAGGTTCGCGGTGGCGACCGCGTCCTGCACCGCGAGGTTGATCCCGACGCCGCCGACCGGGGTCATGGCGTGCGCCGCGTCGCCGATGCACAGGTAGCCGGGGCGGTACCAGCGCTCCAGCCGCTCGAGCCGGACGTCGAGCAGCGCCACGTCGTCCCAGCTCCTGATCGCCTCCACCCGGTCGCCGAGGAAGGGCAGCAGGGCCCGCAGCCGCTCCCGCAGCCCGTCCACGGGCTCCGTGCGCAGCCGGTCGAACCCGCCCTTGCGGATGACGTAGGCGATCTGCCAGTAGTCCCCGCGGTCGATCGCGAACGCCATGGTGCCGTGCTCGGTGCGGCCGTTGAGGCCCTCGACCCGCTCGTCGCCGCGGGGGACGCGCAGCCACAGCACGTCCATGGAGGAGCCCAGCACCTTCGGCCGCAGGCCGGCGCGCTCTCGCAGGGCCGAGCGGCGGCCGTCGGCGGACACCGTCAGCACCGAGTGGAGCTCGTGCTCGCCGCCGCCGTCGGTGTAGCGCAGCCCCCGGACGGCGCCGCCGCGGTACAGCAGGTCGGTGCTCTCCGCCTCCATGACGAGCCTGAATCCGGGGTGGGTGCGCGCCTCCCGGGCGAGCATGTCGAGGAAGTCCCACTGCGGGACCATCGCGATGTACGGGTGGTCCAGCGGCAGCGCGGACAGGTCGACCTCGATGTTCGCGGCGTCCCGCCCCACCGTGACCTTGCGGACCTTGCGGTGCGGGATCCGCTCCACCTCCTCGCCCAGCCCCAGCTCGTCCAGGACCGTGCGGGTCGAGGGGTGGAGGGTGTCGCCGCGGAAGTTGTTGAAGAAGTCGGCGTGCTTCTCCACGACGGTGACCTCGATCCCGGCGCGGGCGAGGAGCAGGCCGAGCATCATGCCGGCGGGTCCGCCGCCCGAGATGGCGACGGTCGTCGTGTCCGGGCGGGCGGAACCGTGCCCCATGGGATGGCCTCCTGTCGGGTGGCGTCCGGGCGATGCCGGTGTACGGAGCGTTCGGGGTGCTGCCGGGTGTGTGCGGGACGGTTCAGTACGCGATGCCCACGCCCCGCCCGGCCACGGCGGGATCGTCGATGAGGTGGAGGACCGCCCCCGCCAGGTCGGCGCGGGAGAGGGAGAGGCCCCGGGGGACGTTCCCGCCCGTTTCCAGGCGGTACCGGCCGGTCCGGGGTCCGTTGGTCAGCCGCGGCGGGCGCACGATCGTCCATGCGACGTCGCTGCCGCGCACGATGTCCTCCATCGCCGCGAGGTCCCGGTGGGCGTCCCGGAAGACCCATCCCACCAGCCGGTACGCCAGGGGCGCCGGGCCGCCGCGCAGCGGGACCGGCGCGGCGCTGGTCACGACCAGCCGCCGGACGCCGCACTCCGCCATCGCCGACAGCGCGGCACGGGTCCACGTCGCGGCCGGGGATCCCGCGCGCGTGCTGCCGTTCAGGACGGACACGACGGCGTCCGCCCCCTTCATGCCGGCGCTCAGCGCCCGCGGGCCGGGGTCGCCCATCGGCACCTTGGTCAGGTCCGGGTGGGTGATCGGCAGCCGTTCGGGCGAGCGGACGAACGCCGCCACCTGGTGTCCGTCGTCCAGGGCCTGGGCGACGAGCAGCCGTCCCGTCCTGCCCGTCCCGCCGAACAGCGCCAAGCGCACGGTCTCACCGTCTCCTTCGCGTCTCGCGGTCTCCTTCGTACGTCACATCGGCCGGACGAGCAGCGGCAGCGCGGTCATGCCGTGTTCCTTGAGCCGCGGGCGCACGAAGCGGTGGAAGCTCGGGCGGGTGAGCTGGCGGACCAGGAAGGGCGCCGCCTTTCCGGGGATGCGCGCGTAGTTGACCATCGCGTAGGGCGACTCCCCAAGCGGGCGCAGCGGGATCGAGTTGTCGACCCCGGTGTTGGCCGTGTACCAGCCGGCGACCGACTTCCACCCCTCGACCGCCGCGTCGCTGTCGGGCGCGAGGAAGTGGTTGAACAGGTACGTGCCGGTCGCCGGGTTCTCGGTGTCGCCCAGCCTGACCGGGTTGTCGGCCGGCATGACCAGCTTCGCGTCGATCTCCTTGAACGGTCCGGAGGCGCGCACGTGCTCGATGTCGCCGGGAGAGGCGGTCTCCACGAGCATCGTGACGTCGAAGCGCGGGAGGCCCTTCAGCGGCGGGATCAGGACCGCCTGGAACACGCGCGCCCGGACCACTTCCGGAAGGGCGGTGAGACGGTCGGCCAGGGTCAGGCACCGCTCGATCTCCTTGTCGCGCTCGGCGCTGTGATGGACGGGAGGCACCCGGGGCGGAGCGACCGACAACCCCAGGTAGATGTATCCGGAGGCGACGGGCGGCAGAAATTGCGGTTCCGGGTACTTCTCGGCCTTAACAGCCATTTTCGGGGTCTCCCATCTCGGCTTCAGCCTGACCGATGCGCGCCAGGTGAGCCGGCGTCGTGGTCGCGCGCGGCGGGCACCATCGAGGGGGCCGCCGGGCAGTTGTCGGAGAGCATCTCCTGGTGGAGCCTCCTGAGATCCGCCCCGAACAGAGCGATCATCAGGAGCCCGTGCATATGCTCGTCCAAAGGATTGGTCAGGACCAGCGACTTCAGCTCGCTGGCCACCTCCCGGTGGCGCCCGACCTGAAGGTCGGCCTCGATGCGCAACTCCAGCGCACGGTGCTTCAACTCGTCCAGCCAGGTCGTGTAGGAATAGAGCAGCTTCCCGTGCTCGACGTCCGCGAGCGACGGGCCGCGCCACAGGCCGACGGCCGACCGCAGAATCCGCGACGCCTCGGCCGGCCTGCCGTCCTCGAGCGCCGCACGCCCGGCATAGAAGGAATTCTCGAATTCCCACAGGTCCACCCGACGGTCCTCGACCTCGAGCCGGTATCCGCCGGGATGGGTGGTCAGCAGATGCTCCGCACCATGCTCCAGCAGGATCTTCCGCAGGTGGTAGATGTAGGTCTGCAGGGTCGTGGCCGCGCTCTTGGGCGGCGCGTCCCCCCACAGTTCGTCGATGAACTCCTCGGGGAGGACGAGCGAGTTCCTCCGCAGGAGCAGCAAGGACATCACCTGCCGCAGCTTGGCCGCTGTCGGGGCTATGTCGTGGCCGTTCACGCACAATTCCAGGGGCCCGAGCACACGGAAGTGCATAGTCATCCCACCGTTGGATCCCACCGTTGACCTCTGCCGGGACAACGCCTGCCGGAATATGCTGGGACCCGGCCAGGCGAAGTCCACGATTTCAGACTTTAGAAGGCCCGCGGCCGTCCCGTCAGCCCCTACGGCGCCCGAGTACTTTCGGCGGCGACGGCCCCTAGGCCCGCCCCTCACCCCTAGGGGCCCACCGCTCCGGCTCCATTCTTCCTGGCCAGCCGCGGGTGCTCGTATCGGGTCCGGCGAGAAGATGTAGGAGCACTACTACTTTCGGTTTATCCCCACTGCGTCCATGGTTGTGCGAGCCCCGCCGCACCGGCGACCATTCTCTGATCATTCAGAATTCGCTCCACCGCGGGTGCGCTCAGCTCTCCGTGCTCGGCGGGACGATCAGGGCGGCGGCCGCGGCCTTGTTCACCGCGTCGATCCTCGAAACCGCGCCGAGCTTGGCGTAGACGTTGCTCAGATGGCGTTTGACGGTGCCTTCCGTGAGCCCGAGCCGACGCGCGATCTCGGTGTTGCTGAGCGCGCCTGCCGCCAGTTGCAGGACCTCGCACTCCCGGGCGGACAGGAGGTCGCGCGCCGGGGAGTCGACCGCCGGGGCCAGGCTGCCGCGCGAGACCGAGAGCATCACCCGGTCGCCGTCGTCGCCCGCGGTGCGGACCATCGCGACCAGTTCCTCGCGGGTGGCGCTCTTGGGCAGATGACCGCTGATGCCCGCGTTCAGCAGGCCGCGCAGCAGATCCGGTCCGATGAGCCGGCTCAGGATGATCACGCGCGTTCCGGCGGAGGCCGTGTTCATGCGGCGCACGGTGGTGAGCACGTCGTCGCCCGGCAGCTCGACGTCCAGCAGCACCACGTCGGGCCGTTCGTCCGCGACGGCCGCGACGGCCTCCGCGCCGGTCCCGGCCACGCCCACCACGGCCAGGCCGGGAACCGTCCGCAGAATCTCCTTGAGGCCCTCACGGAGGAGGTCCAGATCGTCCGCGATGACGACGGAGATGGGCCGATCGGGTCTCGATCTCGACATGGCGCCCCCGTGATGCCGGTCATGGCGGACGCGACCGTCCACCGGGTCGTCCCGACCACCACCACTCCCCCGTTCCGGAGCCGACCGAGTTCGGCGCCGATGAGCGTTTTCTGGGGATCGGGCGGTTCGATTCAAGCACCGGCCGCACTGCCCGGCCATCGGTTTCTGCGAGGGCGGTGAGGCCGGCCGTACGCCGCGACGGCACCGGATGGCATATTCAGATGCTGTGACAGTGACAGAACGTTGGACCGCTCGCAGTGGACCGCGCATCCGCTACCTGGACAACGCGCCGGCCGCCCCCTCCGGACTGCCGGTGCTGTTCTCGCCCGGCCTGTCGGACCTCGCGGACGAGTACACCGAGATGCTCGAGTTCTTCGCCCCCCGGCGGCTCCTGGTCGTCGAGGTCCGCGGCCGCGGCCGCAGCGAGGCTCCGCCGTCGGGTTACGCGGCACGGGACCACGCCGCGGATCTGAGCGCGGTGCTGGACGAGGAAGGCATCGAGCGGTTCCACCTGGTCACCTTCTCGCGGGGCACCACCTGGGGGCTCGACCTGGCGCTGTCCCGCCCGGAGCGCGTGGCCTCCCTCGCGATCGCCGACTATCGCGCGATGGAGGTCGGCCTGCCCCCGTCGTTCGCGGAGTCGCAGTGGGGGATGAGGTTCCGCGGCCGGCCGATCAGCGAACGCCTGCCGCGTCACGTCCTCGAACGGCTCACCGCGGAATCGGAGTCCAGGGACCTGTGGGACCGCCTCGGCTCGCTGCCCTGCCCGCTGCTGGTGGCCCAGCCCGGCGGCACGGGCGGAGTTCTCACGGATGAGGACATCGCCCGCTATCGCGGCGTCCGGCCGGACGTCGAGGTCGTGGTCGTGCCCGACGCTCCCCACGACGTGTTCCGGCCGGACCGCCTCTTCTTCCCGGAGGCGGTCGCGGCGTTCGCCAAGCGGGCGGAGGGCTGACACCGGCCCCTCCCCGGCCATCGCCCGCCACCGGGGGCGGCGCCGGCCAGATATCCTATTTTTCCGGTAGGTATTGCATAGTTCATGTCGGGACTCGTACGCTGATCACGTGTGAACGGTTCCGGTTCCGCCGGCGGCTCGGCCCACCGCCTCGTTGGTCCTCCCGTGTGATCCCAGGAGTTCAGTCATGACCGTCACCGCCCCCGCTTCTCCCACCGCCTACCGCGTCCGGCGCGCGGGCCCGCTGTTCGGCGCCGAGATCTCCGGTGTCGACCTGACCCGGCCGGTGGACGAGGCGACCGCGGACGCGCTCCGCCGGGACTTCGTCGACCACCGGGTGCTGGTGTTCCGCGACCAGCATCTCGACCCCGACCAGCACGTCGCCGCCGTGCGCGTCTTCGGCGAGCCGTTCGATCACCCGACGGCCCACCGCGCCACCGGCGACGGGGCGAACCGGCTGGTGTACCCGTACGACGTGCGCTCGACCGGCAAGGCGTCGACGTGGCATGTCGGCGGCGTGTGGCGCAACCCGCCGTTCAGCATCGAGTCGCTGACCTATCAGGCGGTTCCCGAACTGGGCGGGCACACCCTGTGGGGCGACCTGCAGGCCGCCTACGACGACCTCTCCGATCCGGTCAAGCGGCTGCTGGAGTCGGTGTCGGCCGTCTACGACGCCGATCCGGTCAACTACGCCCAGGGCAGCGCGAAGGCGGACACGGGCACGACCATCGAGCACCCGGTGGTCTTCACGCACCCGGACACCGGCCGCAAGGGCCTGTTCATCAGCACGGGCACGCTGGGCCTGACCGGCGTCACGGCGGGCGAGGCGAAGGCGCTGCTGCCGTTCCTGCTGGCTCACGCGTCCTCGCCGGACTACACGATCCGGTTCTCCTGGCGGCCGGGTGACTTCGTGCTGTGGGACAACCGCGCCACCTGGCACTACGCGATCGACGACTACGCCGACGGCCCGCGCCGCTATCGCAAGGTCATCGCCACCCGCGAGCATCTCCTGTCCGCGGCGGCATGACGGGTCGCGAGCGGCCTCTGTCGCGGTTGAGGTCGGCACGGCGCCGCTTCTGACGGGCTGTCGTCCACTCCCCCACCGGCCGCTCGCACGCGACGGTTGCCGGGCGGTGCTCCCCTCGCTGACTTCCCGGAGGTTGTTGTGTCCGATTCATCCACGCCCAGCGAACCGGCGGCCGAACCGCGGCTGCCGGAACGCCCTGCCGGGGGCGGGCGACGCCTCACCTGGATCGCCGCGGCCGCGGTCGTCGCCGTCGCCGCGGTCGTCGTCGCGGTCGCCTCCGGCGGTTCCGAGGATGCGAAGACGGTGCGCATCGGCGTCGTCGACGCGTCCGAACCGTACTGGAAGACCTACGCGTCGCTGGCGAAGAAGCGGCTCGACGTCGACGTGACGTACGTGAACTTCAACGACTACAGCCAGCCGAACCCGGCGTTGAAGGAGAAGCAGCTCGATCTGAACCAGTTCCAGCACATCCAGTACCTGGCGAACTACAACGTCACCGCGCGCGACGACCTGCAGCCCATCGGCGCGACGGCGGTCTACCCGCTGCCGCTGTACTCGCTGAAGCACCGCTCGCCGGACGCGCTGCCGGGCGGGGCCAAGGTCGTGATCCCGAACGACGCGATCAACGAGGCGCGCGGGCTGCTGGTGCTGCAGGCCGCCAAGCTGTTGACGCTGAGGGACGGCGGCACCGCGTTCTCCAAGGTCTCCGACATCACCTCCAAGAAGGTCGAGGTGGTGACCCTCGACGCGTCGCAGACCGCGCGGGCGCTGCAGAGCGGTTCGGCGGCCGCGGCGGTCGTCAACAACAACTACGCCACGACCGCGAAGCTGCCGAGGTCGAACGCGATCTTCCAGGACGACCCGGCGAGCCCGAGCGCGGCGCCGTACGTGAACCTGTTCGTCGCCCGCGACGCCGACAAGGACGACCCGACGTACCTGAAGCTGGCCGAGCTGTATCAGGACCCGGAGGTGCGGAAGGGGGTCCAGGCGGCCAACGGGGGCGCCGCGGTGTTCCGGAACCTGCCGCCCGCGAAGTTGCAGGCCGACCTGAAGACCGTCGAGGCGCAGGCCCGGGCGGCGCAGAAGTAGAAGGGAGACGGGTGGCCCGGGACCCCGCGTGGTGCCGGGCCGCCGTTGCGATGATGGCCATCACCGGCAGCGGCTCCGCGCCGCACGGCTCCCAGGCGCACGTGCGTCTCGAGCACGTGACCAAGCGCTTCCCCGGTAACGGCCGGCGGGGTGCGCCGTTGACGGCGCTGGACGACGTGAGCCTCGAGATCGATCGCGGCGAGGTCTTCGGCGTCATCGGGTACTCCGGCGCCGGCAAGAGCACGCTGGTACGGATGATCAACGGCTTGGAGACGCCCACCCGGGGGCGGGTCCACGTCGGGCCGCACGAGCTGACGGCGCTGGCGGAACGGGCCCGGCGCGGTGTGCGGCGCGACATCGGCATGGTCTTCCAGCAGTTCAACCTGTTCCGGTCGCGCACCGTCGCGGGCAACGTCGCCTACCCGCTCAAGGTCGCGGGCGTGGCGCGGCCCGAACGCGACCGCAGGGTGGCGCGGCTGCTGGACTTCGTGGGGCTCCTCGACCGCGCCCACGACCACCCCGAGCAGCTGTCCGGCGGGCAGAAGCAGCGGGTGGGGATCGCGCGGGCGCTGGCGACGGAGCCCTCGCTGCTGCTCGCGGACGAGGCCACGAGCGCGCTCGACCCGACGACGACGGGCGAGGTGCTGGCCCTGCTCCGGCGGGTCAACCGCGAGCTGGGCGTCACGATCGTCATCATCACCCACGAACTGGAGGTGATCCGGAGCATCGCGGACCGGGTGGCGGTGCTGGACGGCGGCAGGCTCGTCGAGTCCGGAAGCGTCTACGAGGTCTTCGCCCACCCGCGCACCGAGGCGGCCGCCCGCTTCGTCGGCACGGCCCTGCGCGACCGCCCGCCGCCCGAGACGCTCGCCCGGCTGCGGCGCACGCACCGGGGCCGCCTGATCACCGTGCGCGTGCGCGACCGGGCCGGCTTCCAGACGGCGCTCGCCGCCACGTTCCTGCGCCACCAGGTCACGGCGGAGATCGTCTTCGGCGGCATCGGCGAGCTGCAGGACCGGCCGGTCGGGAGCCTCACCTTCGAGCTGACCGGGCCGCCGGGCGCCGTGGACGCCGCGCTGGCCGCGCTGCGGGACGACGGCGCCGACCTGGTGGAGGAGGACGACTGAGATGGACGAGTTCATCGACAACCTGCCGGTCTTCTGGGCGGCCATCGGGCAGACCTTCTACATCGTGACCATCTCGGTGGTGGTCGGCGGTGTGCTCGGTCTGGGCATCGGGCTGGTCCTGTACGCGTCCCGTCCGGGCAACCTGATGTCCAACCGGCCCGTGCACCTCGTCGTCAACATCCTCGTCAACGTCGTCCGGCCGGTCCCGTTCGTCATCTTCCTCATCGCGATCCAGCCGCTGATGCTGCACACCATCGGCACCACGATCGGCACCGACGCGGTCACCTTCGCGCTGTCGCTGTCCGCGGCGTTCGCGGTCAGCCGCATCGTCGAGCAGAACCTGCTGACGGTGAGCCCCGGCGTGATCGAGGCGGCGCGCGCGGCCGGGGCCCGCCCGCTGAGCATCATCGTCACGGTGCTCATCCCCGAGGCGCTCGGCCCGATCATCCTCGGCTACACCTTCATCTTCGTCGCCGTCGTCGACATGTCCGCGCAGGCCGGGCTCTTCGGCGGCGGCGGCCTGGGCGACTTCGCGATCACGCACGGATCGCAGCGCTACAACTGGCCGATCGTCTACATCAGCGTCGCCACGATCGTGGTGATCGTCCAAGCGGGCCAGTTCCTCGGCAACTGGCTGGCCCGCCGGGCCCTGCGCCGCTGATCCGCCGTCCCGCGCCGGTCTTCGCTCAGCGGTGCACGCCCTGCCGCACCTCCAGGAGCGGCAGGCCCGCCGCATACCGGCGGAGGAAGCCCGCGGTCGGGGTGTCCGCCGCCGCGACGGCCTCCGGGGCGCCCTGCGCGACCACCGCGCCCCCGTCCGGACCGGCGCCCGGCCCCAGGTCGATCACCCAGTCCGCGGACGCGGCGACCGGAATGTCATGTTCGGCCACGACGACGGTGTTGCCCGAGTCGAGCAGCGCGTCGAGCGCGTCCACGATGCGCTGGACGTCGGACGGGTGCAGGCCCGAGACGGGCTCGTCGAGCACGACGAGCCCGGCCTTGCGGCTCGCGGCACCCCGCTGGATCGCGGACGCCAGTTTCAGCCGCTGCGCCTCGCCGCCGGACAGCTCCGTGGCGCTCTGGCCGAGTTGGAGGTAGCCGAGCCCGACCCGGTTCAGGGCGCCCAGGGTCTCGGCGAGCTGCCGGGGCCCGGCGAACCGCTCCACCGCCTCGGCGACGGTCAGCTCCAGGACCTGGTCGATGCCCAGTCCCCGATACCTGATCTCCAGCGCCTCCGGCTTGTAGCGCCGCCCCTCGCACGCGTCGCAGACCACCCACACGTCCGGCAGGAAGTGCATGTCGACCAGCTTGCGGCCGTACCCGGCGCAGGTCTCGCAGCGGCCGCCGCCCGCCGTGTTGAAGCTGAACCAGGAGGCGTTGACCCCGCGTTCCCGCGCCGTGCCGGTCTCGGCGAACAGCTTGCGGACGATGTCGAACGCCTTGCTGTACGTCGCCGGGTTGGACCGCGGCGTCCGCCCGAGCGGTTCCTGATCGACGACGGCGACCCAGCCGAACGGCTCGAGGCCGGTCACCCGCCGCACCGCGTCGGTCGCCGTCCCGTTCAGGGCGGCCTCCACGCCCGCCCCGAGCGCGCCGAGCAGGCTGCTCTTGCCGCTGCCGCTCACCCCGGTCAGGCAGGTGAGCCGGCCGACGGGGAAGCGCACCAGGTCCGCGGTGACGTTGTGCGCCCGCAGGCCGTGCAGTTCCACCCAGCCGGTGCCGTCCCCGGCCGGGCGGCGGGTCCGGCGCAGCCGCGGCCCGTCGCCGGCCAGATAGCGCCCGGTCAGCGACTCCGGATGGGCGGCCGCGTCGGCGGGCGGCCCCGACACCAGGACCTCGCCGCCGAGGCGGCCCGCGCCGGGCCCCATGTCGATCACCCAGTCGGCCCGCGCGATCAGCTCGGGATCGTGCTCGACGAGCAGCACCGTGTTGCCGGCCTCGCGCAGCTCCAGGGCGATGTCGAGCAGGTGCGCCTTGTCCGCCGGATGCAGCCCCGTCCCGGGCTCGTCCAGGACGAAGATGATGCCGCTCAGCTCGGTGCTGAGCTGCGCGGCGAGCCGGGTCCGCTGCAACTCGCCCCCGGACAGCGTCGCCGCGCTCCGGGACAGCTGCAGATGGGCCAGGCCGAGCCGGTCGAGGATGGCGAGCCTGCGGCCCAGGTCCTGCAGCAGCGGCTCCCCCACCTCGCGCTGCCGGGCGTCCAGGTCGTCGGCCACGCGCCCCGCCCAGGCGCGCACCTCGCGTACCTCCACCTCCAGCAGGCCGGGGTAGGTCAGCCCGCCGAGCCGCACGGACCGGGCCACCCCGTCGTACCCGCTGCCGCCGCAGGTGCCGCAGGGCTCCTTGCGCATGTACGGCAGGTACCGCTGCTTGGCGCCGGCGGTCTGGGCGTTCACGAACACCCGCTCCACCTCGGCGAGCGCGCCCCGCAGCGGCTGGCTCCCGGTGTAGGTCATCCGGGACGTCTCGTTCTTGTTCGGTATGTCGACGGTCGCGGTGATCTTCTCCTCGCCCGTGCCGTACAGCACGCAGTGACGGAACTCCTCCGGCAGCGACCGCCACGGCCGGCCGAGGTCCACGCCCCGCTTCTCGGCGAGCGCCGGCACGAACGCGTGCTCCCCCGACCGCCACTTCGCGTACCAGGGCGAGGCCCCCTCGAACAGCGGAAGCTCCGGACGGGTGATGATCAGATCCTCCTGCGCCTGCCAGCGCCCGCCCACCCCGTGGCAGTCCGCGCAACTCCCCTCCGGTGTATGGCGGTCGAAGTGGGCCGTCGTCAGATGCCCGTCCCCGCTCGCCGCCGGATCCGCGCCGATCCCCGGCAGGCGCGAGTACAGCAGCCCCAGGTGCCCGTCGATACCGGTGATCGTCGCGACCGTGGAGCGGGGATTGCGGTTCAGGCGGCGCTGGTCGACCGCGAGCGTCGCGCCGAGTCCCAGGACGCGGTCGACCTTCGGCCGGTTGCGCTGGGTGATGTACTGCCGCACGAACGGCGAAAGCCCCTCCAGGTAGCGCAGCTGAGCCTCACTGTGCAGGGTGTCGACGGCCAGCGAGGTCTTGCCGCTGCCGCTCACCCCGGTGAAGGCGACCAGCCGCCCCTTGGGGATGCTCACCGACACGTCCTTCAGATTGTTGGTGCGCGCCCCCACCACGTCGATGGTCTCGAGCCCCATACTCGCGACGTCCCGTACGAACGCGGTCAACCTGCGTCCACCCCTCCGGACCGGGCCTCCTTGGCGATGTCGGGGGCGTAGACGGTCATCCAGTGCGGCCGCAGCCGGTAGAAGACCACCTCGTCTTCCCAGTCGAAGGCGCCCTCACCGTAGAAGTCCTTGAAGTACGCGAGCAGGTCCGGCCAGTCCGCGGCCGGCTCGCCGTCCCGGGGGTTGAGGATCTCCACCGTCCCGTGCGTGAACACGCCCAGGTCCTCGCCGCGCATGTGCGCGGCGCTGGCGGCGGGCCGTGCGGCCAGATGGCGTGCCTTGGCGGCGTTGCGCGCCGTACCGAAGTGCCACTTCCCGTGGAGGAAGTGCCCGTCCACACCGCTGATCCGCGGCTCGCCCTTCGCCGTCACGGTGGACAGCGCGAGCGTGCGCATACCGGTGAGGGCCCCGGTGACCTGCTCGGCGGTCAGCGTGCGCTCGGTGCTGATGATCGAGCGCAGATGCGGGGTGGAGCGGGCCAGGGAGGCGTCGAGCAGAGCCTGGAGCTCCTTGAGGTCTTCTGGTGTCTCAAGCATGGGTGTCCTTGTCCGTCCGTGGTGACACCCATGCTCGCCGCAAAACCTGACACCTTGTGTCGCTCTTCTTCGCCCGTCCCCGCGGACGGCCAGGAACCGGCGGTGGCCCGGGTCAGCGTTGCGCCGCCAGCCATCGTCCGGCCGGCGCGCAGGGGAGCCCGACGTCGGCCAGGTGCAGGATGCCGGGCCTGGCGGCCTTGACGTTGAAGACGGCGTTGACCGCGGGCAGCGCGGTCATGGTGTCCCACTCGTGGTTGCCCCAGCTGTCGGGCGGGATGAAGCGCATGCGGGTGTCGACGCCCGGCTCGCCGTCGATGACCACGTGGTACTGGTCGTCGGTGAACTCCCAGCTCTCGTTGAGGTGCTTGGTCAGGTACCAGGCGAACTTCATCTCGATCACCGTGCGGCCGTCGATCCTGCCCTCCCAGCCGACCCGTACCGCGGCGTTGGTGCCCTTCTCGATCCGCATGTAGCCCAGATCGACCGTCTGCGCGGCGGTGGCGTAGTCGAGGGAGAACTCGACGTCGTCCAGCGTGTACTCCAGGGCCAGCGCCATGCGCTGCACGGCTTCGTAGGCGGGCTTCATCCACAGCCGCGCCGTCTCGACGACCTTCGGCGTGGTCCCGGTCAGGGAGATGCCCATGGCCAGCCAGGTCTCGGCCGACTCGTAGACGGAGCAGTCGGCGGCCTCCAGGATGGAGATCTTCCGCACGTCCCGGCACACCCCGGTCATGGCCACGACCATCGTGTTGATCCAGCCGGGGCTGACGCCGGTGATGTAGAGCGAACTGCTCCCCCGGGCGCAGGCGGCCTCCAGTCGTTCCCTGGTCTCCCCCTCGATCCCGCCCACGTCGAAGAACAGATTGGTGCTGACCACGTCCGTCCCGGACTCCAGCAGCCGGAGGACGTGATCGAGATCGGCCATGAACGGGGTGTAGACCACGGTGTCGGCGCCCAGGGCGACCAGCGCGTCCACGTCGTCGGTGGCCGTGACGCCGCACGGCGGCCGGCCGCACAGTGTCCCGGCGTCGACGCCGGCCTTGTCCGGCGACCAGGCGTACACGCCCACCAGGTCCAGCCGGGGATCGTCGAGTACCGCCCGCAGGGACAGCTTGCCCACCTTGCCGGTGGTCCACTGGATGACACGAAGCCGCTCCATCCGCGTTCCCTCCTGCCCGCCCGGAGCACCGCACGACCAGCGGTGCTACACGACTGTTCAACACCGGCATTGTTCGTGACGCCGGGAGCATGCGTCAATACGCGAGGGCGGAACCGTTCGCTTCACGTCCAGGGAAACGCAGGTCGCGGCCGCCGCCGACCTCGCCTTCCTCTTCCTCCAGCCCTTCCAGCAGGCGAACAATGCCTCGCCAGAACCCTCGCCAAGGTCGCGGTCGGCGGGCTTGCCCCTGACGCGCGCGTCAGGGGTTAACGTCGCCTCCCACGATCTTGAGGAGCGACCCATGCCGACCCAGCCCCGTACCAGTCGCGAGGTACGGCTCGCCGCGCTGCCCGAGGGCCTGCCCCGCCCCGAACACTTCACCGTCGCCCGCATTCCGGCCCCCGCGCCCGGGCCCGGCCAGGCGTTGGTGCGCAACCGGTTCTTCCAGGTGTTTCCCGCATTGCGCACGCTCATCGGGGGAGGCGTGCCCGGCGCGCCGATGCCGCCGCTGCGCCCCGGCGACCCCCTCTTCGGAGCCGCGATCGGCGAAGTGCTCTCGGCCCCCGACGGCAGCGGCCTTCGCCCCGGTGACCTGGTCCACCACTGGCAGGGCTGGCGGGAGTACGCGGCCGTGGACGCCACAGCGTGCGCTCCGGTGGGCGACTCGCTCCCCGACCCCGTCGCGCGCCTCGGCCAGGGGCACACCGCCTACAGCGCACTGGCCCACGCCGCTCGGACGCGGCCCGGCGACACCGTCTTCGTCACCGGCGCCGCCGGCGCGGTCGGCTCCCTCACCGGGCAGATCGCGCGGCTGCTGGGCGCCGCCCGGGTGATCGGCAGCACCGGCAGCACCGCCAAGGCCGACCGCCTGACCGCCGAACTCGGCTACGACGCCGCCGTGATCCGCGGCACCGACCCGATCGCCGCCCAGCTGGCCGAGGCCGCCCCCGACGGCATCGACGTCCTGGTCGACAACGTCGGCGGCGACCAGCTCCAGGCCGCGGTCACCGCCGCCCGGACCGGAGCCCGGTTCGCGCTGGTCGGCACCCTGGCCCGCCAGCTCTCTCCCGACGAGACCGGCACCACCGCCCCCGTCGAGCTGGACACCTTCCAGCTCATCGTCAAGCAGATCACCCTCCGCGGCGTCACCGGCGCCTCCGGAACCGACCAGGAGTGGATCGAACGGTTCGGCGGCTGGCTGCGCAGTGGCAGCGTCACCTTTCCCCACGTCCGCGTCCCGGGCATCGACCGCGCGCCTCAGGCGTTGCACGAACTGATCAGCGGGCGGCACCTGGGAGCCGTCGTCGTCGAGGTGTAGAGGAGAACAAGGCCATGCGGATCGGCGACGCCGCGGCGGCCGCGGGCACCACACCGCGCGCGCTGCGCTTCTACGAACAACGCGGTCTGCTGCCCCCGCCGCCCCGCACCGCCAGTGGCCAGCGGCTCTACGGACCCCGCGAGATCGCCCGCATACGGATCATCCGCAGGCTGCTGGGGCTCGGCCTGACCGTCGAGGACATACGCCGCTGCGCCCACCGCCTCGACCTTCTCGACGGTGACGACCTCCCGCCCTACGGCAGCGCCGGATGCGACCGGGGCAGCGGCACCGTCCAGCACCGCATCGCCGCCCTCGACACCGAGATCGCTCGGCTCACCCGGCTGCGCGACAGCCTCGCGGCCGCGATCACCCCCGCATCGGCGGCGCCCCAGGAGGCGCGTCAACCGGCGGAATGAACCCGGTGGCGCCAAACCGTGAAATGCCGAAACGCCCTGCCCAGGATCGACCGGGACAGGACCATTAACCTACGATGACACAGCCGAAAACCGACCGGTCCGGCCGGGAAACCAGAGACTTTTAGCACGCCGCCGCACCTGGGCCCTTGACGCTTTTCCTGCGAACTCCTCACCTCCGGTGCCGGGCCGGAAGAGCCGGTGACAAGGTGCTCGGCACGCGGACGCGCGGTACGGGGAATTCGACAGGGGGTTGTTGCGGTGGTGATAACCGGCCGCAGCGTCTTTTTCTGCATCGCGTTAAACATTTCCGACTCTTGATCACAATAATGCGTCCGAACGTGCGCGACGACGCGGCCGAGTGGCAGGAGGTCCCGCCGATGACGCCAGAGGACCCCGCACTGGTGGAACGCGACGGTGACCTGGCCGCGGTGGTGGCGGCGCTCGCCCGGCCGCCCGCCTTCGTGGTGGTGGAGGGCGAGCCGGGCGCCGGGAAGACGCGACTGGTCCGCGAGGCGCTGGCCGACCCGTCCGCGGCGCGCGGGCAGCGGCTGTTCGGACGGGCGTGGCCCGCCCCGGAGCAGTGCACGCTGGCGCCGGTGTTCGAGGCGCTCGCGTCGGCGCGGCCGCCTCACGCGGGGAGGCTCGGTCCGCTCACCGGCGTACTGCGTCCCGTCCTGCCGCACCTCGCCGGAGTCCTGCCGCCAGAGCCCCCGCCGTTGGGCGACCCTCCGCTGGACGATCCGCGGCTGGCCCGCCACCGGCTCGTCCGGGCCGCCGCCGACCTGCTCGCCGGGCTCGGGCCGGCGCTGCTGGTGGTCGACGACGCGCACTGGGCCGACGAGGGAACGATCGAGTTGCTCCGGCTGATCGGCACGCGGCCGCCGGCGGAGCTGTCGGTCGTGATCACCTGCCGGTCTCCGGCGGGCCCGTCCGCCGGGGCTCCGGCGGTGCCGTCGGCCGTGCGCGTGCGCCTCGCGCCGCTGACGAGGTCCGGTGCGGCGCGGCTGGTGCGGGCGGTCCTGGACGACCCCCGCCCGGTCCTGCCGCGCCGTCTCGCCGACCGGCTGTACGAGCGCCACGGCGGCGTGCCGTTCGCGGTGCGCGAGGACGTGGCGCTGCTCCGGCGGCGCGGGCTCCTTCGTCCGGTGAACGGCGAATGGACGCTCGCCCCGGTGGCAGGAGCGGAGGCAGGAGCGGAGGCAGGAGCGGATGCGGGCGTCGGCTCCGCGGCGTCGGCGCCGGTCCCGCCGGCGGTCGCCGCCGAGATCCTCTCCCGCGTCGCGGGCCTCGGCACGGCCGAGAGGGCGGCGCTGGAGGCGGCAGCGGTCCTCGGCACGGCGGACGAGCCAGGGCTGGTGGCGCGCGTCGCCGGGATGGACGCCGAACAAGCCTGCGCGGCCCTCGGCGAGGTGACCGGCCGCGGGCTGCTCCGCGACCACGGCCCAGGTCGCGGCTCCGTGAGGTTCCGCCATGAGCTGGCCCGGCTCGCGATCTACCAGGCGATTCCGGGGTGCGGACGGCGCAGGCTGCACGAGGTCGCGGCGCGCGAGTTGCTGCGCACCGGGCAGGGCGCCCTGGCCGTGCGGGCGGCGGCGCATCACCAGGAATCCGGGGACGTCCAAGGATGGGCCGAGACCGCCGAAACCGCCGCCCGACTCGCCGCCGCGGACGGCCTGTACGAGGACGCTCACGCCTGCCTTCGGGACGTCCTCCAAGCGGACGCGGTCGGCGAGGACGCCCGTCCCGCGCTGGCGGCCAAGCTGGGCTGGGCGGCCTCTGGGGGCGTCGACCGGACCGGGACGACCTCCGCACTGCTCGCCGCCACGCTGGAGCACGACATCGCCCCGCCGGAACTGCGGGCCGAGTTGCTCCTGCTCAGGGCGTGGGCGTCGGCGCGGTCCACGGTGCCGCGGCGGGAGAGGGCCGCCGCGCTCGCCGGGCTGCGCGCGGCGATCGGCGATCTGGCCGGACGGCCGGACCTGCGCGCCATCGCCCTGGCCGTCCTCGCGCTGCCGGACGGACTGCCCGGCCGCGACCTCCGCGCGCAGGTCGCGCGGCTGTGCCAGGCGCACGCGGCCCTCGCCGGAACGGACGACCCGATGGCGCGCGTGGTCGTCCAGGTCACGACCGCGCGCCTGCTCCTGGCCCTCGGCAGCCCGGCGGCACGGCACGCGGCCGACGCACTGCCCGCGCACGGTGACCGTCCCGAGGTGAACCGCCAGCTCGTCCAAGGTCTGCTCGATCTCGCCGAGGAGGCCGCGCAGTTGGGCCACCGCGCCTACGCCCTGAAGCTGGTGGAGCGGGCGCGGCGCGCGGCCGCCGGGGTGCGGTCGCACACCTACGACCGGCGGCTCCGCGTGGTCGAGCTGGGGATCCGCTGGACGACCGGCGACCTCGGCGCCGAGGACCGGGCCGTGTCGCCCTCCGGCGACGATCCGCTCGTCCAGGACCCGGCGGGCGCTTCACCGCACGCGCGGGTGCTGGCGGGGCGGATCAGCGCGGGCCAGGGACGGCTCGACGTGGCCCGCCGCACCCTTCACGCCGTCGCCCAAGGGCCGTACAGGACGGGTGAGGAGCTCGCCGCCGCCGTGCACGCCGTGGCCGAGTACGACCGGGTGGCGTCGACCGATGCGCACCGGGCCCTCGGCCTCGCATTGACCCGCCGGGTGGTGGACGAGCTGGCGCGCCGGCACCTGTGGTGGTGGGCGGCGCCGCTGCTGCCGTTCGCACCGCTCGAGGTCGTCCGCGCCGTCCTGCCCCGGTATCGCGGCGCCCTCACCGGCCTGGACGTGCCACTGGCCCGCGCGGCGCTCGACTTCGCCGAGGCGCGGGTGCACGAGCGGTACGGCGACCCGGACCGGGCCGCGGCCGGTTACCGCCGTGCCCGCCGCGCGTACGCCGCGCTGCCGGACCCGCGGCTGGCCGCGCACGCCGCCGCGGCCGAGGTGGGCGCCAAGCTCGCCGCCCGCCGTCCCGCCGACGCCGGCGTGCTGCGGCAGGCGTGGAGCACGTTCACCGGCCTCGGCGCGCCCTGGGACGCCGACCGGCTCAAGCCCCTCATGCGGGCGGCCGGACTGCCGACGCACAGGCGGCGCGGCCGCCCCGCCTACGGCAACGAGCTGTCGCCGCGGGAACGCGAGGTCGCGGGGCTGGCGGCGTCGGGTCACACCAACCGGGACATCGCCGCGACCCTGTGCCTGTCCGACCGCACGGTCAAGTTCCACCTCGCCAACGCCATGCGCAAGCTCCAGGTGGGCAACAGGCGGCAGCTCCGCGACGTGCTGGCGCCGCGCGACCACGTCTGCCGGTGCGCCCGCTGCGGCTGGACGCTCCAGAGCGTCGATTAAAACCGTCCCCCGGGGACGGGGCCGTTCGCCGGTGACTCCGGTGACCATGAAAGCGATGCACACCCGGCGCATCGGCACCGGCCTCCACAACCGTTCCCACTCCCCCAGGCCGGTACGCACCCCGCCACGCCGGGCCCGCGGCGGAAGGACCGCCGCACGCGTCGAGGAGGAGAACCCGCATGAGACCCGCCACTGTGCTCGCCGGCCTCGCCGTCGCCGTCGCCGCCACCGGTCTGACGGCGGCCCCCGCCCACGCCGCCGCCCCCGGACTGGTGGACGGCACCCTCTCCGCGCTCGGCTTCACCTGCACCTTCGCCAACGCCACCACCAGCGACACGCCTCCCAACACCCTGACCATCGACCACACCACGCTCTCCCCGCAGTGCGGCGGTGGCGTCAGCATGTCCCTCGCGAGCTCCCCGACGTTCACCTTCGACGACATCCCCGGCACCGCCTCGACCCCGCAGCTCGACATCAACGCCGGCGGACTCGGCATCACCTGCAGCTACCGCGTGACCAACGTGACGGTCACCCGCAGCGGGACGACCCGCTCCTACACCGGCGGCCCGTTCACCGCCACCAGGGTCTCCGGCGGATTCCTGTGCCCGTCCACCACGAACGTGGAGACGGCCGCCTTCAGCTTCCACTGACGATCCGGCGCCGATCCCCGGGGCACCTTCCTCTGAGGAACGGCGCGGTGGACGAGGGGCGGGCTCCTGCTCTCAGGGCCCCGCCCCTCGTTCTACCGTGGGGATATGCGCCTGACCGCCTTCACCGACATTTCACTGCGCATCGTGATGCGCCTGGCCGTGGCGGGCCCGGACGAACTGCTCACGACACGGGCCGTCGGTCTACTGGCTGATGGCCGGCCGGCTGATCGCCATGGAGGCCCGTCTCTACGCGGCCGCCGGAGCGCACGACGGCCGCACCTGGCGGCGGTGGCGGATCGCCGAGCGGCGCGAGGAGACCCGCGACGTCGTGTCGCTGGTGCTGCGCCCGCTCGACGACGGCCCGCTCCCGCCCGCGCTGCCCGGCCAGTACGTCAGCGTCCGGGTGCGGATGCCCGACGGGGTGCACCAGCTCCGGCAGTACACGCTGACCGGTCATGGCGCGGACGGAACACGGCGGATCACCGTCAAGCGGGTGCGCGGCGCCCACGATGGCGAGGTCTCGAACCTGCTGCACGCCACCGCCGCCGTGGGGACCGAGCTGACGCTGTCGGCCCCCTTCGGCGACGTGACCCTGGCCGACCTCGACACCCCGCTCGTGCTCGCCTCGGCGGGCATCGGCTGCACACCGATCGTGGCGATGCTCCAGCACCTGGCCTCCAACGGCTCGCCACGCCGCGTCCTGCTCCTGCACGCCGACTCCTCAAGGGACGGCCACGCCCTGCGCCAGGAGATGGAGACGCTGACCGACGCGCTCCCCGGCGCCGAGCGCGTCTTCTGGTACGAGCAGGACGGGCACGAGGACGGACAGGGCCGCACCGGCCGCATGGACCTGGCGGACGTCGCGATCCCCGAAGGCGCGACCGCCTACCTGTGCGGCCCGCTACCGTTCATGCGGCACGCGCGGGCGCAGCTCGTGGCGGGCGGTGTCGCCGCGCGCGACGTCCACTACGAGGTCTTCGGCTCCGACCTGTGGCTCGCCCGCTCCTGACCCCGAACCCACCGCCGTCCCCGTCCCGGAGCGGCTAGTTGGTGCGGGCGCTGACCAGGTGTTCACCGATGTAGCCGATGTAGACGGTCCCGTGCCCGGCGATGTCGTCGAGGAAATGCAGCCTGGGCGCGGGAGGCAAGGTGTCGATCTTTATGTGGGCGCCCATGTAGGCGCGGCCTGAGGGGTCGGTGGCCGGGGCGACGGGGAACGTCCGGGCTTGGCGGTAACGCCCGTTGGTCTCGGAGCAGTCCGATTCGCCCATCGCGGCGATGTGAGCGCTGATGAGAGCGCCGGTGTGCCCGGACCTGAGAAAGGTGTAGAAGCTGGCGAGTTCGGGGCCGGGTTCCTGGCCGGCGTCCAGGCGCCCGCGTTTGAGGGTCGCGTAATGGTGCAGTGAGGCGAGGGCGTCGGAGATCTTGCGGCGCCACGCGTCGGCCTTGGGGTGCTGGTCCAGCGCGCACGCCGGGCGCATGTCGAGGCGGGCGAAGTCGAGCAGCGGGTACTGACGGGCGGCCCGGGCCAGGAGGTCCTCCATGCTGCCGGGGACGGCGCCGTCGTCGACGACGGCGGCATCCGCGGCGGCCTCCGTGGTACGGGCGAGGGAGGCCAGCCGCAGGGCGAGGACACCGCGTTCGCGAACGGCGAGGTCTCGCTCGTCGGTGAGGAGATCGCACTCATCCACGTAGGCGTCGCGTTCGGCGGTGAGCTGCGCGATCTGGTCGAGTTGCGGGCGGGCCGCCTCGACCTGCTCCCTGAGCTCGGCGATCTCGGCGAGCAGGCGCTGGTTCTCCTCGCACAGGCGCTGCTTGCCGGCACTCAGGGCGGCGAGGTCGCGCCTGGCCTGAGCCAGTGCCGCCCTGTCCCTTTCGGCTCGCTCGGCGAGATCGTCCCGCTCGGGGGTCGACGGCTCGGCACGGACCGGGGCGGGGTGGTCGCGCAAAGTCGGCAGTGACGTAGAAGCCAGCGTGCGCGTCGTCCCGAGGTCTGGCTCGACGGCGGAGCAGCGCCGCAGCCGCGGGTGGTCGTCCAGAAGCCGGGCGGCCTCGGCGGCCTGCCCGTCCGGGTCGCGCCCGGTGCATGCTCCCGCGGCGATGGCGAACAGCGGTTCCGTCCATCCGGGCCGCCGCACCACGTTCTTGGCCAGGACCAGGTCCTGCTCGGCTCCGGCGGCGGCTGCGAAAAGCCTGGCTCCCCCCACCGGGACGGGCCGTGCGGGCAGTTGCTGCGCCAGGTACTTGCGTACCCGGCCATCGACCAGCATCACCGTGCACGCCCCGGGCCAGGCGGCGGCGTTCAGTTCCCCGCCGTCGGGGATCCTGCCCGCGTGCATCGCGACCACCAGCACGGCGGTGCTGCGCGCCGGATCGGCCAGCGCACGGGCGATCCGTTGATGCTCGTGTTCGTCGCCCATGGCTATCAACCGCCCGGTCGCCACGAGCGGCGACAGCGTCTGGACCCATTGCGGGGCGTCGGTCACCACGATCGGACCGTCGAACAGCGGCACGCCGCTGAGATCGTGCACGCCGGCCCCTTTCAACCCGAGCATGTTGAGCGGGGAGGTGACGGCGCCGCTCCAGCCGGAGTCGGCGAACGCGCTCAGCCCCCACTCCACCCGCCCCTCGCCCTCCGCGGCGGTCGCCTCGCGGAGCGCCAGCGCGACGATCACCAGGCCCGCGACCGGGTCCTGCCAGGACGCCGTCGTCACCAGCCCCCCTGTCCCGGAACCGGTGGCCTTCCACGGCCTCATGGTGATCTCGTCGTCGTCGGCCTGCCGGGTCAGCTGCGCGGCCAGCGCCCCGACCGGATCGGCGGGGCTACTGTGCAGTTCGCCTTGCATCCACAGGCGCTGGAGCGGCCGCTGGGCCTTGACGTCGGTGTCGGCAGTGGTCGAGCCCGGGGTCACGGTCATGCGGGAGTTCCCTCGCGTGGCTGGGAGTGGGCCGTCCGGGGGACGGAGAAGGTGTCCACGTGCTCCAAGAGATGATGCCGGACCTCACCCTCGGAGTCCCCGCTTCGGAAAATCGCTCCTCAGCATCCGCGGAATGCGCTATAAGCCTTGACACGCCCCTGGGGCCTAGCCATATCGGGCATCCCCCTCGGACGGGGGCATATTGCAACCACGGCCGCGGCCCCGCCCGCGAAAACGGCGCCGGCTCCTAATTCGGACGCACCGCCGCCGAAATGCTCACCCCGCGCCCACGCCCCCACCGCTCATCTCGAGATCGCCATCGGCAGCAGGAAACAATTCATTCCCGGATTCTCGGCAGTTCCCTTTGCGGTCGTTCCGATGACCGACGCGGGGGCGCCACACTTCCTCTTCGTTGTGAGCCCGCTGATCGGCGTGCAGGTCCACGTCGACGGCGCCGGGCCGACGGGGCGAGGCGTCCCGTCGTCCTTGACGCCCTCCGGCGGGAGTGTTAAACAGTCGTTCAGCACACGGTGCCGGCCGTCACGACATCGGCGTCGCCGCGGGCGGACCTCGTGCCCGACCAGCGGGCGGTCTGCGCTTCCTCCAACCGTCGGCGTCGAACGCGCATGGGACATCCACACGATTCCGGGAGGCCAGGTCATGGAGACCGGCGGCGAGATCTACTGGGACCCCTACGACGCGACATACGCACAGGACCCGTATCCCCTCTACCGGCGGCTGCGGGAAGAGCGGCCGCTCTACCGCAACGAGAAGTACGACTTCTACGCGGTCAGCCGCTTCGAGGACTGCGAACGCGGTCTGCCGGACTGGAAGAGGTTCTCCTCCTCCCGCGGGGACATCCTCGAGATCATCCAGTCGGGCTTCGAGATCCCGTCCGGAACCCTCATCTTCGAGGACCCGCCCATCCACGACATCCACCGGCGGCTGCTCTCCCGCGTCTTCACCCCGCGGCGGATCGGCATGCTGGAACCGCGGGTGCGCGACTTCTGCACCGCCGTCCTGGACCCGCTCGTCGGCACCGACCGATTCGACCTCATCGAGGCGGTCGGCGCCCAGATGCCGATGCGCGTGATCGGCATGCTCCTCGGCATCCCCGAGGCCGACCAGCCGGCCATCCGCGACATGGCCGACGACGCCCTGCGCACCGAGGGCGGCGGGAAGATGCGGTTCGAGGGCGCCGCGACCCTCACCAACGAGGCTTTCGGCGAGTACGTCGACTGGCGCCGGGACCACCCGTCCGACGACCTCATGACCGATCTCCTCAATGCCGAGTTCGAGGACGAGCACGGGCGGACCCGCACGCTCACGCGCGACGAGGTCCTGACCTACGTGAACGTCGTCGCCAACGCCGGCAACGAGACGACGGGACGGCTCATCGGCTGGATCGGAGCCGTGCTGGCCCGCCACCCCGACCAGCGCCGCGAACTCGTGAACGACCCCGGCCTGATCCCCAACGCCATCGAGGAGATCCTGCGCTACGAGCCCACCGGGCACTTCATCGCCCGCTACGTCAACCAGGACGCGCGGTTCCACGGCGGCACGGTCCCGGCCGGCAGCGCCCTGCTCTTCATGGTGGGCTCCGCCAACCGCGACCACCGGCGCCACGCCGACCCCGACCGGTTCGACGTCCGCCGCGAGATCGGCCAGCAGCTGACCTTCGGCCTGGGCGGCCACTACTGCCTCGGCGCGGCCCTGGCCCGCCTGGAGGGCAGGATCGCGATGGAGGAGATCCTGAAGCGCTTCCCGGCGTGGGATGTGGACTGGGACAACGCCAAGCTGGGCCAGACCTCGACGGTCCGAGGCTGGGAGACCCTCCCGCTCGTCCTCGGATGACCCCCCGCCACCACTGATCGAGGAGGATCATGTCGTCGTCGGCAAGCGGCTTCTCCGCCGTCTCCCACATTGCTCTGTGCGTGTCCGACCTTGAGCGGGCCGTTCGCTTCTATACCGAGGGGCTGGGGTTCGAGGTCTCCGACGGGTGGAACATCGGAGACGCGCTCGCCCAGCTACTTGAGACACCGCCGCCCGTGAACGTCCGGTCCCAGATGATCGTCAACGGGGCGACGAAGATCGAATTGCTCGGTTGGAGAAATCCGCGGGCCGAAGGCGTCCCGCCCGCGAACCGCCGGCAGATCGGGTTCACCCACCTGTCGGTGCTCGTGGACGACCTGCGCACGGCCGAGACCCGGCTGGTGGAACTCGGCGGAACCGTCATCGAGTCCTCCCGCACGCATCAGCCCGCGGAGGGGAACGGTTCCGTGGACATCCTGTTCGTCGCCGACCCGGACGGCGTGCGCATCGAACTGGTCCACTTCACCTCAGAGTCGTAGCATCCGCGGGCCGGCCGGATCGGCTGGCGGCGCCGCCGGCTCAGGCGGTGTCGCCGCCGTCGGCGAGCAGCGTGCTGCCGGTCATGAAGGCCGACAGGTCGGACGCGCAGAACAGGACGACGCGCGCGATGTCGTCCGGCGCGCCGCTCCGGCCGATCGGGCCGGTCAGCATGAGGTCGGTGGGCGGGGTGTCGTCGGTCATCACGGCGGCGGCCGCCATCATGTTGCCCTCCGTGGGGACGTAGCTCGGTGCCACTCCGAGCACCCGGATCCCCATCGGGGCGAGTTCGAGGGCCAGCTCGCGCGTCAGGCCGCGGACCGCGTGCTTGGACCCGACATAGGCGGCCAGGCCCGGCGCGCTCCCGCGGAAACCGGCGGTCGAGACGATGTTCACGATGACCCCGCCCGTTCCGGCGGCCGCCATGCGCCGTGCCGCCTCGCGCGCACCGACGAAGACGCCGCGCGCGTTCACCGCGAACACCTCGTCCCAGGTCTCCTCGCTCATCTCCAGCAGCGGGACGCTGGGGAAGATCCCGGCGTTGTTCACCCAGATGTCGAGCCCACCGAGATCGGCGACCGCGCGGTCGGCCGCCGCGGCCACGGCCGCCGCGCCGGTGACGTCCATGGCGGCACCGATCGCGCGCACACCGTGACGTTCGGCGAGCTCCCCGGCGGCGGACAGGGCGAGCCCTTCGTCGATGTCACCGATCAGCAGGTCGGCGCCGGCCTCGGCCAGCCGCGACGCGATCGCCTTGCCCAGCCCGCGACCTCCCCCGGTCACGACCGCGCGCCGCCCCTCCAGGGAAACGAGCTCGGCCAGGGACTTGCTCGACACATCGGCGGTGGACATCCACGGTCTCCTTTTGTCCCTGTCGGACCAGGCAAGCACTGCCATTGCCGAACCTGCGTTTTCAAACTGAAACTCAGTGTCACTCTAGCCGCTCATGCTCACATTCGGGAACGTGCGTCCCGCTTGGTACTGTTCGACCGTGGGGGACCCCAAGCGCGCGACGACCCGGAGCATCGCCCGTACGGCCATCCGGGCCGAACTGGCCCAGGTGGCCATCGAGCTGTTCCGCCGAGACGGCTTCGAGCAGGTCACGATCAGCGATGTGGCCGCCGCCGCCGGCGTGTCGCGCAGCACCTTCCTGCGCTACTTCGGCAGCAAGGAGGAGGCCGTCCTGGGGGCCATGGACGTCCAGGGCGTCCAGGCCGCCGCCGCGCTGCGCGCCAGGCCCGCCGGCGAGGACGACTGGACGGCGCTGCGCCGCACCCTTGACCCCTTCATCGACAGCTACCGCCAGAACCCGGGCAGCGCCCTCGCCCTGGCCCGGCTCGTCCAGGAGAGTCCGGCTCTCAGGGTCCGGCAGCTGGAGAAACGGGCCAGTTGGCTGCCCGCCCTGGCCGAAGCCCTCAGCCGGCGTTCAGGCCACGACCGCCCCACGCCACTGGCCCCGGAGGTACGAGCCGCCGCCGCGCTCGACTGCCTCAGCATCGCCGTCGCCCACTGGACGGCCTCCGACGGCGAACTCGACCTCGCCGAACTGCTCGACCAGGCCTTCGCCGCGCTCACCACCCCCTGATCGGGCTTGCGCCGAGACCACGTCGCGCTGTTGTCAGGGGAGCTGAAGGCTCTTGGTCTGCAGGAACGCCTCCAGTCCCCAGACCCCCAGCTCCCGGCCGTGACCGGACTGCTTGTAGCCGCCGAAGGGCGCGAACGGGTTGAACCGGGCGCCGTTGACGTCGACCTGGCCGGCGCGGAGCCGTCCGGCGAAGGCCGCGGCCCTGCCGGTGTCGGCCGACCACACGGCCGCGCACAGGCCGTACCGCGTGCCGTTGGCGAGCGCCGCGGCATCGTCGTCGCCGTCGTGGGCCTGCAGGCACAGCACCGGGCCGAAGATCTCCTCCTGGACGATCGCCATGCCGGGGGTCGTGCCGGAGAAGACGGTCGGGCGGACGTAGTGGCCGCGGTCGAAGCCGCCGGGCCGCTCGGGGCCGCCCGCCACCAGCCGCGCGCCCTCCTCGACGCCGGCGCGGATGTGGCCGGTGACGCGCTCGCGCTGCGCCGCCGACACCAGCGGGCCCAGCGCGAAGGTGAAGCCGATGTGCCCGAGCTTGTCCGCCAGCACCGTGGGCCGGACTCCGGCGGTCTCCGCGGCGGGGTCGACCAGCGGGTGGTTGGCGACGGCCGCCGCGGCGATCTCCTCGGCCTCCGCGAGCCGGGCACGCGGCACGATCAGGCGGGACAGCGCCGTGCAGGTCTGGCCGGAGTTCACGAACGCCTTGACCATGCCGTCGGCGACGGCGGCCTCCAGGTCCGCGTCGTCCAGGACCACGGTGGGCGACTTGCCGCCCAGTTCCAGGTGCACCCGCTTGACGGTCGCGGCGGCCAGCGCGCCGATCCGCCGCCCGGCCGCCGTGGAGCCGGTGAAACTGACGACGTCCACGTCGGGGTGGGCGACCAGGCGTTCGCCCACCTCGGCGCCCGTCCCGCACACGAGGTTGAACACCCCCGGCGGGAACCCGGCCTCGTGCACGGCCTCGGCCAGCAGGAAGGCGTTGAGCGGCGCGACCTCGCTCGGTTTCAGCACCACGGTGCACCCGGCGGCGAGGGCGGGGGCCACCTTCGCGGCGATCTGGTGCAGCGGGTAGTTCCAGGGCGTGATCGCGACGACCACGCCCGCGGCCTCCCGGACGACGGCCGAGTGCCCGACCTCCCGCCGCCAGGCGATCTCCTCCAGCAGTCCCGGCTGGCCGGCGAAGGTCGCCAGCGGAAGCCCGACCTGGACGGCGGCGGCGAACGACGCCGGGGAGCCGACCTCGCCGACGATCGTCTCCGCGAGCCGAGCCCTCGCCGCGGCGAGCAGGCCGGTCAGGCGTTCCAGGAGGGCGGCGCGTTCGGCGCGGGGCGACGCCGACCACGCGGGGAACGCGCGGGCCGCCGCCGCGACGGCCGCGTCGGCGTCGGCGGCGGTCCCGGCGGGGACCTCGCCGATCACCTCGCCGGTGGCGGGGTCGCCGACGGCGATCCGGCCGGTCCCCGCGGCCTGGCGGCGGCCGTCGATGTAGTGGCGGGTGAAGGTTTCCACGGTGAGCCCTTTCCGGACGTGCGTCTACACTTGAAGTTGTTCAATTGACCAGAACCTGTCGGACCTGGGGGTGCGGTGGCTTACCTTGCAGCCGACGAGCGCCGTCGGCAGATCGTCGACGCCGCCGTCGAGATCATGGCGACCGACGGCCTCGCCGGAACGACCACCCGCAAGATCGCCGAGCGTGCGGACGCCCCGCTGGGCGCGATCCACTACTGCTTCCGCAACAAGGACGAGCTGATCCACCTGGTGATGGAGCGCGGCGCGGCGATGCTCCAGGACGCCTTCGCGAGCGTCGACCCCGGCCTCGGCGTCGAGGCCACGATCCGGGCGAGCGTGGCCGCGATGTGGGACTGGTACCAGCAGAACATCGGGCTGCAGATGGCGCTGACCGAGGCCGGGATGGCCCGGATCCGGCGGGGCGGCGACCCCGCCGAGGTGTACGCGGTCTGGGACCCGTTCGGGCGGGCGCTGCTCACCGACAACCTGCGGCTGGCGGTCAAGGCCGAGGGCCGGGAACCGGCGATCACCGTGGAGGAGATCGTCCGGTTCGTCCTGCACCGCTTCGACGGGATGACGCTCGAGTACGCGGCGTCCCGGGACCGGGCCGCCTGCAGCCGCCAGATCGATCTGCTGGCCGACGCGATGGTGCTGCTCGCGCTGCCCCGAGGCTAGGCCCCGGTCACCGCACGCCGTGCGGGGGACGCCGGTCCGCCCACGGCAGCGCGGCCTCCAGCTGTGCGCCGACCCGCAGCAGCACGTCCTCGCGGCCGTAGGCGGCGGCGAGCTGCACGCCCTGCGGCATCCCGTCGGACCGCTCGTGCAGCGGCAGCGAGATCGCGGGCTGACCGGACACGTTGAACAGCACGGTGTTCTGCAGGATCCACATCGCGACCGACGCCGAGGGGTCGTCGGCGGTCGCGGCCAGCTGCCCGATCTCGGGAGTGGGCACGGGGATCGTGGGGGCCAGCAGCAGGTCCCAGCCGTCCTCCTCCCACCAGCGTTCGATCTCGCGGGCCTGGTTGCGCAGCGCGTCGATCCCCGCGGCGTAGGCGATCGCGCCGACCCCGCGGCCCTGCTCGATGTACGCCCAGGTGGCGGGCTCGACATCGGCCTCGGTGATGGGCCGCCCGATCTGCTCGCCGAGCCAGTCGAACTCGCGGGCGATCACGACGCCGACGCAGCCGAACCACTCCATCGGCCACATCCCCTCGCGCAGCGTCTCGGGGTAGCCGTCGGAGACGTCGTGACCGAGGTCGGCGAGGGCGTCGGCGGCCGCGCGGGTGGCCGCGACCGACTCGGGGTCGATCGTGATCTGGCCGGTCGGGTCGACGGTGAGCACGCCGACGCGCAGCCGCCCGGGATCGGCGCCCACCTCGGCGGCGAAGGGGCGGGACGGCGGCGGCGCCCAGTAGCCGTCGCCCGGCCGGTGCCCGCTCACCGCGTCGAGCATGCCCGCGGCGTCCCGGACCGAGCGGGTGATGAGCCCCTCGGTGGCCATCCCGCAGACGGTGTCGGACTCGACCACCATCGGCCCGGACGACACCCGTCCCCGGGTCGGCTTCAGCCCCACCACGCCGCACTGGCTGGAGGGGCTGCGCACCGAGCCGCCGCCGTCGTTGCCGTGGGCCACCGGCACCATCCCGGCGGCGACCGCCGCGGCGGACCCGCCGCTGGAGCCGCCGGCCGAGCGCCCGGTGTTCCACGGGTTGCGGGTCGGGCCCCAGGCGAGCGGTTCGGTCGACTCGTACATGCCCATCTCGGAGGTGCTGGCCTTGCCGATCAGCACGAAGCCCGCCTCGCGCATCGCGGTCACGAAGTGGGAGTCGTGGTCGGAGCGGTACCCGGCCGCCTTCACCCCGGCGCACCCCGCCGAGTACGGGTCGCCCTTCGAGTGGACCGTCAGGTCCTTGAGCACGTAGGGGACGCCCGCGAACGGCGCGTCCTTCGGCACCCGGGCGGCCTCCTTCCGGGCCTTCTCGTACAGCGGGACGATCACGGCGTTGATCTCGGGGTTCACCGCCTCGATCCGCTCGATCGCCTGCCCGACCAGTTCGGCGGGCGTCGCCTGTCCGGTGCGGACGAGTTCCGCCAGCGCGGTGGCGTCCAGGTACGGGTCGGTCATGATGCTCTCCTTAGAGGTTGACGCCGGCGTCCACGAAGTGCTTGGCGCCGGTCACTCCCCGGCCGTCGTCGGAGACCAGGTACAGGACGGCGTTGGCGATGTCGCCGGCCTCCAGCGCCCCGAACGGCAGCCTGTTGACGGCGCGGACCGCCTCGTCGAAGTCCTCCCGGGTCGGGTTCTCCAGATCGGGACGGAACGCCCGGTAGGTCGCGTCGTTGAGGATCATCGGGGTGACGACCGTCCCGGTGTGGACGGTGTTGACGCGGATCCCGTCCGGGGCGAGCTCCTTGGCGAGCACGCGCATCAGCGGCACGAGCCCGGCCTTGGCCGCGCTGTAGTGCCCGAGGCCCTCGTACACGCCCTCGGTCGCGGCCGAACTGGTGATGACCACGGCGCCGCCGCGCCCGCCGCCGATGATGTGCGGGACCGACGCCTTGAGGGTCTTCCACACCCCGGTCAGGTTGATGTCGATCATCTCCTGCCAGACCCGCTCGCTCATCTCCAGGGTGGGTGCGGGGCTGGAGATTCCGGCGTTGGCCACCACGATGTCGAGCCGTCCGAACTCCTCCACCCCGCGGTCGACCACCGCGGCCAGGGTGGCGAGGTCGCGGACGTCGGCGGTGCCGTGCACGACCCGGCGCCCGGCCGCCTCGACCAGGCGGGCGGTCTCGGCGAGGTCGGCGCCGGTGCCCAGCGGGTAGGGGACGCTGCCGACCGCGCCGCCGGGGGCGCCGTCCGCGCCGACGTCCACGGCGATGATGTCGGCGCCCTCCCCGGCCAGCCGCACCGCGTGGGCGCGGCCCTGCCCCCGTGCCGCGCCGGTGATGAAGGCGACCTTGCCGTCCAGTCGTCCCACGTCGCGTCCTCTCCTCGGGTCGAATATCTAGGTCACAAGACTTGGTCATGCGATCAACTGTGCTCAGTCTCACGTTGGCGACCGGGGGTGTCAAGAGGCTGACGTGCGTCTTCGTCGCGCACCCGGGGGCGCCGCGCACTCATGGGGCGGTTGACAGGGCGGACGCGGCCGAAATAATAGGTCAGCAGACCAAGTCACTTGACCAAGAAGGGCCGCACATGATCCCTGATGTGGACGTCGCCGTCGTCGGCGCCGGGCTGGCGGGCCTCACCGCCGCCCGGGCGCTGCGCGCGGCCGGGCGCGGCGTGGTCGTGTTCGAGGCGCGCGATCGTGTCGGCGGCCGTACCTGGAGCCGTCCGCTGCCGGGCGGCGCGGTCGTCGACCACGGCGGGCAGTGGATCGGCCCTGGTCAGGACCGCATCGCCCTGCTGGCCGAGGAGCTGGGCGTCACGACGTTTCCCACCTACTCCGGCGGCGAGACCCGGTACTCCATCGCCGGGCGCGGCCGTACCGAGATGCCCGAGGCCGACCAGGCCCTGCAGGAACTCGACCGGCTGGCCGCGTCACTTCCCCCCGAGGAGCCCTGGACCGCGCCGAGCGCCGCGGAATGGGACGCGCAAACGCTCCAGACCTGGATCCTCTCCCACGTGACCGACCCCGCCTCGCGGGCACTGCTCCGCGTGCTGACCACCGGGATCTTCACCGCCGAACCCGACGAGCTCTCCCTGCTGCACGCGCTGGTCTACATCCGCTCGGCCGGCTCCCTCACCGCCCTGCTCCAGGACGCCCAGGAGCGGCGGTTCACCGGCGGCGCGCAGACGGTCGCCGAGCGGATCGCCGCCGAGCTGGGCCCGGAGACCGTGCGTCTCGACCGGCCCGTCCTGGCGATCGAACAGAGCGTGGACGGCGCCGCCGTGCGGACCGGGGGCGACGGGGCCGGCGGCGTCCTGGCCCGCCGCGTCATCGTCGCGGTCCCGATCGCGATCGCCGACCGCATCGCCTTCAGCCCGCCGCTGCCCGTCCCCCGCGCGCAGCTCCACCAGCGCGCCGCACCCGGCGCGACGATCAAGGCGCACGCCGTGTACGACCGCCCGTTCTGGCGCGAGCACGACTCCAACGGCCGGTCCCTCACCGACGACGGGCCCGTCTCGGTCACCTTCGACGACTCTCCCCCGTCCGGGACGCCGGGCATCCTCGTCGCCTTCGTCGAGGGCGACGAGGCCCGCCGGCTCGGCGCCCTCGACGCTCCCGCCCGCCGCGCCGCCGTGCTCGACCGCCTCGCCGCGACGTTCGGACCGGAGGCCGCCGAACCCCGCGAGTACACCGAGGTGAGCTGGTCTGCCGAGGAGTGGACGCGCGGCTGCTACGGCTCGAACCTCCCCCCGGGAGCCTGGACCCGGTACGGCGCCGCGCTGCGCGAGCCGTGCGGGCACGTGCACTGGGCGGGCGCCGAGACCTCCGTGATCTGGATGAACTACATGGAGGGCGCCGTCCGGTCCGGCGAGCGGGCCGCCGCCCAGGTGCTGGCCTCCCTTTCACGTCCGAGGAGTGCGTGATGAGCCGTTACCTGACCTACGCCACCGAGAACGCCACCGAGGACACCGATGCTGACGACGGCGCGATCGCCGTCATCTCGCTGAACCGCCCCCGCCACCGCAACGCGCAGAACCGCGGGCTGCTGGTCGAGCTGGACGAGGCGTTCCGCCGCGCCGAGGCCGACGACGCCGTCCGGGTCGTCGTCCTGCGGGGAGAGGGCGAGGCGTTCTCCTCCGGCCATGATCTCGGCTCGTCCGACGACCGCGCCGAACGCGGCCACGGCCCGGGCCGCCATCCCAGCTACGACCGGGACGGCGGGACGCGGGCGGCCGCCGAGCGCAGGATGCTCCAGGAGTGGCACCACTACTTCCAGAACACCAGGCGGTGGCGCGACCTCCGGAAGATCACGATCGCCTCGGTGCACGGACCGGTGATCTCGGGCGGGCTCATGCTGATGTGGGCCTGCGACCTGATCGTGGCCGCGCGGGGCACCACGTTCGCCGACGTCGTCGGCGCCCGGCTCGGCATGTGCGGGCTGGAGTACTTCGCGCACCCGTGGGAGATGGGCGCGCGCAGGACCAAGGAGCTGCTGCTGACCGGCGACTCGATCGACGCCGACGAGGCCCACCGGATCGGCATGGTCAGCAAGGTGTTCGAACCCGGACGCCTGGACGCCGGCACGCTGGCGTTCGCGCGGCGGCTCGCGGCCGTCCCCACCGTCACCGCGCTGCTGATCAAGGAGTCGGTGAACCAGACCCTCGACCAGCAGGGCTTCGGCAACGCCCTCGCCGCCTGCTTCAGCCTGCACTCCCTCAACCACGCGCACTGGGCCGAGGTGAACCCCGACGGGCTCCCGCTCGGCACCGAGGCCGCCGGCCTGCCCGGGTGGCGCGGCGCCGGGCCGGTGCGCCCGGCCCGCAAGGGCGAGGTCTGATGGATCTCGCGGGCACACCGGAGACCGAGGCGTTCCGGCGGAGGGTGCGGGGATTCCTGGCCGAGCGGCTGCCGCCGGGCTGGCGCGGGATCGGCGCGCTGAGCGCGGCCGAGCGCGCCGAGTTCCGTCCGCGCTGGCGGGAGACGCTGCGCGAGCACGGATACCTGGGGATCGCCTGGCCGAAGGAGTACGGTGGCGCCGGCCTGACGGTGCTGGAGCAGTACGCGCTGCAGGAGGAGTTCGTCAACGCGGGCGTGCCGCTGCTGCCGCTGCCCAGCGACCCGTTCGGTTTCTCGCTGATCGGCCCGACGATCCTGCACTGGGGCACCGAGGAGCAGAAGCGCCACTTCATCCCCCGGATCCTGTCCGGCGAGCACCGCTGGGCGCAGGGCTACTCCGAACCGGGGGCGGGCAGCGACCTGTTCGCGCTGCGCACGTCGGCGTCGCTGGAGGACGGCGCCTGGGTGGTCAACGGGCAGAAGGTGTGGCAGACCGCGGGCGACTCGGCGAACTGGATGTTCGTGCTGGCCCGGACCGAACCCGGCGCCGCCAGGGCCCGGGGGCTGTCCCTGCTGCTGGTTCCCACCGAGCAGCCCGGCGTGGACGTGCGGCCCATCCGCACCATGACCGGCGAGGCCGAGTTCTGCGAGGTGTTCTTCTCCGGCGCGCGCACCGACGCGGCGCACGTCGTCGGGCCGCGCGGCGGCGGCGCCAAAGTGGCGCTGACCCTGCTGGGGTACGAACGCGGAGCCGCGTCGGGCGCGCTGTACGCCGGTTACCGGATCGAGCTCGAGCGGCTGGCCGAGATGGTCCGGGAGCGGGCGCTGGACGCCGACCCCCGCGTCCGGCAGCGTCTCGCGTGGTGCTGGTCGAAGGTCGAGATCCTGCGGATCCTCGGTCTCAAGACCCTCGCCGCCGCGCACTCCGGTGCCGCGCCGGGACCGGAGTCCTCCATCCTCAAGCTCTACTCGGCCGAGTACCACGCCCGGGTGACCGAGCTGGCGATGGACGTGCTCGGCATGGACGCCATGGTCGGTTCGGGGCCGCCGGGGGTCGCGACCGTCGGGGCGGATCCGCTGGGATCGCCGAACAGCCCGTCGGCCTGGCAGCGCGCGTTCCTGACGGCCCGCGCCGGGACGATCTACGGGGGCTCCAGCCAGATTCAGCGAACGACCTTGGGGGAACGGGTTCTGGGTCTGCCCCGGGAGCCCCGAGCCGAAAGCGGGAAGGCATGAGGTTCGGACCGAGCGAGGAGCAGCTCGCGCTGCGCGACACGCTCCGCAGTCTCCTGGGTGAGCACGCGCACGCGGCACGCGCCGCTTACGAGGGCGACCCTGCGGACGGTCGCCGGCTCTGGGACAGGATGGTGCGCGAGCTCGGGCTGACCGCCGTGGGCGTCCCCGAGGAGTACGGCGGGACGGGCGCCAGCTTCGGCGACCTGGCCGTGGTGGCGGAAGAGCTCGGGCGGGCGCTCGCCCCCGTGCCGTTCTTCTCCTCGGCGGTGCTGGCCGCCCGGATCCTTCTGGAGTCGGGGGACGACGCGGGGGCCTGGCTGCCCGCCCTGGTCCGCGGCGAGAGCGTCGCCACGGCGGCGCTGGTGGAGGAGGCGGGCGACTGGTCGTTCGCCGAACTCACCACGACCGCGCGCCCGGCGGCGGGCGGCTGGGTCCTGGACGGAGCCAAGCACTTCGTCACCGACGCGCCGGTGGCGGACCTGCTGCTCGTCCTGGCACGCGCGCCGGAGGGACCGACGCTGTTCGCCGTCCGCGCCGGGGACCTGTCCCGGCATATCCCCCAGGACGCGCTCGACGCCACACGCCCGCTCGGCACCGTGATTCTGCGCGCGTCGCCCGGTGTACCGGTCGGCCCGCCAGGCGGAGCATTGCCGGTGCTGGAGCGGGCCCTGGCGGCCGCCGCGATCGGGCTGGCCTGTGAGCAGGCCGGCGGCGCGAACCGCTGCCTGGACATGGCCGTCGGGTACGCGGGGATCCGCAAGCAGTTCGACCGTCCGATCGGCTCGTTCCAGGCCGTCAAGCACATGCTGGCCGACGTCCTGGTGGACAACGAGTCCGCCTCCGCCGCCGCGTCCTACGGGGCCTGGGCGGTGGACCACGCACCCGGCGAGGTCCCCGCGCTGGCGAGCCTGTGCAAGTCCTTCGCCTCCGACGCCTACACCGCCGCGGCGAAGACGAACGTCCAGGTCCACGGCGGAATCGGGTTCACCTGGGAGCACGACGCCCATCTGCATCTGCGGCGGGCCCTTTCCACGCGGGCGTTCCTCGGGTCCCCCCAGGCCCACCGGGAGCTGATCGCCGCGCACGTCCTGGACGCGCCGAGAGGAGAACGACGATGACCCTGCCCGGTCACGGCATGACGATGAGCGACCTGGTGGCCCGCCACGCACGGGTGAACCCCGCCGCCGAGGCCCTGATCGACGCCCGCTCCCGGCGCACCTACCGCGAGCTGGACGGGCGCGTGAACCGGCTGGCCGCCGCGCTGACCGCACGCGGCGTCTCCGCCGGGGACCGGGTGGCGGTGCTCGGGCTGAACGGCGTCGAGGTGGTGGAGGCGTGGCTGGCGACGCTGCGGCTCGGCGCGATCGCGGTGCCGGTGAACTTCCGGCTGGTGGCCGACGAGGTCGCCTACGTGCTGCGGGACAGCGGCGCGGCGGCCGTGATCGCCGAAGCGGCGTTCGCCCCCCTGATCCGTGCGGCGCGCGCCACCGCGCCGTCGGTGACGTCGGTGGTGACGATCGGCGGGGACTACGAGGCCGTGCTCGCCGAGGCACCGCCGGACCCCGTCGAGCGCGCGGTGCCCGACACGGCGCCCGCGTTCATCATGTACACCTCCGGCACGACCGGCGCGCCCAAGGGCGCGGTGCTGACCCACCGCAACCTGCTGCTGCACGCCTTCAGCTCGATTCTCACGCAGGGCGACACGGGACCGTACCGGGTGTGGATGTCGGCGGCGCCGCTGTTCCACATCGCCGGGCTGTCGGGACTGCTGCCCGGCCTCATCATCGGCGGCACGTCGATCATCCCGCCGTCGGGCGGGTTCGATCCGGCCGCGACCGTGCGGACGCTCGCGGACGAGGGCGTCACGTCCTGTTTCATGGTCCCGGCGCAGTGGCAGGCCGTGTGCGCCCTCCCCGGACTCGCGGAGTTCGACCTCTCCCGGCTGCGGCGGCTCTCCTGGGGCGCCGCGCCGGCCTCCACGAGCCTGCTCCGGAAGATGATCGACACCTTCCCCGCGGCGGACGTGTGCAGTGCGTTCGGCCAGACTGAGTGCAGCCCGGTCACGACGCTGCTGCGCGGGGAGGACTCCGTCCGCAAGATCGGCTCGGTCGGCACCCCCATCCTCAACGTGGAGGCCCGGGTGGTGGACGACGACATGAACGACGTGCCGCGCGGCGAGGTCGGCGAGATCGTCTACCGCGGCCCCATGATCATGAAGGAGTACTGGAACCGGCCCGCCGAGACGGCCGAGGCCTTCCGGGGCGGCTGGTTCCACTCCGGCGACCTGGTCCGCCAGGACGAGGACGGCTACTTCTACGTCGTGGACCGCAAGAAGGACATGATCATCTCAGGGGGCGAGAACATCTACTGCGCCGAGGTCGAGAACGCCCTCTCCGCCCATCCCAAGATCGCCGAGGTGGCCGTCGTCGGCGTCCCCGACCCCACGTGGGGCGAGACCCCCCTCGCGGTGATCGTCGCCGCCGACCCCTCCGACCCGCCCACCGAGGCCGAGGTCGAGGACTTCAGCAGGACCCACCTGGCGGCCTACAAACGGCCGCGCCGCATGAGGATCGTGGAGTCCCTCCCCCGCAATCCCAGCGGAAAGGTCCTCAAGACCAGGCTCCGCGATGAGGCCGCCACCTGAGGGCCCTGGCCGTGCGGTGGAGCTGAGGCTGATCGAGTACTTCGTCGCCGTCGTCGACCACGGCGGGGTGACCCGGGCGGCGCAGGCGCTCTACATCGCGCAGCCGTCCCTGTCCCAGGCGATCCGGACGCTCGAACGGCGACTCGGCGTCGAGCTGTTCGAGCGGACGGGACGCGGCCTGGTGCTCACCCGGGACGGTGAGGCGTTCACCGTCCCGGCCCGGCGCGTGCTGGCCGACCTCGCGCACGCCCGCGCCGAGGTCCGCGACGTCGCCCGTCTCGGCGCGGGACGGCTGGAGATCGCGGCGCTCGCCGCCCTCGCCCTCGACCCCCTGCCCGCGCTGACCGCCGGACTGCGCGGACGGCACCCGGGCCTGCTGGTCACCGTCCTGGACTGCGGTGGCGGACCGGACGTCACCTCGAAGGTCCGGTCCGGGGAGGCCGAGATCGGTCTCCTCGAGCTGCCCGCGGCCACCGGCGCCCTGCGGACCGTCGAACTGTGGGCGCAGGAGACCGTCCTCGTGCTGCCGCCGGAGCTGGCCGCCGGGCTGCCCGATCCCGTCCCGCTGCACGCCGTGGAGGATCTCCCGGTCGTCGTGGAGTCCGGCGCGCCGCCCGCCGGGCGGGTCGTGGTGGAGTGCGTGCACCGGCAGGCCGTCTGGGAACTGGTCCGTCACGGCGCGGGCGCCGCGTTCCTGCCCCGCGGGTTCGCCGAGGCGTGCCTCGACGACGTCGCCGTCCGCGCAACCCTGCCGGCCATCCGGCGCCGGATCGGGCTGGTGCACCGCCCGGGGCCGCTCTCCCCTGCCGCGAGGGCCTTCCTGGACGTCGCCGCTCAGGCGATCGCCGCTCAGGAGCCCGCCAGCGACACGAACGCCCGGCCCGCCGGGGACAGCGCGGCCTCGTCGTAGACGAGACCGTACGCGCGGCTGATCCGGGGTTCCACCGCCCGGACCACCGCACCACGCGCCCTGGCCGCCTCCGCCTGCGACCGCTCCAGGAACGTCCCGCCGACCCCGGCAAGGACGAACGGCAGCCGCGCTTCCCTGCCCCGGACCACGGCCGCCACCCGCGCCGCGCGTCCCGCCGCCGCGATGGCCTGCTCGATCTCCCCGGCCTGCGACCCGCCGCGCGGGACGATCACCAGCGGCACGTCCGGCAGCGCGGCCAGCGGCAGCGGATCGTCCGGCGGCACCGCGGAGCCGGGCGGGAACGCCAGCCACCATTCCTGGACACCCAGCTCCAGTACCCGCAGGGTGGCGCCCTCCGGGTATGGGAGATGGCAGACGACGATCTCGCAGTGCCCGTCCCGGAGCAGCGACGCGACCGCCGTCTCGTCGCTCAGGTCCCCGATCCGGACGGACACCATCGGGTACTCGCGGCGGAACGCGCCGACCAGCCGCGGCAGGGGGCCGGCGGAGAACGCGGGGATCGCGATGATGTCCAGCCGCCCCCGGGGCCGGCCCCCCGTGTCCGCGAGCGCGCCCTCCGCCGTGACGACGTCCCGCAGGACGCGCCGTGCCGGGCCGACCAGCGCGTGCCCGGCGGACGTCGGCACCAGCCCCCGGCCGATCCGGTGGAACAGCTCCGCGCCGAGTTCGCGTTCCAGCTTGCGCAGGGCCTGGGAGATCGTCGGCTGCGCGACGCCGAGCGACGCGGCGGCCGCGTTCACGCCCCGGTGGTCGACCACGGCGAGGAAGTACTCGAGCTGCTGCAGGTCCACGGCTTCACGCTAGCGGGGCGCCATCCGCAGGGCCCCGTCCAGCCGGATCGTCTCGCCGTTGAGGTAGCCGTTCTCCAGCACGTGCAGGGCCAGCCCCGCGAACTCCTCGGGGCGCCCCAGCCGCGAGGGCTGCGGGACGCCGGCGTGCAGCGCGGCCCGCACGTCCTCGCGCATCCGGGCGAGGAGGCGGGTGTCCATGATCCCCGGGGCGATCGTGCAGACGCGGATGGACCGGCTCGCCAGATCCCGCGCGGCGGTGAGCGTCATGCCGACGACGCCCGCCTTCCCGGCCGTGTAGGCGATCTGCCCGATCTGGCCCTCGTGGGCGGCGACCGACGCGGTCAGCACGATCGCGCCGCGTTCGCCGTCGCTCTCGTCCCGCCGGGCGATGCGCTCCGCGCCGAGCCGCAGCGCGTTGAAGGAGCCGAACAGATTGAGCCGGACGGTCCACTCGAAGTCCTCCGGCGAACCGGGCGCGCCGTCGCGATCCAGCAGCCGGATCTTCCGCCCCGCCCCCGCGCAGTGCACCAGGCCGCGCAGGCCGCCGCGCTCCTCAGCCACGTCCAGCGCGGCGGCGAACTCGCCGGCGTCGGTCACGTCCGCGGGCGCGAACCGGGCCGCGTCGCCCATCTCGGCGGCCGCGGCCTCGCCGCCCGAGTCCGGCAGGTCGATGATCGTCACCTTCGCTCCCGCGGCCACCAGCGACCGCGCCGTGGCCAGCCCGAGTCCGCGGGCCCCTCCGGTGACCGCGGTGGAAACGCCTTCCAAGCGCATGGCTCGCCCTTCGTCAGGGATCGTCGTCAGGAACCGCTCAGAGACCGAGCGACTTCGCGATGATCGTTTTCAGGACCTCGGTGGTGCCGCCGTAGATGCGGCTGACGCGCGCGTCCGCGTACAGCCGGGCGATCGGGTACTCGCGCATGTAGCCGTAGCCGCCGTGCAGCTGCAGGCAGCGGTCCACGACCTCGCCCTGCAGCTCGGTGCAGAACACCTTGACCTTGGCGGCGTCGGCCGCCGACAGCTCGCCCGCCTCGTGCGCGGCGAGCGCGCGGTCCGCCAGTGCCCGGCCCGCCTCCAGGCGGGTTGCGCAGGCGGCCAGCTCGAACTTGGTGTTCTGGAACGAGGCGACGCTCGTGCCGAACACGCGGCGGTCCCGCACGTACTCCAGCGTCGCGTCGAGCGCCGCCTCCGCCGCGGCCTGCGCGCCGACCGCGATGGCCAGGCGCTCCTGCGGCAGGTTCCCGGTCAGGTACTCGAAGGCCCTGCCCTCCTCGCCGAGAAGGTTCCCGGCCGGGACGCGGACGTCCTCGAAGAACAGCTCGGCGGTGTCCTGGGTGCGCAGGCCCAGCTTGTCCAGGTTGCGGCCGCGGGTGAAGCCGGGCATTCCCCGCTCGACGACGAGCAGCGACAGGCCCTGCCTGCGGTCGCCGCCGCGCCCGGTGCGGGCGACCACGACGACCAGGTCCGCGTTGACGCCGCCGGTGATGAACGTCTTGGCGCCGTTCAGCACCCAGTGGCCGCCGTCCCGGACGGCCGTGGTCGACATGCCGGCGAGGTCGGAGCCGGTGCCGGGCTCGGTCATCGCGATCGACGCCATCAGCTCGCCGGTGCCGAGCCCCGGCAGCCACCGTTCGCCCTGCTCCTCGGTGCAGTACGCGGCGAAGTAGGGGACGACGACGTTCACATGGACGCCGAGGCCGCCGAGATTGACATGCGCACGCGCCGTCTCCTCCATCCAGATGGCCGGATACAGGAAACCGCCGGAGCCGGCGCCACCGAACCGCTCGGGGATCTGGACACCGAGCACGCCCAGTTCACCGACACGGGTGAATATCTCCTTGGGGACGAGCCCGGCCTCCTCCCATTCCGGGAAGTGCGGCACGACGTTCTTGGCGAGGAAGTCCCGTGCGACGGCGCGGAAGTCGTCGTGCTCGGCGGTGAAGATCGTGCGTCTCATCGGGCCGCCTCCGCGGTGTCGAGCAGTTCGAGAACGGTCGCGTTGGCCATGCCGCCGCCTTCGCACATGGTCTGGAGCCCGTACCGGATTCCCTGGTCGCGCATGTGGTGCACCAGCCGGGTCATCAAGGCGGCACCGGTGCCGCCGAGGGGGTGGCCGGTCGCGATGGCGCCGCCCAGGGGGTTGAGCCGGTCGCCGTGCGCGCCTGTCTCGGCCTGCCAGGCCAGCGGGACCGGCGCGAACGCCTCGTTCACCTCGTAGACGCCGATGTCGTCGATGCCCAGGCCCGCCTGCTTGAGCGCCTTGGCGGTCGCGGCGATGGGGGCGGTGAGCATCATGACCGGGTCGTCGCCCGTGACCGCGACGGTGTGCACCCGGGCGATGGGCCTCATGCCGCGCGCCCTGGCGAGGTCGCTCGAGGTGATGAGCAGGGCGGCGGCACCGTCGGAGATCTGCGAGGCGTTGCCGGCGGTGATGACGCCGTCGGGCCGGAACGCGGTCTTCAAGGCCGCCAGGGTCTCGGGGGTGGAGTCGCGGCGGACGCCCTCGTCGGCCTCCAGCCCGCCGATGGGGGCGAGCTGGCCGTCGAGCGCGCCGCGGTCGGCGGCCTCGGCCGCGCGGGCGTGCGACCGTGCCGCGTACTCGTCCAGGACCTGCCGGGACAGGCCCCAGCGCGCGGCCATCAGCTCGGCGCCGGTGCCCTGGCCGAAGCCGTCGACGCCGAAGCGTTCGAGGACGCTGCCGGGGTGCGGGGCGCCGTCCCGTGCCGCCGACCCCATCGGCACGCGGCTCATCGACTCGACGCCTCCGGCGACCACGAGGTCGTAGTGGCCGGCCGCCACGCCCGCGGCGGCGAAGTGCACGGCCTGCTGGCTGGATCCGCAGCGGCGGTCCACCGTGGTCCCCGGGACGGAGACCGGCCAGCCCGCCGCGAGCACGGCGGTCCGCGCGATGTCGCCGCTCTGGTCGCCGACCTGCCCGACACAGCCCCAGATCACGTCGTCGACGTCACCGGGATCGAGCCGCGTGCGTCCGGCGAGCGTCCGCAGCACGTGGGCGGACAGGTCGGCCGGATGGATTCCGGCGAGCGCGCCGTTCCGTTTCCCGATCGGCGTGCGCACCGCGTCCACGATGACGGCGTCCCTCATCGATTCCTCCTCGTTTCCGCACCAGTGAACGTGCGCGCCCGGCACCGGTCAAAGCCCGTATGGCGAACACTCGAATAGGCGGTTCCTATGGGAGCGGCCGCATAGGAACCGCCTATCGGTGACATCGGCCGCGCGTCTTGGCGCGGGCGCGGTCATCGTGATGAATTGGACGGTGTCGGTTTGGCGATGGAGGGTGCTGTGCTGGGACCGGTACTGGTCGGGCGTTCCGTCATCAGGAGGCGCGGCTGATGGATGATCTGCGCTCGTCCGTCCGCGCGTTCCTGCGGTCGCGCGCGTTCGCCCCCGCCGTCGACGCCTGGCATGCGGGCTGGGACGAGGAGTTCACCCGTGCCCTGGCCGGCCGCGGCTGGGTCGGCATGACCATTCCGAAGGAGTACGGCGGCGCGGGGCGCACTTTCCTCGAGCGTTTCACCGTCACCGAGGAACTGCTCGCCGCCGGGGCTCCCGTCGCCGCGCACTGGATCGCGGATCGGCAGATCGCACCGTCCCTGCTGGCCCACGGAACCGAGGAACAGAAACAGGCGTACCTGCCCGCGATCGCGCGCGGCGAGTGCTACTTCGCCATCGGCATGAGCGAGCCGGAGTCCGGTTCGGACCTGGCCGGCGTCCGTACCCGCGCGCAGCGCACGGACGGCGGCTGGCTCCTGACCGGCACCAAGGTGTGGACGACCGGGGCGCACCGGGCCCACGCGATCCTCGTCCTGGCCCGTACGGCGCCGCCGGACTCCGCCGCGCGGCACGACGGCCTCGCCCAGTTCATCGTCGACCTGCGCTCGCCCGGCGTCACGATCTCACCGATCGTCACGATGGGCGGCGAGCAGCACTTCAACGAGGTGGCCCTCGTGGAGGTGTTCGTCGCCGACGACCGGGTGCTCGGCCGTGTCGGGGACGGGTGGCGCCAGGTGACCTCCGAACTCGGCTACGAACGCAGCGGCCCGGAACGGTTCATGTCGACACTGCCGCTGCTCACCGAGACCGTCGCGCGAACGCGACGCGGCGCGCTCCCCCGCCATCCCGACCTCGGACGCCACATCGCACGCCTGGCCGCCCTCCGGCACCTGTCCCGGGGCGTGGCGGCCTCGCTCCAGGCGGGCGAGCGCGCCGACGTCGAGGCCGCGCTGGTCAAGGTGCTCGGAACGAGCCTGGAGGGCGACATCGTCGACTACACCGAAAGCCTGGGCGCGGCGTCGCCGCTGCTGACCACGGCCCTGCTGCGACGCGCCGGATTCACGCTGCGCGGCGGCACCAGCGAGATCCTGCGCGGCGTGATCGCCCGGGACCTGGGGCTGCGCCGATGACCGTCGATCCGGCGCTCGCGGACATGATGGCGTCGGTCTTCTCCGACCACGATCCGGCGTCTCCCACCCGTCCGCTGTGGGACACGCTCGAATCGCTGGGCCTCACCAGGCTCACCACGCCGGCGGAACGCGGGGGCAGCGGCGCCGGATGGCCCGAGGCCGCCGCGCTGCTGCGCGCGGCGGCGTCCCACGGGGTGTCCCTCCCGCTCGCCGAGAACGACCTGCTGGCGAACTGGCTGCTGACGAAGGCGGGCCTGCCGTCGGACGGAAGCCTCCGCACGGCCTGCGTCCTGGACGGCGACGGCATCGCGCGTGCGGTGCCCTGGGCCCGCGACGCCGACCGGATCGCGGTGCTCTGGGACGCCGGGGGCGGCTGGCGGGCGGCCGACGTGCCCGCGAGCTCGGTGCGGGTCGACCAGGCGACCAACCTGGCGGGCGAAGCACGCGATGACGTCCACGTTTCCCTGGAGGACCGCCCGGGTGTCCCGGTCGGCGGGCACCTGGCGGAGGAGTTCACGCTGCGCGGCGCCCTGGCCCGCTCTCTGCAGATGACCGGCGCGATGGACGGCGTTCTCCGGCTCACCATCGAACACGCCACCACACGCACGCAGTTCGGACGTCCGCTGGCCCGCTTCCAGGCCGTCCAGCACCTGATCGCCGATATGGCCGCCGAGACGTCCCTGGCGAGGGCCGCCACGGACGCGGCCGTCCACGGCGGCCCCGCACCGTTCACCATCGCCGTGGCGACCTCCTGCGCCCGCCACGCCGCGGCAACGGTCGTCCGGAACGCCCACCAGGTCCACGGGGCCATCGGAACGACGATCGAGCACCCCCTGCACGCCTACACCCTCCGGGCCCTGGCATGGCGCTCGGAGTTCGGCTCCGTCCATGACTGGGACGAGCGCGTCGCGGCGGCGGCCCTGACGACGGACAAGGACCTCTGGGACCTCGTCAGCAGCCCGTCCTGAGGCCCGTCCTGAGGCCCGTCCCGTCACGGCTTGCGCGCCACCGCCGCGGCCGTGGCGGGGCATGGTCGTGAGATCGTGTCCGGGCGCCAGCGGCTGACCTGGACCACACCGGGAGAGAGCACCTGCAGCCCGTCCAGGAAGCGGACGATCTGCTCCCGGGGGCGTGTCACGAACGCCACCGTCGCGCTCGCGTAGGCATGCTGCGCCTGGTGGATGACGTCCCGGTACCGCGCGTCGTCGACGCTGTGCGTGATCACCAGGTAGGACCCCGACGGCAGGGCGGCCAGGAGGGTCGCCACCGCGCGGCGGGCCTGCTCGCAGTCCGCGATGAACTCCAGCAGGCCCACCATGAGCAGGGCGACCGGTTCGCGCGGTTCGAGCAGCAGCCGCACCGCCGGGGCGTTCAGGATCCGGTCGGGGGCGCGGACGTCGCCTTCGGCGACCTCCACCCCGGTGTCGCAGGCCAGCAGAGCGCGTGCGTGCACCAGCACCATCGGGTCGTTGTCGACGTACACGATCCGGGAGTCGGGCGCGTGCTCCTGCGCGACCTGGTGCACGTTGTTCTGGGTGGGAAGGCCCGCGCCGATGTCGAGGAACCGTCGTATTCCCGCCTCGCACGCCAGGTACCGAACGGCGCGGATGAGAAAGCCCCGGGACTGCGCGACCGTTTCCCGCGATCGCGGATACAGCGTCAGCAGCCGTGCGGCGACATCCCGGTCGGCCTGGAAGTTGTCCTTGCCGCCGAGCAGGTAGTCGTGCACACGCGCCGAGCTGGCCGCGGCGGCGTCGTTCACGGGAGGCAGGCCGACCCGGTCGTCTTCCTTGCTCCTCATTGGTCCACGCCCGCCCGGCGCGTCCGCTCGAACCGCATGCGCCAAGCCAAGCAGCGGGCGACCGGCCTGGCAACAGAAACGATCAGATACTTCGCCCGGATCCGCCGAATCACGGCCCGCCGAGCAAGCCGTCAAGATCACGATGAGGCCGGACAAAGGAAAAAGTGAATACCCTTCATCTGAAAAAGGTTCATTTCCCGATATTCCCGGCGACGCGGAGTAGATCGAGCCTGCTCGCGTCCTCGCTGTGCGGGCGAGCGGTGTAGACGACGATGCGGAGATCGCCGTCCAGGGTCGCCAGGACGTCGCAGTCCAGGGTGAGGAGACCGACGGCCGGGCTGTCGATCGTCTTGCGTTCCGCCACCCGCGGCTGGACCGCGAAATCGTCCCATCGCTCGGCGAACGCGGGGCTGGTCTCGCGCAGCTCGGCCACCAGGACGGCGAGCCCGCGGTCGTCGGGATAGGTCGCGACCGCGTGCCGCAGGTCGCCGACGAGATGCCGGCCGAACCGGTCGTGCTCCTCCGCGGTGTGCACGATGGGACTCGGGACGCCGGTGAAGTGACGCCACACGAGATTGCCGGCCCGGGGCGGAACGGCTTCGCCGACTCCTAGAAGGGCGTTCCAGAGCGGGTTGGCGGTGATGAGGTCCCAGCTCGCGGTGAACACCGCGACGGGGGTGTCGACGAGCCGGTCGAGGACGCGGGCGGTCCCCGGGCCGATGTGCCGCGGCACGACGCCCGCGGCGGGCGGCCGGGCGCCGGCGGCGCGGTAGAGCAGGTCGCGTTCGGTGGACGAGAGGCGCAGCGCGCGGGCGAGCGCGGCCAGCACCTGCGTCGACGGGTTCCGTGCGCGGCCTTGTTCGAGCCGGACGAGGTAGTCGACCGAAATGCCCGCCAGGGCGGCCAGTTCCTCGCGGCGCAGTCCGGCGGTGCGCCGCAGCCCGACATCGGGAAGCCCGGCGTCGGCCGGGCTCACACGGTCGCGCCACGAGCGCAGCGCCCGGGCGAGCTCACCGGAGTTCATGCCGCCAGGATCCCACCCCGTGCCCCGGACCGGGTGGTACTGCGGGTACCTGGGACCCTCGGCCGACGTGCACGATCGTGAAGGCATGCCGATGCCGAACCTCGTGATCGCACCCGTCGATCTCCGTCTCGCCCTCCGGCCGAGCAGCCCGCCCTCCACCGCGCGAGTCAGCGGCGAGGTGGTCCGATGAGCAGGGAACTCGCCGTCGTCACGGGCGCCAGCGGCGGGATCGGTGAGCAGATCGCCGCCGGGCTCGCCCGCACCGGGGCGACCGTCGTCCTCGTCGCCCGCGACCGCGGCCGCCTGAACGCGGCACGAGAGCGCATCGCCGGCGCCGTGCCGGGAGCCGACCTCGAGACCGAACCGGTCGATCTCGCGGACCTCGCGGCCGTGGGCGCGCTCGCGGATCGGCTCGGCGAGCGCGTGCCGTCCATCGTCGTGAGCAACGCCGCGGTCATCGCCCCGCTCGACGACCGCACTCCCGACGGGCTTCACCGGACGCTCGTGACCAACCACCTCGCCCCCTACCTGCTGCTGCGACGCCTTGCCGAACGTCCGACGACGGCGCCCCGCCGGTTCGTGGTCGTCGGCGGCTCGCCCCGGGGGCTCGCGCGCGTCCCGATCGATCCCGGCGACCTCGATCCGGGCAACGGCCGCGGACTCGGCTGGCCGCCGAGCTTCCGGCCGTTCACCGCCTACGCGCACACCAAGAACATGAACGCGATGTTCGTGTACGGGCTGGCGTCCAAGCTCGCGGGCACGCGCACGACCGTGAACGGCGCGCATCCGGGCATCATCAAGGGCGGCCGCCTCAACCGGCACGATCGCGGCGCGCTGAAGGTGTTCGGCTCGCTCTGCGGCCTGTTCGCGGCCGGGACCGCCACCGGCGCCGACACCCCGCTGTGGCTGGCGACGGCCGACGAGGTCGAGGACGTGACGGGCAGGTTCTTCGTCAAGCGCCGGGCCGTCGAGACCGCGCCGCACACCACCGCCCCGGAGCGCGTGGAACGTCTGTGGCGCGAGAGTGCGCGCCTCGTCGGCCTCCCCGCCTGACACTTGAGGGCGGAAACAGTTCGCGGAAACGGTTGTCGCGTCGGGCGCGGCCGCTTGGACGCCCCGTCCGTTATCCCACCGTGATAAACATCGGGGTCGAGGTGAATGTCGGAGGCCGGTGTTAGCCTCCTCCGAATGAAAGTCGCGGCCCTTGAACGAACACTGCGGGATCAACCCGAGAATCACGCCTCGTGGCTCGCCTACGGTGAGCTGCTTCTGGAGCGGGGCGACGCCCGGGGCACGCTGATCCGGCTCGAACAGCGACGCACGCGCGTCGGCCCCGCCGATCGCGATGCCGTGGAGCGTGAGATCGCCGCGCTGGTGCGGGAGCACGAGCGGAGCTGGGACGCGGAGCTGCCGCCGGGAGTCACCGTCCTGGCGCGCCGGTACGGATTCCCCGTGAAGGTCGCCGTCGAATGGTCCGACGGCGCGCCCGTGGTGATCGAGCAGGCCCTGCGGGCCCCCTTCGTGACGGCGCTGGGGATCCGACCGGTCGCCGACGACGGGGAGTACGGCTGGGACGAGGACCTCCGCGACGCCGCCGAGCCGAAGCCGGCCGCGTCGGTCGAGACCGGCGCGCTCGCGACGCTCGGCCTCGGCCGCCTCGTCGAGCTCGATCTCTCCTACCTGCGCATCGGCGCCCTCGGTGCGCAGGCCCTCGCCGTCTCGGCGTACCTGCGCGGCGAGGCGTCCGACGCCGGCGCCCTGGCCGCCTCGAACGCGACGGGGCGGATCGAGACGCTCGACCTGCGGTACTGCCGCATCGGCGACACTGGTCTGGCGGCCCTCACGGCGTCCCCGTGCTTCCGCGGCGTCCGCCGCCTGCGCCTCCAGAGAAACGCGCTCACCGCCGAGGGTGTGCGCTCGCTCCATCAGCTCGAAGGGCTCACCGAGCTCGACCTTCGCTACAACCAGATCGGCGAGGAGGGGGCGCAGGCCCTGCTCGACGCGCCGTTCATCGGCTCGCTCCGGCGGCTGCTGCTGTACGGCGCCGACGTCGGAGACGTCGGCGCGAAGATCCTCGCGTCCGCACCCCGGCTCACGCCCGCCCTGCGCAGCTATTGGAGGACTGTGTGAGCGTCGAGCTCCGCGACCGCTTCTTCGCCCTGTCGGAGGGGGGCGCCCCCGCCGCCGAGGTCGCCCGCTACCGCGCCGAGGTCGACGCGACCGACGCCGAGCCCGCCGCGACGCTCGACGGACTGGCGATCAGCTGGCATCCGACCGCGCGCTTCAAGGAGGTGCGGTTCGTCGACGCCGAGCGCATCGACGCCGGCGTGCGCGAGGTGTTCGCCCGGCCCAGCGAGGCCGCGCCGTACCTGGCGGCCGTCTTCGTCGATCCGCGCGAGCTGTCGTTCCGCACGTTCGAGAACATCCTTCCGCTGGACGACCTGTTCGCGGGCGCCGGGCTGGAGTTCGAGCTCACGGAGCGGCAGGAGTTCACGAAGGACGCGCACTCGTTCTCGCTGCGGCTCCCGGCCTCCGCCCGCGCGTGCCTGGAGGGCCTTGACGCGCTGGACCTCTACGTTCCGCCGCTCAACGCCGCCTCGCGCGGCGGCGACCGCTTCATCTTCCACTCCGCCCTGCTCGCCGAGGCGCTCGGCGCAGCGGTCGCCAAGGCGATGCCCGAGCCGCTGCTCGACGGCTTCTCGCACGTGAACCCCGTGTTCCGGTGCAACCGCTTCGAGCCCGGCGACGCCAACTTCCACCGCCACCGCGACACGCCCTACTACGACGCCGCGCGGCGGCACGTCTCGCGCTACACGATGCTGCTCTATCTCACCGGCGGCTCGGGCTCACCCGTCCTCGACCTCACCGGCGGCGCGGCGCTGGCGGAGATCGGGCCCTTCACCTGCGTGATCTTCGATCAGCGGTACGAGCACGAGGGCGCACCCTACCGCGACGGCCGCAAGGTCTTCCTGCGCACCGAACTCGTCTTCACCGACCCCGAGGTCACGCACGATCCCGAGATCGGCGCGCTGTTCAGCAAGGCGTGCTACCTCACCGGCGAGAGCGTCTTCGCCCCTGAACTCGCCCGCCACGCCGACGCCTATTACAACCAGGTCGCAGCGGCGCACTGGAACGGCGGCCTCTCCCCCGGAACCGCCGCCGAGCCGTTCGTCCACAAGCGGTTCCGCGGCGTCGATTTCGTCGCGAACGGCTACGACTTCTGGTTCCCGAAGGGCGGCGGGCTCTCGCTCGCCGAATGCGCCGCGATCACGCTTCTGGACTACTTCAACTGCAAGGTCGGCGACACCGCGTTCCGCGCCCAGTGCGACTCGACGGTGATCGAGGCCGACGGCGTCGACTGGATCCCCGAATTCCTCAGGGACAAACGCGCGGAGTCACCGCTCGCACCGTTCGACAAGTCCATGCTGTTCCCCGAGCCGGAGAAGCCCTCCACCGACGCGCTGCCCGACTGTGCCTGCGGTATCTGCGACGGGGGCTTGCTCGGACCCAATTTCGACACCACGCGCAACGCCGACGTCATCGAGCACTACACGCGCGCGCAGGACTCCGCGAAGGCGGACATCTTGCCGGCGCCCGTCCTGATGCTCGGCGAGGACCTGCACCTCGACCCGGACATGTTCGTCGTCGAGGGCGACCGCATCCACGTTCTCGGCAAGGAGTCGCCGACACCGGTGAACTTCGCCTCCTGCCAGGGCGGTCCCCCCGTTCCCCCGGCCGAGACCTTCGTCACCACCGCGGCCACCGTCGACGTGGCGCACTTCCTCGTCCCGCCGATCCTGTTCGCCGAGACCGCCGGCTGCTTCCACCTGAGGTTCGACTTCTTCCGCAACACCTGGATGGTGGATCACGAGCAGTCCACCGTGTCCGTCCCGATGATCCGCCCCTTCGAGAACGACGACATCGACTACGACTGGGAGTACTACGACGAAGACGATGAAGACGACGAATATGACGACGAGGACGATGACGAAGACAACGAGGACGATGACTAGAAGGACGCCGGTCGCACCGGTGTCCTTCTAGTCATCGGAGACGCTTCAGGATCTGGCCGACTGCCGTGGCCGCGGCGCACGCCGCGCCGGCAGCTCGGCCATCCGGGTCAGGGCGGCCATCCAGAAGCGTTGCCGTTCCGCGCTCTGCCCGACCATGTAGGTGGCCCGCAGCTTCGGCGGCAGGTACGGCAGCAGCCGCGCCACCACGTCGAGATGCCTCTCCAGCTGGGACACCTCGGCGTTGGAGAACACCTGGTGGACCAGGTCGGTGTCGTTGGTGCCCTCCTCGCTGATCTCGGCGGCGGGCGCCAGCCGGGCCTCCCATCGCCGGCAGTCGCCGGCGAGCTCGGTCAGCCCGATCTGGGACCGGCCCGCCAGGCGGGCCTCCAGCCCGGACAGCGGCACCGGGGCGTACTCGCCGTCGCCGAGGTAGATCAGGCCCGGCTCGAGCGGCATGTCCGCCCGGTGCAGCTTGATCAGCCGCTCCAGGGTGCGCTTGGTGACCCAGTCGCGGCCCTCGTCGTCGATGTCGTTCTTCCACCACTCCAGGACCGTCTCGGCCGTCTCCCCGTACGTCGAGATCAGCCACTCGTTGGCCGGGATGTCGTCCGGGAGCACCTCGTAGCTGATCGTGAACCGGCTGGCCTGGGCCACGTTGTTGGCGCTGACCAGCATCTTGCGGCCCAGGTGGTAGGGCGGGTTCTGCAGTGCCACCTGCGCCCGCAGGCCGGGGAGCGGGCGTCCGGCGAGCGTCCACTCCTGGGTGATCTCCATCAGCTTGGCGAAGGTCGCCTTGTCCTTCGGCCGGTTGTACTCGTCCCAGACCAGCACCTTCGGCTCCGGGTCGAGCAGCGACCGGGCGAGCATCGCCTCCAGCGACCCGTCGGGGGTGGGCACCGGCACGCACAGGTCTTCGACGTTGGTCACCGGCAGCGAGAAGTACACCGGGTCGCGCCCGGTCTCCTCCCGCGCGATCTGCTTGGTGATCTGCGTCTTGCCGCACCCGGGCGGCCCCTGCAGGAGCACCGCCCAGCGGTGGGTCATCGCGGCCCGCAGGATGCGGCGGACCGGGTCGGCCAGGGTGTCCGGGTTGCCCGCCCCGACCGCCGCGGCGATGCCGTCGAGCACTTCCGCGGTGCGGTCCCGGCCCGGCCCGCCGTCCTTGCCCTCCTCGGCCAGCGCCAGCCGGCGGCCGTTCAGCAACGGCAGCCCCCAGGTCAGCGGGAACCCCCCGCGTGCGCAGTCGAGCACGTGCTGCAGGGTGCGCGGCGACAGCAGCCGGCGCAGGTGCGGGCCGAGGGAGGCCCACTGCCGGAACACCTCGCGCAGATCCCAGTCCGGATACCGTTCGGCCAGCGCCTGCCGCCACGCGGTGTCGTTCGCGGTCAGCCTGATGGTGACCATCCGGTCCAGGATCGCCAGGTCGGACCGGCGCGCGCTGGTCTCGGCCAGCGCCTCGTTGTCGGTGAGGAACACCCCGACGCAGCCCAGCTCGCGCAGGTCGTACTCGCCCAGGGTCCAGTCGCAGGCGATCTGCATGAGCTGGGACTGCACCGTGCTGCCGGCCTGCAGCGAGTCGTCGATGAGCAGGACGAACTGCTTGCCGGGGACGAGCTGCCGCATGATGAGCTGGCGGAGTGCGAGCTCTCCGCTGCGCTCGTCGCGCACCGGGGCGTTGACGAGCAGGTCGTCCGGGGCGAGGTTGGCCGCGGGCAGGACCACCAGCGTGGTGCCGGGGAACCGCTTCGGGATGTACGACACGAACGTGGAGGTCTTGCCGATGCCGTGCTCGCCGAAGATCTGCCCGGTCTGGCCGGTGGTGATCATCGCGTCGATGAACTTCTCGAGCCTCGGTGCGGTCGTTCGGTCCGCTCGGGGCGGTTCGGCGGCGGCCACTACTGGCTTCTCCTCGGTTGTCGTCGTCCGGACGTGACCCGATGGCAGGCCATCGGGGGGTGGTGCCGCTCCGGCCAGTCGTCGCCGTCGTCGGTGATCAGCCAGATCCAGCGGCCGGGGTCGGCGGGGGTGACGTGGGACGCGTACCCGTCGGTCACCATGATGATCGCGTCGGGTTCCGCCTCGAGCCGTGCGCCGTTCACCTCGAGCCGGCCCTCGGCGTAGTCGACGACGTTCTGGAAGTCGGTGCCGCCCCCGCCCACCACCCGCTCCCCCGGGACGAACGGCACCACGACGCCGTCGAAGCTGAGCCAGTGGCTCTCCACCCCGTCGGTCTGCCCGACCAGGGTGGTCAGCCACTCGACCACGGCGTCCGGCATCGAGCCCGACGTGTCGAACGCGACGAGGACCACCTTCGTCCGCTCCGGTCCGCGCCGGGTCAGCATCGGGTCGTGGCCCAGCGCCAGGAGGATCGCGCCGTGCTTCTTCGGGTAGACCAGCCGGTCGCTCTCGGCCAGCTTCGAGGTGAGCACGTCGACCAGCCACCGCTGCCACCAGTCGACGCGGCGGGTCTTCGGGGTCGTGCCGCGCAACTTGTCCAGGCCCAGGCCGCCCCACAGCCGGCTCAGGCGTTCCCCGCCGTCGGCCGTGCGGTCCGCCAGGTCGAGCAGCTCGCCGCGCGCCGGACCGCCTCGCAGCGCGGCCTGCATCACCTCGCGCAGGACCTCGGTGCCCAGCCCTTCCACGGTCTCGGCGTCCATCGGAACGTCATTCGGCTCGCCCCGCATGTGGACGCAGTACGCCGGCACGGGCTCGTCGAGCGCCTTCATCCGGCGCAGCTCGCCGTACACCGTGAGGTCGGTGTGGATGAACTCGTCGTACGGCAGCGCGGACAGGCCCTGGCGCCTCAGGTCGTCCTGGTACGCCCGGTAGACCGCCTCCGGGTCGACGCCCACCGGTTCCGGTGGCCCGTCGCGCGGCATCGTGGGAAGGCTGGACCGGCCCAGCCGGCGCAGGGCGACATGGTTGATGGCCACCTCGGCGGCCAGCGTGAACGTCGGGTCGGAGCGCAGTTCCTCGTCCACGTGGAGGTGCCGGTGCATCAGGTGCCGGGCCTCGTGGAACAGCACGAACTTGACCCCGTCGAAGTCCAGTTCCGCGAAGAAGTACGGGTTGTAGAGGAGGGCGCAGCCGCCGTCGCCGGTGGCGACCACCGCGGCGGTGGGGATCGCGGTGGTCGGGATGTGGTGGTGGCACTTGGCGTACAGCCAGGACGCCACCGCGCTCTGCCCGACCCCGAAGTCCAGCAGTGCGGACTCCTTGCGCCGCCGGGCCTGCTCCACCACCTCCGGGTCGGCCGGCTCTTCCGCCATCAGGCGGCGCAGGTCCGACAGGCGGGTGCCACGGCTCATCGGAGCGCCCTTTCGACGGTGAAAACCTGCTCGGCGAGCGACCAGGGAAGGCCGGCGGCATGCGGAGCGGAAACGCCCCTGCCCCGGATTTCGCCGTCCCGTACCGCCCGCAGGCACATTAGCGGGCCGCTGCGACAAAACCGCCGGCGTGGCCGTGAGCCCCCGCCCGGCGCTAGCCGGCGAGGTAGGGGCGCCAGCCTCCGTACGAGGTGATGTCGGCGGCGCCGGGCAGCGCGGCGGGTTCGCAGAGGAACCCCGGCACCCGGCTGCCGTCCGCCAGTTCGACGCTGCCCAGGGCCATGGGGCGGGGAAGGGACGCGACCAGGCCGCCCAAACCCTCCGGCGGGATCTCCCACACCTCGGCCTCGATGGCGGCGCCGTCCTCGGGAACCCGTACCAGGCCCGGCTTGGGCGGATCGGTGGGCAGCGCGTACAGGCGGTAGCAGGGCGCCGTGGTGGTCGTACGGTCGAACCGCGCGCCCAGCGCGAGGAGTTGGGGGTTGAGGGGCTGGCCGGTCAGGTGCGCGCCGACGACGGCGACGCGGGCGGGCGGGGTGAGGAGCGCGGCGATCCGGGCGAGCCGATCGTCGGTGTGCGCCGGGCCGATCAGCATCACGCCGAAGGGGAGGCCGCGCACGGTCCCGGCGGGCACTGCGACCGCCGCCAGGTCGAGGAGGTTCGTGGAGTTGGTGAACCGGCCGAGGCGGGCGTTGGCGCCCAGCGGGTCGGCGGCGACCTCGGCGAGGGTGGGGTGGCCGGGCGCGGTCGGCAGCAGCAGGGCGTCGGCGTCGCCGAGCGCGGCGAGGGCGCGGGAGCGGAGCGCGGCCAGCCTCTCCCGGTCGGCGAAGAGCCGGTGGGCCGGGACGTCGCGGGCGCCCTGGATGATCCGGGCGACGGTCGGGTCCAGGTCCGGGGCGCCCTGCGCGGCCCGTTCGTCGATGAAGCGCCCGACCGCGGTGTAGCGCTCGGCGACGAAGGCGCCTTCGTAGAGCATCGCGGCCGCCTCGGTGAACGGGGCGAGGTCCACGGGCCGCGGGCTGGCCCCGGCCGTCTCGAGGCGCGCGGCGGCGGCGCCGAACGCCTCGGCCCAGCCCTCGTCCAGCTCGCCGAGCCGCGCGGGGTCCGGAACGGCGATCCGCCACGGCCCCGGCGCGCGGGCCAGCGGGTCGCCCGCGCCGGTGACCATGTGCGCGAGCGCCCGCTCGGCCTCGGCGAGCGTCCGGGCGAAGACCGTCACGCAGTCGAGGCTCGCGCAGGCCGGCACGACGCCCTCGGCCGGGACCAGGCCGCGTGTCGGCTTCAGCCCGACGATCCCGTTGAACGCCGCCGGGACCCGCCCGGAGCCCGCGGTGTCGGTGCCCAGGGCCAGGTCGGCGATCCCGAGCGCCACGGCGACGGCCGAGCCCGAGCTCGAACCGCCGGCGACCCTGGACGGGTCGGCGGCGCCGCGCACCGCCCCGTACGGCGAGCGCGTGCCGACCAGGCCGGTGGCGAACTGGTCCAGGTTGGTGGTGCCGATCACGACGGCACCGGCCGCGCGCAGGCGCGCGACCACCGGCGCGTCCCGGGCCGGTTCGTAGGCGTACGAGGGGCACCCGGCGGTGGTCGGGAGGCCGGCGACATCGATGTTGCCCTTGACGGCGAGCAGCCGCCCGGCGAGGGGAAGCGCCGGGTCGGTCCGGGCCGCCTCGGCCGCGACCTCGGCGCGGGGCCGCAGCCCGATCCAGATCTCGGGGCGGTCGACCTCCGCGATGCGGTCGTAGGCCGCGTGGACGCGGGCGGTGAAGCGGTCGATCATCGGTGCGCGTGCCTTTCGCTCGGTACGGACGCGGCCGGCGCGGGTTCGGGCGGGGCCAGGACGATCAGCGGCGTGCCCGGGTCGACCTGGACGCCGGGCACCGCGAGGACCTCGGCGACCACGCCGTCGGCCGGCGCGCAGACCGGCGCCTCCATCTTCATCGCCTCCAGCACCAGCAGCGCCTGGCCCGCCGTGACCGTGTCGCCGGGAGCGACGGCGACCTGCCAGACGGAGGCCGCGAACTCGGCCTCCACGAGGTGCCCGCCGGGCGGGACGGCGATCTCGGCGGGCGGGGGGGCGGGCGCGGCGGCCTCCTCGGCGCGGGCGTACTCGCCCGCGGCCTCCCAGGCGTCCCGTTCCGCCGTGAACGCCGCCGCCTGCCGGGCGCGGAACGCGCCGATCGACGCGGCGTTCGCGGCGAGGAAGCGGCGGTGGTCGGCGAGCGCGAACTCGCCCTCCTCGATCCGGGGCGTGAACCGGCCGGCGGCCATGTCGGCGCGGAGTTCGAGGAGTTCGCCGGCCCCGACCTCGTACCACTTGATGCGGTCGAAGAAGCGCAGCAGCCAGGGCGCCTCCCCTCGCCCCCAGCTCGACCAGACCTGCGTGGTGCGGCCCACGAACTGGTAGCCGCCCGGCCCCTCCATGCCGTACACGCACAGGTAGGCGCCGCCGATGCCGACGGAGTTCTCCGCCGTCCAGGTGCGCGCCGGGTTGTACTTGGTGGTGACGAGGCGGTGGCGGGGGTCGAGCGGCGTGGCGACGGGTGCGCCCAGGTAGACGTCCCCGAGCCCCAGGACGAGGTACTCGGCGTCGAAAACGGTGCGGTGGACGTCCTCGACGGACGGAAGCCCGTTGACGCGGCGGATGAACTCGATGTTCCAGGGGCACCAGGGGGCGTCGTCTCTCACCCCCGCCATGTACCGGGCGATGGCCTCGCGCGTCGCCGGGTCGTCCCAGGACAGCGGCAGGTGGACGGTGCGCGACGGCACGACCAGCTCGTCGGTCGGGGGCAGGGCGGCCTCGATGCGGCGCACGTGGCCCAGCAGCTCTCCTTGGGGCAGGACGTCCGGGTCGGCCTGGATCTGGAGGGAGCGGATGCCGGGGGTCAGGTCGGTGACGCCCGGGAGCGCGGCCGCCCCGACCGCCTCCATCAGCGCGTGCACCCGCATCCGCAGCGCCAGGTCCAGCTCCATCGGGCCGAACTCGACCAGCAGGTTGTCGTCCCCGCCGCGCCGGTACGTCACGTCCCCGCGCCGGGCCAGGACGCCGCCGTCCACGATCTCCGGCCGGTCCGCGACCGGGCGTGCCGCGGGCGTGCGGCGCAGGGCGGTGGCCGCGTCCACGGTGAGCGGGACGAACCGGACCGTGTCCCCCGGGCGCAGCTGCCCGAGCTTCCAGCGCTGGCCCTTGGCGACCGTCGCCGGGCAGACGAAGCCGCCCAGCGAAGGACCGTCGGGGCCGAGCAGCACCGGCATGTCGCCGGTGTAGTCGACCGCGCCCACCGAGTACGGCGTGTCATGGATGTTGGACGGGTGCAGGCCCGCCTCGCCGCCGTCCGGGCGGGCCCAGCGCGGCTTGGGGCCGACCAGGCGCACCCCCGTGCGGGCCGAGTTGAAGTGGACTTTCCAGTACGCGGCGTAGAAGTCGCGGACGTCGTCCTCGGTGAAGAACTCCGGTGCTGCGTGCGGGCCCTCCACCGCCCCGATCTCCCAGGCGCCGCCGAACAGCGGACGGTCGGCCTGCGGCACGGGTCGTCCGGCGCGGGACGCCGTACCGCCGTGCAGGACGTCGCCAGTGCGCAGCGCCCGGCCGCCGTGCCCGCCGAAGCGGCCCAGCGTGAACGTGGAGGCGCTCCCCAGAAAGTCCGGCACGTCCAGGCCGCCTCCCGCGAACAGCACATACGTGCGGAGGCCGTACTCCTCCGGGGCGCCGATCCGGAGGGTCGCCCCGGCGGGGACGTTCACCGGCTCCCACTGCGGGACCGGGCCGCCGTCCACGCTCACCGGCGCCGGGGCACCGGTGACGCACACCGTCGTCGGGTGGGTGAACCGCAGGGCCGGGCCCTGCAGCGTGCACTCCAGGCCCGGTGCGCCCTCCTCGTTGCCCAGCCCCCGGTTGCCGAGCCGGAACGACAGGTCGTCCATGGGGCCGCAGGGCGGGACGCCCACCTGCCAGTACCCGGTGCGGCCCGGCCAGTCCTGGATGGTGGTGAGCGTGCCGCCCGAGACGACCTCGATGCGCGGTGTCGGGTCGGTGACCGCGGCCAGGGTGGCGGTGGAGTGCCGGGCCGCCCGCACTCCGGGGTGGGCGAGCGCTGCCCGCACCAGGCCCAGGTTGGTCTCGATGCCGTCGACCCGGGTCGCGGCGAGCGCGGCGTCCAGCCGGTCCAGGGCTTCGGCGCGGTCGCGGCCGTGCGCGACGACCTTGGCCAGCATGGGGTCGTACGCCGTGGTCACCTCCGTACCGGCCGCCACCCAGGAGTCGACGCGGACGTCCTCGGGGAAGGAGACGCGCGTGAGCAGACCGGCGCTGGGCCGGTGGTCGCGTGCGGGATCCTCGGCGTAGACGCGGGCCTCCACGGCGTGGCCGCGCGGGGGGCCGGGCTCACGGACCACCGCCGTGTCCCCCTGGGCGAGCCGCAGCATCCACTCCACCAGGTCGACGCCGTAGATCTCCTCGGTGACCGGATGCTCCACCTGGAGGCGGGTGTTGACCTCAAGGAAGTACGCCTCCTCGCGGGCGGCGTCGTACACGAACTCGACCGTCCCGGCGGAGCGGTAGTCAACCGACGCGCACAGTGCGCGGGCGGCGTCGGCCAGCTCCCTGCGGACCCGGTCCGGCAGGCCCGGCGCGGGCGCCTCCTCGACCACCTTCTGGTTGCGGCGCTGGAGCGAGCAGTCGCGGTCGCCCAGCGTGACGACCTTCCCCACGCCGTCGCCGAACACCTGCACCTCGACATGGCGGGCGTCCTCGACGAGCCGTTCCAGGAACACGCCCGCGGACGAGAAGGAGGCGGCGGCGACCCGCTGCACGCCCTCCCACGCGTCCTCCAGCTCCGCCGGGCCGTGGCAGGCCCGCATGCCGATGCCTCCCCCGCCCCCGGTGGCCTTCAGCATCACCGGGTAGCCGATGCGGCCGGCCTCGCCGAGCGCGGCGCCGAGGCCGGACAGCAGCCCCGTGCCCGGGGCCAGCGGCACCCCCGCCGCCTCCGCGGCGGCGCGCGCGGTGTGCTTGGCGCCGAACAGCTCCAGCTGCTCGGGCGTGGGCCCGACGAAGGCGATCCCGGCCGCCTCGCAGGCGCGCGCGAACTCCGCGTCCTCGGACAGGAACCCGTAGCCCGGGTGGATCGCCCCGGCGCCGGTCTCCACCGCCGCCTTCAGCACCAGCTCCGCGTCCAGGTACGACTCCTTGGCGGGGGCCGGGCCGAGCCGTACCGCCGCGTCGGCCAGCCGTACGTGCTCGGCGGCCCGGTCCGGGTCGGAGAAGACCGCGACCGTGCGCAGCCCGAGCCGACGCGCGGTGCGGACGATCCGGGCGGCGATCTCGCCCCGGTTGGCGACCAGCAGCGTTTCGAAGGCGGGCGTCATGCGGCCGCCGACCCGCCGGGGCCGACCGTCATCCGGACGGCGGTCGGCTCGAAGCCGTTGCACGGGTTGTTGATCTGCGGGCAGTTGGAGACCAGCACCAGGACGTCGGCCTCCGCCCTGAGGACGACCTCCAGGCCGGGAGCGGAGATGCCGTCCACGATGCCGAGCGTCCCGTCCTTCTCGACGGGGACGTTCATGTACCAGTTGATGTTCGGGACCAGGTCGCGCTTGCCGAGGCCGTGCCGGGCCCCCTCGGCGAGGAAGTTCTCCACGCAGGCGTGCTGCGACCATGTGTGGTGGCCGTAGCGCAGGGTGTTGGACTCCTTGGAACAGGCGCCGCCCAGCGTGTCGTGGCGGCCGCAGGTGTCCTCGACGACGGTCATCAGCGGGGTGTGCTCGTTGGAGAGCAGGACGGTGCCCGTGGTCAGGAAGATGCTCCCCTGGGCGTGGACGGTGTCGGGCGCGCTGTAGCGGATCGCGGTGTCGTGGGCGTCGTACACCAGGAAGTCGACCGCCTGGTTGCCGTGCAGGTCGGTGATGGTGAGCAGGTGACCCGCGGGGACCACCGCGGACCAGGCCGCCCTCGCGGGCACGACCGTGCCGGTCCCCGTGGTGGAGGTGTCCGTGGTCATGCGAGCCCCCTCGCGGCGAGGAATTCCGTGGTGTTGAGAAAGGCGCGGCGGCCTTCCGGGGAGGCGTCCCACAGCGCGTCTCCGGGCCCGGTCGCGCGCGCCCGCCAGGCAAGCACCTCCAGCGGGGTGCTGCGGTAGTCCGGCCGGGGGTCGACGGGGTGCGGGACGTTGGCGAGCAGGACGGTGAGGTCCTGCTCGGCGCGGAGAGTGACCGAGGCGCCGGGGCCGGCCGAGCCGGTGAACGCGAGGGCGCCGTCCTTCCCCACCTCCACGCCCTGGAAGAAGGACAGCGAGGGCGGCAGGTCGCGGGGCCCGAGCCCGTTCTTGAGGGCGGCCAGCTTGAACAGCTCACGCCCGGCCGGGGTCGCGGACTGCGGCGTCCCGTCGCCGTACCGCTCGGTGTTGCGGACGAGGGTCGAGGTGCCGCACAGCGCGTCGTGCCGTCCCGACGAGTCGGCGACCACGGAGGCCAGGACGCGGCCCTGGTCGGACAGGAGCAGCCGCCCCTCGCCCAGGTAGGCGTTCCACTGCACCTTGACCGTGTCGGCCGTGTTGAGCCGTTCCCACGGGCGGTCCGCGACGAACAGCAGCAGGTGGGCGCAGGCGTCCCCGCGCAGATCCGTCAGCCTCAGTTCGGTGCCGCGGGCGAGCACCCTGTGGGCGTAGCCGCCGCCCCCCACCGTCTCCGCCCACACCAGGCGGCCGGCGTCGCGGGGCGGATCGGGCCAGTCGGTGGCGGGCACCACGGGCATGGCCTCGGCCCGGGCCCCCTCCTGCGCGCGGGCGTGGGCCCGTGCGCCGTACGTCGTCGCGGTCTCCATGATCCGACCTCCCGGACGTGTTTCTGTCGCTCGACAGAAATTAGGCAGAGGTGGATTCGGGGCCGTTTCCCTGACGTTGCGGCGGCGTTACCGACTCCTCACCGGAACGGCCGCGCCGGAGTGCCCCGGACGGCCGTGTGCGACGATCGCCCCATGGGCACCAGCGGACGACGGGTCGGCCGGCCGCGCGCGGCGCAGCGCCCCGACAGCGGGCTTCCCGCACGGGAGGAACTGCTGGCGGCGGCCGCCGAGATGTTCACCGAGCGCGGCTACGCGGCCACCTCGACCAGGGCGATCGCCGAGCGCGCCGGGATGCGGCAGGCCACGATGTACCACTACTTCGACGGCAAGGAGGACCTCCTCGCCGCGCTGCTCGAAGGCACGGTCACCCCGTCCCTGCGGCTCGCCCGCGGTCTCCTCGCCGACGACGGCCCCGCCCCGGCCGAGGCCCGCCTGTGGCAGCTGTGCCGCTCCGACGTCGAACTGCTCTGCGGCGGCCCGCACAACCTCGGCGCCCTCTACCTGCTGCCCGAGGTCCGCGCCGAACAATTCGCCGGATTCCACCGGGTCCGGGCCGAGCTCAAGGAGACCTACGGGCAACTGCTCGCGGCCACGGAGAGCTGCGGCGCCCTCGACAAGCGCGAACTCGTGCTCCGCACCGACCTGGTGTTCGGGCTCATCGAGAGCGTCATCCTGATCCACCGCTCCGGCCCGGAGCGTCCCGTCCCGGTCTTCGCGGCGGCGACGGCGGACGCGGCGCTGCGGGTGGCCGGCGTCCGCGAGGAGGACCTGGCGGCGGCGCGCGAGGCGGGCCGGAACCTGGCCTGACGCCCCGCGCTACGGCACCGGAGCGGGCTGGGCCACGGGCGCCTCCGCCGGACGGCGCCGCGCCCGGTACACGGCGCCGAGCAGCACCGTCGCGCCGAGGAAGAGCGCGGTGAACCACTGGAAGTACCAGTGCCCGCCCTCCGGGTCGTAGACCGCGGCGCGCGGCCAGGCCAGGTTGACGGTCATGGCCAGGCCGTAGACCAGGGCGAGCGCGTTGATCGGCAGCCCCCACCGGCCCAGCGAGAACAGCGGCCGGCCGGTCTCGTCCACGCCGGGGTCGGCGGACCAGCCGCCGCGCAGCCTGCGCACCAGCATCGGCCCGGTGACCATCGCGTACGCCAGGTACAGCATGGCGATGCAGGTGGTCCCGATCGCGAGGAACGCCTCCGGCGAGGCCAGGTTCAGCAGGCAGAGCCCGGCCGCGGCGACGCCCACCGTCACCGCGGGCGCGGCCGGCATGCCGGTGCGCGGGGAGACCCTGGACAGGACGCGCGAGGCGGGCACCACCCCGTCGCGGGCCATGGAGAACAGCATCCGGGTCGCCGACGTCTGGATCGCGAGGGTGGCGACGGCGATGGCGACCGCCACGTCCACCAGCAGCGCCTTGCCGACCCCGGACCCCAGGCTGCTGGTCAGGACGTACGCCAGCCCCTCGGTGGCCAGCCGCCCGTCGGTCAGGCTGGGCGCCGCGAGCAGCCCGCCGAGCACCATCAGGGTGGCCAGGACCCCGGCCGCGAAAAGAGCGGTGAGGATCGTGCGGGGCGCGGTGCGGCGCGGGTGCCGGGTCTCCTCGCTCATCTCGCCCGCGCTGTCGAACCCGATCAGGACGTACGCGGCGGCGAACGCGCCCACCAGCAGCGCGCCGATCGTCCCGCCCTCGCCCCCGGTGCGCAGGGTGACGCCCCCGCCGCGTTCGGAGTGGGTGAGCAGCAGCACGATGATGAGCGCGGCCCCGATGATCTCGGCGGTGACGCCGATCCGGTTGATCGCCGAGAGCACCCGGTTGTCCAGCACGTTGACCAGCGTGGTGAGGGCGAGGAGCATCCCGGCGAGCACGGCGGCGTTGGCCGCCCCGGTCGCCGTCGTGGGCGCCGGGTCGCCCCCGACGAGCTGGAAACCGCTCCAGATCGCGGGCAGCACCACCTGCAGCGCGAGCGCCGCGGCGGCGACCACCACGATCTGCCCGGTGACCATGATCCAGCCGGCGAACCAGCCGAAGGTGGGACGGCTGAGCCGGGTGGACCACTGGTAGATGGCGCCCGAGATCGGGTAGCGGGCGGCGAGTTCGGCGAAGCAGGCCGCGACCAGCAGCTGGCCCAGCAGGACGGCGGGCCAGGTCCAGAAGAAGGCCCCGCCGCCGAACGAGTACCCGAAGGCGAAGAACTGGAAGACGGTCGTGAGGACGGAGATGAAGGAGAAGCCGGCGGCGAACGAGGCGTAGCGCCCCATGCTCCGGTGCAGTTCCTGGCTGTAGCCGAAGCCGGCGAGCGCCGCGGAGTCGCCTGCCGGGCCGGTGGCGTCCGCGCTCGGCGGTGGAGCGGTGGCGGTCATGGCAGCAGCCCCAATCCCTAATTCCTGTCAGGCGACAGAAATTAGGAAGGGGATGTTTCCGCAGCATGTCACCCCCGTATCCAGGCAGGGTCCAAGTGCTCACCACCCCCCTCGCACTCAGGGCACGCCGAACCCGACCCCGCCGCCGGCCATCAGGACGGTCGCCGGAACCCCGCACCGTCGCCCAGATCCAGCCGCACAACCTTCACCGCAACCGGCCGACCACCCCGAAAACGGCCCAGGAAGCCCCGCCCTTGGGCGGTCGGTTCCTGGGATCGGGACGTGAGGACATCGCCGTCCAGTTGACCGGCGAGCATGTACGGCATGTCGTTGCCTGCCTCCATAATCACCTCACCGTGCTCGCAGCAATGACCGGAGGTCGGCGTTGTCCTCGATCTATGACTTCGTGACCTGGAAGCCGCTGCTGAGGCTTTTGCGGGCGGCCCATGCGGAGAAGGCCGGCGCTTCGGGCGGGCACGTCGGAGGGTGGGTCGACCGTGCCGGCAATCGGCGCCTTCTCGATGCGCGGCGGATCTCGTCGTCCGGGCAGGGGACGCGGGCCGAGGAGGAGGCGGTGGAGCAGGTGCGGACCGCGCTGGAGGACGCGGGTCTGGTGGCCGTCTCGTTCGTCGCGGAGATCTGGCCGGACGGGCGGCGGACCGTGATCCACCTGCTCCCTCCCGACCTGGCCGCCTACACCGACATCGGGGAACTGCCCGGCACGCTGGTCCTGGTCGAGAACTCCGCCCCGGAGCCCTGGCGCCGTCTTCCCGACCCGATGCCGGACGCGGCGCCCGCACCGTCGGCGGATCCGGAACTGCTGGAGCGGACGCTGCGCGAGCGCCTTCCCGATGCCATCGGCGCCACCCAGGAGGAACTCGACGCCGCGCAGGAACGCCTGGGTGTTCCGTTGCCCGACGAGCTCACGGTGCTCTACCGCGCGACAAGGGCGAACTGGGAGGACTACGGCGACGTTCAGGCCGCGGACCGCGAGTGCGAGGCGGTGGGCTGCGAGCTGTTCCCGCTGGAGGAGGTGTACGTCGCCGATGCGGCCTCCCGCCCATTCGAGTGGAAGTCCGCGGCGACGAAAGCGGTCGTCACGCCGCCCGGCTCGGCTGTGCAGGGTCTGGCCGGTTCGCCCGGCTGGATCGTCTTCGGGGACAGCGGTGGCGGCGACCTGATCGCGGTCGATCTGACGCCGGGCCCGGGCGGGCACCTGGGCCAGATCATCTGGCTCGACCACGAGAAGGCGATCGGCGCCGACCTGCGCGCCGAGTCCTTGACCGACATGGTGGTGAACCGCCGCGACCAATGGCTCACCGGCCCTCACGGCAACGGCCCTGGGGTCGTGGCCCACGTCAACGGCGGGCACCTGCCGGACGTGGAAGCCGCCGCACACCCCCGACTGGAGGTCCTGAGCATCGGGCCGCGGGACCGGCCGCTCAGTCTCGCCCCGGTCATCGGCCTGCCCCGGCTGCGGACGTTGTGCGCCGCAGCCGGCTCACTGACCGACCCACTGGAGATCACCCGGCTGGACGCGCTGGAGTTCCTGGAACTCGCGCCGGACCAGTGGCGCGTCCTCCTCGACGCCGACGCCGTCCCGCGCAGCCTGCTGGCGGCCAGGATCGAAGTGAACACGCGGTCCAAGCCGGACCTGTTCCCGCTCACGGCGCTCGCCGCCGAAATCTTCGCCCTCTGGGACCGCTCCCCCTACTCCCAGACCACCATCGAGGGTCATCTCGATCCGATGCCCTGACGATCAAGCCCCTCAGGGGCACGGGCCGAGGGCATGCGCGTGCCGGCCGGCCGATCCGATGGCAGATGTGCCCGGCGAAACACGGAACCCGGCAACTGGCCACCAGCGGACGAATGGGCGACACGACGAATTCCCTCAGCAGAATAGAAAATCGACACAGTCGATACTCGGGGAGACCCATGTCCGTTTCTCGATCATTCCGGGCGGCTGCTCGGTGGCTGGCGCCCATCGCGGCGGCACCGCTGATCGCGATCATGACCGGCGGGCCCGCGCACGCCCAGCCGTTCCAGCCCAACGCGAAGTTCATCGCCAGGACGCAGCATCCAGCGGCGCGCTGCCTGGACGCCGACCTGGGCACCGTGGGCCATCTGGTGACCAAGGTCCAATTGTGGGACTGCAATTACCAAATACAGCAGAACTGGAATACCGGGGCATGGAGTAACAACACGCTCGGGATATGGAGCAGCGTCTCGCCCTTCTGGTGTCTGGACGCCCTCCCCTACGGCGGCAACGGCACCATCGTGGAACTGCGGGGCTGCAACGGCGGTCTCGGTCAGCAGTGGCTGGTGCGCGGCTCGTCCCAGCCTTTCCGGATCGTCCACGTCCCCACCGACCGCTGCCTGGAGGCCGCCGCCGCCACGGTCAACGCCAACGGCTCGCGCATGCAGTTGTGGGACTGCAACGGCCAGCCGCACCAGGGCTGGTGGGTCACCTACGTCGCGACCCCGGTCGGCTGAGAGCCCGTCTCCAACCCCGGGCTCGGAACCGTGGCCGCCTCACTGGCGGCTTCGTTGCAGGCCTCGAAGTCGGGTGCGGAACCGGCCGCGCCGCTCGCCCACGGGGAACATGGCCGGCCGCCGACGGCCGGCGCGCGTCCCGGCATCGCGCAGCGCCCGATGCACTCCCCATGGTAGGAGCAGCGCTTTCAACCGGGCGGTTGACGGGTGGCGGGCTTGCGATCTACGGTTGTTTCAACCATCGAGTTGAAAGGGAGAGGGATGAGCACGGACACGCTGTCCCGGGTCTTCGCCGCCCTCGCCGATCCCACCCGGCGCGACATGGTGGCCCGGCTCTCAGAGGGCGACGCGACCGTGAGCCGGCTGGCCGAGCCGTACCGGATGACGCTGCAGGCCGTCTACAAGCATCTGCGGGTGCTGGAGGACGCCGGGCTCGTCAGCCGGCCGCCAGGGCCTCAGCCCCGCCCGGTGCGCCTGGAACTTCAGGCCCTCGACCTGATGGACACCTGGATCGAGCGCCACCGGCGCCGCGTCGAGCAGCGCTACCGCCGCCTCGACATCGTCCTGGAGCAGATGAAGGGGGAAGAACATGAACAGGATCAGGGAGACGGCCATCGAAGCCGACCCGAGACTGCCGGTCATCCGGACGACGCGTGACTTCACGGCGACGCCCGAGCAGCTTTTCCGCGCCCACACCGATCCCGCGTTGTTCGCCCGGTGGGTGGGCCCCAGCGCCATGACCACCCGGATCGAGCACTGGGACGCGCGGACCGGCGGCAGCTGGCGGTACGTCTCGGAGCGCGACGGCACCGAGTACTGGTTCCACGGCTGCTTCCACGAGGTGCGGCCGGACCGCATGGTGCAGACCTTCACCTTCGAGGGCGATCCTGAGGGGGTCGCGCTGGAGACGCTGTGGTTCCAGGACTTGGGCGGCGGCCGTACGCGGCTGCGAGCGCAGTCGCTGGTCGACAGCTTCGAGGGTCGCGACGCGATGCTGCGCAGCGGTATGGAGGTCGGCATCGACGAGGGTTACGCCAAACTGGAGAGGATGCTCATCGATGACGCTGCCTGACCGTCCGGCCGAGCGGCACCGGCAGGTCGCCGGGCTGTTCACCGACCGGGTCCGCGGTACCCGGTCGTGGGACGCGCCGTCCCCGGTCGCCGACTGGACCGCCCGCGACGTCGTGCGCCACCTGACCGAATGGTTCCCCGCGTTCCTGGCCTCCGGTGCCGGCATCGACCTGCCCCGCGGACCGTCGGTGGACGAGAACCCGGTCGCCGCATGGCAGGTTCACTGCGACGGCGTGCAGGCCGTGCTGGACGATCCGGAGACGAAGCGCCGGGAACTCACCAACCCGCACATCGGCAGCCTGCCCCTGGACACCGCGATCGACCAGTTCTACATCGCTGACGTGTTCATGCACACCTGGGATCTGTCCAGGGCCACCGGCCAGGACGACCGGCTGGACCCCGACTTCTGCGCTCAACTCCTCGGCGGGATGGAACCCATGGACCAGGTTCTCCGCTCCTCCGGCCAGTACGGCGCGCGCGTCGAGGTCCCCGGCGACGCGGATGTCCAGACCAAACTGCTGGGCTTCATCGGCCGGGTTCCCTTCTGGTCGGGGTCGTGAGCCGGACACCCTGACCTGCGTGGACACTGGAGCCGGTGTGGTCCGCGGAGGTCGCCGGCGGTGGTCGGCCCCAGGCCGGCGCCGCCGTCGTGCGTGCCCGGTGCCATGCCCTCACAAGATCAACCGGTCCTTGGTACGTACGGCGGGGCGGCGGGGACCAAGGTCCCTGGGGAGGCGGCCTTCGAAGGTGGACGCTGACAGTGACGGCCTTTCAGCCACGTTCAAGGAGGCTCACGGTGCCTGCCAGCGCTCCGGAGGAACTCGACATCCAGATCACGACCACAGCGGAGGTGTCGCAGGAGGATGCGCGCTTCGCTCGCGAAGTCGTCGCCTGGGCCATGGCCCACGCCCAGGGCCCCGTTCTGTACTCCAGGGTCACGCTCAGCGTGCTCAAGGATCCCGCCGTGCCGCGTCCCGCTCTCGTTTCCATGCGAGTGGATCTCAACGGCCGCCCGGTCAACGCCAACGCCGCCGCGCGCACCATGCCCGAGGCCGTCAACCTGGCCGGCCGGCGCCTGCGCACCCGTGTGGAGCACCTGGCGGAGTACCGGGAGGCACGCCGCAGGGCACCGGCCCGCTCCATGACGAGCGGCGGCCCGCGCCCCTGGGGGCCTGCGCCGGAGAACCTGTAAAGAGTGAATCCGCCGGCGCACCGAACCGCCCAGCGCACTCACCAAGAACCTGAACAACGAGGACGTTCGTCTCTGCGCTGGGCCACCCGGCACGTCAAGGCTTGAAGTATGAACGACGAAAACGGCTTTCGAGCTCTCGGCCGTGAGAAATGCCTGGCGTTGCTGGCAACGGCCTCGCTGGGGCGGGTGGTTTACACCGATCGGGCGCTTCCGGCCATCCAGCCGGTCGACTTCGTCCTCGACGAGCACGGCGACGTGATCATCCGGGCCGCGCCCGGCTCCGAGCTCGACGACTCCCTGCGCGGCGCGATCGTCGCCTTCGAGACCGACGACATCGATCTCGCCACGGCCACCGGCTGGTCGGTCACCGTCGTCGGACGCGCGGACCATGTGGCCGGTGGCGATCTGGAGCGTCTTCCCCTCGGCCCTTGGCCCTCCGAGCCGCGCGGTCACTTCATCCGCATCGCGACGCGTTTCATCACCGGGCGCCGCCTGCTCGCGCCGGTGCACGCCGATGCCTGATGGGCGTGGCAGACGCCACGCCCCTGGCGGGTTCACATGATGAAGTGGGCGAGCTCGCCCGGTGGGAAGCGCGCGAGCCCGCCTCCCTCGCTGCCCGGCGTTTCCCCAGGGTCGTCAGCGGAGCCTGCGCAGGTAGGGGTCCCAGGTGCGGTGCGGGACGAGGCGGACGCGGGCGTCGACGGCCACCACGCCGTCGGGACGGACGATCACGGGGTTGAGGTCCAGTTCGGCGATCTGGGAGTGGTCGACGGCCAGCCGTGCGATCCGCAGCAGGACGTCCTGGAGGCCCGGCAGGTCGCCCGCGGCGCGGGCCGGGTGGCCGAGCAGGACGGGTGCGATCCGGGCATCCCGGACCAGGCTCTCGGCCTCCAGGTCGGTGAGCGGGGCGAGCCGTGCGGCGCGGTCGGCCAGCGCCTCGGTGTCGACGCCGCCCGCGCCGAACACCACCAGCGGGCCGAAGATCTCTTCCTGGACCAGGCCGCAGAGCACCTCCACGCCTTCGGCCGCCATCGCCTGGACGAGCACGCCGTGGAGCTCGTTCCCGAATCGGTCGGCCATCTCCCGGTAGGCGGTCCGGACCTCGGTCTCGCCGCGCAGGTCGAGGTGGAGCGCTCCGGCGGCGGTCTTGTGCAGGACGCCCGGGACATGGGCCTTCAGGGCGACCGCACCGCCGAGTTCGGCCGCGGCGCGCACCGCGGCGTCCTCGGTGGGGGCCCAGCGCCACGGCGCGAGAGGGAGACCGTAGGCCTCGAGCAGCCGGAAGGTCTCCAGCGGCGGCAGCCACCCTCCCTCGGGCGCCCGTCCCAGGAACCCGTCGATGATCGACGTGACCCGGCCGCGGTCGAGATCGGAGTAGGTGGGGCCTGCCCCTTTCGGGCGGGCTCGCCAGCCCGCGTACTGCCAGGCCGCGGCGAGGGCCCGGGCCGCGTTCTCGGGGAAGGCGTAGGCGGGCACGCCGTCCTCACCGGCCGTGACGGTCTCGGCCTGTCCCAGTACGACCGCGGCGACCGGTTTGCCCGTGCCGCGCAGGGCGGTGGTCAGGTCGCCCAGGGCCGTCGGGACGACCACGGCCAGGATCGCGTCCACCGTCTCGTCGTCGGCGGCCGCTTCCAGCACGCGGCGGAACCGTTCGGGGGTGACGGCGGCGGTGGTGTCCACGGGGTTGGCGACGGCGGCGGGCGCGGGCAGCAGGCCGGCCAGCCGCTCCCTGGTGCGGGGCGAGAGCGGCGGCACGATCAGCCCGGCGTCGGCGCAGGCGTCGGCGGCCAGCACCCCTCCCCCGCCCGCGTTGGACACGATCGCCACCCGCGGCCCCGCCGGAAGCGGCTGCAGGGCCAGCAGCGCCGCCGTGCCGACCAGGTCGCCGAGGTCGTCGGCGGCGATGATGCCGGCCTGGCGGAACAGCGCGTGGCGGGTCACGGCGGGCGTGGCGGCGGCCGCGGTGTGGGAGGCCGCCGCGCGGGTCCCGGCCGCGGAACGGCCCGCCACGACCGTCAGCAGCGGCATCCGCTCGGCCACCCGGCGCGCCGTGCGGGCGAACTTGCGCGGACTGCCGAAGGACTCAACGTGGACCAGGCCCAGGCGGGTGCCGGGGTCGGCCTCCCACCACATGAGCATGTCGTTGCCGCTGACGTCGTATTTGTCGCCCACCGAGGCGAACGAGGACACCCCGATTCCCAGCCGGGAGAGGTGGTCGAGCAGCGCGACGCCGACCCCGCCGGACTGCACCACCACCCCCGCCGACCCGGCAGCCGGGCGTCCGGCCGCGAACGTGGCGTTCAGGCGGGAGGCGGCGTCGGCGACGCCCAGGCAGTTGGGCCCGACCAGGCGCATGCCGTAGGTGTGGCAGGCGGCCTGCAGGTCGCGGCTGTGCTCGGCGGTCAGCCCGGAGCTCACCACCACGACCGCCCTGGCGCCGCGGCGCCCGCAGGCCGCGGCGGCCGGTGCGACGGCCGGGGCCGGGACCGCGAGCACGGCCAGGTCGGGCGGCTCGGGCAGGTCGCCCGGCGCCGCCACGCAGGGCACCCCGTCCAGGACGGTGCCCGCGGCGTGCGGATTCACCGCGTACACCGCGCCCTCGAAGCCGCCGGTACGGATGTTGTGCAGGATCGCGCCCCCGACGGATCCGGGCTTGCGGCCGGCCCCGACCACGGCGACCACCCGCGGGTGCAGGAGGGGTTCCAGGCTGGCGACGGTGGCGCGGCTCTCCCTGCCGGCCACGGCGTCCAGGTAGCGGTCGTCGGTGTCCAGGTAGCGGTCCCCGCCGTCCAGCGGCAGGGTCGCCTCGACCACGCCGGCCGCGTATCCGCGGCGGGCGGGCAGCCCGGCGTCGGCGAACACCCGCAGCATCGCCGAGTTCTCCGCCAGCACGTCGGCCCGGAACGCTCGGACGCCGCGGGCCCGCGCCCGCGACGCCAGATGTTCCAGCAGCAGCGTCCCCACGCCGCGATGGTGCATGTGCTCGGCCACCGCCAGCGCGATCTCGGCCTCGCCGCCGCCGATGGCCTCGTACTGGGCGACGCCGATCAACCGCCCCTTCAGCCAGGCGCCCAGCGTGAGGTGGCCGGGGCCCGGCTCGCGGCACACGTTCGCCGCCACCTGATCGGCCATCGAGGGGCTCAGCCCGAAGAAGCGGAAGTACAGGCTCTCGGCGGACAGCCCGGCGTGCAGGCCGCGGACCTCGTCGCGGTCCTCGGGCACCACCTGCCTGATCTGGACTTGGACGCCATCGGTGAGCAGGGCGAAGACCTCGGCGGACGAGGTGTCGTGTGTCATGGCCACCAGCCTCCGGCCCGCGCCGCCGCACCCGCAGCGGCCAAGAGTCATCCAGTCCCGGGACCTTCGCCCCTACTTTCCCGTGGGGCGTCCGAACCCCGTGCGGGCGAGCGTGCTCGATCGCTCAGTCCGGCCCCTGCCGCGCAGGGGCCGAACCGTCGATTGCGACGACGATCGGATACCGCATGATCGGCTCCCTTCCCGAGGATGCGCGTCTGGCCGCCGCGGCCGAAGTTCGACGATCCCGGAGGCGGCAGCCGCTTCGCATGGTCATGCGGGGCCGGTTTCGTCGACGATGACCTCATTGATGGGCCGCCGAACGGTCGCAAGCTCGGGGCCCTCCGGGACGCCCAGTCGCAGCAGCATCTGCGGGTACCGGCCGTTGCAGAACCGTGTGCGGATGAACTCGCGCAGTTCCGGGATCTCCAGGGCCTGCGTGTGGAACGCGGCGGCCAGGTCCTCCTCGGCCGCGGCCCGCAGCAGCATCCGCTGGAGCGCCTGCCCGGCCCGGAGCCAGTCCAGCGGCGTGTCGCCCCGGGTGGTGAGCATCAGGACCAGTCCGGTCGACGGCTCGTCCGGCCCACCGCCGGGGCCTTCCCGCACTCCCCAGCCGTGACCGCGGGCGAAGTCGCGGGCGGGAAAGTACGGTTCGGTATGCGGCGCGTCGCCGGGGTAGGCGGCCTCGTGCACGCCGTCGGCACGCCTGCTGCCCGGTGCCGGAGCCCAGCGCGCCTCCTCACCGGCCAGCCTCGTGTCGAGGTGCAGCAGGTGTTCGGCGGCCTGGGTGAGCCCCGCCAGGGCCTGCCGGGTGTGCTCCTCCACGACTTGGACCAAGCGGACGTCCCCCTGTTCGGCTTCCAACCGCAGGACCGCGAGCATGGAGGGCCTGACCTCGGCGTGCTTGAAAGCACCCCGGTGCGTACGCCTCCGCCGGACCGCCTCGGACAACCGCTGCGCGTGCTCATCGTCCAGAGCACGGGCGCCCAGCTCGACGTCCGCCATCAGATGGGGCCGGTCCGGGTCGGGCAGTTCGCGGACCCCGGCCTCGCGGCCGAGGGCTCCGACCGCGATCCGCAGCGTCGCCAGCGCCGCGCCGCAGCTGATCAGCATTTCCCGGCCCTCGGGGTCGGCCACGCCCAGCCGCCGATCGGCGTCGGCGCGCAGGCTGATCCGCGCACCCCGGACGGCGAACCTCCACGGCTGGGTGTTGTGGACCGACGGCGCCCACACCGCCGCCTCCACCGCCTCCCGGACGTCCCGTGACACGTCTTCCGGCACGCCGGCCGTAGTCGGCCGCCCTCCCATGGACTCCATGACGTCTCCCCCCTCACTTCGCCCGGTTTCCAGTCGACCACCAGGACGTTCGGGCCCAGAGAGGCGAAGGTCCCTCCTCCTGAGGAACTTGGCCGTTCATGGGTTCGGGGCGCCGTGGCCTCTTGACACGCCTCACCGGGACCTTCGGCCCTTCAGGACCGGCAGCACAGGCCGCACGATGGCGGCAGGCCCATCGGACCGAGGGTGAGGGGCGCGTCATGTTGATCGGTGAGGTGATGACCTCCCCGGTGGTGACCCTGCCGAGGCGGGCCACCGTCCGGCAAGCCGTCCGGGTGCTGTACGAGCACGACATCACCGCCGCCCCGTCGTGGACGAGGGCGGCCGGATGGTCGGCATCGTCAGCGAGATGGACCTGCTGCGCGGCGCGTTCGAGGCCGATCCCCGCGCCTTCGCCCGCCCGCCGGCCGCTCCGGGCGCGCCTCCCCCGCGGCGGGTCGAGGAGATCATGACCACCGAGGTCCGCACCGCGCGGCCCGCCTCCGACGCCGCCGCGCTGGCCGAGATGATGATCACGACCGGGATCAAGAGCGTGCCGGTGCTCGACGGCCCCGTCCTGGCCGGCATCGTCAGCCGCCGCGACCTGCTCGCCGTGCTGGCACGCGACGACGCCCGCGTCCGGGACGACGTGATCGCCGTGCTCGACGAGCAGGGGGCGGGGGGCCGGTGGGCCGTCACTGTCCACGACGGAAGCGTCGAGTTGCGCGGTGAGGCCGACGAGGCCGCCCGGGCCGTGGCCGACGTCCTCGCCCGCACCGTGCCAGGCGTCTCCAGGGTCACCGTCCTCGAACCGACCCCCGACCAGGGCGAGGGCCGAAAGGACGCGCCGCACTCGCGTCGCCGCGCCCGGATCTGGCCAACCGGCGTGGGCCATGATCGGAGATGATCGTTGACGGCCTTCGAAGGGGGCGGCGTTGCGATCTCGTGGGGTCTTTGTCCTTGCGGTGCTGCTGATCATCGTCCTGGCGGCCGGCGGTGTTGCCGCCCTGACCTTTCCATGGCGGGATCCAGGTACTCCCGAGCAGGTCTCCCGCGACTACTTCGCCGCCTGGCGCAGGGGCGCCCTGGACCGCATGGCCGAACTGGTCTCCGAGCCGCCTGGCGACTACGCCGAGCAGCATCGGGCCCTGTCCCGGGGACTCAAGGTGTACTCGGTCGCGCTGGCTCCGGGCCCGCTGGTCCGCCAGGCCGCCGACCGGAACCAGGCCCGCCAGGAGTTCGAGATCTCTCGAAACCTCGCGGGGCGAGTGACCTGGACCTACCGGTCGACTCTGGAGTTGAGCCTGGTGAAGGGCCAGTGGAGGGTCCTGTGGAGCCCGGCCACCCTGCATCCCTCACTGACCGGATTCGCCGTCTGGACGCTCACCGAAACCAAGACCGCCCCCGCGACGATCACCGACGGGAAGGGGCGGCCGCTCTCGGAGTACAGTTCGCTCCAGCCCTACACCGCGGCCCTGTCGGAGGATCTCGGCGACTCCGAAGCCGACACCTCGGGATGGGCCGTCGAGATCACCGAAGCGCGACGGGCGCCCCAGCGGCTGGCACTGCTGGGGGCCGACCCGTCCGAACGGATCCGGACGACGCTGGATCCCCGGATCCAGGCCGCGGCCGAGAAGGCGATCTCCGGTCGGACCGCCTCCGCCCTGGTGGCGGTGCGCCCGTCCACCGGGGAGGTGCTGGCCGTCGCCGACAGGCTGGGCGGACGCAGCGCGTTCCTGGGCGCCTACCCGCCCGGCTCCACCTTCAAGGTGGTCACCGCCGCCGCCCTGCTCGCGGACGGCCTGTCCGCCGGCAGCGACGTCCGCTGCCCCGAGTCGGTGGTCACCGCGCAGCGCACCATCCGCAACTCCCAGGGCCTCTCTCTTGGGACGGCCTCGCTGCGCAACGCCTTCGCGGCTTCCTGCAACACCACCTTCGCGCAGCTGGCCGTGGAGAAGCTGGGCGCCGGCAAACTGGCCGACGCCGCGCGCTCGTTCGGCTTCGGCGGCTCGATCACCCCTGGAATCGCGGCCACCCCAGGCTCCTTCCCCACCCCCGGCGGTGGTGCCGAGCTTGCCGAGGCGGCCATCGGCCAGGGACGGGTGCAGGCCAGCCCGCTCACGATGGCGCTGGTCGCGGCGGCCGTCGCGGACGGGCGGTGGCGGCCGCCGCGTTTGGTCGACGCCAAACTGATCCGAGGAGAGCTGCAGCGCACCCGCCCGGTGCCGGGAGCGAGCTCGCTGCGCGAGATGATGCGCGCGGTCGTCACCGACGGCACCGCCGAACGCGCGGACCTCCCGGAAGGCACCGCGGGCAAGACCGGAACGGCCGAGGTCGGCGACGGCGGCAAATCGCACGCCTGGTTCATCGGCTTCCACGGCGAGGTGGCGTTCTCCGTGCTGGTCGAGGGCGGCGGCTCAGGCGGCGAGGTGGCCGCCCCGCTCGCCGCCCGGTTCCTGCACGCCCTGCGATGAGTCACGGCCTCGCCCGGTCTGGTCATCCGAGCCATCGGCGCTCCCGGGGCCGAACTCGCCGGAACGGTATCGGTCGTCCACACGGTGGGGCCGCAGCTCACTTGGCGGATTCCAGGACCAGCCCAAGACGTCGCCCGGCCCCAGCGTCTCGATCACCACCGCCGCCTCCTGCGGGCCGTGCTCGCGCTCCGCGCCAGAAGAACGGCTCATGCGCGAGCGCACCTCATCGATCATGGTCAGCCTCCGGCTGCACGATCGCCACCGCGCACGGAGCGTGCTGCAACAGGGCCCCGCTGGTGGCGCCGAGCAGCAGCGGATCGAACCCGCCCATTCCTCGATTGCCGACCACGATGAGATCGGCGTCATCGGCCGCCTCGAACAGGGCCTCGCGCGGGGGGAGCATCGGCACCGACGTGGCCGCCTGCACCTCCGGGTACCGGATCCGCCACGGCTCGACGGCCCGCTTCAATCGGGTCTCGCACATCCGCAGCAGCTTCTCCTGCTCGGAGAACAGCGCGAGATCGGCTTCGGGCACCGCGCTGGGCTCCCAGCAGCCGTGGACGGCCAGCAGCGACCACCCGCGCAGCGCCGCCTGCCGGAAGGCGAAGGCCAGCGCCGCCTCACCCCCGGGTGATCCATCGACACCCGCGACGACCAGCCCATTCCGTGCCGCCGCGTTCCGCACCACCACGACCGGACAGGTGGAACGGGCGGGCAGCCGCAACGCGGTCGACCCCAAAGAAAGTTCTCCCCGCCCATGTGAACCCACCACGGCCAGTTCGGCGTCACGGCACGCGTGATTCAGCGCAACGTGCGCAGGCCCGTTCATCAAGTGCTTGCTCACCGGGACCGTGGGCTCCGCCCGCAGCGCCAGCTCCACACCGTGGTCCAGAAGATGCTGGCCCACCCGCTTGAGGGTCGCGCTCCCCTCGTAGTCGATGTAGTCGATCGGATAGGGCCAGCGCCAGGCGTGCACGACCTCCAGCGGAAGCTCCCGCAGCCGCGCCTCCTCCACTCCCCACCGCAGAGCGTGCTCGCTCTCCTCGGACCCGTCGTAACCAACGAGCACATACCTCCCCATGGTCATCCCCCTCCTGGTCCGGCGCCATCACCCATCCCACTCCCGGGAACGGCCACGAGCACAGGGCCGAACGGCCCGGATCCGCAGGACCTGCGCCTACGGCGAGCCGCACCCTCCGTGGTCGGCCGCGAGTTCCAGATGATCGAGGCGGCGGCCCAGGAAGCACGTGGCGGCCGACGCCCGCCCAGGAGGCCGACAGAACGCTGGTCGATCCCAGGGTGTTCGACCATCATCCCGAGGCGGGACAGGGCGTTCAGGCAGCGCCGGTGATGCTCGCGCAAAGAACTGGGAACGTCGGCTTCAACGGCCGATCGCCTAGGGGCGAAGGTCCCTGCTGCCGCGGGCCACTCGGCTCTGTGGCCGTGGGCGGGCGCGGGGTGGACTGGAGACCGGTCAAGGAGGTTTCCATGCAGGTGATGCCCGCCCAGCGTTGCGTGATCGTCGGCGTCGACGGATCGCCCAACTCGATCGCCGCCCTGCGCCGCGCCGCCGAGGAGGCCCGGCGGCGGCGCGCCCGGCTCGACGTCGTCCGCGTCCTGGCCCCGGAACCGGGGGCGTCCCCGCACCCGTTGCGGACGGCCCGGGAATGGCTGCGGCTCCGCAGCCTGGTCGCCCGGATCGTCACCCGCTCCCAGCACCTCACCACCCGCCTGCGCATCGCCTACGGCGACCCCGGCCGCGTCCTGGCCGACCAGGCCGGGCACGGCGAACTGCTGGTCATCGGCGCTCGCGGGCATTCCGAGCACGGCAACCCCTTCGGCGGCGCCACCATCCCGGTCGTCCGCGCGAACGCCCGCTGCGAAGTCGTCATCTGCGCCGACCACCACGCGGCCCCCGAGGGCAGCCCTCCATGAGCCGCTGGCTGCTCGTCTACGACGGGTACGACCCGGATTCGGAGGGCGTCCGGGAGGCGCTGTGCACTCTCGGCAACGGCTACTTCGCCACCAGGGGAGCGCAGCCCGAGGCCACGGCCGACGGAGTCCACTACCCGGGGACCTATGTCGCCGGCTGCTACGACCGGCTGACCTCGGACGTCGCCGGCCGCACCGTCGTCAACGAGGACCTGGTCAACGCGCCGAACTGGCTGCCGCTCACCCTCCGGATCGGGGACGGGCCCTGGCTGGGTCCCGCCGATCTCGCCTCCCCCTCCGCACTGCTGTCCTACCGCCAAGAACTCGATCTGCGGCGGGGCGTGCTGACGCGGCTTCTGCGGTTCACCGACGCGGCGGGACGGGTGACCCGGATGGCGCAGCGCCGGATCGTGTCCATGGAGGATCCGCATCTGGCGGCCCTGGAGACGACCATCGTCCCGGAGAACTGGAGCGGGGACCTGGAGATCCGGTCGGCTCTCGACGGGCGCGTGAGCAACTCCGGGGTGGCGCGCTATCGCCTGCTCAACGGCGCGCACCTTGTCCCCGGCGGCGAGGGCGAGAACGGCGCCGAGGCGGTGTGGCTGTCATGTCGTACCGCCACGTCGGGGGTGGAGATCGCCCTGGCCGCCCGCACCCGCGTGGACGCCGCCGCGAAGCGGACCACGCGCGAGGAGCGCGGCTGGATCTCCCAGGATCTCCTCGTGGAGGCCGAGGAGGGCGTGCCCGTCACCGTGGAGAAGGTGGCGGCCCTGTTCACCTCTCGCGACAGGGCCATCGAGGAGCCCGCAAAGGCGGCACGCACCCGCGTCGACCGGGCCGCGGGCTTCGACGGCCTCCTGGAACGGCACACCCTCGCGTGGGGACGCCTGTGGCGCCGCTGCCGGCTCAGCGTCGACGGCGAAGACGTGCAGCGCGTCCTCAACCTGCACATGTTCCACCTGCTGCAGACGGTTTCGGAGCACACGGTCGACCTCGACGTCGGCGTTCCGGCGCGCGGGCTGCACGGCGAGGCTTACCGGGGGCACATCTTCTGGGACGAGCTGTTCGTGCTCCCGTTCCTGACGCTGCGCTTTCCCGAGATCGCGCGATCGCTGCTGCTCTACCGGTCGCGGAGGCTGCCCGAGGCCCGCTGGGCCGCACGCGAGGCGGGGCGGCGCGGCGCCATGTACCCCTGGCAGAGCGGCGGCGACGGGCGGGAGGAGACGCAGTGGCTGCATCTCAACCCGCGTTCCGGCCGGTGGCTGCCCGACCACTCGCACCTGCAGCGGCATGTCGGCCTGGCCGTCGCGCTCAACGTCTGGCGCTTCTACGAGGCCACCGGCGACGCCGAGTTCCTCGCCGAGTACGGCGCCGAGATGCTCCTGGAGATCGCCCGCTTCTTCGCCGGCCTCGCCACCTACAGCCGCGGGCTGGACCGGTACGAGATCCGCGGCGTCATGGGCCCGGACGAGTACCACGACGGATACCCCGGCCGCGAGGAACCAGGCCTGGACAACAACGCCTACACCAATGTCCTGGCCGTGTGGGTGCTGTGCCGGGCCCTGGACGTCCTGGCCGTGCTGCCCGGCGACCGGCGCGACGAACTGGTCGAGCGGCTCGGGCTGGCCCGCGAGGAGATCGCCCGGATGGAGGACGTCAGCCGCACGATGGCGATCCCCTTCCACGACGGCGTCCTCAGCCAGTTCGAAGGCTACGCGGACCTCGACGAGCTGGACTGGGACGGCTACCGGCGGCGGTACGGCGACATCCGCCGCCTGGACCGCATCCTGGAGGCCGAGGGCGATTCGCCCAACCGCTACAAGGCCTCCAAGCAGGCGGACGTGCTGATGCTGTTCCACCTGCTGTCACGCGAGGAGCTGGACGACGTCCTGACCCGCCTCGGCCACGTCCCCGCGCCGGACCTGATGGAGCGGACGATCGCGTACTACCTTCCGCGCACCTGCCACGGGTCGACGCTGAGCTCGCTGGTGCACGCCTGGCTGATGGCGCGCGTGGACGGCGAGGAGGCGTGGCACCTGTTCCTGGAGTCGCTCGACAGCGACATCGGCGACAGCCAGCACGGCACCACCGCCGAAGGCGTCCACCTGGGCGCGATGGCCGGGACCGTCAACCTCGTCCAGCGCTGCCACGCCGGCGTCACCACGCAGGGCACCGTGCTGCACCTCGCCCCTCGGCTGCCGGCCGGCATCGGGCGGCTGCGCCTCGGGCTGCGCTACCGCGGCAACTGGGGCGTCGACCTGTCCCTGAGCCAGGACCGGCTGCGGGTGGCGCTGCATCCCGGCGTCGCCTCCCCCATCGAGGTCGCCTGCGGCGCGGAGACCGTCACGATCGAGCCGGGCGCCGCCTGGGAGACGCCTTTGGCGAACGGCCGCCTGCCGGAACAGCCGGCAGGCGGCCGGTAAAGGAGGGAGCCGCGCGGCCCCGATGTGTTCAAGGGCCGCGCCATGTCCGGTGCACCAGGCCGTGACGGTCGCCCGCCGCCTGGACGTCGGTGGCCTTGGTCACCACAGCAGCCCCTGTGACCGGCCCGCACCGCGCGGTGGGCTGCGAGGGGCCATCACCGTGCATCGCAGGAAAGTCTGTCGACTTGAACTGGCCCGTCGCCACCCCGACGGCACCGTCCCGACCGACGAGGAGCGGCTGCGCGACTTCTACGTCTTCCGCGACTTCCCGCACTTCGCGCAGGTCTACCGGGCCGTCAACGAGCTGGTCCGCGACCCCGAGGACGTGGCGACCCTGGTCCTGGGCACCGCCCGCGACCTGGCCGCGCAGACATTTGCCGTGCTGCGACAGCTGACGGTTCACATAATCACGATCGCGCTCGCCCGGAGGGACTTCCGCCGGGAGGGGCTCCCCGCCATCGTGTCGAGGTCCGGTGGCCGGGGGCGTTCAGGTCTGGTCCGCTGATCGGAGGCGGGGGGCGCCGGCCTCGGCGGCGGCCCAGCTGGCCAGGACGCGGAGTTTCTCCTCCGAATCGCTGCCGGGCTCGGTGCCGTAGGCGACCAGGGTGAGGTTGTCGGCGGCCAGGTCGAGGGATTCGTAGGTCAGGTGGAGGTCGCCGACGACCGGGTGGTGGAAGGGTTTGGCGCCCTGGTGGTGCTGGCGGACGTCGTGGCGGGCCCAGCGGGTGCGGAAGTCGTCGCTGCGGGTGGACAGCTCGCCGACGAGGTCGGTGAGGTTCTTGTCGTAGGGGTCGCGGCCGGCCTGGGCCTGCAGGAGGGCGACGGTGTCGTCGGCGGCGCGTTCCCAGTCGCCCCAGAAGTCATGGGATCGGGGGTCGAGGAAGATGAACCGGGCGTGGTTGGGGGTGGCGCCGCGGGCCGCGTCGACCATGGGCGCGTACAGGGCGCGGCCGAGGGCGTTGGTGGCCAGGACGTCGCCGCGGCCGTTCATGACGAACGCCGGGGCATCGGTCATGGAGTCCAGCAGCCGCTGCACGCCGGGCCGCACGGTGGCCGGGGCGGGGCGGCGCCGGCGGCGCGGACCGGGGCCGGCGGAGCGGGCCAGGTCCTCCAGGTGGGTGCGTTCCTCGTCGTTGAGCCGCAGCGCACGGGCCAGGGCGTCCAGGACGCTGTCGGACGCGCCCGCCAGGTTTCCGCGTTCCAGGCGGGAGTAGTACTCCACGCTGACTCCGGCGAGCTGGGCGACCTCGGCACGGCGCAGCCCGGGCACCCGCCGGGTGCCGTAGGAGGGCAGTCCGGCCTGCTGCGGGCTGATCCTGGCCCGGCGGGAGGTCAGGAACTCACGGATGGCGCTGCGGTTGTCCACCTTTCTCAGGTTAGGCGTCCCTCCGGGCGGGAGGGGTGTCATGCCAGTACACCTTTCGCCAGGGCCTTCCAGCCGGTCTGACCAGCGCTTTGGATGGGCAGTGGCACAAGAATCCGAAGGAGAGACGATCATGCGTGGTGTGGTGTTGCACGCTCCCGGTGATGTCCGGGTGCGGGAGCTGGACGATCCGAAGATCATCGAGCCGACCGACGCGATCATCCGCGTCACGGCGGCCTGTGTGTGCGGTTCGGACCTCTGGCCCTACCGCGGGGTCGAGGAGGTCCACGACCAGCCGATGGGGCACGAGTACGTCGGTGTGGTGGAGGAGATCGGCAGTGACGTCACGACCGTCAAGCCGGGGCAGTTCGTGGTGGGCACGTTCGTCGCCGCCGACGGCACCTGCGAGATCTGCCGCTCGGGCTTCCCCTCCTCCTGCGTCGACCGCGTGTTCATGTCCGAGGTCGGCACCCAGTCCGAGCGCGCCAGGATTCCCCACGCCGACGGCACGCTGGTGGCCACGCCGGGCATGCCCGACGCCGACCTGATCCCCAGCCTGCTGGCGGCCTCGGACGTCCTGGGCACCGGCTGGTTCGGGGCCGTGGCCGCCCAGGCCGGGCCCGGCAAGACCGTCGCGGTCGTGGGCGACGGCGCGGTCGGGTTGCTGGCGGTGCTGGCCGCCAGGCAGCTCGGCGCCGAACAGGTCATCGCCATGAGCCGCCACCGGACGCGCCAGGAGCTCGCCGTCGAGTTCGGCGCCACCGCCATCGTCACCGAGCGCGGTGAGGAGGGCGTCGCCAAGGTCAAGGAGCTGACCGGCGGGCTGGGCGCGCATTCGGTCGTCGAGGCGGTCGGCACCCAGCAGTCGATGCGGCAGGCCATCGGCTCCACCCGTCCAGGCGGCCACGTCGGCTTCGTGGGGGTCAGCCACGACGTCGCCCTCAGCGGGGAGAACCTGTTCTTCTCCCAGGTCCACCTGCTCGGCGGCCCGGCCCCGGTGCGCCGGTTCCTTCCCGAGCTCATCGACCTGATCTGGCAGCGGAAGATCGACCCCGGCAGGGTCTTCGACCTCCGGCTGCCCCTGGAGGAGGCGGCCGAGGGGTACAAGGCGATGGACGAGCGCCGCGCCACCAAGGTGCTCCTGACCATCTGATCGTCGCAGGAGCGGCGGTCGCGCTTCCGCTCCGGCGGCTCCGGCCACCGGGCCCCGGCTGGACGCCGGTGCGGCCGGCCTGCCGTCGTAGGCTGTCTCGCACGTGATGGACAGGAGGCTGAGGTGGCCGAGGCGACGGTGGCCGAGGTGATGGCCGAACTGGCCGCGCTCGAGGACCCGAAGATCCGCGCGGTGAACGAGAGACACGGTGACGATCACGGTGTGAACCTCGGCAGGCTGCGCGCGCTCGCGAAGCGGCTGAAGACGCAGCAGGAACTCGCGCGCCGTCTCTGGGAGACCGACGACACCGCGGCGAGACTGCTGGCGCTCCTGATCTGCCGCCCGAAGGCGTTCGAGCGTGCCGAGTTGGACGTCATGCTGCGCGAGGCGCGCACCCCCAAGGTGCACGACTGGCTCGTGAACTACGTGGTGAAGAGGAACCCGCACTGTGAAGAGCTGCGCCTGGCCTGGTCCGCTGATCCGGACCCGGTGGTCGCGAGTGCCGGCTGGGCACTGACCACCGAGCGGGTGGGGAAGAAACCCGAGGGGCTTGACCTCGCGGGATTGCTCGACGTCATCGAGGCGGAGATGAAAGACGCCCCGGATCGCCTGCAGTGGGCGATGAACCACTGCCTGGCCCAGATCGGGATCGAGCACGCCGGGCACCGCGCCCGTGCGATCGACATCGGTGAGCGCCTGCAGGTGCTCAAGGACTACCCGACTCCGCCGAACTGCACCTCTCCGTTCGCGCCCATCTGGATCAGCGAGATGGTGCGCCGACAGCGCGCCAAGTAGGGCGGGCCGGGCTCAGTCCTGTGAGGTCTCCACGCTCAGTTGTTCTGGATCGTGATCCATTCGGCGTCCTGGACGTAGTAGCGGAAGTCCCGGCGGAGGACGTCGACGACCGCCGTCATGTGCGCGGCGCCCCAGACCACGGCGACCTTGATGGGCTCCTGGTAGCGCTCACGGTGGACGGTTCCGAGCGTCCGCACCAGCCGCTCGTCGCGTTCTTCCCCGACCTTCCTGTCCAGGAAGCGGTCGATACGGCCCTCGGGCCGCTCGCGGTCGTGCATGTCGTTCTGGTCGAGACTGGGCAGGTCGCGCGGGTCCCCGTAGCGCCCCAGCGCGCGCAGGGCGAGGGCGGCGGCCGAGTCCAGCGCGGTGTGCACGATACGGTCGCGGGGCGAACGCTCCGCGCGGCGCCGCGCCCGCTCCTCGGGCGGCTCGGCGGTGCCGCCCTCCCAGATGATGGGGACGCCGAGCGCCTCGAGGTCGAGCGCGACCATCTGGTCGACCAGGCCGTCCCAGCGCAGCCCGGCCATCCGGCGCTGCATGGGGGCGCCGTCGCTCGGCCCTCCCTCCGCCACGATCAGGTCGCAGGACGAGGCGCGCGCGGCCACCTCGTCGTAGAACGACCGTTCCCCCACGTGCACCATGGGGAACAGCACGAAGCGCAGTGGTGTGGTCCGGCGGCCCATCGTGATCACGGCGGCGCGCAGCCCGATGACGCTGCTCTCGATGAACTGCATGAGGCGATCCCCCCGTCCAGCCCACTCCCACTCGTTGGACCGCCGAGAGCCCCGATCGGTTGCCTTGGCGGCCGGCGAAGTTCGCACCCCACCCGCGTCAGCTCGGATTCCGGCGCCGGGGTTGCGCCGCGGGCGTGGCGCGGCTGGGCCACCACGTCCGTTCGGCCAGGAGCGTCACCAGTGCCGGGACCTGGAGGGCGCGGACGAGCAGGGTGTCGATCAGGACGCCGATGGCGACGGCGATGCCGACCTCGGCGACGGTGATGTCGGGGATCTGGGCGAGGGCGGCGAAGGTGCCGGCCAGGACGAGTCCGGCGGCGGTGATGACGCCGCCGGTCGCGGTGAGTCCGCGGCGGACGGCCTGGCCGGTCGGGAGGTGGCGGCTCTCCTCCCGGACGCGTTCCATGAGGAAGATGTTGTAGTCGACGCCGAGGGCGACCAGGAACACGAAGATGTAGACGAACAGGTCGGCCGCGACGCCGCCGAAGCCGAGGACGTGCGTGAACGCCAGTGCCGAGATGCCCAGCGAGGCGGCGAACGACAGCACCACGGTGGTCAGCAGCATCAGCGGCGCGATGATGGAGCGCAGCAGCAGCCCGAGGATGAGGGTGACGGCCAGCAGGACGAGCGGCACGATGCGCACGGTGTCGTCCAGGGCGGCCTGGCGGTAGTCCAGCTGCACGGCGGGGGTGCCGCCGACCAGGATGCCGGCGCGGACGTCGTCCATGCGATGGCGCAGGTCGTTGATGGTGTCGGCGGCGGCCTGGCCGTAGGGCGGGACGGACAGCCCGACGGTGAGCGTGGGACGGTCGCCCAGCGGCCGGCCGGGCTCGGCCTCGGCCACGTTCGGTGTCGCCCGTGCGGCCTGCTGGGCGGCGGTGACGGTCGCCTGGGCGGTTCGGGTGGGCAGTACCACGGTCAGCGGCACCGACGCCGCCTGCGGGAAGTGCCGGGTGAGCACGTGCTGTCCGGCGACCGAGTCGCTGCCGGGTGGGACCTTGTCCAGCGGGTCGGCGCTGGTGTGCAGGCTGGTCAGCCCGAGCGCGGCGATCGCCAGTCCCGCGGTGACCAGGGTGGTGACCAGGCCGGGGCGGCGGCCGACGAGGGCGGCGATGGCGTGCCAGAGACGGTGGTCGGTGGCGCCGCGGGCGTCGGCGGGGGTGGGGATGCGCGGCCACAGCAGCCAGCGGCCCGCGCACGCGAGCATCGCGGGGAGCAGGGTGAGGGTCGCCACGAGCGCGATGACGACTCCGGCGGCGGCGACCGGGCCCAGGCCGCGCAGTCCGGCCAGGTCGGCGACCAGCAGGCAGAGCATGCCCACGGTGACGGTGGCGGCGCTGGCGGCGATCGCGGGTGTGGTGCGGCGCAGTGCCTCGGCCAGGGCCTCGTGCCGGTCGGCGTGCCGGGACAGTTCTTCGCGGTAGCGGTTGAGCAGCAGCAGCGCGTAGTCGGTCGCGGCGCCGAAGACCAGCACGATGAGGATGGCCGAGGCCAGGTCGGTGACGACCAGCCCGGCTCGGGCCAGCCCGTAGGCGGCGCCGCGGGCGACCATCACCGCCATGCCCGCGGCCAGGAGCGGGACCAGCCACAGGACGGGGCTGCGGTAGGTGAGGAGCAGCAGGACGGCGACGATGGCCATGCTGGTGAGCATCAGCGGGCCGTCCACGTCGCCGCCGTCGTTGTCGACGTCCAGCCCGGCCTCGCCGGTGACGTTGGCGCGCAGCCCGGAGTGGGCGGGGCCCGACGCCGTCCGCTGGACGTGCTCGCGCAGCCGCTCGACCGCGGTGGTCACGGTGTCGTCGTCGGCGTGGGCGGGCTGGATCTGGACGGCGAACAGCGCGGCGGTCTCGTCGGCGGAGAACAGCACCGTGCCGGTGGGCCGGGTGGCCGGGATCGCGGCGGCCCCGCGCCGGTCGCCGGCGACGGCCGTACGGTCGGCGTCGGTGAGGCGGGCGCGGTCGGTGCGGTGGTAGACGACCAGGGCGGTCTCTGCTTCGGGACGGTCCGGGTCGGGCTCGGCCAGCGCGGCGACCCGGCTGGAGTCGAATCCGCCGGGCAGGTAGGCCGCGGCGTCGTTGCGCTGGACATCTTCCAGACCCGAGGCGAGCGCGGTCGCCACGACCGCCGCGGCGATCCAGGCGAGCAGCAGCGGCCACTTGGCGATCTTCAGGCACCGCGCCAGCCGGGTCGGACGCGCGGACGGCGCCGCGTCCTCAGGCGCCGAGGGCGGCCCCTGGATCTTGGAGAAACTCTTGGACATGGCTCCATCGCAGCGGCCGGAGGGTGCCGGACGCATCGGCGAAACGAGCCCACCGGCACGCGCGCGGTCCCTCGGAAGAGCCAGGGCGCACCTCGCCGCGGATCACTCCTTCGAGCGATGCCGCGTGTCGGCGGCCGGCCGTAGGGTCGAGCCGATGAGCAGGAAGAACGCGGTGACGGTCGCGGGGCGCCGGGCGCTCGGCGTGGCGGCGGTCGCGCCGGCGCTGGTCGATCAGGCCACCACCGACACGTCCGCGGCCGCGTGGCTGGCCCTGGGCGGCTACACCGTGGTGGCGGTCGCCGCGCTGGCCGGGCGGCGCCGCCGGCCGCTGACGGTGTTCTGCACGGTCCTCACCGTGCTGGCCGGGGTCGAGGTCGGCGCCGCGGCCGCCGAGGTCAAGTTGAGCAGCCTGGCCGTCCTGCCGCCGGCGTTCGCCCTGTACGCGGTGGGCGCCTACAGTCCGCGGAACCGCTCGACGGCGGCCCTGTTCATCGGCGCCCTGCTGGTGGCGGCCGGGCTGGTGGTCAACCACGCGACCGCGCCGCAGGGCTGGCGGGGCGGCTCGGACGTGCTGGCCCTGGTCGCCGTGCTGCCGGTCGCCTGGGCGCTGGGCGTGGCCGCGCGGAGCCACCGCGTGCTGCTGGCCGCCGCCGAGCAGCGCGCCGAGGACGCGCGCCGCGAACAGCGGCTGCGGGCCGAGCAGGCCGCGGCGGCCGAACGCGTCCGCATCGCCCGCGACATGCACGACGTCGTCGCGCACTCGCTGACGCTGCTGGTCGTCCATGCCGAAACCGTGCGGGCCCGCTCCGGGGAGCTGCCGCCCTGGGCCCGTGAACGCGTCGACTCCCTGGCCGCGGCAGGCCGGCAGGCCACCGAGGAGATGCGCGATCTGCTCGGCGTACTGCGCGATGGAACCGCCGCCACCGCTCCGCGCGCCCCCGCCCCGTCCCTGTCCGGCCTGGACGCGCTGGTGAGGACCGCGGGCGACTCGGGCAACCCGGTCACGCTGACCACGACCGGACCGTTGGACGCCCCGCCTCGCCCGGTCCAGCTCGCCGCGTACCGCGTCGTTCAGGAGAGCCTGTCCAATGCCCGCCGCCACGCCCCGGGCGCCCCGGTCACCGTCCGCGTCGATGCCGGGACGACCAAGATCGACGTCGAGGTCGGCTCCGGCCCTCCGCCCGGGCCGGTGAGGCCGGTGCCGGGCTCCGGGATGGGCCTGGCCGGGTTGACCGAACGGGTGGCCGCCGTCGGCGGCGAGCTGAGCGCCGGGCCGATGACCGGCGGCGGCTTCCGGGTGACGGCCACCCTTCCCTACAGCTGGGAGGGCCGCCGGCATGCGCTCCGGTGAGGCCCCGATCAGCGTGGTGATCGCCGACGACGAACGCGTGGTCCGCGACGGCCTGCGGGCGATCCTGGAGACCCAGGACGACATCACCGTGGCCGGTGTCGCCGCCGACGGCGACCACGCCCTGCGGTTGTGCGGCACGCTGCGTCCCGACGTGCTGCTGCTGGACGTGCGCATGCCCGGACACGACGGCCTGTGGGTGCTGGGCGAGCTGGCCCGCACCGGCGAGCTCGGGGGGAACGGCGTCCACGCGGTCATGCTCACCACGTTCGACCTGGACGAGTACGTGGACGAGGCCCTCACCCTGGGCGCCAACGGATTCCTGCTCAAGACCAGCTCCTATGAGGAACTGCTCACCGCGGTCCGCGCCGCCGCGGGCGGCGACGGGGCGCTGAGCCCCGGCGTGGCCCGCCGCGTCATCGGCGGCTACGTCGCCCATCGTCGCGCCCGGCGCGTCGACGCCGCCGACCTGGCCCGCCTGCGCGAGCTGACGCCGCGCGAGCAGGACGTGCTGCGGTTGGTCGGCCAGGGGCTGAGCAACGGTGAGATCGCCGCCGAGCTGGTGGTGTCCGAGCACACCGTCAAGACCCACGTCAGCCGGATCCTGACCAAGCTGGGGCTGCGCAGCCGCGGCCAGGCCGCGGCCTTCTCGCGCCGCGTCGCCCATTGACCCGGCGAGCCCACCGAGGGGGTCAGGTCACGGAGAGGGGTGCGCGGACGTGGTCGACGCGGACGGTGACGCCGCCGCGGGGGAACATCGCGGTGAAGCCCGTCGGCTGGACGTCGCGTGACAGCAGCGTCAGGTCGGTGCGTTGCAGCAGCCGTGCGAGGACGGCGGCGATCTCGGCCCGGGCGAGGTTGGAGCCGAGGCAGCGGCGCGCGCCGACGCCGAAGGGCAGGTACTCGTAGCTGGAGGGGTGCCGGTAGCCGGGGCGTTCGCGGTCCCAGCGCTCGGGCCAGAAGCGGTCCGGGTCGGCCCAGATGCGCGGCAGCCGGTGCGTGACGTACTGGCTGAACACGACCAGGTCGCCGGCGCGGCCCCGGTGGCCGGCGAAGGTGAAGTCCTCGGCCGCCTTGCGGGCGCCGGCCATCGCGGGCGGGTGGAGGCGCAGCGTCTCGGAGGTGACCCAGTCGAGGTACGGGAGCCCGCGCAGCAGGCCCAGTTCCGGGGTCCGCGCGCCGAGCCGCTCCCGGACCTCGGACCTCGCCGCGGCCCAGGCCCGCCGGTCCGACCACAGGGCGTAGACGGCCCAGGACAGGGCGGCGCTCGTGGTGTCGTAGCTCGCGACGATGAGGCTGACCACCATGTCGCGGAGCTCGGTGTCGGTCATGGCGGGCCCGCCGCCGTGGGCGCCCAGCAGCAGGCCGAGGATGTCGTCGCCCGGGTTGCCGGCGTCCCGCCGCCGGGTGATCTCGGCGCGGACCCGCCGGTCGATGCGGGTGAGGGCGGCCTTGGCGCGCCGCCAGAGCGGGTTGGGGACGGCCTGGAGCAGCTGCTGCTTGGGCGGTGAGTAGTTCAGCAGGCGGAGCACCTCCTCCAGGTCGGCGCCCAGCGGCGCCTGCTGGGCCGCCAGCTCCGGTCCGAAGAAGCCCCGGACGGTGGACGAGCGGACCAGCGAGCGGAAGGTCCGGTAGAGGTCGATCCGGTCCCCGGGGCGCCAGGAGTCGAGCGTGGCGTCCAGCTTGTCCAGGAGGACCGCGAGGTAGCCGGCGACCGGCTCGCGGTGGAAGGCGGGCTGGACGAGGGTGCGCCGGCGGTCGTGGCCGGGCCCGTCGCTCACCAGCAGGGCCGTCTCGCCGGCGAGCGGGATCAGGGTCTCGAAGCCGCCGCGCCAGCGGAATTTCGCGGAATTGCGAAAGAGGAACTCGTTGGCTTCCGGCCCGAAGAGGAACGTTGTTTTCAAAGGCCCGAAACCGTAGGTCGCGACCGGTCCCGAGCGTCGACTCAGATCGCGCATCGCATAGGCCATCCGCCGGTCGAATTCCCGGGCCAGACGAAGGTCGTCAAGAAGGGTGAATTGCATTCGGGCACCTCTCTCCGAGAGTGATTCGAGCGCAGACACGGGCAACGTTTCCACTGTCCACACGCCCTTTGCCCGAGTCAACGCCAGACATTTCTCGCTCCTCGGCGAGTTTACAGCCAGATCTTGCCATGTTATTTGTGTGCGCGATTATAGGGCATTTTTGTTAACGTCACGGAAACCTTTTCGCACCGCCTCAGGCAATTGCAATCCGCGAAATATCGGAGGTAATATCGCTGGCGTTGTTGATCAAGGGAGGTGCAACGTGGATTCCTTGTTGCAGGCAATGCCGCCCTCACCTGGGAATGTGGGGGAAGAACCCGGCGCGCACGTTCTCCGGCTGCTGGGGCTCGAACCGCACCGGCTGGTCGCCGGCTTCGCCACCGAGGAACGGCTCGCGGCCGACCTGCGCGCGTGCGTCGACCTGGTGCGCGAGGAGGCCGGGAGCGGGGACGAGCTGATCGCCCGCTCGCTGGCCGGCGTCGTGTCCGGCGGCAAGCGGCTTCGCCCGCTGCTGGCGCTCGCCACCGCCTACGCGACCCGGATCGGCGCGCCGGGCCCGGACCGGCCCGCCGACCGCGAACGGGCCGTTCGCGCCGGGGCGGCGGTGGAGCTGCTGCACGTGGCCAGCCTCGTCCACGACGACGTCATGGACGAGGCCGACGTCCGGCACGGCGTGCCCACCGCCAACGTCCGCGAGGGCAACATCCGCGCCGTGCTGGCCGGGGACTTCCTGCTCGCCCGCGCGGTCGCCGTCGCGTGCGGGCTGGGACGGCGCGAGGGCGCGCTGGTCTCGGAGACCTTCGCCCGGCTCTGCGACGGGCAGGCGCGTGAGTCCGCCCTGCTCTTCGACGCCGCCCGCACCGAGGGCGACTACTACGACGCCATCACCGGCAAGACCGCGGCCCTGCTCGCCACCTCGTGCCGGCTGGGCGCCCTGGCCGCGGGCGCCGAGACCACCGAGGCCCTCACGTCCTACGGGCACCACCTCGGGCTCGCCTACCAGCTGGTGGACGATCTGCTCGACCTCACCGGCTCGGAGGAGCGGCTCCGCAAACCGGCCGGCCACGACGTGGCCATGGGCGTCTTCACGCTTCCCGTGCTGTACGCGCGGGAGGAGGACGCGCGGCTCGCCGGCCTCCTGGACGCGGTCCGGCCGGAGGACGGCGGCACCGTCCGCGAGGTGGTCGACCTGGTCAAGGACTCCTCCGCGCTGCGGCGGACGCGCGCCGCGGTGGAGGAGCAGACCCGGCACGCCGTGGGCGCCCTGTCGGGCGCCGCCGCCGGGCTGACACCCGCCGGGTCGGCGATGCTGTCGGAACTGGTGGCATGCCTCGCCCGCCGCGCGCACTGAGGGGGCGTCGATGACGACCTCGACCCCCTCCGCGCCCCCGGCACCGCTCACCGCCCGCGGCTTCGTGGCCCTGCCACCGGCCGAGCAGGTCGCGGCCATCCGGGCCCAGGGCGGCACGGCGTCGCCGGGCACCGTCCTGCGGCTGCTGGTGGCGCTGGGCCGCCCGCGCACCTGCGTGCCCGGACTCGTCGCCTACGCGCTCGGCCTCGGCTACGCGCCCGCGCCGGTCCCGCCGGGCCATGCCGTGCTGGGCGCGGTGCTGGCCCTGCTCGTCGGCTTCTCCGCCAACCTCCACAACACCTACACCGACGTCGAGGAGGACAGCCGGAACCTGCCGGGCCGGATGTGGATGCTCTACCGGCTCGGGCTGCGGCGGCTGGCCTGGACCCTCGCCGGGCTCAACGCGTTCATGGCGGGCGCGGCCGTGGTGTACGGGCCCGGCTTCGTGGTCTTCATGGTGATCGGGCTGATCGGCCTGCACCAGTACTCGTTCCGGCCGCTGAGGCTGAAGGCGCGGCCGCTGCTCGGTCTGTACGTCTTCGCGCAGGCCGTCGCGGGGCCGTTCCTGATCGGCTGGTTCATCGGCCAGGGCGGCATGCGCGCCCTGCCCGGCCCGGTCTGGGGCATGTTCGGCTTCCTGTGCGCCTGGTTCGTCGCGAAGGGCCTGGTGAAGAACGTCCCCGACTTCGACGGCGACCGCGCGGCCGGGCTGCGCACCTCGGCCACCCTGTTCCCCAGCCGGGCCGCCGCCGCCCGCTGCGCCGCGCTGGTGACCGTGGCGGCGTACCTGTGCCTGCCGGTGCTGCCCGTCGCCGGCGCCTCCCCGGCGGCCGTGCTGTGGGCGCTGCCCTGGACCCTCGTCGCCGCCTACCAGGGCTTCCGCCTGGTGCGGTCCGGGGACGCGGCCGCCGCCAACGCCGTGCTGCGCCGCGACATGGTGCTGTCGAGCGGCTTCCTGGCGACCGTGCTGCTGCTCCAGGAACCGGGCTGGAGCAGCGTCGCCGTCATCGCCTCCGGCGCCCTGATCATCGCCGCGAGCGACCTGCTCGCCGTGGATTCCCGCCGCGACACCGACACCGGCACCGGTCCGACCCCGACCCGTGAGGAGCCGACCGCATGAAACCCCCGACCGGAGCATCCGCCCGTCCCGCCACCCCGCAGGAGCTCTTCGACCGGATCGCGCCCCGGTACGACCTGTTCAACTCGCTGCTCAGCGCCGGTTCCGACCGGCGCTGGCGCCGCGAGGCCGCCCGCCGGCTCGCGCCGCCCCCGGAGGGGGACGTCCTGGACGTGGCCACCGGCACCGCGAGCCTGGCCATCGCCGTCGCCCGGCACCGCCCCGGCGCCCGCGTCGTCGCCTGCGACATCAACGCCTCGATGCTCGCGGTGGCCGCCAGGCGGCTGGAACGGCAGGGCCTCTCCGGCCGGATCACGCTGAGAACGGCGCCCGGTGAGCGGCTCCCGTTCCCGGACGCCTCCTTCGACGCGGTCTGCATCGCCTTCGCCATCGACGACATGGCGGACCGGCGGGCGTGCGCGGCGGAGATGGCGCGGGTGCTCCGCCCCGGCGGGCGCCTGGTCCTGCTGGAGCTCGGCGTCCCCGAACAGCCGCTGCTGCGCTCGCTCTACCTGGGCGGGCTGGGCGTGATGAGCCTGCTCGGGCGGGCCCGCGGCATGAGCGGCTACCGGCACCTGCGCGAGGAGATCACCACCTACCGGGGACCCGAGGCCGTGCGCGCCCTGCTGCTGGACGCGGGCCTCACCGGATACACGCGATTCCCCCTGACCGGGGGCATCGCGGTCGTGCACGCCGCCGTCCGAGAGAAGGGCTGACCGGGATGCAGGCCAACCGACATGTCTACAGCGAACTGGCCGGACGGCGCAGGTTCGCCGACGCGCTGGTCGCGGCACTGGCCGGCGCGGGCGTGAGCGCGGTGTTCGGCATGCCCGCCGAGTCGCTCAACGCCTTCGTCGACGCGCTGCGGCGCGACGGCCGGATCCGGCTCGTCGGCGTGCGCCACGAGGGCGCGGGCGCGCTCATGGCCGCCACGTACGGCAAGCTCACCGGGCTGCCCGGCGTCTGCATGGGCACCGCCGGGCCGGGCGCCACGCATCTGCCGCTGGGCCTGTACGAGGCGCACGCCGACCGGGCCCCGCTGCTCGCCGTCTCCGGGCAGGTCCCGGTCGAGCAGGTGGGGCTGGAGTCCTTCCAGGAGATCGACCCGGTGGCGCTGATGGGCGAGGCCGCCCTGTACAACCGCCACGTCGCGGCGCCCGGGCAGATCGGGATGGTGCACCGCGCCATGGCCGAGGCGGCCCTGCGGCGCGGGCCCGCGCACCTCGCCATCTCCTCGGACGTGTTCGCCGCGCCCCTTCGCGGCGCCCCCGAACCCGTGGTCCGGCGGCCCCCCGCGGCGGGCGGCGCCGCCGACAAGGCCCTCCTGGAACAGGCGGCGGACCTGCTCTCCGGGGCCAGGACGGCCGTGATCGTCGGCGCGGTGCCGTCCGATCTCGCCGGGGACATCGACGCGCTCGCCGAGCGGATCGGCGCGCCCGTGCTCGTCCTGCCCGAGGGTTACCGCTACTTCGCGGCGCCGCACGACGACCGCGCCCTGCCCGTCCTGCAGGGCAGGACCGCCGACTGCGCACGGGTCCTGGAAGGCACCGACCGGCTCCTTCTGGTCGGTGCCTCCAGCTCCGCCGCGCGCGGGCTGGCCGGCGGGCACCCCGTCCTGCAGGTCGCCGACGGCGCCGAGCGCTCCCACCCCGGCCGCCCCGGCTGGACGCGGCTGCTCGGCGACCCGGCCGAGATCCTGCGGCAGCTGCGCGCCCTCTCCCCCGCCTCCCCTGACGGTGACCTGGCCGCGGACGTGGACGGCCTGCGGACCGAGCCGTCCGGCCTGCCCTTCTGGGAGGCTCTCGACCGTTCACTGCCCGCCGACGCCGTGGTCGCCCTCGAACCCGGACGGATGCTCGACGGCGCGTTCGGCGCCCTGCCGGTCCGTGACAGGGTGCTGACCTCGTCCTACGGGCTGCGCGTCGCAGGCGCCGCCCTGCCCGCCGCCATCGGGGCGTCCTTCGCCCACCCCGACCGCCGCGTCCACGCCGTCACCACCGACCGCGGCCTCCAGGACTTCGCCGCCGAGCTGCTCACCCTGGCCCGCTACCGCCTGCCCGTCTCGCTGGTGTGCGTGGAGGAGGACCGCCGGACGGACGTGCGCCGCCTCGCCGCCGGGGGCGGGCTGGCCGCCGAGCGCGCCGCCTCGGTCGCCGACCTGGAGCGGCTGCTGGCGGCGCCCCCGGACGGGCCCTCCGTGATCACCGTCCCGGCGGACGGGCTCGTCGAGCCCGCGCGCGAAGAGGTCACCCTGACGACCCCGGCCGCCGGTTCGACCCGATCCGTGCTCGCCGAGGTCCTGGCCGGTCTCGACGTCGCCGCCGCCTACGTCCGGCCCGGCGCGGGCACCGAGCCGCTCGCCGCGCTGTGCCGCGACGCCGGGATCACCGTGCACGCCGTCCACCATCCGGAGTCGGCCGCGATGACGGCCTCGGCGGTCGCCAAGCACACCGGACGGCTCACCCTGTGCCTGACGGCCGCGGACGCCGACACGGTCCTCCAGTTGAACGGCCTCTACGACGCCTCGTTCGACCACGCCCCCCTCGCCGTCCTCGGACCGCCGGGCACGGTGGTGGACGGCACCAGCCTCCTGGCCGACGCCGCCCGCACGCTCCGGGTCGGCGACGACCCCGGCGCCGTCGCGGAGGCCGCCCACGCGCTCGGCACCGCCGCGTCCGAGGGCCGCGCCGTCTACCTGGAGATCGACCCCGCCGTCCTGGACCGGCCGGTGCGAGGGCCCCTCCCGGCCCCCGCACCCCCGGCCGCCACGGCCGTCCTGCCCGGGAACACCGAACTCGACGCCGCCGCCGCGCGCCTCGCCGGCGCCCGCCGGCCGGTCATCCTCGCCGGGCGGGGCGGCCGGGGGGCCGGGGCGGAGATCGCCGAACTGGCCGGCGCGCTCGGCGCGCCCGTCGTCAGCACCATGCCGGGCCGCGGCGTCCTGCCCGACCACCACCCGCACTACGCCGGGGCGGTCGGCTCGTCCGGCCACCAGTGCGCGACCGAGACCCTGGAGGCCGCCGACGTCGTCGTCGCCTTCGGCGTCTCACGGCGCGGCGCCTCCGCCTTCGACCTGCCCGGCGGCTACTTCCTCGTCCAGGTCGACCACGACCTCGGCCGGCTCGGCGGCGCCGCCCGCGCCGACGTGGCCCTGCACGGCACCGCCCGGCACACCGCCCAGGCGCTCGCCGAGCGGATCGGCACCGCCGCCCCGCCCGAGGCCGGCCGGCAGGCGTTCGTGCGCGCCCGGCACGACAGGTTCCTGGCCACCCGGCGGCGGCGCAGCCGCATACCCACCCGGGCGAGCAGCCCGATCAGGCCGTCCGCGCTGGCGCTGGCGCTGGCCGACGAGCTCGCCCGGGGCCCCGCCGCTCCCCTGATCACCGTGGACGTCGGGCTCACCACCCTCTGGATCTACCGCTACCTCACCGGCCGGCAGGACTTCGTGTGGACCAGTTCGTTCGCCACGATGGGCTTCGCCGTGCCCGCCGCCGCCGGCATCGCCGCGTTCACCGACCGGCCCGTGCTGGCCGCCGCCGGCGACGGCGGAGTCGCCGTCACCCTCGGCGAGCTGGCCACGCTGCGCGACCTCGACCGGCCCGTCGTCGTGGTGGTCTTCGACAACGGGCGGCTCGGCGCCATCAAGTTCGAGCAGGAGATCATGGGCTGGCCCGAGTACGGCTCCGCCCTCCACAACGGCGACCTCGCCGAGATCGCCCGCGGCTACGGCCTCGCCGCCGAACGGGTCACCACGATGGCCGGGCTGCGCGCCGCACTGCGGGTCGCGCGCCTGGCGCGGCGCCCCTACCTGATCGACGTCGTGTGCGACGACAACGAGATCCCGGCGCCCGCGCAGCAGCGGCCCGCCGCCGCCCAGATCGTCGGCTACGCGCTGGCGCTGGCCCGCGAGGCCCGCCGGGGCCTGAGCCGATCCGGAGGTACGACGCGATGACCGGCATCATCATCCAGTCCCTGGCGGGCGTGATGTGGACGCTCGCCTACATCCTGATCATCCTGCGGTCCCGCCGCGACCGGATCTACGGCATGCCGCTGGTGGCGCTGTGCGCCAACCTGACCTGGGAGTTCTACTACACGCTGGTCGAGCTGCCCCCGCACGACGACCCCACCAAGCTGGCCGCCCAGTTCGTGGTCAACTTCGTCTGGCTGGTCTTCGACCTGGTCATCCTCGTCCAGGTGCTGCGCTACGGGCCGCGCCAGTTCGGCTGGCTCTCCCCCGCCACCTTCTACGGGCTCTTCGCGCTCACCCTGGCGATCACGGGCCCGACCATCGTCCTGCTGAACAAGGAGTTCGACGACATCTACGGGGTCCGCGCCTCGTTCGTGCAGAACCTGGCCATGTCCGCGCTGTTCCTGGTCATGCTCAACGCCCGCAGGTCGGACGCGGGCCAGTCGGTCGGCATCGCGGTCTGCAAGATGACCGGCACCGCCCTGGCCGCCCTCGGCGTCTACCTCTACCCGCCGGCCCCGGTCTACGACGAGTCCGTCCTGCTGCCGTTCCTCTACCTCGCCATCCTCGCCCTCGACCTCGTCTACACGGTCATGCTCGTGCGGATCCGCCGCGCACGGGCCGCCCGGGACGAGGCGTCGCCCGCCACGGAGGCGGTGCCGGCGTGAGCGAGGCGAACTGGAACGTCGAAGTGACCGCGGCCTGCATCGCCAGCGGGATGTGCGTCGGCACCGCACCCGGCCACTTCGAGCTGGACGGCGACCGCAACCGGTCCGTTCCCCGGTCGGCGCACCCCGCCCCCTCCGACCTCCTCCTCGCCGTGGCCGACTCCTGTCCGCTCGAAGCCATCCGCGTCCGCGACGCCGACGGCACACTCCTGGCACCCCTCGACTAGAAGGGCATCACCACCGTGACCGACAACGCCCCCGGCTACCCCTTCGGCGACGGAACCGGCCTCGCCCTCGAACCCGAATACGGGCACCTGCGCGCCGACGAGCCCGTCAGCCGCGTCCAGCTCCCCTTCGGCGGGCCGGCCTGGCTCGTCACCCGCCACGCCGACGTGCGGAAGGTGCTCACCGACCCCAGGTTCAGCAGCCGGGCCACCACCGCCAACCCCGACGGCCCCAGGTTCACCCCGCAGCCGCTGTTCCCGGCGGGGGTGATGAGCATGGACCCGCCCGAGCACACCCGGATCCGCAGCCTGGTCTCCAAGGCGTTCACAGGCAACAGGGTGGAGGCGCTGCGCCCCCGCATCGCCGAGATCGCCGGCGGCCTCGCCGACGCGATGCTGGAGCACGGCCCGCCCGCCGACCTGGTCTCCATGTTCGCGCTCCCGCTCCCGGTGACGGTGATCTGCGAGCTGCTCGGCGTCCCCTACGCCGACCGGGACCGCTTCCGCGAGCTGTCGGACGCCCTGCTGTCGACCACGGCGCTCCCGCCCGAGGAGATCTTCGCCGCGGTCATGGCGCTGAACGAGTACCTGGCCGGCCTGATCGAGGAGCGGCGGGCCGGGCCCCGCGACGACATGCTCAGCGATCTCGTCCGCGCCCGCGACGAGGACGACCGGCTCTCCGAGCAGGAACTGGTCGAGTTCGGCGTGGGCCTCCTGGTGACGGGCCACGAGACCGCCGCCACCCAGATCGGCAACTTCGTCTACATGCTGGCCCGCAACCCCGGGCAGCTCGCCGCCCTGCGCGCCGACCCCGCCCTCGTGCCGCGGGCGGTCGAGGAACTGCTGAGGCACACCCCGCTCGGCGCCGTCAGCGGCATCCCCCGCGTCGCGGTCGAGGACGTCGAGCTGTCCGGCGTCACCATCCGCGCCGGCGACTCGGTGATCCCGTCCATCAACTCGGCCAACCACGACGAGTCGGTGTTCGAGGACGCCCACCGCCTCGACGTCCACCGCCCGTCCAACCCCCACATCGCCTTCGGCCACGGCGTCCACTTCTGCCTGGGCGCCCAGCTGGCCCGGGCCGAACTCCGGACGGCCCTGGAGACCCTTCTCGTCCGCTTCCCCGGTCTCGAGCTCGTGGCCGGCGACGACGCCGGGCTCGCCTGGAAGAAGGGCCTCCTGATCCGGGGCTTCTCCGAACTTCCCGTCACCTGGTGAAACCGCCGCATCGGGCGCCCGGTCCGCACGGACCGGGCGTCCGATGCGGATCGGCGACAGGCGCACCGCCGTTGCACCGAACCGGAGGTGCCAGGGGGCACAATGCGGTGCATGATCCGCACTGTGAACCTGCCCGGCGGCACCGCGCTGCCGTTGATCGGTTTCGGGACCTGGGAGCTGCGGTCCAAGACCGCCTACGAGTCGGTGCGCGCGGCGCTCGATATCGGTTACCGGCACATCGACACCGCGACGCTGTACAAGAACGAGTCGGAGGTCGGCAGGGCCGTCAAGGACGGCGGCGTGGACCGGGAGCAGGTCTTCATCACCACCAAGCTGCGCCCCCAGGACGCGCGGCACGCCCGCCGCGCCCTGGAGTCGAGCCTCCGGCTGCTCGACACCGGCTACGTCGACCTGTGGCTGATCCACTGGCCGCCCGGCCGGGACGCGCTCGTCCCGGCGTGGGAGGAGCTGCTGGCGGCCCGGGACGCGGGACTGGCCCGCAACGTCGGGGTCAGCAACTACAGCCCGGCCCAGATCGACCTGCTGACCGAGGCCACCGGGCGGCGGCCGGCGGTCAACCAGATCCCGTGGAGCCCGGGACAGCACGATCCGGCCCTGCTGGACGAGCACCGCCGCCGCGGCGTGGTCGTCGAGGGCTACAGCGGCCTGAAGAACACCGACCTGAACGACCCTGCCCTCACCGAGATCGCCCAGCGGCACGGTGTCACTCCCGCGCAGGTCGTCCTGCGATGGCACCTGGAACACGACATCGTGATCCTCCCCAGGTCCTCGCACCGGGAGCGCATCGCCGCCAACTTCGACCTGGAAGGCTTCGACCTCACCGCCGAGGAGGTCGCCGCGATCGACACCCTCACCCGCACCGGCTGATCGGGCCCGGCGGTGCGTTCACTCCGCCGAGCCTTTCAGCTGGATCAGGTCGTCGAGGAGCTCGGAGGCGACGATCGGGTCGAGGTCGCCGAACCGCAGGGACGTGGGCTCGTCTCTCCGGTAGTGGTAGGGGTGCTGGGCGAGCCGGACGTCGACGAGGGTCTGCGGGCCGTTCTCGTCGGGCATGCCGATGCTCATGCCGGGATCGAGGGTGAGGACCAGGTGCCGGTCGTCCGCGACACGGCGGGAGATCCAGTGCTCGATGCCCGCATCCATCGGCGCCCCGCGCTCCCAGCCGCGCCGGACGAGGCCGAGAAGGGCACCGGCCGGGACTTCGAGACCCTCGAAGCGGGTCAGGCGCCCCGCGTCGCGCTCGTCCTCGTCGAGGGTGTGGACCGGATGCTCGAGCTGCGGGAACGGCTGCAGGATCTCGTAGTCGGCGAACAACTCCTTCCAGGCGGACAGGTCGTCGCCGAGGTCGATGGGGTGCGCGACGCCGATCCGCGCGGTCTCGGGGAGGGTGACGGTGTCGTCGACGGCGTTCGCGTACGTGCCGTCCTCGGCCACGCGGAAGGCCGCGGTGGCCCCCTCGCCGTTCTCGGCGACCCAGACCAGGCGGCGGACGATGTGCCCGACCAGCGGGTGCGCGACGAGGAACTCCCGGAACTCGCCACCGGGCCAGCGGCGGCCCGTGACCATGGCGGTCCTGAAGCGGGTGAGCTGGTCGGCGGCGGCCGTGCGGACGTCCTTCTTGAGGTCCGAGAACCGCTTGTACGCGGCGGGTGCCAGCTCCGGATCGTCTCCCTTTCCCGGCTTCGGGAGCGACCTGCGGGGCCTGCCGTCCTCGTCGGCGACGGTCGGCCTGAGCGACTCGTCGAACCCGATCACGAAGCGGCGGGGGCCGTAGTCCAGGAGCATCGTGCCGGACGCGGCCAGGCCGAAATCGGGGACGAGACGGTCGGCGAGCTGGTCACCGGTGAGTTCGAGCCCCGCCGCGACCTCCTCGATCTTCTCCCGGGCGCGGGCCTTGAGGCCCTTGAACTTCACCCGCTGGGAGATCGAGTGCAGGTGGATCAGTGCGCTGCCGGTGCCGATCGCGGCGAGGACGTCCAGGCCCGTCACCGCCCTGGCGTGACCGCCGTCGCCGGGCCACGCGCGGATCAGCGGGGTCAGGCGGCGGACGGTCCCGTCGTCTCCGGTCAGCCCCAGCTGGGTGAACGCCCAGTTCTCCCTTGAGTCGGCGCCGCACAGCTCCCACCAGCGGAACAGCGCCCACCCGAACTCGGCGAGCGACGCCGGGTCGCACAGCTCGCGGACGACCCGCACCCCCGCGTACACCTCGCGCGGCTTCGACATCGCCAGCATGGTGAGGACGTGCCCGACGGCGTCGTCCGGGAGGGTCTGCGCGCGGTCGCGCAGGAGGATCCGCGGGAGCATGCGCGGGTCGACCCAGCCGACGGCCGGGACCTTCGCCGGCACGTTGTCCAGCGGGCCGTCGGGGAGCATGGCCTCGATCGCGTCGGCGGCCTTGTCGCCGTGGCGGCGGGCGGCCTCGACGATCGGGGCTCTGCCGTGCCGCTCGGCGAGCATGCGCAAGGCCCCTTCGGCCGCGCGGCGAGCGGGGCCGGCCTTGCCGAGCGCGTCCGGGACGAGCGCGGGGACGGCGGCGAGGCCGTGCCGGGCGAACCAGGCGCGGGCGGTCTTGTCCAGCTTCTTGCGGCGGACGAGCCAGTCCGCCATCGTCCGCGCGATCTCGTCACTGAGCAGAGGCATCAGGGCCGCTCCGTCGGCGGCCTTGTCGCGGCGGGCGATGAACAGGGCGCAGTCGGCGGCGTCGGCCCCGAAGCGCGCGACGATGGCCAGGATGAACCGGTTCACGTGCCAGATGGCGCCGGGTTCCCAGCGCGCGAGCAGCGGGCGGGCCAGCTCGTCGGATCCGTTCATGAGGACGGCGGCCTGGTGGAAGGAGGAGATCTTGTCGAACTCCTCGGCCCACTCCTCGATGAGGTGGTCGGGTTTGTGCTCGGCCTCCGCCGCCCACGACTCCCGCTCGCCCGGCTCCCAGGCGGTCGCGCGGAGGCCGGGCATGGGCAGATCCCTGATGACGACGGGCTTGGCCTTGGGGCGGGTCCACGGCGGCGCGACGAGCAGGGGCGGCAGGTCGGTGGCGCTCGGGAAGCGGGTCGTGGCGTCCAGGATCTCCCGGACCCTCGCCCCGGCCTCGGCGGGAAGGCCGGGAAGCACGGTCTCGGCGAGGGACGGGTGGACGCGGACATGCGCGTTGAGGAGGTCGGCGGCCCGCGGAGCCTTCGACCGGGGCAGCAAACGCATCGCACGGGCGGGGTAGCGGCGGGCGGCGGCCACGAGAGCGGGCCCGACGTCCAGGTCGGGGCCTCGGTCGATGAGGGCCTGGAACGCCTCGTCCAGGGGGAAGGTGAGGAGGATGTCCTGCGGAGGCGGGGCGTCGTACCCGACGGCCGACCGGTCCACGGCATCGGCGAGGAGCGGCACGGCGGCCTCGGGGCCGACGCCGTCGATCAGCGAGGCGATGACGTCGATACCGTGCCCGGCGTCGAGCCGCAGGCCCAGCTCGGCGGGCTGGTGCGGCCCACCGAGTGCGCAGAACGGCATCCACCGCTGGAACGTTTCGGTCGCCGACGGTTCGGTGTTCGCGCACAGGTCGTCGACCCAGTCGTCTCTGGTCGGCACCAGGTAGGCGGTGATGAGCCGCTGCAACTGGTGCCCGCGTCGCGCCTCAAGGCATTCGACGGCCTCGGAGTAGACGTCGTCGGGCGCGGCGGCGAGAAGGGTGCGCAGCCACTTCACGGGCGTGCGGTTCAACCACCAGCCGGCCCGATGCTCGTTCGCGTTCCGGTACCGCACGCCCGTCCACCGGAACACATCGCGGAACGGCTCTCCCGGCGCCGGTTCCCTGACGGTTCGGCCGTCGGCCCAGATGCCGGCGAAATCCGCGTACGCGGCGACGGCGAAGGCGACGCCGTGATCGATGACCCAGGCGTCCGGGGCCGCGACAGGTTGTCCCGTCCTGTCCATCGGGCGCGCCGGGAAGGTGGCGACGAAGGCGACCGTCGCGGCACCGAGGGGATTCGGGTCGCCCTTCAGGTGGGCGCGGGCGGCGTCGGCGAGCTCCGGCACGGTGCCGGGGAGGGCGATGACCTCCTCGATGAGGTCCCGGGCTTGGTCCACGAGGGACCGCGCGTGTTCGGCGGCGGCCTCGTCCGGCGCGGCCAGCCGCGGAACGCCAGGACGGTCGCGGCGCGGGTGCCGCGCGCCGAGCCAGGAGTCCGGCATCACGAACGTGGTCTCATCGATCTCCGAGGCGTTGATCACGGTAATGACCGTAAAGGAGATCACCGACATCCCGCCGCAAATCACCGCGCGGCACCCGGCCGCGATCGGCTGCGCTCAGGCGTCCTGGCGGAAGGTGATCGCGGTGCCCAGCGCGGCGGCGGCCGGGACGAGGACTTCTCCCCGGCCGGTTCGCGTGGCCGGTACGCCGTTGCCGCGCAGCAGCCGCTCGGTGGCGGCGATGTCGCGCACCGACACCGCGTACCCGGCGAACGCGGGCAGGGCGGCGGGACGCTCGCCGGGCAGCAGGCCGGCGAGCGCCGACGCGGGCACGACGGTGAGCTTCGCCCGGTCGAGCCGCTCCCCGAAGTAGGCGCCGTAACGATGTTCCGTTTCGGGCAGGTCCCGGTCGGCGACGCACAGCACGCACCCGGCCAGGCCGGTCGCGCCGTTGGGATGGTCGATGTGCGGCTGCTCGCCCGGGGCGTTCTCGGCGAACCCGATCCTGCCCTCCGGCACGCGGCCGGCGGGCAGGCCGGGAGCGGAGATCTCCAGGTAGCGGGCCGGCTCCATCCTCGTCCCCGCGCCGGTCTCGACGGGGCGCTGGACCGCGTGCACGCCGCCGTGAACGACCCCGGCCGACGCCAGCCGCGCGGCGACGCCGTCGATGTCCGGAGTGTCGGCGATCATGATGTGGAGGCCCTCGAAGCGTTCGAGGAAGGACGTGATGTTCGCGGCGGTGGCGCGGATCGCGGCCGTCAACCGCGGCCGCTCGTCGTCGGGCACCCGCAGCGGGATCGGGCGGGCGCCGGCGGGCATGCGACCGGTGTCGTCGACCACGGCCACCAGTTCGACGAAGCCGCCGGGGAAGTGCACATGCGTGTTGGCCACCCCGAAAGGCTCGGCGGGACCTCCCGCGACGCGCGGCAGCACGGGATAGGCGGGCGCCGGCACGGTGAAGCCGAGCCGGCGGTACAGCTCCATGGCCTCACGCATGTCCCGCACGATGTGCCCCACATGATGCAGGCCGTTGATCGCGTCGCCCACCCGTCCACCTCCATAGAATTTGATAGTCGACCTTCAAATGAGAGGCTAGCATCACTTGAGTGCGCGATAGGGTTCGGCGCATGGGTGAGAGCGGGCTGCGCCAACGCAAGAAGGCCAGGACCAGGGAGACGATCCTGAACGAGGCGTTCAGGCTCTTCCGCGAGCGCGGCTACGGCGGCACCACCGTCGAGCAGATCGCCGAGGCCGCCGAGATCTCCCCCGCCACCTTCTTCCGCTACTTCCCGACCAAGGAGCACCTGGTCACGCTCGACCGGTTCCTGCCCCTCGCCGAGGCCCTGGCCGCCCAGCCGCCGGGTCCTCCGGTCACCGTGCTGCGCGGCGCGTTCCGCACGGCGTTCGCCGCCCTGTCCGCCGAGGAGATCGCCGGCGGGCACGCCCGGGAGGTGTTCGCGGCCACCGTGCCCGAGCTGCTGGTGGCCAACCTGCGCAGGAGCCCCGGCGTGATCCGCGAGGTCGGCGAGGCCGTGGCGGAGCGGGCCGCGTGCGCCGCGGACGATCCACGGCTGCGGAACGCCATCGGCGCGGTCTTCGGAGTCGTTGCCATCGTCTGGCTGCAGTGGGCGCATGACCCCGGCATGGACGGGCCCGCCGAGATCGACGCCGCGCTGGCGCACCTGGAGTCCGGCCTGAGCCCGTAGCCGGGGCGCCGGTCAGCTCTCGGCGGCGAGGGTGACGCCCATGCCGATGAACACGCTTCCGGTCGCCGCGTCGATCCTGCGGCGGACCGCCTTGCGGCCGCGCAGCCAGCCGCCGATCCGCCCGGCCAGGACGCCGACCGCGCCATCGGCCAGGAACTCCAGGACGATCAGGACTCCCCCGAGAATCGCGAACTGCAGCCAGACCGGCCCCGCGGCGGGGTCGATGAACTGCGGCAGGAAGGCGACCATGAACGTGAACGTCTGCGGGTTGGCCGCCGACGACACCACGCCGTTGAGGTAGGCGCGCCGGCCCGACATCCCGCCGGCCGCCGGATCGTCGTCCAGGCCGTTCCTCCGCTTGCGGATCATCTGCACGCCGAGGTGGATCAGGTACGCGGCACCCGCGATCCGCAGCACCGTGAACGCGACCGGGAAGGCCGTGAGCAGCGCGGCGAGCCCGGCGGCCGCGGCGGCGATGTACAGCGCGTCCCCCGTGATCACGCCGAGCGTGGCCAGCAGCCCGGCGCGGGCGCCGCCCCGCACCCCGCACCCGAGCACGAAGAGCATGTCGGGCCCCGGGGTGATGAGGGCGACGATGGTGGTCACCGTGAACACGGCGAGCAGCTGCGGGTCGATCGGCATTCCCTGATGATCTCACCCTCCCGCCCGTTGCGCCCGCGCTCAGCGCATGGTCGCGCCGCCGTCCACGCTGAGGATCTGGCCGTTGACCCAGGCGGCGTCGTCGGAGAGCAGGAAGGCGACGGCGGCGGCGATGTCCGCGGGTTCGCCGAGCCGGGTGGACGGCAGCGCGGCGAGGGAGCGTTCCAGGACGGTCGTGTCCCCGGCGGCGCGGGCGAGGACGCCCTCGGTCAGGACGTGGCCGGGCGCCACGACGTTGGAGCGGACGCGCTGCTTGCCGTAGGCGTGGGCGACGTGCCGCGACAGCGACAGGATCCCGCCCTTCGACATCGCGTACGCGCCGCGCCCCGACGTGCCGGTGACGGCCGCCGCCGACGCGGTGTACACGATGCTGCCGCCGCGCTCGCGCAGCTCGGGCAGGACGCGTCTCGTGACGAGGAGATGGCCGCGGAGATTCACCGCGATGGTGCGGTCGAAGACCTCCAGCGGCACCGCCGCGGGGTCGGCGTCCCGCCCGAGCGTGCCCGGCAACAGGTCGGCGGCGTTGACGTGGACGCCGTCGACGCGGCCGAAGGCGTCGAGCGTCCGCCGGACGAGCGCGTCGACCGACGGCTCGTCGGCGATGTCGAACGGCACGGCGATCGCGGAGGCGCCCTGCCCGATCCGGTCCGCGACCCGTTCCGCGTTCCCGGCGTCGAGGTCGCCGACGACGACCGACGCGCCCTCCTCGGCCAGCCGCACGGCGGTGGCGGCGCCGATCCCGGAACCGCCCCCGGCGACGATGCAGACCTTCCCGGCGAGGCCTCTCATCGCGGACTCAGCACCACGACGGGGATGATCCGGTCGGTGCGCGCCTGGTAGACGTCGTAGTTCGGCCACAGGCCGGTCATGATCTTCCAGAGGCGCGGTTTCTCGTCCTCCGCCGCGGTGCGCGCCGTGACCTGGAGGATCTCCCGCCTGACCTGGATCTCGGCCTCCGGGTCCGCCTGGAGGTTGAGGTACCAGTGCGGATGCTTCGGCGCGCCGCCGCGCGAGGCGACGAGCAGGTGATCGGCGCCGACGCGGCCGTAGATGATCGGGATCGTCCGCGGCAGGCCGCTGCGGCGGCCGGTGGTCGTCAGCAGCAGGGTGGGGGCGCCGTTCCAGATGTAGCCGACCTCGCCGCCGCTCTCGCGGTACGCGCGGACGTGGTTCTCGCCGAGGAGCGAGTAGTCGTGCTCGCCGGGGAAGTCGGGCTTTGTCATGACACTCCTGGTTCCACGGGGGCTCATCGCCAGTACCGGACGGTGGTCTCGAAGGCCAGTCTCGAGAATTCGGGGACGGGGAGCTCGCGCAGCCGGGCGTTGAGCACCTCGACGCTCACCAGACCCGACCAGCCCCGCTCCAGCAGGGTCGAGGCGAACCGGTCGAGCTCGAAGGTCCCGTCGCCGGGCATGACGCGGCGGTGCATCGTCTCCTTCATCGCGCCGTCCGACACCGCGGGCGGGGCGTCGTCGAACTGGACGTAGGCGATCCGGTCGAGCGGCACCCGCTCCAGCTGCTCCCAGGTGCCGTCCCCGCGGAAGAAGTGCCAGGAGTCGATCAGCACCCCGGCCCTGGCGGCGCCGGCGGCCTCGACCACGTCCAGGGCGGCGGAGATCGAGGTGACCGCGCCGAGCGGGCTGAACTCGACCGCCATTCCCGTGCCGGCCTCGGCGAGCACCTCCGCGCATCGCCGGATCAGCGGGGCGGTGGTTCCGTCCAGCGGCACTGTGAACGTGGTCAGCACCCACGGCGCCTTCACGGCCGCCGCCGCCTCGGCGAGCCGGCGCGTGTGGCGCAGCGTGGACTCCTCGTCGCCGGTCACCACCAGGGCCAGCACCTCGTGGCACCGCAATCCGGCATCGGCCAGTGCCCTCGCGCAGGCGGCATCGGCATGCCGGGCGAGCATTCCGACGGCGGAGAAACCGGCGCCGGCGGGCGCCGCGGCAAGGCCCGCGCCGTCGACGTCCCACGTGCCGTCCGGGGTCAGCGCGAAATCGATCGTCATGTCACCGCCCCGACAGCCGTTCGATGACCGGTGCCAGCGATTCGGGCCTCGCCCCGATCGGGGCCATGAGATAGCTGATCCCGAAGCGCTCCCGGGTCAGCAGGAGTCTCTCGCACACCTCGTCCAGCGTCCCGATCGCGAGCAGCGGCGAGGCGCGGAGCTCGTCCCGGGACGGGACCGCGTCGCCGAGCCGCCGGCCGAACCGCTGGAAGAAGACCTCGAAACGCTCGTCCGGGTCGTCGGTGATCGCCAGCTCCAGCAGCTGGGCGCCCAGTTCGATGTCGTCGAAGCGGTCCCCGGCGGCCTCCCGGATCCAGCCGATCCGCTCCTCGTAGGCGTCCGCGGTGAACGGGCGCGGCCCGCCCGCTCCGGCTCCCGTCGATCCGGTGCCCGCTCCCCCGAGAGGGCGGGGCAGGATCTGCACGATGTCGGCCTGGCGACCGGCGGCCGACAGCAGCCCGCGGCCGCCGCCGCCGATCATGATCGGCGGGTGCGGGCGCTGCACCGGCTTCGGCGTCCCGTCCAAGGCCGCGATGGTGACGTGCTTCCCGCCGAAGGTGAAGGGGCCCTCGGCGAACAGCCCCTTGAGGACGGCGACGACCTCCTCGAGCCGCTCGATCCGCGCCGGCGCCGAGTCGAAGGCGATGCCGGCCTGCTCGTACTCGGCACGCATCCAGCCGGCGCCGATCCCGATCTCCAGCCGGCCCTCGGACAGCACGTCCAGCGTGGCCAGTTCCTTGGCGAGCACGGCGGGGTGCCGGAAGTCCTGGTTCAGGACGGTCTGGGTGACCCGCACGGTGCTCGTCGCGTCGGCGACCGCCTGCAGGGCGAGCAGCGGGGCGAACGGCATCGTGAAATGGTCGGGCAGGGCGAAGGTCGCGTAGCCGAGCCGCTCGATGGTCCTGCCCGCCTCGACGAGCGCGGCGCGGTCGGGAAGCCTGCCCGGGCCGGCGCAGAACCGGAACGGCCGGACGGCGGCCGCGGCACGCCCGCTCCGCCTCACCAGATCCGCCGGAGCTGCGCGCCCTCACGCCGGGCGCGCAGCTGCTCCCGCCGCTCGGCCGGCGTCAGGACGGGCGTGCCGGACGGCAGGTGCTCGCGCACCTCGGCGAAGGGGACCCTGGTGACCGTGGCCTCCGGGTACGCGTTCGCCCGGTAGAAGCGCATCTGGATGATGCCCCAGCGGAAGTCCGCCTTGTCCAGCCAGTTGTGCACGCCCGGGTCCTGCTTGGAGATGACGACGCGGAGCGTGCCGTCGCCGTCGACGCGCGCCTGCAGGTCGTTGAGGCTCGACTGGCGATTCACCCAGTCGACGGTGGCGAAGCGGTCGTCGGCGACGAGGATCTGCCAGTAGTGGCACCGCTCGGGGAGGGGCACCTCGACGATCAGGGCCTCGTCGTCGCCGATCTCGTGGATCCCGTCGTAGTACGCCTGCTTCGCCAGCCCGCCCACATCCTCGATCCACTGGGAGCGCAGCAGGACGTTGATCCCGTGGTGCTCCCTGTAGTAGCGGACCAGCAGCATGTCGAACTCGATCATTCCCTGGATCCACACCGCCATGTCGGAGAAGCGGCGGGCGATCTCCTCGGGCGTCATGTCCTCGCCCGGATCGTCCAGGCGGTTGACCGCGACCCGGGCGTCCTCCTCGTGCTTCCAGTCGCACGAGCACTTGCGCATCAGCAGCCGCCGGGTGCGCGGGTCGAGCGGCCACCAGTCGCCGGTGTGGCCCTCGGGCCGCTCGGCGCTGACGATGACGCTGAAGTAGCCGTCGTCGCCGAGGGTGAGCTCGTCGAGGTCGTTGGTGACGCGCAGCGGCGGTCCGGTGCGCGGCTCGGTCAGGAGCTTCGGGGTGGTCATCTCCGGTTCCTGCTGCGTGATCTCCACGAAGCGGGTCGTCCCGCGGTACCCCGAGATCTGGTAGACGCCTTCCGGGTCGACCTCGATCATCGAGTACACGTAGTCGGGGTTGGGGCCGCCCTGGTTGCACGCGTAGTTCCACAGCGGCATGAACACGGGGCGGCGGGCGTCGGTGTACACCCGGCACATGTACCCGCAGGCGAGGATCGAGAGCGCGAGCTTGTTCATGTCCTGCACCTCGGCCTCGGTCGCGCCGTCCGGGCGCCAGGTGGCGAGGAGGTCGTCCACCACGCCTTCGAGGGCCTGCATCTGGTCGGACCAGGTCGGGAGTTCGCTCATCTTCGTCAGCCCTCCAGCGCGACGTCGAACCGGCGGATGTAGGCGTCGTAGTCGGAACGGATCTGACCGGTGCTGAGGCCGAACCGCTCGGCGGTGTACCGGTGGGTGCCGTGGGCGCCGACGCGGTTGGCCTCCTGCCAGTCGCGGATCGACTCCTCGACGGGCGGCGTGAGCTCCATGCCGAGCCAGTCGTACACGTCGCGGACGGTGCCCATGGGGTCGGCGATCAGCCGCCGGTGGTGGACGTCCAGGAACCGGTCCTCGCCGATGCGGGAGCGCGCTCCGATGGCGTGTTCCATGCCGATCCGCAGGTGGTCGCAGATCTCCCGGCCCAGCCTGGCCAGATCGCGCTCGCCGTCGGCGGGCGGGGTGATCGAGGAGACCAGGCTCGCGTACGACGGCACCACCTTGGCCGGGTCCCGGTGGGTCATGACGAAGCGGATGTCCGGATAGGCCGCCGCGAGCGCCTCCAGGTGGAACTTGTGGTGCGGTGCCTTGAACAGCCACAGGTCCGGCGGGCGGCGCGACCCCAGGAGCTTCACCACGCGCCGGTGGTAGCGGTAGGTCTCGGTGAGGTCGGCCTCCCGCCACCAGTCGCGGTAGCCGGGCACCGGCAGCACCATCTGCTGGCCGTGGAAGGCCATCCCGAGGAGGTCGGTGTCCTCCATCGTGGCGTCGAGCTCGAAGATGTGCATCGCGCGGTGCTCGGCCGACTGGTTCTCCCAGTCCCTGGCGAACTTCACGCGCCGCGGGTCGGCGGCCTCGTTCTCGCGGACCGGGGGCGGGCAGGGTCTGGCCTGCTCCCAGCCCCGCAGGCAGCGGAACCGGGGGTCGAGGGAGAGCATGTCGGCGAGCGCGGTCGTGCCCGTCCGCGGCAGGCCGTTGATGTCGACGGGGCCGCGCACGGCGACGTCCTCGACCTCGGGGTGCCCGGCGTACCACGCCTCGACCTCGAGCCGGTTGACCAGCCGCCTGCGGAAGTCCCCGATCACCTGCGCGTCGGCCTCCGGGCAGAGGTCGCCGTCGCGTTCCAGGCTGCCGAGCAGGACCTCGAGGCCCTCGCGGAAGTCCCCGGGGCCGAAGTCGGAACGACCGGCTTCCTCGATCGCCTCGGCCATCAGCCGTTCGGCCGTCGGATAGCGTCCCATCGGCCTCAGCCCGCCTTGACGCGGTCGGGGTAGAAGCGGGCGGCCATGCGGCGGAACCCGTCCCGCCAGTGCACCCGGCACGGACCGGTGATCGAGGACCGCCTGGTGTGGTCGCCGACGGAGCCGATCGACGCGCCGGGCACGGGCTCGACCACCACCTCGGCCTCGGTGCCGAGCAGCTCGGTGAAGTACGCCGACCACTGCTGCACGCTCACGGCCTCGTCCCCGGCCCAATTCACGATCGCGGCCGGCACGCCCGCCGCGTCGAGCAGCGGCTCCAGCTGGGCGCCGATGTCGTCGTCGTGGATCGGCGTGTAGGGCAGCGGATCCCAGCGGGCCGTCACCTTCTGACCCGCGGCGATGGCGTGCAGGTAGGAGGCGGGGAGGCCGCCGCGGTCGCCGTAGGCGCTGCCCATGCGGGCGATCGTGACGGGGAGGTCGAACGCCCGGGCGCAGTAGCGCGCCACGGCCTCTTCGGCGATCTTACCGATCGAGTACGGCTTCGGATGCGGCAGCCCGGCGTCGCCCAGCGGGTCGTCCTCGGCGAAGGGGTGCCAGGGATCGGGGTGCGGCTTGTACACGGTGACCGTCGACATCACCAGGGCGGCCTTCGCGCGGCGGCAGTGCGCGAGCAGGAGCCCCGTGCCCTCCGCGTTCACCCGCAGGGCCCGCTCGTAGTCGTCGCCGAAGTCGGCGGCGATGTGCAGGAGGTAGGTGAAGTCGGACGGAAGGTCGCCGAAGTCGCCGCCGCCGATGTCGACGGCGCGGGTCGTCACCCCCAGCGCCTCGACCTCCGCGCGGGTCGCGGGGTCGCCGAAGCGGGCGATCCCCCAGACCTCGTTCGCGGCGGCGAGGGACCGGGCGAGGCCGAACGCGATACGCCCGGCGGGCCCGGTCACCAGGATCTTCTCACCGCTCAGCATGGGACCACCGGACGAGACCACCGCATGAGACCGCCTTTGATCTTTGAGCTTTGATCTTTGATCCAACTTGCGCCACAATAACAGGGTGCTCACCGATATCGGCAACCCCCTCGGGCCGGCGATCCTCGCCTCGCTCGACGGCATCCTCGCGGCGCTGCGGCTGCGACCGGCCGGAGACGACAGGTTCCGGGTGCCGTCCGAGCCCGGACGGTTACAGGACCGCGTCTTCGGCGGTCAGCTCCTCGCGCAGGCGCTGCTCGCGGCGGACGCGACGGTGTCCGGGAAGGCCCCGCACTCCCTGCACGCCGCCTTCGTCGAGGCCGGCGCACCCGGCCGTACGGTCGACCTGGCGGTGGAGCGCGTGCGCGACGGGCGGTCGGTGTCGACTCGCCGGGTGACGGTGCTCCAGGAGGACCGGCCGCGGCTGGTCGCGATCGTCTCCTTCCACGCCGGCGCCACCGAGCCGGACGTCCACGCCGCGCCACCCGACGTTCCGCGCCCGGAGGAACTACCGCTGCTCCAGCACTGGGCACAGGCACTCCCCGCCGAGCAGCGGGAGGCGGGCCGCAGCTGGATCGACCGGCCGCCTCCCCTGGAGATGCGCATCGGCGAGGCGCCGACCTTCCTCGGAGGCGCCTCGGCGGACGGGCCCCGGTCGCACTGGATGCGGCTCCCGCGCGACATCGGCGACGACCGGGCGCTGCACTCCGCGCTCCTCGCCTACGCCAGCGACTTCCTTCTCATGGACATGGCCTTCCGCTCCCACCCCGGCGGGACCGGGGTGGGCAGGCTCACCGGCTACAGCCTCGATCACGCCCTCTGGCTCCACCGGCCGGTCCACTTCGACCGCTGGCACCTCCACACGCAGGAGACGATCGCCCTCACCGGCGACCGCGGCCTCACGCGAGGCGCCATCCACGACTCCGACGGGCGTCTCGTGGCGAGCGTGACGCAGGAGGTACTCGTCCGGCCCCTGACGGCACGATGAACGGGACAGGTCACGACGCGATGGGCGAAACGGCGCACCCACTGTTCGACCAGGATTGGCCGGAGGGCGAATACCGGTTCTTCCAGCTCGGCTTCCTCGTCGACGATCTCCTGGACGCCGCGGCGACGTGGGCCCGCGTCTTCGGCGTCGGCCCCTTCCACGTCCTGCCGGTCGTCGACCAGCACGCGACGTACCGCGGGAAAGCGGCGACGGTGACCCTCCAGGTCGCGGTGGCGCAGGCGGGTCCGGTGCAGATCGAACTCGTCCGGCAGCACTGCGACCGCCCCAGCATCTTCCGGGAATGGCACCGCGGCCGGGTCTCCGGGCTCCACCAGCTGTGCACCGTGACCGAGGACTACGAGGGCAAGAGGGCGCACTACGAGCGGCTGGGCTACGAACTCGCCGCAGAGAGCGACAACGGGAGCTTCCGCGTCGCCTACTTCGACACCGCCGCCGACTTCGGCTTCTTCACCGAGGTGGTCGAGCACACGCCGGGCTTCCTCGTGCGGCTGGACCGCATCGCGCGGACCTGCGCGGCGTGGGACGGCACCGACCCCGTCCGCCTGCTCACACGCGACGGCTACCGGGTCCCCTGAAGCACGTCCGGCGCCGCCAGTGATCAGGCGCCGCTGAGGACGCCGCGCCGCTCGAGTTCCGCCACGACCCGCCTGCCGGCGTCCCGGAAGTCCTCCAGCCGGTGCCGGGCCGCCTCCTCGCCGTCGCCGGCGACGATGGCGCGCACCACGAGGTCGTGCGCCTCGACGGTCCTGGCGTGGCTGCGGCCCGCGCCGACCCGGAACGCCTGGGGCAGGTATCCGTGGTAGGAGCGCAGTTCGGCGCGCAGCCGGCGCGACCCGCCGGCCCGCTGCTCCAGCGTGATGATCTGCTGCACCAGCTCGAAGACGCGGTCCCGGTCCTCGGGGTCGGCCGAGCGCAGCTCCTCGACGAGGCCCTGGAGGGCGGCGATGGTCTCGGTGTCCTGCTTCTCGGCGAGCCGGCGCACCGCGATGCCGCTCAGCACCCCCATGATCTCGAAGTCGTCCATGATCGACTCGGCGTCGAAGGGTTCGACGTAGACGCCGCGGTGGTACTTGGTCGAGACGATCCCGTCCCGTTCGAGCATCACGATCGCCTCGCGGACGGGGAGGCGGCTGACGCCGAGCGCCTCGCAGACCTCGTCCAGGTCGATCCGGTCACCCGACTTGAGCCTTCCCTCGAAGAGCTCCTCGAGCACGTAGTCGACGACGACAGCACGTGTCTTCGTTCGAACGAGACGGCGCTGTTGCACGTTCGCAGTTGCCTTCCACTCGCACACCCCGAGGGTGCTGGGCGGTTACGGCGGACAGCTGTCATCGTAGCGGGCCGGGTGACACGCCGGCCTGCGCCTTTCCCGGTCGCGATCAAGGAGTCGTGCCGGGGACGGCGGCACCCTCAGCGGTCGTCCGCGGGCGGTTGGAGCAGCCCGGCGCGGCGGAGGTGCTCGACGACGAGGCCGGCGTTGTCCTCGGCCGGCACCGTCCCGCCGGCGTCGAGGCGCAGCTCCGGCGCCTCGGGCGCTTCGTACGGCGAGTCGATGCCGGTGAAGTTCACGAGCTCGCCGCGGCGTGCCTTGGCGTACAGGCCCTTGCGATCACGGCCCTCGGCGACCTCGAGCGGGGCGTCGACGTGCACCTCGACGAACTCGCCGTCCCCGAGCAGCTCGCGGGCCAGCCGGCGCTCGGCGCGGAACGGGGAGATGAACGAGGCGAGCACGATCACCCCCGCGTCGACCAGCAGCCTGCACACCTCGGCGACCCGGCGGACGTTCTCGACCCGGTCGGCGTCGGTGAAGCCGAGGTCCTTGTTGAGCCCGTGGCGCACGTTGTCGCCGTCGAGCAGGTAGGTGTGGAACCCCTGCTCGTGGAGCCTGCGCTCGACCAGGTTGGCGATGGTGGACTTCCCGGCGCCGGACAGGCCGGTGAACCAGACGAGGGCCGGCCTCTGGCCCTTGATCCGGGCGCGGGACCGCTTGTCGACGTCGACCGCCTGCCAGTGGACGTTGTGCGCGCGGCGGAGCGCGAAGTCGATGAGCCCCGCGCCCACCGTGTCGTTGGTGAAGCGGTCGATGAGGACGAAGCCGCCCATGTCGCGGTCGTCGGCATAGGGGTCGAAGGCGATCGGCCGGTCGAGATTGATGGTCGCGACGCCGATCTCGTTCAGTTCGAGCGTCTTGGCGGCGGTGCGTTCGAGGGTGTTGACGTTGACGCGGTACTTCGGGCGCGCGATGCTCGCGCCGGTGGTGCGGGTGCCCATCTTGAGCAGGTAGGGGCGGCCGGGCAGCATCGGCCGCTCGCTCATCCAGACCAGATGGCACTCGAACTGGTCCGCGACGGCGGGCGGGTCCGTGGCGGCGGCGATGACGTCGCCGCGGCTGGCGTCGACCTCGTCGGCGAGGGTCAGCGTCACCGACCGCCCCGCGGCGGCCTCGTCGAGATCGCCGTCGTAGGTCACGATGCGCGCGACCGTCGACTCGCGGCCCGAGGGCAGCACCCGGACCCGGTCCCCGGTGCGGACGGCGCCGCCCAGGACCCGGCCGGAGAAGCCGCGGAAGTCCAGGTCGGGCCGGTTGACCCACTGCACCGGCATCCGGAACGGACGGCCCTTGGGCTCGTCGTCGATGACGACGGTCTCCAGATGGCCGACGAGCGTGGGGCCGTCGTACCAGGGCGTGTTGGGGCTGGGCTCGGTGACGTTGTCACCGCGCAGGGCGGACATCGGGACGCAGGTGATGTCGGTCAGCCCGATGCTCGCGGCGAAGCCGCGGTAGTCCGCCTCGATGGCCTCGAAGACCTGCCGCGAGTAGCCCTCCAGGTCGAGCTTGTTGACCGCGAGGACGACCTGGCGGATGCCGAGCAGCGAGACGAGGTAGCTGTGGCGGCGGGTCTGGGTCAGCACGCCCTTGCGCGCGTCGACGAGGATCACGGCGAGGTCCGCGGTGGAGGCGCCCGTGACCATGTTGCGCGTGTACTGCTCGTGGCCGGGGGTGTCGGCCACGATGAACTTGCGCTTCCCGGTGGAGAAGAACCGGTAGGCGACGTCGATGGTGATGCCCTGCTCGCGCTCGGCGGCGAGACCGTCGACGAGCAGGGCGAAGTCGAGCTCGCCGCCCTGGGTGCCGACCTTCCTGGAGTCGGCCTCCAAGGCGGAGAGCTGGTCTTCGAAGACCAGCTTGGAGTCGTAGAGGAGCCGCCCGATCAGCGTGCTCTTGCCGTCGTCGACGCTGCCGCAGGTGATGAACCGCAGCATGGACTTGCGCTCGTGCTGCGCCAGGTAGGACTCGATGTCGCCCGCGATGAGGTCGGAGCTGGCGTGCGCCATCAGAAGTAGCCCTCCTGCTTCTTCTTCTCCATCGACCCGGCCGAGTCGTGGTCGATGGCGCGGCCCTGGCGTTCCGACGTCGTGGTCAGCAGCATCTCCTGGATGATCTCGGGAAGCGTCGACGCGGTGCTCTCGACGGCACCGCTGAGCGGGTAGCAGCCGAGGGTGCGGAAGCGGACGCTGCGCATCCGGGGCTCCTCGCCCGGGTGCAGGCGCATGCGGTCGTCGTCGGCCATCACCAGCATCCCGTCGCGCTCGACGACCGGGCGGGGCTCGGCGTAGTAGAGCGGGACGATCGGGATGCCCTCCTTGTAGATGTACTGCCAGACGTCGAGTTCGGTCCAGTCCGACAGCGGGAAGACGCGCACGCTCTCCCCCGGGTGCTTGCGCGCGTTGTAGAGGCGCCACAGCTCCGGCCGCTGGGCCTTGGGGTCCCAGCGGTGCCGGTCCGAGCGGAAGGAGAAGACCCGCTCCTTCGCGCGCGACTTCTCCTCGTCCCGGCGCGCCCCGCCGAAGGCGAGGTCGAAACGGTGCAGGTCCAGCGCCTGTTTGAGCCCCTCGGTCTTCCACATGTCGGTGTGCAGCGCGGAGCCGTGGTCGAAGGGGTTGATGCCGCGCTCCAGGCACTCGGGGTTCTGGTGCACCAGCAGCTCCAGATCCAGCTCGGCCACCGTGGAGTCGCGGAAGTCGTACATCGCCCTGAACTTCCACGTCGTGTCGACGTGGAGCAGGGGGAACGGGGGCTTCGACGGGTGGAACGCCTTCATCGCCAGGTGCAGCATCACCGAGCTGTCCTTGCCGACCGAGTACAGCATCACCGGGCGCTCGGACTCGGCCGCGGCCTCGCGGAGGATCTGGATGCTCTCCGCCTCCAGCCGCTGCAGGTGGGTCAGCCGCATCGTGTTCGTCCGTGATCAGGCATGTCGCGAGTGTTCCCTTCTCCGCACCTCGGGGGAGCCCCGGCCCATCCCGAGCAAGGTAACAGATCAAAGATCAAAGATCCATGGACGCGCTACCGCCTGGTGGCGCCGCTGGGCTCACCGGGACGTGAAGCCCAGCTCGCCCGGGTTCATCGCGCCCGAGCGGCTGCGCGATGAGCCCGCCGGACCGGCGTCGGACCTGTGGTCGCCGGCCGCGCTCGGTGCGGCCCTCGCCGGGGAGGTCCCGTCGCCCGTCCGGGCGGGAGCGCCAGCGCTGCTGCTCGGGCGGCTGCTGGACAAGGATCCCGCGACGCGCATCGGAGGCCGGGGCCGCGCTGCGCCGCACCGCGGCGGGCGCCGTGGCGGCGAGCGTTCCCTTCACGCGCGGCCACGGCGCCGATCCCGAGGCCGACGGGCGGCCGTGGATCGTGATGGAGCTGCTGTCGGGCCGGTCCACGCGGGCCGCACGCCGTTCGCCAGGTCGACGGCGATGGGCGTGCTGGGCGCGGTAAGGACCCTGCCGACCGTCTCACCACCGCGCAGGCTCGGCGCGAGCTGGCCGGGCCCGCCACCCGGCCGCGTGGTGGCGGGACCTCCGGCGAGCGGACGTTCCGGGATTACGAGGCCGTCGTGGTCCTCCGTACCGGCAACCTGGTGTTATGGACGGCCGCCGCCCTGCGCACCGGATGCCCGGTGGCCTGAACGGCGGGCGGCACGTCCTCAAACGACCGGCGGCAGCCCGAGGTGTTCGCGCAGGGTCGTGCCCTCGTAGTGCGTACGGTACGCACCGCGCTCCTGCAGTTCCGGGACGAGCTTGTCGACGATCTCCTCCAACTGGGACGGGATCAGATGCGGGCCGATGTTGAACCCGTCCACCGCCCGGGTGCGAACGAACCGCGTCCACTCGTCCGCGACCTGTGACGGCGTGCCGACGAACCCGGAGTGCCGGGGCGCCACCTCGCGGGCCAGTTCCAGCAGCGACAGCCCGCGCTCTTCCGACAGTTCCCGCCAACGGGCGATGGTCCGGAACTTGCCGGTGCGCAGCTCGATCGGGATGGTGCCGCGGGACGGGTCGAGCTCGCCCTCGACGGGGTCGATGCCGGGCAGCGGCCCGTGCGGGTCGTAGCCGGACAGGTCGGTGCCCCAGTACTGCTCGAAGAACGCGATCGCGCGCACTGGTGACATCTGTTCATCGCGCACCCAGCGCGCCTTCTCCTCGGCCTCGCCGGGCGTGTCGCCGAGGATGACGCCCGCGCCGGGCAGGATCCGCACCGCGTCCACCGGGCGGCCGTGCCGGACCAGCCGTTCGCGCAGGTCGGCGGCGTAGGCGGCGGCCTTGGCATAGTCGGTGTTGGCGGAGAACACGACGTCGGCGTGGGCGGCGGCGAGCTCCCGCCCGCCGGCCGAGTCGCCCGCCTGGAACAGCACGGGGCGGCCCTGCCGACCGGCCGGGACGGTCGCCACCGCCCGGAAGTCCACGAGGTCGGTGTGCCGGGCGACCTCGCCGATCGAGCCGGGACGGGCCCAGCTCTTGGCGCCCCCGGAGTCGGCGACGGCGTCCGGCTCCCAGGAGGCCCACAGCGCCTTGGCGGCCTCGACGAACTGGGTCGCCCGCTCGTAGCGGCGTTCGTGCTCCAGCCAGCCGCCGCGCCGGAAGTTCTCCCCCGTCCAGGCGTTGTCGGTGGTGACGATGTTCCAGCCGGCCCGGCCGTCCGACAGCAGGTCCAGGCTCGCCAGCCGGCGGGCGAGGTCGGCGGGGTGGTTGTAGGTGGCGTTCTGGGTGGCGACGAGCCCGATCCGCTCGGTGGCGGCGGCGAGGGCGGACAGCTGCGTGATCGCGTCCGGGCGGCCGGAGATGTCCTGATCGTGGATCCTGCCGCGGTTCTCCCGGACCCGCTGGCCGTCGCCGAGGAAGAACGCGTCGAACAGGCCGCGCTCCAGCAGCCGCGCGACCTCGACGAACGTCTCGATCGCGACGTGGTCGGCGCAGGCCGGATCGGTCCAGATCAGCTGCGGTCCGACGCCGGGGTAGAAGACCCCGAGGTGGACCTGGGCGTTCGGGTCGTAGGGGGCGCCTGTCTCGGTCATCGGGCGGTCACCTCATTCCGCGGCCCGGCCTGTGCGGCGGCGAACCGATTCGCGGGCCGGGGCAGGCCGAGCGCGGCGCGGAGCGTCGCGCCCGGCTCGGGAGGCCGGTGCAGGCCCGCCGCCGCGAGCGCGGGCAGCACCGCACCGGCGAGTACCGGCAGGTCGGCGGCGAGGACGGCGGGACGCAGCCGCACCCCGTCCACAACGTCGGCGAGAGAGGACAGCAGGCGGGTGAGCTCCTCCGCCGTTCCGGTGAACCGGAGCCCACCGCCGTCCGGCCACGGCGTGTCCTCGTCCAGCAGAGCGGCCCGCTCGGCGGCCGTGGCACCGAGGACGACCTCGATCTCGGCGAACACCAGCGGGACGCCGGTCTCCCGGGCGCGTCCGGCCCGCTCCTCGATCGCGCCGGGATCCGGTGCGGCGACCAGAGCGATGTCGGCGCGCCCACCGAGGCCCAGCGTGTCGGGGGCCAGCACCACGACCTGGCCTTGCGGTGGCCGGGGCGTGATCAGCGGGCCCTTGACCGTGAACGTCGCACCCTCGAAGTCGACGTGGTGCACCTTGTCAGCGTCCAGGTAGCGCCCGGACGCTGCGTCCCGGATGACCGCGTCGTCCTCCCAGGAGTCCCAGAGCAGCCGGGACACCTCGACCACGTCGAGCACCTCCCGCCGCAGTGCCTCAGGAGCGGGCGGCTCGGCGCCGATCGTCGCGAACGCGTCCGGGTCGGCGGCGGCGCCCACGATCCATGCCGCACGGCCTCGGCTCGCGTGATCGAGGCTCGCGAGCTGGGTGGCGGTGTGGAAGGGCTCCGTCGTGGTGGCGTGCAGGGTGGGCGCCAGGCCGATCCGGCCGGTGACGGTCGCGGCGAACGCCGCGCGGGTGCCCGCCTCCAGCCGACCCGCGGCGTTCGGGCCGCCGGACGGGGGCAGCGGTCCGTCGTCGAACGTCACCAGCGCGAACCCCGCCCGTTCCGCTTCGGTCACCGTCGCGCGCAGCGCGCTCCCGGTGAACACGGCGCCGGGCGGGCGGCCCGAGTGCCGCCACGCGGCGGGGTGGGCGCCGTCCCCGTCCAGGTCGATGGCGAGGTGCAGAGGCCTGGTCATCCGAGCGTGCCCGGCGCGGTTGCGGATGCCCGAAGGCTCGACGTTCTCACTGAAAGGCTCTCCTCGTCAGCTGCCGACCACACGGCCCACGGCGGGACCCGGCAGGGGTGTCCGCCGACACGGTAGGCACCAAGCAGGTTACCCGTCAATACCTACCTATATAGTAGGGATACGTTCAGCGGCCGACGGTGTCCTTCGCCGAGTGGTCGCCGACTGCGACCATGGCCATGTGGCCGCCCTCGTCAAAGGGTGTGGGCAGGTCGAGTGTGCGCAGGTCGGTGCAGGCCTGGGCGTCGATGAGGTGGATCTGCCCATGTCCGCCGCGGGTGACGGCGACGAGGGGGGCGGCGGGTGAGGCGGCGATGGCGCGGCGTTGCACGCCGTCCCAGGGAGTGCCTCCTCGGCGCGGGGCGCCGTCCATCGGCGGAAGCGGGACGCGGGCGAGCACCGCGGGCCGGTCCGCGCCGACCACGATCAACTCGTCCCCGTCGGGGTGAACGCGGGTGAAGACGACGCGGTCGGCGCCGAAGGCGAGCCGGAAGACCAGGCCGGGTCCGAGGGGAACCCGTCCTGTGGTGCCCTCGTCCAGCCGGTGCCACCAGGCGTCGTTGGTCCACTGCGGCCACCGGTCCGGTTCGGCGGGTCCGCCGCGCACGGTGCTCCACAGGGTGCGGTGCGCCGCGTCGAGCCGCAGGTAGTAGCCCCGTCCCCCGCTGCGGTGCGGCGTATCCCAGGGCAAGGGCTCCTCGGGGCGCAGGTCGGAGCCGCGGAGGCGGGCGCGGTGCACGCCGGTGCCGGTGGCGGCGAACACCTGTCCTGTCGCGGGGTCCACGGCGTCTCCGTGCCCGTCGTCGGGGAGGGGAAGCCGCAGGAGCGGCTCTGCCGCCGGGCAGGCCGGGGGCGCTGCCAGCAGTTCGTGCAGGCGGTAGACGTCCAAGGAGCCCGGCATCCGGTGCCGCAGGACGACCAGGGGGTCGGGGCCGGCCAGGAGGGTGACGCCCGGTTCGCCGATGCGGGTCCGCACCCGCACCGAACGGGGACGGACGGGCCGGCCCAGGTCGACGACGGTGAGCAGGTCGCTCCAGGGCTCCCATGAGCGGCCGCAACCGCTGGTCACCGCGACGTAGCGGCCGCTGGGGTCGGCGGCCAGATGCTCGGCGGGGACGGCGACCGGGGCGGTCGCCACCACCGGCGGATCCGCGGTCCCGGCGGCGAAGGGATCGAGGACGACCAGTTCGCCGGCGAGGTCGTCGACGAAGGCGAGCCTGCCTCCGGCCAGGTGCAGGAAACCCGCGTGCTCGGCGAGGTGGCGCCCCTCGAGCCGGGCCAGTGGGCGGCCGGTGGACGGCTCGATGACGTGGACGACGCCGGCGACGTGGTCGGCCGCGACGAGCCGCACAGATGCCACGGATTGCCTCCCGGGAAGAGCTGGTCCGATGTACAGCGACAATGAAAACGATTATCATGCCGGGACGTTGTGCGGATAGGGCTTGCGTCACGCAGGCCGTCCGCCGCGTGCGTGACCGCCCCCTGACGAGAGAGAAACGACCATGCCGCGCACCCTGAGCCGCCTTCTGCGGCCTGCCGTCGCGCTCGCCGCGGCCGGCGCCCTGCTGGCCGGCTGCGGCGGAGCCGCAGACGACCGCACCGGCGCCGGTGCGGGCGACCCGAGCGTGGCGGGCCTGCCGCCCGTCCAGCCGGTCGCCGACGCCGACAGCATCACCGACGTCCGCGGCAAGAGGGTCGCGCCCAGGCGCACCCCCGAGCGCGTGGTCTGCCTGGTCGCCCTCTGCGACGACATGCTGACCGAGCTCGGCCTCGTGCCGGCCGCCACCAACTCCGCGCTGCTCGCCCACCCGCGGTTCCTCGGCAAGCAGCGGGCGGCGCAGGTCCCGGTCGTCCCGGGCGGCTTCATCGCCCCGGAGGTGGAGGCGATCCTGTCCCACAAGCCCGATCTGGTCATCGGGCTGGAGGACACGCACGGCAAGCTCGCCCCCGCGCTGCAGGGCGCCACCACCTTCTGGCCCCTGCAACCAGCCACCTGGCAGGACAGCGTCGCCTACCTGCGCTCGCTGGCCGCGCTCACCCGCCGCGGCGACAGGGCGGTCGCCGCCGAACGGCGGTTGCGCGGCAAGCTGGCCGCCGCTGAGAAGGCCCGGAGCGGCAAGACCGCACTGATCGTGTTCGGCAGTGACGAGAACTTCGGCGTGGCCACGCCGGGCAACGACGTGGCGGCCGGGCTGTTCCCGCGTTTCAGCGACTACCCGTGGAAGAGCCGCGGCGTCGAGGGGACCTACAGCCTGGAGGAGATCCTGGCCAAGGACGTCGACGTGCTGTTCGTGGAGACGATCGCGTTCGGTGCGCCCGGCGCGAAGCTGTCGGAGAAGATGGCCCGCAACGCCCTGTGGTCGCAGATCCCCGCGGTCAAGAACGGCAAGGTGGTCGAGGTCGACCCGGAGGTGTGGGCCAAGGGCCGGGGCACGCGCTCCCTTGAGGTCGTCCTGGACGAGGCGACGGCCGCCCTGCGATGAGCCGGACGGTCGTCCTGGCCGCCGGGTTGCTGGCCGCCGCGGCCCTGTGCGCGCTGTGCCTCGGCACGCCCAACATCGTGCCGTCACGCCTGGTCGCGCTGCTGCCCGGCGGCGCCGCGGACGGGCTGGAGACGGTGGTGGTCCGGGAGGTCCGGCTGCCCCGGCTGCTGCTGGCCCTGGCCGCCGGGGCCTGCCTGGGAGCCGCGGGGCTCGTCATGCAGGAGGCGCTGCGCAACCCGCTGGCCGTCCCGGAGATGCTCGGCGTCTCCTCCGGGGCGGCGCTGGGGGTCGCCGCTCCCCTGGTCCTCGCGCTGACGCTGCCCGGCTGGTCCTACCCGCTGCTCGCCCTGGCGGGGGCCGGGATCGGCGGCGCGGTGACGCTCGTCGCCGCCGGTTTCGGCCGGAGCCCGTCGGCGGTGCTGCTCACCGGGGCGGCGGTGGCGGCCGCGCTGCAGGCCGCGCTGCTGGTGCTGATGGTGATGGCCGACCAGCTCGACCTCCAGGTGATCTTCCGCTATCTGCTGGGCAGCCTCTCCGGCCGCACCTGGGACGCCTGGCACGACGTGTGGCCGTGGCTGCTGGCGGCGGTACCGCTGCTGGTGCTGTGCGCGCCGATGCTGTCGGTGCTGCGGCTGGGCGATGAGGACGCCGGCGCCCTCGGGTTGCGGGTGCGGCACGCCCGGCTGGGCGCGCTGGCCGTCGCCGTGCTGCTCATCGCCCCCGTGGTCGCGGTCTGCGGCCCGATCGCGTGGGTGGGGTTCCTGGCCCCGCACCTGGCGCGGCGGCTGCGCCCGGACGCCGGCGTCCTGCGGTGGCTGCCCTGGACGGTGGCGTGGGGCGCGGTGATCACCGTGTGGGCCGACCAGGCCGCGCGTCTGGTGCTGAAACCGGTGGAGACTCCGGCCGGGGCCTGGACCGCGCTGATCGGCGTGCCCGTGGGGGTGGCGCTGCTGCGCGGCCCGCGCACCGAGCCGCGCCGTGCAGAACCTGGGGGCGATGCCCGATGACGCTCATCGAGCGGCGGGAGTCCTTGACCGCGTCCGGCGTGCTGCGCCCGGCGCGACGGCGGCGCCGGCCACTGCTGGCCTTCGGTGTGCTGCTGCTCGCGGTCCCGCTGGTGTTCATGACCGATCTGGTCGCGGGGCGCGCCCTGACGGTCGGCGAGACCTGGCACGCGTTCACGGGCGGCGCGGCGGACCCGACCGTCCAGCATCTGGTCTGGCGGGTCCGACTGCCCAGGGCGCTGGTCGCGCTCGGCGCCGGTGCGAGCCTGGGCCTGGCGGGGCTGATCCTGCAGGCGGCGCTGCGCAACCCGCTGGCGGCGCCCGAGGTCACCGGAGTCACCCCGGGCGCGGTGCTCGGCGCGGTCGCCGCGACCGGGACGGGCCTGGCCGACTGGGCGTCACCGGCCGCCGTCGTGATCGCCGCGGTGGCCGGTGGATGCGGCGGGGCGGGGCTGCTGTGGCTGCTGACCGGAAGGGCGCGCTCGGATCCGGCCTCGGTCGCGGTGCACGGCGTGCTGGTGTCCGCGGCCCTGGGCGGGCTGACGGCGGTGACCCTGCTGGCGGCACCGGGCGAGATCGGCAGCGTCGTGCAGTGGATGGTCGGCACGACCGAGGCGCGCACGTGGCAGCACTGGAATCTGCTGTGGCCGTGGACCCTGTGCTGGGGCCTGGTCGCCTGCCTGACGGCGGGCCCGCTGATGCTGCTGCGCTGCGGCGACGGGGTCGCCGAGTCGGCGGGGCTGGCTCCGGCGCGGGCACGCGGGTTCGCGCTGTTGTGCGCGGTGGCCCTGACCGCGGGCGCGGTGGCCTCGGTGGGGGCGCTCGGGTTCGTGGGGCTGGTCGTGCCGCACGCGGCGCTCGCCCTGTTCGGGGCCGACCTGCGGGTCGCGCTTCCGGGGGCGGTGCTGGCCGGTGGGATCGCCGTGTGCGGGGCCGACGCCGTCGCCCAGCTGGTCTCGCGAGCGGTCACCGCCTGGGGGGCCGAGCATCTCAGCGTTCCGGTCGGCGCGGTGACCACCTGCGTCGGCGCGGCGGTACTGCTGGTGATCGCCCGCCGGCACGCCGTCGAGCCGTGACCCGGCGCCCGAACATCCCCCCGGCGAACAAGGCTCCCCAGGTGAGCAAGGAGTGAGATCGTGTCCGAACTGATCGGCGCCCCCGGCACCACGGCGGCGGCGCCCGAGGCGGCCGAGGGGCGGACCGGCTCCGGGGCCGCCATGCTGCACATCGATCGGGTGCGGTTCGGCTACCCCGGACGGCGCGTGCTCGACGAGGTGAGCCTGCGGGTGCGCCCCGGCGAACTGGTCGCCCTGGTCGGCCTGAACGGGTGCGGCAAGAGCACCCTGCTGCGCCTTGCGGCGGGCGTGCTGCGCCCGGAATCCGGACGCGTGCTGGTGGACGGCGCCGACATGACCCGGGTCTCCCGCCGCGACGCCGCCCGCAGGGTCGCCCTGCTGCACCAGTCCGCGCCCGCCGTGCCGGGCCTGACGGTACGCCAGATGGTCCGCCAGGGACGCTATGCCGCGCGAGGCCCGCTGGGCATGCTGCGCGTCGGTGACGACGCCGTGACCGTCCGGGCGATGCGCGACGTCGGAGTGGAGGGGTGGGCGGACCGGCCGGTGGAGGCCCTGTCGGGCGGAGAACGCCAGCGGGTTCGCCTCGCCTTGGCACTGGCCCAGGACACACCCGTGCTCCTGCTGGACGAGCCGACCACCTACCTCGACCTGCGGCACCAGCTGGAGGTGCTGCAACTGGCGGCCAGGCTGCGCGAGGAACGGCGGCTGACCGTGCTGATGGTGCTGCACGACCTGGGCCTGGCCGCGCGCTTCGCCGAACGGCTGGTGGCGCTGCGGGACGGGCGCGTGGCCGCGCAGGGCCCGCCGGAGCGCGTGGTGACACCCGAGCTGCTGCGGGAGGTGTTCGGCGTCGAGGGGAGGGTCGGCCGGGATCCCGAACACGGATGGCCCATCTGTTATCCCGACAAACCCACCTATTGATATTGATAACCGTTTTCATTATTGTTCATTCTGGCGCCCACCCGGGGTGCCGCTCCCCGACTCCTTGGAGGAACGTATGGAGCAGCAGCAGCCGGTCTTCACCCCGATCGCCGAGCAGGCCCAGCTCGCGCACCTGTCCGCCACCCACTCCAACGCCCTCGTCGAGAACCCCTTCGACGACGACCAGGAGTAGGCGGCGCAGGCGGGCCCGTCCGGAGCCGCTCCGGACGGGCCCGTCCCCGTCCCGGCCGCCCGGCCCGCACGAGGCTCATGAGGACACGAGGACACGAGGACACGAGGAGGAGACTTGCCGCGGCCCCGACTCGCCCCCGGCGTCGACATCGTCGCCGCGCACGGGCATCCCTTGGCTGTGCGCACACCCGACGGCGAATTCCTGCGCCTCAACACCTCCCCCGAGGCCGCCGCCAGGCTGCTGGAGCTGCTCGGCACCCCGGTCAACGACGAGGTCCCGTCCAACGGTGACGGCCCCCAACGCGCTCGGCCAGAGGAGAGCGAGGAGGTGCAGCGGCTGCTGGACGCCTTCGCCGAGGCCGGGTACCTCGACGCGCCTCCCTCCTGGCCGTCGCACCGCTCCGACGTGCTGGTGCTCGGCGACGAGCGGCTGACCTCGCCGCTGGTCGATTTCCTGTCCTCCGCGGGCGCGTGCCCCCGTCCCGCGACACCGCAGGAGGTCGCGGCGCTCGCCGGCACACCGGCACCCGGCGGACAGCGCTCCCGGAGGCGGGAGCGCGGGCCCGCGGCGGTGGTGTGGTGCCTGGATCGTCCCGTCCCCCCAGGTTTGTGGGAGGAGGCCGACCGGCTGCCCGAGCGGGGAATCGCCTGGGCCCGCTGCCATCGCGAAGGCCGGCAGGTCTGGATCGAACCGATCGCCGCCGCCCCGGGCGACGTGCTCTCCGCCCACGTGGCCGCGCGCCGCCTCGCCGCCACCCCGGCCCATCACGAACTGGCCGCCTACTGGGCCGGAGCCGCCGCGAACGGCGGGCACCCGGTGACCGGGCCCGCGCAGGCGGCGGCCATCGCCGCGCTGCTGGCCGCCGACCTGGCCGCGTGGGCCCACGGCAGCACGCCGAGGGAGGGCCGCACGCCCCCTCGCCGCCGCCTGCGCAGGCTCGACCTGCGAGATCTGACGACCACCGAGCACTGCGTCCTGCCCGTCCCGCGGGTCGCCCCGATCAGCGGACGCCGCGCATGACCCGGTGCCACGACATGCACGTCACCACCGACGACGGCACGACGCTGGCCGCCGACCTCTGCCTGCCCGAGGGACCGGGGCCGTTTCCCTGCGTCCTGATCCGCACTCCCTACGGCCGCGGTTCGCACCTCGCGGAGCTGCGCGCCTGGGCACGCCGGGGTTTCGCCGCCGTGGCCCAGGACGTGCGCGGACGGCACGGCTCCAGCGGACCGTGGCACCCCTATCTCCACGAAGCCGACGACGGCGCGGCGACCGTGCGGGTGCTGCGCCGCCAGCGGTGGAGCGACGGCGTGATCGTGGCCTGCGGGTCCTCCTATGCGGCGCACTGCGCCCTGGTCATCGCGCTGCACGCCGATCCGGACGTCCGCCCCCATGCGGTCATCGCCGCCGTGCCGGCGCTGGGCCTGGCCGAGACCGCACGCGAGTCGAGCGGAGTGGAACGGCTGCTCGCGCGCGCGGGCTGGTGGGCCGCACACGGCGACCGGTGTGACAGCGACCCCTCCGCGCTGGAGCGGGCCATGACCGCCGATCCCGCCCTTCTCGACCACCTGCCGCTGCTGGACCTGCCCCGGCGACTCGGACGACCGCTGCCCTCATGGGAACGGCTCTGGTCCGCCGAACGCTCAGGCGACGCCGCCGGAACGCTCGGGACCGGCACCGGTTCGGACGGTCACAGGCTGCGCGCCGAAACGGGAACGGTCCCCCTGCTCGCCGTAGGCGGAAGTTACGACCCCTTCATCACCGACGTCATGGCGCTGTGGCGGGCATGGGGGCGCCAAGGCTCGGGAGCCGCCCGGTTGCTGATCGGCCCTTGGGGCCACGCGCTCACCGCGTCCCCCGGTCCGGGGGCCGGTGCGGGCCACCGGCTCGCGCTGGGACCGCTGTACGTCAGGTTCGCGCGGGCAGCACTGGGCGGGTCGCTCAAGGGACGGCGCGGCGCGGTGGGCCTGGCGGGCACCGGCCGCTGGCTGGCCGCCCACGAACTGGATCGTCCGCCACGGCACGTGGGCATGGATCTGCGGGTGGTCCGGGGCGAGGAGTTCGTCGCGGACCCGGAACATCCGGTGCGGTCGGACCGTCTCGACGTGCCCGCGAGCGGACGGCCTGACCGGTTCCTGGCCGTCGGCGAGCCCCTCCCCGACGCCCTCGACCTGGCCGGGGACGGCGAAGCCCGGATCCTGGCCACCGCGGACACGCCCACCGCCGACTGGGCCGCTCGCCTGATCGCCCTCACCCCGCGCGGCACCGCCGAGCCCCTGGCCGCCGGCATCGTACGCAGCCGGGCACCGGCCGGGTCGCCCAGCCGGATCAGCATCCCGCTGGGTCCGCTGTTCCGCCGCCTGCCCGCGGGCGCCCGGCTGCGACTGGAGATAGCGGGACACCATTTCCCCGCCCACGCCCGCAATCCGCACACCGGGCACGACCCGGTACGCGCCACCGACCTGCGGCCTTCCCTGCGCACCGTCGTACCGGCGCAGAGCCGCCTGCTGCTGCCCGCCCTCGTCCCGGACGCCACGGCCCTCCCCATCAACCCCGCCGAGGAGATCACCCGATGACCGCCCGCACCGAGACCGCCGCCGAGACCGCCGATGCCCCCGCCGACGCGCCCGCGTCCTCGCTCCCGGTGGAGGCTCTGGTCGACCCGGTGTGCGGGCTGGTCCGGTCGGTGGCGCCGGTGGAGCACCCTGCCGGAACCCCGGCCCGCTATGTGGCGATGACCGCTGAGGTCAGCGATGCCCGCCGGTTCGGCGCCTGGCCCGCCGATCGGGTCGCCCTGGGCACCACCTTCGACGACCCCGGCGGAGCCCGTGTGGCGGCCATCGCCGAAGCGGTGGAGCGCTACTGCGGCAACCGCCTGCCGCCACCCGGCGAACCGGGCGCACCGCTGCGCGCCACCGCCGCCGACCTCGCCGGTCGGAACCATCTCACCCCCGCCGAACTCCCCGACTACGCCCCATGGCAGTACGACCGGCCGCGCTTCCCCTACCGGCGGTTCACCGACACCACCGAGGCCCTGTGGGCACTGGGCACCGAGCACCTGCCCGGCGGCGGTGAGCGCGACTGCCTGGCCCCGGTGGCACTGACCCATCTCAACTGGCGGCAGGGCGACCTGAGGTCGCTGCCACGCACCCACCACCTCAACTACGCGGGCATCGCGACCGGAGCCGGCCTCGACGACGCCGTCGAACGCGCGCTGCTTGAGGTCGTCGAGCGCGACGCCCTCGAGGTGTGGTGGCACCTGGACGGTCCGACGCGCGGCATCCACCTGGACAGCGTCCCCGGACTGCCGGCCGACCTCGCCGGGTCGCCGCTGCGGACCTGGGTGGTGGAGATGCCCAACGAGTTCGCCCCGGCCATGGCCGCTCTGGTGCACGACGCCGATCGCGGGCTGTACGCGGCCGGGTTCGCCTGCCGGTACGACCCCGCCGAGGCCGCCCGCAAAGCCGTCCTGGAGGCCGTGCACACCTGGGTGTTCACCCAGGGCCTCACCGACCCCGGCGGATGGGTGTTCCAGGCGATCGACGCCGGAATGCTCGCCAAGGGCCTCTACCTGGAGCACCGGCCGGACCGCCGCTACCTCGACGACGCGGGGGAGCACTTCGGCCGCGTCCGGGACCTGGGTGCCCACGTGCAGGTATGGCTGGACGATCGCATGGCGCCCTTGGCTCGGCGATTCACCCACCCCGCCGAGTCCGTGCCGGTCGACCTGGTCGCGCCCGGCTCGCCCGAACGTCTGCGAGAACGGCTCGCCCGCGGCGGGCACCGCGTGGTCACCTTCGACCTCACCACGCCCGACGTGGCCGAGACGCCGCTGCGGGTGGCCCGTGTCCTGGTCACCGGTCTGGTGCCCAACGCCCCCGCCGCCTTCGCCTACTGCGGGTGCCCGCGCTTCGGGCAGGCGGCGCTGGCCCGCGGATGGCGCACCACCGCCCCTGCCTCACCCGGCGAGTTCACCCTCGCCCCTCCCCCGCATATGTAGAGGTGCGACACGAGCATGACCGTCACCCCCACCTCCGACCGGCTCGCCGCCGACGCGCTCGCCGAGGCCCGTTCCACCCGGCCGGTCGCCCCCGACACCTCCGCCGGACCGGCCGGGCAACGCTGGACAGGCGACCCGGCCGGCCTCGCGTCGGGCGCGCACCCCGGGGCGGGCCCGCTCGACCTGGATCCGCTGCTGGCCTACTCCCTCAAAGCCGGGCCGATCACTCGCGGCGCCCTCGACCGGGACGAGCATGATGCCGGTGGCCCCGCTCCCGGAGCGCTCTCGACGCGGCTGCGGCCCGTGGCCTCCGCCGGCGGGCTGCACCCGGTCAACGCCCATCTCCTGGTCGGGCCGGGATGCTCGCTGCCGCCGGGACGCTACGCCTACGACCCGCTGGAGCACCGGGCTCACCGCCGCGGCCCCGCACCGCTGGGCGCTCCCGGCGGCACGGTCGTCGTGTTCACCGTCACCGCCCAGCGCACCGCATCCCACTACGGCCACCGTGCCTGGCCGCTGCTGCTCCTGGACACCGGACACGCCGTGGCCGCCTTGGCGATGGCCGCGCTCGCCCACGGCCACCGTGCCCGCCTGACCCTGGACGCGGACGCATCGACACTGGCCGGCGCCGCCGGGCTGCCCCCACCCGACCGGTGGCACACCGAGTGGCCCGGCACCACACCGGAGCACCCGCTGGCCGCCGTCCAAATCACCGTTCGGGCCCAGGGCCATGGCCCCGGCCTCACCGCCCCGTGCCCGCTCACCGCCTGGACCGACGAGCCGCCGGCAGCGCCTCCGGCTCCCGGCCCGGCACCCGGCCCTGCCGGGCGGCACGCCGGAGCGGTCCTGGCCGCCCTCACCCGTGACACGGCCGCCGCCACCTGGCAGCCGGCGGAGTCCCCGATCACGGGTGAGGACTCGTTTCCCGCGAGGGCCATCGCCGACCGCCGCAGCGCGCCACCGCCCCTGGACGGCGAGCCGGATCCGGGCGACCTCGCCACCGTGCTGACCGCAGCCGTCAAAGCCGGTTCCCTCGTCCCCTCCCCAAGCGGCTTGTCCTGGTGCGCCGCCGTCGGCGGGCGTTCCCCGGGCTTGGTGACCGCCGACCCGGCGCGGCCCGGGACGCCGCGTCCCGTCGCCGGTGGAGAAGCACGGCCGACCCTGGCGGTGTGGGCGGCCGCGCAGGGCTGGATCGCCGAGGCGGGAGCCGTTCTGCTGGCCGACGGCATCCCGGACTCGGCTCCACCCGGGCGGATACGCACCGAACACTTGGCCGCGGGCTACGCCGTGGCCTGCGCGGAACTCACCGCGACCGCGCTCGGCCTGCGCACCCGCCCCGTGGGCTCCTGGCAGGGCGCCGACCTGGGAGCCGCGCTCGGCGGGCCCGCCCGGCAACGGTGGCTCGTCCACGGCCTCGCGCTGGCCTCCGCCTCCCCACCTTCTCTCCGGAGTGACCGCCGATGATGCTGCACCCCGAGTTGCTGCGCGCCACCCGTACCGCGCCGGGGCCGCTGCTGCGCGCCACGGCGTTGCTCACCGCGGTCACGGCCGGCCATGTCGCCCAGGCGGCGCTGCTGGCCGTCACGCTGGCCGACATCGCCGCCGGCCGCACCGGCCGGCTGCCCGCCCTGCTCGGCGCGGTGGCCGCCGTACTGCTCCTGCGCGCCTTCCTCACCTGGCGGCAGCGACTGGCCGCCGCCGAAGCCGGGGCGCGGATCCGGTCGGCGCTGCGTGACGAACTGCTGGTCCAGCTCGGCCATCTCGGCCCGGCCCACAGCACCGCCGCCCGGGCCGGGGCCCTGCGCGCGACCGTCGTCGACGGCGTGGAGGGCGTCAACACCTACCTGTCGCGCTACCTCCCTCAGTTCGCCGTCGTGTGCCTGGTCACCCCCGCGCTCCTGGTGTGGATCGCCACCCTCGATCCGTGGGCGGCGGTCGCCCTGTCCGCGGCCGTCGCCGCGGCCCTGCTCCTCCCCCGCCTCTGGGACCGGGCGCTGGCCGAGCGCGGCAAGGACCACTGGGACAGCTACGAGGACCTGGCCGCCGACTACCTGGAATCGCTCCAGCACATGGCCACCCTGCGCGCGACCGGCGCCGCCGGGCGCAGGCGCCGGGTCCTGGAGGACCGCTCGCGACGGCTGCACCGCGCCATCGTCGCCAAGCTGCGCGTCTCGCTGGTCGACACCGCCCTCACCGACCTCGCCATCCAGGCGGGCACCCTCGCCGCGGTCCTGCTGGCCTGCGCGTCCGCCGCCACCGGCCATGCGACCGGGGCCGTGTCCTACCTGCTGCTGATGCTCGCCTCCGAGTGCTTCCGGCCGCTGCGGGACCTGTCCAGGGAATGGCACGCCGGCTACGTGGGCCTGTCGGCCGCCGACAGCATCGCCGCGCTGCGCACCGCCCGGCCCGCCGTGCCCGACACCGGCACGCTCGCACCCGTCCGGCCCTCGGCGCCCGCCCTGTCGTTCACCGGCATCCGCTTCGCCTACCCGGGCACCGACCGCCCCGCCCTCGACGGCGTCGACGTCCACTGCCCGGCCGGACGCACCACCGCGCTGGTCGGCCCGTCGGGGGCAGGCAAGTCCACGCTGCTGGCGCTGCTGCAACGCCACCACGACCCCGACGCCGGCGCGGTGCTGCTCGACGGCGTCGACGTCCGTGAGCTGTCCCTGGCCGCGCTGCGCCGCACGGTCGCCGTGGTCTCCCAGGACACCTACCTGTTCGCCGCCTCGATCGCCGACAACCTGCGCCTGGCCGACCCCGGCGCCTCCGCCGACAGGCTCGTCGCCGCCTGCCGCGACGCGGGCGTCCACGACGAGATCACCGCGCTCCCCGACGGGTATGCGACCGTCCTCGGCGAACGCGGCGCCACTCTGTCCGGCGGCCAGCGGCAACGCCTGGCGCTGGCCCGCGCTCTCCTGTGCGACGCCCCCGTCCTGGTACTGGACGAGGCCACCAGCGCCGTGGACGAGCAACGCGAACACCGCATCACGCTGGCGCTGCGCCGCGCCGCGCACGGCCGGACCTGCCTCATCATCGCCCACCGCCTGGCCGCCGTCAGGCACGCCGACCAGATCGTCGTCCTGGACGGCGGCCGCGTCGACGCCGTCGGCGACCCCGCGGCCCTGGCCGGCGACGGCGGCGTCTACGCCGCGCTGGCCACCGCGGACCTGCGCGACTGATCCACCCGAGGACTGCCATGAACCCCCAACCGCCCGCCCGGCGCGTCCTGCGCGGCCTGCTCCCCGCGCTGCGGCCGCACCGCCGGATGGTCGCCCGCACGATCCTCGCCTGCCTGATCGACCAGGCCGCCCTCGTGGTCCTGATCACCTGGCTGGCCCACACCGTCGGACGCGCCGTGATCGACGGCGCCGCGCCCGGTCCCGGCACCGCCTGCGCGCTGGCCGGGCTGGTCCTGCTGCGGGCCGTCGCGACCTGGCGGCAGATGGACCTCTCGCACGACCTGGCCTACCGCGTCCTGGCCGAACTGCGGGTGCGCATCTACGACGGCCTGGCCCGCAGCGCGCCCGCCCGCGTCGCCGGACGGCGCAGCGGCGACCTGGCGGCGACCGCGATGAACGACATCGAGGCGCTGGAGTTCTTCTACGCCCACACCACCGCCCAGCTCCTGGCCACCGGCATGGTCTTCACCGCGGGCACGGCCGTCCTGGGCGTACTGCACCCGTGGCTGGCGGCCGCCGTCCTTGCCGTGGCCATCGCCCTGGCCGCGCATCCACTGCTGGGAGACCGGGGCCGCAACGTTCGCGGGGAGCGCGTCCGAAGCGCCACGGCCCGCTTGTCCGCCGACGCCGTCGACACCACCGACGGCATCCGCGAACTCCTCGCCCACAACGCCCTGGACCAGCGCCGCCGCCAACTCGCCCACGCCGCACGCCGCCTCGCCCAGGCCCAGCGCGCCGAGGCCCGCCACGACGGCGCCTTCACCGCCGTCCAGGACATCCTGGTCGTGCTGGCCCTGATCGCCGTCGTCGCCGTCGTCGCCACCGCGGACGGCCGTCCGCACGGCGCCTGGGCCCCCGCCACGCTGGCCCTGGCGATCTCCATCCTGGCCCCCGTGGCCGCCGGGGCCGACGCGCTCCGCCAAGCCGGGGCCCTGCGTGCCGCCGCCGCGCGGGTCACGGCGGCGATCGGCGCACCGCCGACCGCGTCACCCCCGGCCCGCCCCGTCCCACTGCCCCGAGGCCCGCTCGGCGTCCGGCTGCGCGACGTCCACTTCTCCTACGGCACCGATCCCGTGCTGCGCGGCCTCGATCTCACCGTCCCTCCAGAACGCACCATCGCCCTCGTCGGAGCCTCGGGAGCGGGCAAGACCACCCTCGCCCATCTCCTCGCCCGCTTCTGGGACCCCTCCAGCGGCGCCGTGGAACTCATCACCGCCGACCGCACCGTCGACATACGTGACCTCACCGACGCCGACCTGCGCTCCGCGATCGCCCTGGTCGGCCAGGACGCCTCGCTCTTCCACGGCACGCTCAGAGACAACCTGCGCCTGGCCGCGCCCCATGCCGATGACGACGACCTGGAGCGGGTCATCAAGGGATGCGGCGTGGATCGCATCGCGGCCGCCCTGCCCGACGGCCTGGACAGCATCGTCGGAGAACGCGGCGCTACCCTCTCCGGAGGCCAGCGCGCCCGCGTCGCGCTCGCCCGCGCCCTGCTGACCGACCCCAGGATCCTGATCCTCGACGAAGCGACCGCGCACATCGACAATGTCGGCGACGCCGAACTCGCCCGTCTCCTCGCCGGGCGCGGCACCACCACGATCGTCATCGCCCACCGCCCGGCCACCATCCGCCGCGCCCGCCACATCGCCGTCCTCCACGACGGCCACGTCACCGAACAAGGCACCTGGGACACCCTCGCCTCGTCCGACAGCGCCCTCTCTCGCCTCCTGGCCGGCCACACCAGGCCGACATGACGCTCGCACGCTCATCGTTCACCGGTCGTGGCCGGGGACGGAGGTTCTCAGGCCGTCCGCGCGGGTCCGGGCCGCGGCGGCCGCGGCGCGGTCGCCCAGGGCCTCGGTCACCTCGGCGTGCTTGAGCCAGTTGAAGGGGCTGGTGGGCCGGAGGTTGAGGCGTTCGCTGACCAGGACGCGCGCCAGGTCGGCGTGTCCCGATCTGATCGCCGATTCCAGCAGCGTGCGCTGGACGACGTCGCGCTGGGCGTGGCTGCCTCCGAACTCGTTGACGTGATGCCTGACCGGGTAGAGGAGGTCCACGACCTCCTCGTGCTCTCCGCGCACGTACCGCACGAAGGCGCGGCAGACGGGCAGGCCGACGCGGGCGGTCATGGCCTGGTTGGTGACACCGGGGCGGTCCTCGGCCAGGTAGGACTCGCGGTCGGCGATCAGCCGCTCGGCCTCGGCGACGCGGCCGGAGGCGGCGAACGCCATCACGGCGTGCATGTCGTTGAACGCGTAGAACGCCTCCCCGGCCTTGGGCGCCCAGGCGTCGGCCAGTGCCGCCCAGCGCTCCGCCTGGTCGTCGCCCTCCAGAAGGAGCCGCCAGAGGAGGGCTGCCGCGTCGAGCATCTCCAGCGCGGTGCCGGTTCTGTCGGGGCCTTGTAGAACGGTGTCGTAGATGTGGAGGGCGCGGGCGGTGTCCCCGGCCTCCAGCGCGTAGAGGCCGTAGTGCCACCAGTTGTGGACGTTGAAGAACGTGCCGGTCGACCAGTCGTCCAGCCGGTCGTCGAGGTAGCGGATGCCGTGCTGGAAGCGTCCCTGCATCTCGTAGGTGTGGACGACCGCGTGGATGCCCCAGACGTCCCGGGGATCGAGTTCGACCGCCCGCAGCCCGACCTCCTCGGACCGGTCGTAGTGCCCGGCCTCCTCCAGGCCGAACGCGTACATGCCCAGGACGTTGCCGAAGTGCCGGTCGTCCTCGTGCCAGGCCGACAGGGCGCCGCCGATCCGGTCGCGCAGGGCGCGGGCGTCTCCGGTGAAGAAGTCGATCTGGTGGCCCGCGGCCAGGGCGAGGGCGTCCCGCGGATACTCCTCGGTGATGCGCCCCAGCAGGGCCCCGCAGGTGGTGAAGTCGCCGTCCAGCAGGGACTCGACCGCCTCCACGTGGGCCCGCTCGCGGGGCGGCAGGCGGGAGGTGTCGAGGTCCGCGCGGAACGGCGCGAAACGCTCGCGCGCGGCGCGGGCGTCGTCGGGTTCGGTGGTCAGCAGGCCCAGGTACGCCGCCAGGACGTGCCCGAGCGGGAAGCCCGGGTCCTCGTCGAGGGCGAGGCGCGCCTCATCGACGACCTCCGCGCGGAAGTGCAGGAGTTCGTGGATCGCGTTGTCGTAGTGCCGGACGGCCGCCGGGCTCGCCGATCCCAGTGCCAGGCCGTGCTCGTCGATCGCCACAGTGCTCCCCGCCCCGTCCGTCGAAGGCCGTCACGTACGGCTCCATCCTCACGCCGATCCTGCCGCACGCGTGCGCCTTCCGTCTCACCGGCCGGGCCGGCGGATCGCCACGACCGTGTTCTCCGGAAGCCCGGGGATGACGGCGAAGGCGGCGGGATCGAACTGGCGGGGCGCGAAGCGGATGTCGCCCCAGGTCCAGCTCCCGCCCTCGGTCCGGAGGACGAAGAGATCGATGCGGCCGAAGGCGGTGCGCGCGGCGGCCCGGGAGAAGGCGGCCGGATCGGTGACGGCCGCGAGCCGGGCGAGGGCGGCTCGGCGCTCGTCCCAGCGGACGAGGCTGCTGGCGGAGGTGCGGTCCGCGGTGGTGTAACCGGGCCAGGGCAGGTACGAGAACAGGCGCTCGTCGTAGGAGAGGGTCCGCGGTGCGGCGCCCGGCCCGAGCACGCTCGCGACCGCGTTCCGGATCGGGGTCACCGGGAACCAGGGCACCTCCGGCCGGGCCGGGGCGTACCGGGGACGCCTCCCGTCCGGCAGCGGCTCGGTGTGCGCGCGTGCCGCGTAGCCGCCCGGTGAGGTGCGGGCGGCGCCGGGATCGGGTTTCCACGCCTGCCAGTAGACGGCGCCGGTCCAGGCAATGAGGACGGCGAGAGCCGTGGCGGCGAACCCGGCGGGCGCGGCGGGGCGGCCGGCCAGCCGCCGGGCCAGCCCCGGCCCCGCCCGCACGATGGTGAGCACGCCGGCGACGATGAGCGCGAGGCCGACCATCCGGGTGGAGTGGTAGAAGAGCCCGGTGTGGCCGGTGACCGCGAAACGGACCATGCCGATGACGCGGTACGCGTACGTGCCGGCGACGAGACACAGCAGCGGCGCGGCCCACCAGGCGGTGCGGCGGTACCAGAGGAGCCCCGCGAGCCCGATCGCCTCGAGCACGCCGGGCGGCGTCATGGCCGTGAAGGGGAACGGGTTCTCGTCGATGGCCGGGGCGCGGTACAGGTCGGCGACGAGCTGGCCGCCGTCGCGGGCCAGCGTCCAGGCGTACGGAACCAGGTACCAGGCGGACACGGCGGCCGCGACCAGCGTCAGCTTCACCAGGTGCAGCAGGCAGGCCCGGCGGTCCTCGGCGGCGCGCCAGGTCAGGGCGGCGAGCGCGACCAGGCCCAGGGACGCCCAGAGGAGGTATCCCTGGTAGGTGAGGACGAGCAGCCCGCCCAGGAGGCCCGCGGGCAGCCAGTGCCAGCGCCCGCGCGGGGGCGTGCCGATCGCCGCCAGGACCCACGGGACGAAGACGAACAGGGCGATGACCTCGTACGCCTTGCGCGGGTCGGCGAACACGGCGAGCCCGGCCGCGGCGACGGCCAGCGCCACCGGTGCCCCGACGAGCCGCCGCCACAGCAGGAAGGACACGAGCACCGCCGCGGAGACCGTCAAAACCTCGGCCTCCCCCAGCAGCCGCCAGGCCGGGACGTCCGCCAGCGCGGCGGTGCGGCCGATCAGCCACGGGTACAGCGGCGGGTACTCGCCGGGAACGTCGGCGACGATGCCGTCCGCGCTGGCCGCCGTCGCGCTGTACCGGGTGGCCAGCGCGGTGAGGCGGCCCATGTCGCCGGCCAGGCCGGCGAACCCGAACGGCGTGCCGTGCAGCATCGTGCGCAGCATGAGCGCCACCCACGCGGCCAGCGCCCCGGCCGCCGCCCCCGCGAGGGGATCGCGCAGCGGCCGCCATCTCCCGCGGGTCAGGGCGCAGGCCGCGAGACCTCCTGCCGCCAGCATTCCCATCAATGCGAGCGGCAGGATCGTTCCCCTGGGCGTGAACGGATCGGCGCGGGCCCATGACGGCAGTGACATGGCCACCGGAAGCAGCACCGCCCAGGAGACGACCGCGGCGACCTCCGGGCGGCGGAACGCCCGGACCGCCCTCGGCGGCGTGCGCCGGGGCCACCGGACCGAAGCACCGTCACCCCGCGCCGCCCCCGGTACCGGTGCCGGCGCCGATCCGCGCACGGGCCTGACCGCGTCGTGCGGCATGTCAGCCGGTCCCCAGGAGCCGGTCGACGACGCGGATGGCCGCCTTGCCGTCGTCGAGGTCGCAGAACCGCTCGGTGAACCGGTGGTGGCGTCCCGCGTGCGCGCGCGCCACGTCGTCGAGCGACCCCAGCGCGTCGATCACCTCGTCGGAGGTGGCCAGCAGCGGGCCGGGCGCCTCCCCCTCGAAGTCGAAGTAGAACCCGCGGAGCTCGTCGCGGTACCGCTCCAGGTCGTAGGTGAAGAACAGCATCGGACGGCCCGTGTTGGCGTAGTCGAACATCAGCGACGAGTAGTCGGTGAGCAGCACGTCCGCGGCCAGGAACAGCTCCGCGATGTCCGGGTAGTCCGAGACGTCGCGGACGAAGCCGTCGCCGGTCTCGGGCACGGTGTCGACGACGTTCGGATGGCGGCGCACCAGCAGGACGAAGTCGCCGCCCAGCGCCGCCGCGGCCGCCTCCAGGTCGAGGCGGAGGTCGAGCCGGTACCTGCCCGGCCCGTAGAAGCTGTCGTCGCGCCAGGTCGGAGCGTAGAGCACCGCGCGCTTGCCCTGGGGCAGCCCGAGGCGGCGCCGCACCCGCTCCCCCAGCAGGTCGCGGTCGGGGTCGCGGAGGACGTCGTTGCGCGGATACCCGGTCTCGATGATCTCGCCGCCGAACCGGAAGGCGCGGCGCAGGATCGGCGTGCTGAAGCGGTTCGGCGAGATCAGCCCGCTCCAGTGCCGCACTTCCTCGGCGAGCTTCTCCAGGTAGGCGGAGTCGGCGAACTTCACCTCCCCGATGTCGAAGCCGATGCGTTTCAGCGGCGTGCCGTGCCAGGTCTGCAGCACGACCTGGCCCTCCCGGCGGCGGAACCAGTGCGGCAGGTGCGCGTTGGTGACGATGTAGCGGCTGCGCGCCAGCGCCTCGTACCACTCCCTGCCCCACAACCGCACCGGGCGGGCCGTGTCGGGGACCACCACCTGGGCGTCGCGGACGACCCACAGGTGCTCCAGGTCGGTGCCGCGCCGGGTCAGTTCCTCGTGGACGGCGCGCGGACTGTCGGAGTACTGCCTGCCCCTGTAGCTGTCGTAGAGCACCGCGGGCCGCGGGGGCGCCAGGCGGCTGGGCAGGGCGTGCGGGAGCCGGTAGTGCCGGACCCGTACGCGGCGCTGGGCGTACGGGCCGCGCTCGTCCGGGCGCAGATCGGACGAGACCTCCAGCACCACCTCGTCCGGGCCGTTGTCCCGCAGGCCGTAGCTCCGCCCGTCCCTCTCGAACTCGATCGGCAGCCCGTCGCGGAACCCGGGGCCGGGCCGCGCGGCGGGCATGGGATCCGCGGCGGCCGCGCCGGCGGCCCGGACCCGCATGATCCACTTGCCCGCGCGCAGCGGAAGCACCCCGGCCGGGGTGGTCAGCGCCGTGACCGGAAGCTCGGCGCGGAACCGCCCGTCCTCGACGATCATCGGAAAGGCCCGCTGCTCGGTGCGTTCCCGGCTGGACAGGACGATCGCGTGGCCGCTCCCGCCGGCCCCCGCGCACTCCCCTGTGATCGTGAGGGTCCCGTCGGGTCCCCAGGCGGCGCCGGTCACCACCGGGCGCGATATCCCGGCGGACAACCGCGCGTAGCCCTCGCGGCACCGGGACACGATGACCTCGCGGCCGGGGACGGCGTGGCGCGCCTCGCCGAGAGCCTCGTCCAGGACGAGGCGCAGCGGCTCGTCCTCGGCGTGGCCGGCCAGTTCGAGGCGCCAGGCCGACTCGCCGGGCTGCTCGTCCGCGCTCCCCGTCCCCGGCAGGTCGCGCAGGGGGATGCGGGCGGTGAAGGACGTGCCGGCGGCCTCGGCGGCGGTGGTGATCGGGCACGTCAGGGCCACCGTGCCCGCCTCGCCCCGGAGCAGGAGTGCGTCGCCGTGCCGGGTGCCGGCGCAGACCGTCCCCGAGACCTCCAGGCCGGTCCCGGAAAGGCGGTGGCCGGTCACCTTCGCGCGGACGTTCTCCACCTTCAGCCGCAGCGTCCCGCCGCGAGTGATCAGCGGGATGACGCGGACGTCGGCGGCCACGTAGTGCCAGGGAGGGTGCGCTCCGCTGCCCGAGGCCGCCGCGGCCAGCGCGCCGCGGCGGAACACGCCGCGCCCGTAGACCCCGACCGCCACGAGCCAGGTGCCGTCCACGTAGCGGTCCCCGTCGCGCAGCCGCTTCGGGTCCAGGGCGAAGGAGAAGCCGGCGCCGTGGTAGCTGAACTGCGCCTGCCGCGAACCGGCGGTGGCCTCCGGGCACCGCCGGGGCCGGGCCGGCAGCAGCGTGGTGCGCCCGGTGCGCTCCTCCCGCAGGGCGACGGCCTTGAGCGCGGACCAGGGCCACGGCATGCCGACGTATCTGATGTACGCGTGGCCGGACACCCGCAGCCTGCCGCCCCGCCACCCCACCTCGTGCAGCCGGGCGCTCATCGCGAGCTCCTCGCGGAGCCGGAAGATCCGCTTCGGGATCCGCAGCCCGCGGCGCCGCTTCCAGAACGGGTACTTGGCGTAGCGGCGGTGCAGGCGGCGCGCCACCGGAATCCTTCCGCCGGCGCGCTCGGACTCGATGACCTCCCGCACCTCGTCCAGGAGGCCGCGGCCGACCAGGTGCCACTTGAGCTTCATGATCGCGGGCAGGCGGTCCAGGACGCCCGGCTCGGCCCGCCGCAGGAAATCGGCGGCGAGCTCGCCGAAGCGGGCCCGGAACGCCGCGTCGCCCTCGGGCAGGACGTTCAGGAAGATCCGCAGGTCGCTGCGCAGCGCGACCTGCTCGTAGGCCTTCTTGTGCGGGCGGTGCCCCGGGCGGGCGCCGAGGAAGTCCCGCACCGCCTCGACCGCGGCGAAACGGTCGTCGAGGGCCTTGATCTCCGTACGGCGCTGGGTGATGGACGGATCGCCGCCGTCCCGCCGGCGCCAGTGGTAGACGGGCTCGTCCACCACGTCCACGGCCGACGCCAGGAAATGCGCCGGCAAGGTCACCGGAATGTCCTCGTACAGCACGCCCTCGGGAAAGCGAAAGCCGTGCCGCCGCCAGAAACTCCGGCGGAAGACCTTGTTCGGGACCAGCCGGTCGTACATCAGGAGCGGATCGCGGGTGATGTGCGTCCGCATCCGGGTCGCGCCCATCGGCCGACGGTGCATCGGCGACTGCAGGAGGCCGGCCGGGGTCAGCAGGAGGGTGTTGCCGGAGGCGAAGTCCGAGCCGGTGCGCTCCAGCGTCCCGACGAGCAGTTCGTAGGCGTGGCCGGGCAGGACGTCGTCGCTGTCGACGAAGGCCAGGTACTCGCCGCGCGCCTCCCGGGCCCCCGTGTTGCGGGCGTGGCCGAGGCCGTGGTTGTCCTGGCGGATCAGGCGGAACCGGCCGTCCCGGGCGGCGTGGGCCGCCGCGATCTCGGCGCTCGCGTCGGTCGAGCCGTCGTCCACCATGACCACGTCCAGGTCGCCCAGCGTCTGCGCCGCGATGGAGTCCAGGCATTCCTCGAGATATGGCGCGACATTGTAAATCGGGACGACGACCGTTACCCGTGGCTTCATGCGCCCTCCACAGATCACCCCGGCCCGGCCGAAAGCGCGCCAAGGCCCCCGTCCACATGCTGTCAGGAGACGGGCCTGCTTTTGTTGAAGGAACGCTTCATAATTCGTCTTGGATTCTCAGAAGCGCAAAACATAAACTAAACGGGGTTAATGGGGAATTCCGGGGGGTAAGTGGATAAGTTGGTGTCCGGCAGCGCATACTTTGCCCCGGAGGCGCCACATGGGGATAGGACAGTGGAAGGCCGAGCGGCTCGTGCGCCGGGCCTCGGAACCGGGCGGCGAGCCGCAGCTGGCCAGGCTGGCCCGGCGGGCCGCGGCGCGCGGTCCGGAGCTGGCACTGGTCGTCGCGGTGGCGGTCAGGAAGGAACATCGGGCGCACCCGCTGCGCGCCTGGTCGCGGGACCGGGTCGTGCGCGTGTGGGCACGGAACCGGGACCCCGTGCTCCGCGCAGTCATACGCAAGCACGGCCTGCTCGCCGACGACGGCCGCGCGCGCTGGACGGCCGCGGCCCTGCATGACCGCCTCCTCGACGAGTGGGCCGACGGCGCCGAACGGGCGATGCCCGCGCTCCTCACCGACGCCGACGAGGACGTGCGCGCGGGCGCGCGGCACGCGTGCGAAGGCGCCGCCGAGCCCGTGCTCGGCGCCCTGTGGCAGTCCCTCGGCGGCGTGCGGGGCGAGGGACGCGGGGCACTTGTGGACGCGCTGCTCCGCAACCCCCGCACCCTCGGGCGCGCGACGCTCGCGCACGCCTGGCAGGGCTGGCTCGACGAGCCCGTACCGGGGCTGTGGGCGTTCCTCCGCGAGATCGGGCGGGAGGCGCCGGGCTCTGACTCGTCCACGGCGCGGCATCTCAGCCGGCTGGCGCTCGGAACCGCCCCGCCGGACGAGCTGTGCCGGGGCGCGCTCGACGACCGCACGCCCGAGCACGTGCGGCAGCTCGTCATCCGGACCTGCGCGGACCGCGGGCTCGTCCCCGACGACCCGGTGGAGCGCGCGGCGTGCCTGCTGGTCACCGGGCGGTACGAGGAGTACCGGGCGGCCGACCCGGACGGCGCGCTGCTGGCCGCCGCGTACGCGGGCGGGTCGGCCGGGCTGCGCTCCCGGATGCGCTCGGCGGTCGCCGCCGCGGGCGAACTGGACCTGGTGCGGGTCCTGGTGGCCACCACGCCGCCGCGGGCGATGAGCGTCCGGGAGCGCGGGTTCCTGGCCGGGCGGCTGGCCGCCGAGGAGGCGTGGCCGGAGCTGTGGCGGCTCGCCCGCGACCTCCCGCCCGCCGAGGCGCTCGCCGCGCTCCGGCCGGTCGCCGGGTGGTGCCCGCCCGGCCTGTCGCGCGAGGCGTTCGACCGGCTGCTCCGCATGCCGCCGGACCGGATCCGGGCGGCGCTGTCCACCCTCGACCTGCGCAGCCCGCTGCGGCCCGCGCTCGGCCTCGCCGTCGTCGAGCAGTGCGCCCTGTCCCCGGACGGGACCCGCCTCGCCGTCGCGGGCAGGAGGAGCCCCGCCGGCCCCTCCGTCCTCATCGAGTACGCCCTGCCCGAGGGCGAGGTCGTCGCCTCGTACACGAGCGCGGGCCGCGCGGAGCAGTGGCGGACGCTGCTCCACACCGGCGACGCCGTGATCGCGATCGTGGGGTTTCCGGGTGGCAGCCTGGTCCGCTACGCCGGCGGTGAACGCGCGTGCCTCATCGACCCGCCGCGCAAGGAGGGGCACGTCCGCGACGAGATCTGCGCCGTCGCGCTCGCGCCCGGCGGCGCGCTCGTCGCCACGAGCTTCCGCCACCTCCACGTGTTCGCACCGCCCCACGACGGCGCCCGGCACACCCTCTCCTTCGGCGCCCTGGGGCTCGCGGAGGTGTGGGGGTTCGCGATGGACGTGGAGCCGGAGACCGGGCTGGTCGCCGTGGGCGGCTGGACCCCCGCGGTGCTGGACGTCCAGGCCGGAACGGTGGTCGCGCGGGGGGAGGACATCCGCGACAGGGCCGAAGGGGTGGCCTTCACGTCGCGGTCCAGGCTGGTCACCTCGGGCATTTCCGGCACCCTGACGGGCTGGCGGCTCGACGGCGGCGCGCTGCGTCCCGAGGTGTCCCGGACGTACGGCCAGGGCGGCCCCGGCCTGGCCTCCCTCCCCGCGCACGGCCGGGTCTGGGCCAAGTCGGGCGGCGTGTACGCCGACGCGGAGACCCTGCGGGAGACGGAGCCGCCGAACGGATCCCGGCCCGATCCCCGGTGGGTCTGGAGCACGCCGTCCGGCGCCCGCTTCGTCGTCGCCGACCTCGACCGGATCGAGGTGCACGGGACGTACCGGGACGCGGCGGCACGATTGCTCGACCGGCCGCTCGCCGACGCCGTCCCCGACGATCTGGCGCGGGCCGACGCGCTCCTCGGCTCCGGACGCTACAGCGGCGACGCGGCCGAGCTGCTGGCCCTGCTGCGCATCTTCCTGGACGAGCGCTACGGCGCCGATGTCGCCCTGGGTCCCGCGATCTCCCCCGGCACCGACACCGACATCGCCCTGGGCCAGGGCGCCTGATCACCACCCGGCAAACACGTAACCAGTATGTTACGCTTCTACGCGTGGACGAGGTGGCGGGAGCGATCGCCGACCCGGTGCGCCGGCAGATCATGGTCATGCTGCGCGAGGGTCGGCTCTCGGCCGGGCAGATCGCCGGGCGCTTCCAGATCAGCAGGCCGGCCGTGAGCCGCCACCTGCGCGTGCTCAGGGAGAGCGGGCTGGTGCGCGACGAACTCGTCGGCAGGCAGCGGCTCTACGAGCTCGACACCGAGCGGCTCGGCGAGCTGGCGGCCTGGCTCGCCCAGTTCGTCCGGCCCCCCGTCGCCGAGCACCACCTCGACGCACTGGAGACAGAGGTCTACCGGACCCGGCGCGACCATCGTGCGGGCTATGCGGCCGACCAGGCAAAGGAGAACACGGCATGACCCCCACCCCTACGGGACGGCTCTTCCGTACCGGCGACGGAAGCGACCTGGTCCTCACCCGGACGCTCCGCGCGCCCATCGACGACGTGTGGGCCGGCGTCACCGAATCCGAGCGCACCGCCCGCTGGTTCGGACCGTGGGAGGGCGACGCCGCACCCGGCGGCTCGATCAAGGTGCAGATGGTGCACGAGGACCAGGCGCCGTGGATGGACATGCGCATCGACGCCTGCGAGCCGCCGCGGAGGCTGGCCCTCTCGGCGACCGACGAGCACGGAAACTGGCGGATCGAGCTGCTGCTGTCCGAAGCCGGCGGCTCAACGCTGCTGCAGCTCGTGCAGCACCTCGAGAACGAGGACGGCCTCGGCGAGATCGGGCCCGGCTGGGAGTACTACCTCGACATGCTCGTCGCGGCCCGGGAGGGATCACCCAAGCCCGACTTCGACGCCTACTACCCCGCGATGAAGGCGTACTTCGACCAGCTGCCCACCAGGGTTTCATGAGCGACCTGTCGAACTTCCAGAACCCCCGATTCGCGCGCGCGTACGAGCGCGTCAGCCGCGAGGCCGAGGCCCGGGGCACCGCGCGGCACCGCGAGCGGGCGCTGGCCGGGCTGACCGGGCGGGTCATCGAGATCGGCGCCGGCAACGGCCTGAACTTCCCCCACTACCCCGGCGGGGTCACCGAGGTCGTGGCCGTCGAGCCCGAGAACCTGCTCCGCGCCTCCGCCGAGCGCGCGGCGGCGAGCAGCGCGGTGCCCGTCCGCGTCGTCCCCGGGCACGCCGGGGCTCTCCCGGCGGACGACGCGGGCTTCGACGCGGCGGTGCTGTCCCTCGTGCTGTGCTCGCTGCCGTCCCCCGCCGAGGCGCTGGCCGAGGTGCGGCGGGTGCTCAGACCCGGCGGCGAGCTGCACTTCTTCGAGCACGTGCGGTCCGAGCGACGGCTGCTCGCCCTGTTCCAGGACCTCATCAAGCCGGTCTGGCGGCTCGGAAGCGGAGGCTGCCACCTCAACCGCGACAGCGCGGGCGCGATCCGCACGGCGGGCTTCGAGATCAAGGAGCTCGACCGGTTCTCCTACGCTCCCCTGCGCTTGGTGCCCCCGCATTCCCACATCCTGGGCACCGCCCAAGCGCCGCACTGACCGAGTCCCCCCGGCGAGTGTTCAGCCGGTGATCCGGAAGATGCCGATGTCATCGTCGGCGGTCCCGTTCTGTGTCGTCTGGTTCAGTGACGCCTCGACGCCCACCCAGCCGTGGAAGCGTCCATCGTCGCCGATGACCTGGAGCATTGGCTTCACATGGGAGTTTCCCGTGTAGCAGATCTCGCCGCGGGCGTCGGCGAGGTTCGTCCGCCAGTGCCACAGGGTGTCGCGCCGGTTCTCGACGGACGTGCCGGCCGGCGCGATGTAGTACATGGTGCGGACCGTGCCGTCGGGCGCGTGGGTCTGGGCCCCCAGGCAGCGCCGATCCCGGCATGGCGTCCAGTGCGTCACCCAGAACGGCTCACCGTCGCCATGGTCGATGTACGGGGTGTAGCCGGTGTCAGCCGAGTACGCGGTCTTCCACAGGTAGTACCGGTGCGTGAAGGCGGTGTGGTCGGCGGCGGCGACCTTGGCCGCCGGGACCCGGGTCGTCCACGAGACGTTGCTTCCGTTGCCGAAACCGTGTGTGGCGCCCAGGCTGTTGCCTTCGAGTTCGACGCCCGCCAGCGTGCCCTTCGCCAGGGATGTGAGCGTCCAGTCCTCCCATTGCCCGTCCTCCCAGGAGATGTGCAGCCTGTCCCCGTCGACTCTGTAGCGCCCCTCCAGTAGCAAGGACGCTTCGGTGGACTGCCATCCGGCCGCCGTCGGCACGACGCAGTCCCGCTCCGTGCAGCCCGCGGCGGCGTTGCCCGTGCTCACCCGTACCGTGCGCGTGAGCTGGGACCACTGCCAGTACTGCTCCGAGACCGTTCCATCGTCGGAGAAGGTGTACTGCCCGAGTCGGACCCAGTTCGCGGTGGAGTCCGCGCGGAGGCCGCCCATGGCGATCGCGAAGTTCGACTTTCCCAAGGGCGTGCGCGTTGGCCGCGCGTCCGGCGGCTTGCCGGCCGCCATGGCGAGCGGGGCCGCCATCACCAGCGACGCGGCCAGGCCGAAGGCCGCGAGCGTCGTGCTGAAAGAACGCATGATTCGTTCTTCCTCCGGTTCGGATCCTCGTGAGGCAGGCAAGCCTGCACGGGGACGCCGGACTCCGGCTCGTCCACCACGCGGTGCCTTACGGCCACGAGGACGAGGTTCGGCCGCCCCATGCCGAAACGATGGGCCCTCCTTGGGGCGGTCCCGCGGTACGCGCCGGCTCGACCGGCCCCGCCGGAAGGCCGGATGACCGCAGCCCTCTTGCGATAAATGTCCGGAAATCAGGTGGCCACATGGTGTCATATCCGGTCGGCGGCTTTACAGGGCAGGTAAAGCGGCCCATAGTGAGCGGCAGGGCGGTCGGGGATTGGGGTTGAGATCATCAACGCACACCTTCCTCATGTGAAAGACGGCCGGGCCGAAAGTCCCGCATACGCGGAAATATCCGCGCCACCTGCGCTGTCCTCGCCCGCGCAGTACCCGCCCGAACAGCACTCGCCCGCACAATCGCCGACCATTTCGCTCCCCAAGGGCGGGGGCGCCATTCGTGGCATCGGCGAGAAATTCGCGGCCAATCCGGTGACCGGGGCGGGGGCGGCGACCGTTCCCATCGCCACCAGCCCGGGTCGTTCCGGCCTCGGACCGCGACTCTCCCTCTCCTATGACTCGGGGGCGGGAAACGGCCCGTTCGGCTTCGGCTGGTCGCTCGGCCTCCCGCAGATCTCCCGCCAGACGGACAAGGGGCTGCCGCAGTACCGTGACGCCGAGGAGTCGGACGTCTTCCTGCTCTCCGGCACCGAAGACCTCGTCCCGGTGCTCGATTCGGACGGTGGCCGTTTCGCGGACGAGACCACCGCGCCGGGGCACGCCGTTCATCGGTACCGTCCGCGCGTCGAAGGGCTCTGGGCCCGTATCGAGCGCTGGACCCGCAACTCCGACGGCGACGTGCATTGGCGCACGTTCACCAAGGACAACGTCCTCAGCGTTTACGGAAAGGACCGGCGGTCCCGTATCGCCGACCCGGCGGACCCGCACCGGATCTTCGCGTGGTTGATCTGTGAAACCCGCGACGACAAGGGCGACGGCGTCGTCTACGAGTACAAGCAAGACGACGGCGTCGGCGTGGACCCGGCCCATTCCCACGAGGGCAACCGCGGCGCTCTCGACGATCCGCGCCGGACGACCAACCGCTATGTCAAGCGCATCCGCTACGGCAATCGGAGGTCACTGCTCGACGATTCCGGCGGCCGCCCGGACGTGCTCACCGACGGCCAGGTCGAGAACGCCGGGTGGATGTTCGAGGTGGTCTTCGACTACGGCGAGCACGACGCCGTCCGCCCGACACCGGGCGACAGCGGTCCATGGGGCCATCGCGAAGACGCGTTCTCCTCCTACCGCGCCGGCTTCGAAGTGCGCACCAGCCGCCTTTGCCGGCGCGTGCTGATGTTCCATCATTTCGAGCACGAGGACGGCGTCGGCGACGACTGCCTCGTGCGCTCCACCGACCTCTCCTTCTCCCCTGAACGGACTCCCGCGAGCGCGCGCGAGCCCGTGTACGCCTTTCTGCGCGCCGTCACCCAGACCGGCTATCAGCGAAAGGGCGAAGGGTACCTCCGGCGCAGCATGCCGGCGGTCGAGTACGAATACACCCAGGCCGTCGTGCAGCACACGGTGCACGACGTCGACCCCTCGGATCTGGAGAATCTGCCGATCGGGCTGGACGGCTCGGTCTACCAGTGGACCGACCTGCACGGCGAGGGCATCCCCGGAGTCTTCAGTGAGCAGGGCGACGCCTGGTTCTACAAGGCCAACCTCAGCCCGATCAGCTCACGGCAGGTCGAACTCGCGCCGATGGAACGTGCGGCGAGCAAGCCCAACGTCGCCATGGCCACGGGACAGGCGCAGTTCATGGACCTGGCCGGTGACGGCCGGCCCGACGTGGTGGTACTGGACGGTCCCATGGCCGGCTGGTACGAACACGACGGCGATCGGGGGTGGGATCCCTTCCGCCCGTTCGCGTTTCGCCTCAACCGCGATACGCGCGATCCCAACCTGAGGTTCGTCGACCTGACCGGCGACGGCAATGCCGATGTGCTGATCACCGAGGACGACGCCTTCGTCTGGCACGATTCCCTGGGCGAGCAGGGCTTCGGCCCGGCCCGCCGGGTCCCCCGGGCGCTCGACGAGGAAACGGGTCCGCGCCTGGTCTTCGCCGATGGCACCCAGTCCATCTATCTGGGCGACATGTCCGGCGACGGCCTCACCGATCTGGTGCGCATCCGCGAGGGCGAGGTCTGCTACTGGCCGAACCTCGGCTACGGCCGCTTCGGCGCCAAGGTCACCATGGACAACGCGCCCCGTTTCGACCGTCCGGACCAGTTCGACCACGCCCGTATCAGAGTGGGCGACATCGACGGCAGCGGCACCACCGACATCGTCTACCTGGGCGGCGACGGTGTGCGGCTCTACTTCAACCAGTCCGGGAACGGCTGGAGCGAGCCCCGGTCTTTGGACGCGTTTCCGCAGGTGGACAATCTCGCCGCGGTCACGCTCGCCGACCTTCTCGGCAACGGCACCGCCTGCCTGGTGTGGTCGTCGCGCCTGCCGGGCGATACGCGGCGCCGCATGCGCTATGTCAATCTCATGGGCGAGCACAAGCCGCATCTGCTCGTCGGGACGGTCAACAACCTCGGCGCCCGGACACGGATCGACTACACCTCGTCCGTCAAGTTCTATCTCCAGGACAAGTACGCGGGTAAGCCGTGGATCACCAAGCTTCCGTTTCCGGTGCACGTGGTCGAACGGATCGAGACCACCGACGCCGTCAGCGGCAATCGCTTCGTCACCCGCTACGCCTACCATCACGGCCATTTCGACGGGGTCGAACGCGAGTTCCACGGCTTCGGCATGGTCGAGAAATGGGACACCGAGAAGTTCGGGTTCCGCTCGGGCAGCAACGAGGACCCCGCCACCGATCTGCCGCCGGTGCTCACCCGCACCTGGTTCCATACCGGCGCCCATGTCGATACCGACCGGATGAGCGGCCATTTCGCCGGCGAGTACTACCGGGAGGACGCCCCTGCCCCCGGCGCCTCCGGACCGGGCACGGCAGAGCAGGCCGCCATGCTGCTCGCCGACACCCTGCTGCCCGACACCGTGCTCCGGCCGGACGGATCCCGGTCTCCGTGGCCGCTGAGCGCGGAGGAGGAGCGGGAAGCGTGCCGGGCGCTGCGCGGTTCGGTGCTGCGGGAGGAGATCTACGCCCTCGACGGCACCGAGGCGGCCGACCGGCCGTATCTCGTCAGCGAGCGCAACCACACCGTGGAACTGCTGCAGCCGCGCGTCGCCGGCAACCGGCATGCCGTCTTCTTCACCCACCCCCGGGAAAGCGTCGAGTTCCATTACGAGCGAGCCCTGTACGGACCGGACGGCGACCGGTTCGCCGACCCCCGGGTCACCCACGCCGTGACGCTGGACGTGGACGTGTTCGGGAACGTGCGGCGCGCGGTGTCGATCGCCTACGGCCGCCGGGTCGCCGACCCTGATCCGGTCCTCACCGACGACGACCGCGCGAAGCAGCGGCGCCCCCTGCTCACCTGCACCGAGACCGACTACACCAACCCGGTCCACACGCCGGGCGCGCACCGCGTCCCGCTGCCGTGCGCGAGCCGGACCTACGAGCTGCTCCAGATGACGCCGGCGGCACCGGGCCTCGGCGAGACCGGCCGTCCGGTCACCCCGCTGTTCACCTTCGACGAGCTGCGCACACGCCTGGACGAGGCCGCGGCGCCCGGCCGGGAACTGCCGTACGAGGACGTGGACCACGCGGGCATCACCGCCTCCGGTCCGCACCGGCGGCTGATCGAGCACGTGCGCACCCGGTACCGCGCGGACGATCTGACCGGTCTGCTGGGCGCCGGCGAGGTCCAGCCGCGGGCGCTGCCCGGCGAGTCTTACCGCCTGGCCTACACCCCCGGCCTGCTCACCGGCGTGTACCACCGTGACGGGCAGGAGCTGCTGCCCGCCGATCCCGCCGACCTGTTGAACGGTGAAGGCGGGTACGTCCGGCTCGACGGCGACCCGGGCTGGTGGATCCCGTCCGGCCGCGTCTTCCACCACCCGGACGGACCCGCGACGCCCGATCAGGAGCAGCCGTTCGCCGCGCAAGAGCTGTCCTTCGCCCGCGAGCACTTCTTCCTCCCGCACCGGTTCGTCGACGCCTTCGGTGAGGCCACCGTGGTGGGCTACGACGCCCACAGCCTGCAGGTCGCCCGCACCCGCGACCCGGTGGGCAACACCGTCCGCGCCGAACACGACTACCGGGTCCTCGCCCCGCGGCGGGTCACCGACGCGAACGGCAACCGCGGCGAGGCCGCGTTCGACTGCCTGGGGATGGTCGCCGCGACCGCCGTCATGGGGAAGGCCGCGCAGAATCTGGGCGACTCCCTGGCCGCGTTCGCCGCCGACCCGGAGTTCACCGACCCCGATCTGCCGGCGCTGCAGGCCTTCGTGGCCGATCCGCACGGCCGGTCGGCCGCATTGCTCGACTCCGCGAGCACCCGGGTGGTGTACGACCTGCACCGTTTCGCGCGCTGCGGGCAGCCGCCGTTCGCCGCGGTGCTGACCAGGGAGGTCCACGCCGACCAGCCCGCACCCCCCGGCGGGGTGCGCATCCAGGTCGTCATCGTCTACTCCGACGGTTTCGGACGGCAGGTGCAGACCAAGATCCCGGCCGAGCCGGGCGACGCGCCGGTGCGTGACGCCGACCTCCCAGTGGAGGCGGGCGATCCGCCGCGGCCCACCGGCGACGTCCGGCCCGGCCCGTTGCGGGACGGCGGCGCCGTGACCCCGGTCGCCCGCAGGTGGGTGGGCCAGGGCCGCACCGTCTACGACAACAAGGGCAACCCGGTCCGCCAGTACGAACCGTTCTTCTCCTCCACCCATCTGTGCGAGGAGGAGAGGGAGCTGACCGACACCGGGGTCTCACCGCTGTTCTGCCACGACCCGGTGGGGCGTGTCGTCGTCACGCTGCGGCCCGACGACACCTACGAGAAGGTCGTCTTCGACCCGTGGCGGCAGGCGAACTGGGACGCCAATGACACCGTACGGCTCGATCCCCGGACCGACCCGGACATCGCCGCCCTCGTCCGCGGCCACTTCGCCGACCGTCCCGCCACCTGGCAGACCTGGTTCGACCAGCGCATCGGCGGAGCGCACGGGACGACACCGGCCGACCGGGCGGCCGCCCGGAACGCCGCCGAGAAGGCGGCCGATCACGCGGCGACGCCCGGACTCTCCTTCTCCGACAGCCTCGGACGGGCGTTCCTGACCGTGGCGGACAACGGGCCGGGCGGCCACCTCCCCTCTCGGGTGCACCTGGACATCGAAGGCAACCGGCGCGCGGTCATCGACGCCCGCGGCATCGCGGTGATGCGCGGCGACTTCGACATGCTGGGAAACCCCCTGCACACCCGCAGCCCGGACTCCGGCGAACGGTGGACGCTCCCCGACGTGACCGGCAAGCCGATCCGGTCCTGGGACAGCCGCGGCTTCCGGCGGCGCATGACCTACGACGGGCTGCGCCGGCCCCTGGCCGTCTTCGTGGCCGACACGGCGGACGAGCGCTGCGTCCAGCGGACCGTCTACGGCGAGGCCGCCGGTGAGGGCGCGAACCACCGAGGCCGCGTGCACAAGGTCTTCGACGGCGCGGGCGTCCTGGTCAGCGAGGCGTACGACTTCAAGGGCAACCTGCTGCGCGGCACCCGCAGGCTGCCGGCCGACCACCGGTCCGAGATCGACTGGCCGGAGGAGTCCGATCCCGCCACCGAGGCCCTCCTGGATGAGGAGGCGTTCACCGACGCCACCGTTCACGACGCGCTCAACCGCCCGGTCCAGGACGTGGCTCCGCATTCGAACCGGCCGGGAACGACCGTCAGCGTCACCCGCCCCGGCTACAACGAGGCCGGGCTGCTCGAACGGCTGGACGCCTGGCTCGACCGGCCGGACGAGCCGGACACGCCGCTCGATCCGGGCGGCGCCACCCAGCACGTCGTCGGGAACATCGACTACAACGCGCGCGGCCAGCGCGTGCTCGTCGAGTACGGCAACGGCGTCCGGACCGCCTACGCCTACGACCCGCTCACGTTCCGCCTGCGCCGCCTCACCACGCGGCGCGGCGGCGACCTCCTGCAGGACCTGACGTACGACCACGACCCGGTCGGCAACATCACCGGCATCCGCGACGGCGCCAACGACCTGATCTTCCACGATCAGCAGGTCGTGGCCCCCGGCGGCGAGTACCGCTACGACGCCGTCTACCGGCTCGTCGCGGCCCGCGGCCGGGAACACCGCGGCGGAGACGGGCAGGTCGGCCACGACCCCGCGGCCTGGACCGTGCGGACCCTGCCCAACGACGGCCAGGCCCTGCGCAACTACATCGAGACCTACACCTACGACGACGTCGGCAACATCCTCGGCATGCGCCACCACGAGGGCCCCAACCTCGACTCACCCGGCCCGGTCGTCTGGCACCGCCGCTACCAGTACGCCGTCGACGGCAACCGCCTGATGGCCACCAGCCTCCCGGGCGACCCGAAGGACCTGCCCGACCACGTGACCGCGCCCGGATACAGCGCCAGGTACCGGCACGACGCCCACGGCAACATGACCGCGCTGCCTCACCTGGAGTCGCTCGAGTGGGACGAGGACGACCGGCTGCGCGGCGTGGACCTCGGGGGCGGCGCACGGGCCTTCTACGCCCACGACGCCGCCCGGCAGCGCGTGCGCAAGGTCTGCGAGAAGGCACCCGGGCTGGTCGAAGAGCGGATCTACCTGGGCGGCTTCGAGGTGTTCCGGGTCCGGACCGCCGGCTCCCTCACGCTGGAACGCGAGACGCTCCATCTGATGGACGACGCCTCGCGCGTCGCGACGATCGAGAGCCGCACGCAGCTCGCCGGCGCGGATCCGTCGCCGGCGCGGCTCGTCCGCTTCCAGCTCGGCGACCACCTCGGCTCGGCCGTCCTGGAACTCGACGCCGACGCCCGGATCATCTCCTACGAGGAGTACCACCCGTACGGCACCACCGCCTACCTCGCGTCCCGGAACCGGCTCGAAACATCGAAGCGGTACCGATATACGGGCCGGGAGCGCGACGAGGAGACCGGTCTCCACTATCACGGCGAACGCTTCTACGCCTCATGGCTCGCGCGCTGGACGAGCTGCGATCCCCTGGACCTGGTCGACGGCACGAATGTTTTCGCGTACGTGAACGGTCGCCCCACCGGCATGGTCGATCCGGACGGAACCGCCGCGAAAAAGGCGACCACAGCACCAGGGGATTCTCGGAGCAAATACCGAGACGACTTCAAGCGGCGGCGCACCGACAACCCCAAGACACGGAACCGGCCTGGCGCGAAGGCCGGCGAAGAGTCGTGGAAGACGCCCAAGAACGAGAAGGGATGGTACAAGCAGGAACAACGAAGGACGAAAAGCAATTCACCCAGAAAGTGGCGGAATCCTCCTGGCGTGGAGGTCGGCCATCCGTACGACAAGCCGCACCATTCCCATGGGAACAAGGGCGGGCCCGGCCGACCGGAGACCGCCCAGGACAATGCGAACAAGAACCAGATCAGCCAGGGGCGGCCGAGTCCCGAGAAGGTGCTCCCGCTGCCGAAGTCCCAGGTTCCGGACAAGAGCGGGCCGCTGGTCAACGTTCCGCCGGAGAAGCAGTCGAAACCGCTGATCAACGAGCCGCCGAAGATCGACTCGGCGCCGCTGGTCAATGTGCCTCCGGCCACGGAGTCGGCACCCCTGGTCAACGTGCCTCCGGCCACGCCGGCACAACCGCTGGTCAACGTGCCGCCGGCGCCCGAGAGCCCGACGGTGCTGCGCACGAATCCCTCCGGCATGACGCCCGAGCAGATCGAGCGGGTGAAGCGGATGGACGTGCCGATCGAGAGCGACATGAAATTCCTGGACCACGTCGAGAAGGCCGTGGTGACCGCCGTGGTGATCGTCGGCGCGGTGGCGGCATTCGCGGCGGGAATGCGCGGCGGAGGGTCGCTCTCTCCGCAATACAATCCGGCGGTCATCCCGTTCGGGGCGAAAACACCTGACGGTGCTTAGCGGAAGGGGGCGGGTCTCGTGACGGCGTCCGGTGCGGCGGGGGCGAGGTTCCACATCGGCGGGACGGTGCGCGACGACGCGGGGGCTCCCGTCACCGCGGGCGTCGCCGTGGAGGTCGTCGACCTGCGGCTGGGCGGCGAGCATCCGATCGGCACGGCCGAGGTGCGGCCGGACGGCGCGTTCGCGCTGGCCTACGATCCGGAGCCGGTCCGGTCGGGTCCCGGAGCGAGCCTGGACCTCGTCGTGCGGGTCGTCCGGACGTCCGCCGACGGCCCCGCGGCGGAACGTCGCGTGCTCGCCCGCTCCGCGCCGCTCTTCGACGCGGGCCCGCACGAGCGGGTCGACGTCGTGCTCCCGGCGGAGGCGGTGCCCGTCCTCGACGAGCACAGCCGCCTCGTCGGCGACATCGCCCGCGGGCTGGCCGGCGCGGGCGGGCCCGCGATCGGGCCGGCCGGGTTCGTGGAGAACGCCGAACGCCGGGACGTGACGTTCGCGGCCGCCAAGAGCGGATGGGACGCCCGTGCCGTCGCCATGGCCTCGCTCGCCGACCGCGAGGCCGCGAGCACCGGTGTCCCCGCGCCGCTGCACTACGCGCTCTACCGGGCCGGGTTGCCCGCGGGCCCGCGGCTGTGGGCGCTCGCACCGGCCGAGGTGATCGAGACCGTCTGGGCGCGCGCCGCCGAGCACGGGATCATCGCACCGGAGCTGATGGCGGAGGTCCCCGCGAGCCTCGACGCGATCCGCGAGCTCGCCGGGCGGGCCGTCCTCGACCTTCCGGGCGGGGCCGGCGACGGGCGCCTGGACGACCTGCTGCGCGCGGCCCTGCCCGACGAGGCCGACCGGCACCGCTTCGCCCAGATCTACCGCGAGCACCGCGCCGCGCCCGAGGCGCTGTGGTCGCGGGTGCGCGAGGAGCTTCCGGGCAGCGCCGCCCGCCTGGAACTCGACGGCGCGCTGGCCGGCCTGACGCGCAACAACGCCCCGCTGATCGCCAGGCTCCACGACGGTCCGGGCCCGTCGCGGGTCGGCGATCTCGCGGCGGCCGGCTACCACCGGGCGGAGCGATGGCGGCGGGACCTCACCGCCGGCGTGCCGGTTCCCGACGACGTCCCGGGCGAGGACGAGGACGCCCGGCGGGACGCCTACGCGGCGCTGCTGGCCGAGGAGCTGCGGCTGCGCCATCCCACCGCGGTGCTGGGCGCCGAGGTGGCCGAGGGGACGATCCCGGTGGGCGGCCCGGCGGGGACCGATCGCGCGGTGGCCGGCTTCCTCGCCGAGCACCACGACCGGTTCGAGCTGGCCGTGCACCCCATCGACGACTACCTCGGCGCGCAGGCGATCGATCTCGCTCCGCCCGTCCGGGACGAGGTCGCCGCCCTGCAGCGGATCGTCGCCGTCGCCCCGACCCCGGAGGCGGTACGCGGGCTGCGCACGCTCGGCCTCGGCTCCGCGCGTGCGGTGGCCCTGCACGGTGAGGCGGCGTTCGTCGCGCGGTTCGGGTCCGCGCTCGGCGGCGCGGAGGTCGCCCGGGAGACCTTCCGGCGCAGCGATCAGGTCCACAGCGCGGCCCTCGCCACGGCCACCAGCCATCTGGTGGGCAGGGCGGCGCCGGAGGTGTTCGCGGTGCCGCGCGGTGGACCGGCCGCGGCGTCCGGTCCGGGTGCCCGGGCCCGCGCCGCGGCCGAACCGGCGGGCCTGGCGGCCGTGCGCAGGCTGCCGACCCTGGAGACGCTGTTCGGGCCGGGCGACGCCGGCGCCTGCGAGCATTGCGAGTCGGTCCTGAGCCCGGCCGCCTACCTGGTCGATCTGCTCGAGTTCCTCGACGTCGAACCGGCCGCGGCGGGCGGCCGCAGTCCGCTCGAGGTCCTGCTGGCGCGCCGCCCCGACCTGCAGCACATCGCGCTGAGCTGCGAGAACACCGAGGTCGAGCTACCGTACGTCGATCTGGTGAACGAGATCCTGGAGCACGTCGTCGTGCACGCCTCGATCGAGGGGTACGAGGGCCATGACGTGGAGCCGGGCACCAGTACGGCCGAGCTGCTCGCGTCACCGCGGTTCGTGGACGAGGCCGCCTACGCCGCGCTGCGGGCCGCGTCCTATCCGCTCCTGCTGCCGTGGGACCAGCGCCTGGCCGCCCTGCGGGCCTACCTGGCGCGGGCGGAGGTGACGCTCCACGGCGCGGTGGCCGTGCTCGCCGCCGACGACGCCGGCGGCCGGTCGTGGAGCGACGTCGTACGCGAACGGGTGGGTGTCGGACCCGCCGAGCGGGACCTGCTGTGCGGCCCCGCGGTGACGGCGCAGGCGCTCTTCGGCGACGACCCGGCGCGGGTGACGGAGGCGCAGCTGGTGAACGGCGTGGGCAACGCCCGCCGGCTCGCCCGCCGCCTCGGCCTCACCCCGGCGGAGCTCGTGAGCCTGGTCCGGACGCGGTTCGTCAATCCCGACGCCGGCCTGCTGGTTCTGCTCAGCACCCTCGGCGTCGGGCTTCCCGCGATCCAGGGTCTGCACGCCGGGACGATCTCGCCGGCGGAGTTCCGGGCGAAGCTGCGCCCGGACCTGGACACCGCGCCGTTCGGCGGGGACGTCGTCGCGTGGCTCGCGGCCCGGCACGACCGGATCATGAACATCGTCGTCCTCACCGATCCCGGTGGAGGTGAGCCGCCGGCCGGGGATTCGACCGGCGGCTTCGCGTCGCTGGAGCTGAGACGGGCGCTGCCCGACCCGGCCCGCAACCGGCTGCGGGCGGTCGATCTGCTGGCGATCGCGCGGTTCGTGCGCCTGCGGTCCCGGCTCGGCTGGAGCATCGAGCGCACCGATGACGTGGTCGCCGCGCTCTGGCCGGAGGCGATCCCGGTCACGGCGTCCGGCGCCGAGGTCCGGCGCGGCCTCGACACCGGCTTCGACACCGTCCTGGTCCGGCTCGGGCACCTGCTGACCGCGGTGGACCTGCTCGGGCTGGACGTCGAGGAGGACCTGCCCTGGCTGCTCGGCTGCTTCGCGCCACTGGGCGAACGCGGACCCGATGCCCCGTACCGCAGGCTGTTCCTCACCGCCACGCTGCTCGGGACGGATCCGGTGTTCGGTCCCGGCGCGGACGGCAGCCCGCCGGCGCGTCCGGGCGCCCTGCTGCTCGATCACGCCCCGGCGCTGCGGGCGGCGCTCAAGCTCACCGCCGACGAGTTCGCCGCCGTCGTCCGCGCGGCAGACGCCGGACCGGCGACGCCGCTGTCGGTCGCCTCGATCAGCCTCCTGTTCCGCTACGGCTACCTGGCCCGCGTCCTGCGGGTGGGGGTGACCGACCTGGTCGGCCTGATCGAGGCGACCGGCTGGCGGCCTTTCACCCCGCTGGACGGGCCCGATCCCGATTTCCTGAAGCTGATACGCCTCGTGCTGTCGATCCGGGAGTCCGGGCTCCCCGTCGCGCGCCTCGCGGCGCTGGCGCTCGGCACCGGCGGCGGCCCGGACGCGGCGATCATGCCGGTCCTCCGCTCGGTCCGCACCGGGCTCGCCGACCCTCGCGCACCGGGCGGCGGGCAGTGGAGCGAGGCGGCGTTGCGGACCGTGCTGACGTCGGTGTTCGCGCCGGAGGTCAGCGACGCGTTCCTCGGCCTGCTCGCGGGGGTCTCGACGTACACGACCGCCTACCACCAGGACCAGGCGTCTCTGGCGGGGCAGGTGCTGGCGGCCGCGCCGCGGCTCTCCTACGACGCGGCCCGGTCGCTGCTGATCCATCGCGGCGTCCTGACCCCGGAGACCGCCGCCGAGGTGACGGCCCTGCCGGACCTGCCGGCGGGCCTGGCCGAGGCCGTCGCGCGGCTGGTCAACGCCGGGCAGGCCGAATACCTGCCGCTGCTGCGCGCCCACCCGGTCCTGGAGAGGCGCTGGCGGGTCTGGGCCGCCACGCCCGACGACCCCGCCGATCCGGGCGGCGAGGCCCGGCGGGCGGCCTTGGGAACCGCGCTGCTGGAGGAGTTGCGCCCCGCCCTGCGAAGCCGGCGGCTCGGGGAGGTGCTCGGCGCCGCGACCGGCACGGATCCCGAGGAGATCGCGGCCTTCGTCGGGGATGCCGCCGCCATGCCGGGGGCGGCGGCGCCGCGGTCGGTGGGCGACGACCTGGCCGCCGTGACCGCCACCGGCCTGAGCGCGCGTTTCTGGGCGGGCCCGGTGGCGGACCCGTCCGCCGGCCCTCCGACACGGACCGCGCTCGCGCCGGAGATCCACTACGGGCCGGGAGCGGCCGGTCTTCGTGAGGCGGCCGGAATACCCGCCGGAGCGCTCAGCGGGGCGTGGGCCGCGTTCGTCGACCCGGCGGTCTCGGGCGCCTACACGCTGTCGATCGAGTCGGACGGCTCCGCGGTCACCCTCCAGGTCGACGGCCGGACGGTGGCCCTGCGCCGCGAGGGCGCGATCTGGACGACGGCGGCGCCGGTCGATCTCGTCGCCGGCCGGCCGGTGCGGCTCGCGCTGACCGCCAACGAGCTGACCGCGAGACTGAGCCTGCGGTGGCGGGCCGAGGGGGTCGCCCAGGTGGTGCTGCCCGGCGCCGTGTGCTGTCCCGCGGACGCCGTCGCGGCGTTCACCGGCGGCTACCGGCGGCTGCTGGCGGCCCTCGAACTGGCGGCCGCGTTCGGGCTCTCGCTCCGCGAGCTGCGCTTCTTCGCGCGCTCACCGGAGCATCGGATCGGCGACGCCGGCTGGCTGTCGGCGGTGCCCGCCGCCGCCGGCGCCGCGGCCTCGGCGACGCTGGTGCGGGCCGTCGCCGATCTCGCCCGGTACCGGCGGCTGTGCGAGCGCTGGGCGGTCACCGGGACTGCGATCATCGATCTGCTCGACGCCTCCGTGCCGGGCCCGCCGTCCGAGGCGGTCGCGGCGCTCGCCGGCGTCACCCCGCCGATCGTGGACGACGCCGCCGCGCATCTGGGCATGGACGCCGCGGCGCTGCGCGGGCTCGACGGGCTGTGGCGGGTGGCCGACGTGCTGGATCTGGTGCGCGGGCTCGCACTTCCGGTGAGCACTCTCGCCAGGACCATCCGGACCACACCGTCGGCGCAGGACGTACGCGACGTCCGGGACGGCCTCCGCGCGCGCTACGACGACGCCGCGTGGGCGGAGGCGGTGCGCCCGATCCACGACGAGCTGCGCCGCGCCGCCCGCGACGCCCTGGTCGAGCGGGTCCTGCACCTGGAGAACCCCGACCCCGACCTGACCGTCGACCAGGTCACCGGCGGGTTCACCTCTCCCGAGCAGCTCTACGAGAAACTGCTCATCGACGTGCGGATGGACCCCTGCATGACGACGTCCCGCATCGCCCAGGCGATCTCGACGGTGCAGCTGTTCGTCGCGCGGTTCCTGCTCAACCTCGAGCCCGACGTCGTCCCGGAGTCGGTCGATCCGCAGCGCTGGGAGGCGATGAAGCGCTACCGGGTCTGGGAGGCCAACCGCAGGGTGTTCCTCTTCCCGGAGAACTGGCTCGACCCCGATCTGCGCGACGACAAGTCGCCGTTCTTCCGCGAGCTGGAGTCCGAGCTGCTCCAGTCCGACATCACCGACCAGGCGGCCGCCACCGCGCTGGGGCACTACCTGGAGCGGCTCGACGAGGTGGCCAACCTGGAGATCGCCGGCATGCACGTCGACGAGCGCGTCGCCGCGGGCACCGGAGTGCCCGACCCGGTGGTGCACGTCATCGGGCGCACCTCCGGGGCGAAACGCGCCTACTTCCACCGGACGCTCGACGGGACCTGGCGGCCGTGGGAGCGGGTCAACGTCGACGTCCCGGACGATCCGGTGCTCCCGGTCATCTGGAAGGGCCGCTTCCTGCTGTTCTGGCTGAAGGTGTCCAAGCAGCCCGACGGCAGGCAACCCGGCCAGTTCGCCGCGAACGCGCCTGGGGAGACCCGGCTGGGGGATCTGGCCCTGCGGGACCTGACCCTGCGCTCGACGGCGTCCCTGACCGTGAGCCTGTTCTGGAGCGAGTACTACAACGGCCGGTGGCAGTCGCCGCGCACGTCCGACCCCGACCGGCCGATCGACCTGGGTGCCGAGTTCAGCGTGATCGGCGATCCGCTGACGCTGCGCCTGGCCTCGGCCATCGAGCACGACGACGCCGGGGTCCGGGAAAGTCTCGGCATCATCGTGCTCAACCCCAGTCCGGGCGGAACGGGCAACTCCCATTTCCGCCTCTACACCACGCACAGCCTGCCGGTCCGCAAGCAGGACGACACCGCCGGCTCACCGGGTTTCCCCGCCGCCCGGAAGTTCTCCGGCTCGGGCCCGCTCGTCGTCAACTACAACGACGACCCGTTCCATCCTCTGACGGTGCTGCGCGCCAGCCAGTCGCCCTACCTGGCCATCGGGCCGATGCACCGGCTGACGGATCCGCACCGGGCACCGTTCTTCTTCCAGGACCGCAGGCACGTCTTCTACGTCCATCCCGACCCGACCGATCCGGTGCGGCCCAACACTTTCGGACTCTTCCCGGGGCCGCTGGCCGCGCCGCCGGTGTTCCCTTCTCTCCAGTCTCTCCAGGCCGAGAGGATCCGCCATGGCCGACACGACGTCCTTCGTGTTCCAGAACCACTTCCACCCCTACGTGGGGATGCTGGTGGAACGGCTCAACCAGGAGTCGGTGGACGGCCTGCTTGACCTGGCGGTCCAGCAGGTCTCCGAGCCGTTCTTCGACCGGATCTACGATCCGAACGACCCGGCCGCACCCGGTGAGGACGCCAGTTTCAAGGTCACCTCGTTCCCGAAGAACATCGACGTCGGCGAGGCCGGCCCGTACTCGGTCTACAACTGGGAGCTGTTCTTCCACGCGCCGGTGACCATCGCGGTGCACCTGAGCAAGAACCAGCGCTTCGCCGAAGCGCAGCGATGGTTCCATCACGTCTTCGACCCGACCGACACCGGATCCGGCTCCGCCACACCCGTCCCCGACCGGTTCTGGAAGTTCGTCCGGTTCCGTAATCCGCGACCGGGCGACATGCCGCGGGTCGACGAGCTGGTGGCCGTGCTGAGCCGTCCGCCCTCCGAGCTCGGCCCCGAGGAGCGGATCCTGCTGGCCTCGGCCGCGCTGAGCTACGAGGCGCTGCGCCGCGAGCCCTTCCGGCCGCACCGGGTGGCCCGGACCCGCGTGGTGGCCTACCAGTACTACGTGGTGATGAAGTACCTGGAGAACCTCATCGCCTGGGGCGACAGCCTCTTCCGGCTCGACAGCGCGGAATCGATCAACGAGGCGACCCAGCTGTACGTGCTGGCCGGGAACATCCTCGGCCCCCGCCCGGCGGAGGTGCCCCGGCACCGGTCCGCGCCGCGCATGACCTACCGCCGGCTCAAGGACGCCGGAATGGGCGCGTTCGGGAACGCGCTCGTCGAACTGGAGAACCAGCTGCCGTTCGCCCGGACGACCGCACCGGGCGCGGCCGGCGCCGGGGCGGGCGGCACGGCGCTGCTGGGCATCGGGCGCACCCTCTACTTCTGCGTTCCGCGCAACGATCAGCTGGTCGGCTACTGGGACACGGTCGCCGACCGGCTGTTCAAGATCCGCCACTGCCAGGACATCACCGGGGCGGTGCGCAGGCTCTCGCTCTTCGCGCCCGCCCTCGACCCGGGGCTCATGTCCCGGGCCACCGCGGCGGGCGTCGACATCGCCGGAGCGGTCGCCGGCACCAGGGCGCCGGCCTCGCCGGTGCGGGCCGCGCTGCTGGTCCAGAAGGCGCTGGAGATCACGGCGGAGGTCAGGTCGGCCGGCGCCGCGCTGCTGGCCGCGATGGACCGGCGCGACGGTGAGGAGCTCGCGCGGCTGCGGCAGGGCCACGAGATCAGCATGGCGCGGCTCACCCGCGACGTCCGCTTCCTCGGCTGGAAGGAGGCCGAGGCGAACACCGAGGCGCTGCTGCGCGGGCGCGCCATCACCTTCGCCCGCTACCGCCATTTCCAGCTGCTGCTCGGCCGTCCCGAGTCCGAGGTCGACAAGCTGCGCGACGTCGGCCTGACCCGCACACCGGTGACCGAGGCGAACTTCTCCGACGTGCACGAGCGGCTGGTCGGCCGGTACGCCACCGCGATCGCCCAGGAGAGCCGGCCGGCGCCGCGCCTGGCGCGGGACGGCGACCCGCAGGTCCAGGCCGGCGCGGAGAGCCAGGGATCACTGGACCTGATCGCCAACGAGTACGCCGAACTGAACATCCACATGCCGGCGGCGCGGGACAAGCAGCGCGAGGCCACCGACATCGACATCATGTACGGAGTGCTCGGCATGCTGCCGAACATGGGCGTCGACATCGAGCCGCTCGGCGTCGGCGGTCACGTGGAGTTCGGCGGACCGCTGCTGTCGGCGGTCGGGCGGACACTCGCCTCGGCCGCCCGCGGAGCCGCCGAGCAGGACGCCTACGAGGGCGGCCGGGCGGCCAAGATCGCCGGGTACCAGCGCAGGGACCTCGACTTCGTCCAGCAGAGCAACCAGGCCGCGCTGGAACTGATGCAGAACGGACGCCAGCTCATCGCCGCGCTCGTGCACGAGCAGGTCGCACGGCGCGACCACGACGCCGTCGGGGAGCAGATCAACCGGGCCCAGGAGGTGGACGCGTTCCTGGCCTCGAAGGACACCAACACCGAGCTGTACACGTGGCTGCGCGGCGAGGTCGCGCGCGGCTTCGCCGAGTGCTACCGGACGGCGGTCGACGTGGCGCGCGCCGCCGAGCAGGCCGTGAAGCGGGAGCTCATGCGTCCCGAGATCGACGACACGACCTTCATCGGATTCTCGCACTGGGACACCGGCCGCCGCGGACTGCAGGCCGGGGAGCGGCTCCACCACGACCTCACCCGGCTGCAGCTGGCCTACCTGGAGAACAACCGGCGCGAACTCGAACTGACCACCCATGTCTCGCTGCGCATGCTCGACCCGCTGGCCCTGCTCGAGCTGCGCTCGCGCGGGTCGTGCCAGTTCACCGTCCCGGAATGGCTGTACGACCTGGAGGTGCCCGGACACCATTTCCGGCGCGTCCGCACGGTGGCGCTCAGCCTGCCCGCCGTGACCGGTCCCTACACCTCGGTCGCGGCCACGCTGTCGCTGCGGCGCAGCTCCATCCGGCGCGACCCGGGGCTGCTCGCCGACCGGTACACCCGGGTGCCGGGCGAGGATCCGCGGTTCCTGGACTACCCCGGCGCGCTGGAGTCGGTGGTGACCAGTACCGCCGTCCGCGACGCCGGGCTGTTCGACCCCGGCGCGCGCGACGACCGCTACCTGCCGTTCGAGGGGGCGGGCGCCGTCAGCGAATGGACGCTGAGCCTGCCCGCGGACCTGCGCACGTTCGACTACACGACCATCTCCGACGCCGTCCTGCACATCGGTTACACCGCCCGCGCGGGGGTACGGGCCGACGCCGTGGCCGCCGATCTGCGCGAGCGCTTCGCGGCCGCCACGGAGCGGACCCTCGCGCGGTCGTTCAGCCTGCGGCACGACTTCCCTGCGGCCTGGGCGGCGTTCCTGGGCGGCGGCGACGGCCTGTCGCCGCGGATCGACAGGAGCTGGTTCCCCTACTTCACCCGGTCCGCCACGATCACGCTGAACGCGGTCGAACTGTACGGGATCACCGGGGACGATCTCGTGCGGGGGCCGTCGCCCGTGGGGGCCGACGCGCTGGCGGCGCTCAACGCCGAGCTCGCCGCGGAGGGCGGTTTCACTCTGGTCGTCCCCGCCGACGACGCCGTCGTGCGTCGCGACCGGACCGCCGACCCCCATCTCATCGTCCGCTACACGATCCGTTGACCCGCGTGAGAGAGGGCCGGTCCACGATGAGCGTCAAGCTTCCCTGGATGACGGCTCCACGCGGCGGGACGCCCTGATGGCACCCGCCGCATGGACGGGGTTCGGGAGTCCGGGCGAGGTGACCTGGGCGCGGCCGGCCGGCGACGGCGCCACCATCGCCGTCGGTACCGCGGGCGGCCATCTCTACCTGCGCAGGCGCCAGGAGGCCGGGTGGCGCTGGGAGCGCATCGGAACCCCGCCCGGCGCGCTCGAAGTGCTCGACACCGCCCTGCTCGCCGTCGAGGGGTCGACCGCGAGCACACCGATCGCGGTCGGCGACGACTTCCGGGTCTGGCTGCACCGGCCGGGGACGGCGGCCACACCGTGGATCGGCCTCGACGGCCCGCACCTGGACGAGGGCCTGCCGTTCTACGCGGACTGTGGCGACATCGCCGTCAGCACGTCGCGCGACGGCGCGGAACTCCGGCACATGCTCGTGGTCAGCAGCGCTTCAGGACGGCCATGGATACGCCAGGGCATCCAACCCGGCGTCGCCTGGCTCCGGATCGCGTCGGACGAAGACAACGCGATCGCCGTGGAACTCGCGACGGCGTTCGCGTCCGTCGCGCCCGAGCAGGAGCCGCAACCGCATATCTTCGCCGTGGCCCAAGACCCCGAGAGCTCCGCGTCCCGCCTCCGGGTCGCCGTTCTCGAGAACTCCCTCTGGACCTGGATCGATCTGGGCGGCCCGGGTCCGGGCGTCGGACTGAGCATCGAAGGACTCTCGGCGACCAGCATTCGAGACGGCGGCGGCCGGCTCCAGGCGTGCGCCATCGTCCGGCAGACGCTCACCGGCAACGTCGGCATGGTCATCGGCTCGGGCCGGAGCTGGCGGTGGGGCAATCTCCTGCGGCCGCCCGTTCCGGACGAACTCGCGGCGGCCGTGGTCGCGGCGAAGGGCCCGGATCCCAGGCCCGGCGACGAGCCCGTCATCGTGGCCCGCGCGGGCCACGGCATCTGGACGCGCTCGCTGACCGGCGGCTGGACGAACCTGGGAACCACACCGCAAGACGTCGCCGTCGTCGACCCGACGGCCGCCTTCGACATCACCGCACCGGACGGGCGGCGACGCGTGTGGGCCACCGGCGTGTCCTGGGAGTCCGATCTGTGGACGTTCGAATCGGACGACACCGGCGTGCGGTGGGAGAAGCACGGCTGCCCCGGTTCGGTGGTCTCGGTCGTCGGGGCTCATAACGGGCCCCCGGGCGTCGCCGGGAGTAGCGGGGACCGCCTGGCCGTGGCGTACGTCGTCGACGAGCACGGTGCGCTGTGGAGCTGCGAGCAGTGGGGAAACCCTGTCGACGGCTTCTTCCCCTCGTCCTCTTCCTGGACCTCGCACGGCGTGCCCGCGGCCGGCGTCACCATCGCCGAGAGTGTCGGGGTCTACCCTCTGACCGACTTCGACCCGGAGCCGTCTCGGGCTTTCGTGGTCGGCAGCGATGGGCATCTGTGGGCGAGGGCGGTCGACGGGGTCGAGTGGACCTGGGTCGACCATGGCGCACCCACCGGCAGGTCGGTCAAGAGCGGCGTGGCGCCGATCAACACCGATATGGACCACGGCCCGACCGTGCACGTGATGGCCGACGACGGGCGGCTCTGGCTGCACGCCGGGTCCGCCGGCTTCTGGCGCTGGAGCGATCTCGGCGCGCCGCCGGGTCAGCTGATCTTCCGGGCCGTGGGCGCGGCCACGCCCCTGAGCGCGGAGGGACTGGTGCCCGCGGCCGCCGTGATCACCGGGGACGGGCACCTCTGGATCCACGTCACGGACGTCGACTCGACCGAGTGGAGCGACCTGGGCACCCCGGCCCCGGACGAGAAGGTCATCGCCGGGATCGGTGTCGAGGTCGTGACGGAGCCGCCCGACGCCATGGCCTTGGACATCGTGGTCGTCGGCTCACCGAGCGGGCAGGTGTGGAGCTGCCGATGGGCGCGGTTCGGAACTTCGAGCTGGACGGCGCACGGGCGTCCGGGCGACGCGCGCATCCGCGGCGGTATCGGGACCGTGCCCGATGCCACGAGCCCTTCGGGCTTTCTTGTCTCGGTCATCGGGAACGACCAGCAGGTCTGGGCGGCCTCTTCGGCGGCGCCGGGCGGAGCGTGGACGCGCTGGGACCCCCGGTCCACCGCGACCACGATCGTCGGCGGGAAGGCCGCCGTGCTCCTGGACATGCCGTGCGGGGTGCTGCTGGACGGCCGGCGGCGGGTCAACCTCGTGACCCCCGGGGCGCGGCCGGCGGACGGCGCGGGGTCCTGATGGCGGCCCCCGGATCAGAACGATCACACCGGGGTCTTGGTGGTGCCGGGGCGATGCCTCAGAGTCGGAAGGGACGGTTCGCCGCTTGCGCGGCCCGACCCAGGGAGTGCGATGCCCCCGATGGACGGCGAGTACGACGACCTGCACCGGCGCGCGGAGGCCGGCGACCCGGCCGCGATGAACGAGCTCGGCGTCCTGTTCAGCGGGGCGGGGCGGCAGGCCGAGGCCGAGGAGTGGTACCGGCGGGCCGCGGACGCGGGGAATCCGGTGGCGATGGACAACCTGGGCGTCAAGCTCGCGGAGGCGGGGCGCGTCCACGAGGCGGAGCAGTGGTGGCGCCGCGCGGCGGCGGCGGGCGACGCCGGCGCCATGAACAATCTGGGCATCCTGTTCAAGCGGCAGCGCCGGAACGTGGACGCCGAGGAGTGGTACCGGCGGGCCGCAGGCGCGGGCGAGGTCAACGCCCTCTACAACCTGGGCCTGCTCTGCAAGGAGGTGGGACGGGTCAAGGAGGCGGAGCTGCTGTGGCGCCGTGCCGCGGAGACCGGCCACGCCGAGGCCCTCGCCCAGCTGAGCGAGCTGTCCGAACAGGACGCGGACCTCTCCGGCCTCCGCGAGCGCGCCGAGGCCGGCGAGGTCGGGGCGATGACGGACCTGGGGATCGTGCTCACCGAGGCGGATCGCCTGGAGGAGGCCGAGCACTGGCTGGTCCGCGGGGTCAACGGCGGTGACGCCGACGCCCCGTTCAACCTGGGCGTGCTGTACGCGCGAACGGGTCGTACCGATCAGGCGCTGGAGTGGCTGGTGAGATCCGCCGAAGGCGGTAACCCGCACGCCTGCAACGGAGTCGGGCGGATTCAGGCCGAGATCGGCGAGACCGCGTCGGCCGTGGACTGGTTCAGAGCGGCGGCCGATGGCGGTGACACGGCGGCCATGGACAACCTGGCGGCCCTGCTGGACGAGCAGGGGCCGGGAGCGGAGAGCCGCGAGCTGAGGCAGCGGGCCGACCATGTGCGCAGAGCGCACAACAACGCTTCGCTCATGGAGCATATGGGGCGGACCGCCGAGGCCGAGGAGCTCCACCGGCGTGACGCGCGCCGTGGCGACAGCGACGCCATGTGCATGCTCGGGCGCCTGCTCAAGCGCATCGGGCGGCCGGAGGACGCCGAGCGGTGGCTGCGCCGCGCCGCGTTCACCGGAAGCGTCGGCGCGGCCAACGAGCTGGCGCTGACGCTGAAGCAGACGGGGCGGCTGGACGAGGCGGAGGAGTGGTACCGGCGCGCGCTGTCCTCCCAGGACGTCGACGTCATGTACAACCTGGCCATCCTGCTGCAGACCAAGGGACGGCGTGAGGAAGCCGAGCGGTGGTACCGCCGGGCCGCGGAGGGCGGCCACGATGACGCCATGTACAACCTGGCGAACCTGCTGGAGAAGATGGGACGGTCGCAGGAGGCCGAGTCCTGCTATCAGCGGCTGGCGGAGGCGGGAGACCGTGACGCCATGGGCAGGCTCAGCCAGCTCCTGGACGGGCAGGGGCGAGCGGCCGAGGCCCAGCACTGGCTTCGGCTCGCCCAAGGATGAACGGGACGGGGCCGTGACCTCGACGTCACGGCCCCTCTCCGGCCGGTGGGATCAGTCCTTGGCCGCTCGTGCCGCCGCGACGAGCGCCGGGTCGACGTCGGGCACGGCGAACCTCGGGTTGTGCCCCGCCGCGACGACCCTCGTGACGAAGCCGGCGGCCTCCTCCAGCTGCCGGGAGCCGGCGAGTCCTCCGACGACGGCGGTCCTGGCGCCGAGCTTGCCGATCAGCACGGCGGTGAGGTCGAGCGCGCCCTGGTCGTCGCCGCTGATCGCGACGACCGGCGCCGTCTCCGCGGGTCCCGCGTACGGCCACGACGCCCCGGCGAACAGGTGGAGCGCCTTGACCACGTGGGCACCGGGAGCGGCGAGCGCCACCACTTCGGCGGCGGACCCCGACCGGGGCAGCACCTCGCCCGTGGCGAAGTCGACCGGGTTGGTGCAGTCGATCACGGTCGTGCCGGCCAGCGTCCCCCGGGTGCCGCCGATGAGCGAGACGGCGTCCTCCAGTCCGCTCCAGGCGACCGCGACCACGACCACGTCGGCCCGGCCCGCGAAGCCGGCCGGGTCGACGGCCTCGGCCGCCGGTCCGATCTGGTCGGCGGCCCGGCGGGCGCGCGCCGGGTCGCGCCCCGTCACCAGCAACGGATCGCCGGCGGGGGCCCAGGCCCGGCCGAGCGTCACCGCGAGGTTCCCCGTCCCCAGGATTCCAATGTTCACAGTGCTCTCCCTCGTTCCGAAACGTGCTCCCCGGGACGCTACGGACGCCCTTCCTACCGTTCGGTAGGCGGCCGGATGGGAGAATGGACCGCGTGATCGAAGGTCCGTGCCAGACATTCGTGTCCGACTGCCACGTGCGCGTGGCGGCCGAACTCATCAGCCACGCCTGGGATCCCGTCGTGCTGTCGGCGCTGCGCCTGGGGCCCACCCGCCGCAAGGAACTGCTCGTGCGCATCGCGGGCGTCAGCGACAAGGTCCTGACGCAGGCTCTGCGGCGCCTCCAGGCGCGAGGGCTCGTCGCCCGGGCCCCCGAGACCGGGCGATCGTCGGCGCAGGCCGCCGTCTACCGGCTCTCCCCGCTGGGCGAGTCGTTCGCCAACGGGCCGCTGGTCCAGCTGGCACGGTGGGCGGCCGACAACCAGGCCGCACTCGCGGACGCCTCGGATCGTCGGCCGAGCCTGGGGCTCACCACGTGACGGGGACGGCCGTGGGGCCGGCGTCGGTCTGACCGCGGACCCAGACCAGGTCCTCGACGTCGCCCCGCAGCCGGAGGCCGGGCAGCCGCCGGGCGAGAGCGCTGAACGCGGCGGTGAGCTCGATCCGGGCGAGGGACGCGCCGAGGCAGTGGTGCGGCCCCCGCCCGAACGACACGTGCGCGCCGGCGGAGTCGCGGCCGGGTGTGAAGCGGTCCGGGTCGGCGAAGCGCCGGGGGTCGTGGTTGGCGGCCTCCAGCCGGACCAGCACCAGGTCGCCCGGCTCGATCGACGCGCCTCCCAGGTCGGCCTTCTCGTGGGCCCAGCGCGGGAACGGCTCGGCGATCAGACCGGCCAGGCGCCGCAGCACCTCCTCCACGACCGCGTCCAGTTCGGGCGAGTCGGCGAGCCCGTCCAGCCGGTCCTCGGTGACGAGCTGGATCACGCCGACGGAGATGGCGTTGCGCGAGGTCTGGTGGCCCGCCGCGATGATCGAGATCACCATGCCGATCAGCTCGCCGTCGCCGAGCCGCCCGTCCTGCGCGTCCCGCACCCCGATCAGGGCGCTGAGCAGGTCGTCCCCGAGCACACGGCGTTTCGCGGCGACCAGGTCGGCCGCGTACCGGGTCAGGTCGTCCCAGGCCTGCGCCGCGGCGGCCGCCGCCTCCTCGTCGGCGGTGAAGTCGCCGGAGAGCACCTCGACCAGCGTCTCGAAGCGGTCGCGCTCCTCGATCGCCACGCCGAGCAGGTCACCGATCACCTGGGTCGCCAGCGGGGCGGCGAGTCCCGCGACCAGGTCCGCGGGCGGCCCCGCGGCGGCGAAGGCGGCGACCTGCTCGTCCGCCAGGCGCTCGATGTGGGGACGCATCGCCGTGATCGCCCTCGGGGTGAACGCCTTGGAGACGAGCCGGCGCAGCCGCGTGTGGGAATCGCCGTCCTGGAACAGCGTGTCGTTGCCCGTGGACTCCAGGCCCGGCGGCGCCAGCCTGAACCGCGTGTCGGTCAGCACCCCCACCGCGTCGTCGTAGGACGTGACCAGCCACGCCCTCTGTCCTTCCGGGGTGACCACCCGGGCGACCGGCGCGTCGGCGCGCAGTCGCGCGTACGCCGGAGGCGGCCGCAGAGGGCCGGGCCTTTCGAACGGCAGGGTCGGATCGGTGGCGGACATGGCTGAGGCCTTCCTCGGTGGCTGCGTCGGACATGTCCAGTGAAAACTGTGACGTCGCGACAAGGTCAAACCACCCGGAAAACACTTTGTCGGCAGGCGCGTACCCTGGCAGGGTCGTGATCCTATGACCAGCCGCCCCGCCTTCTCCGAGGTTCCGACCGGGCCGGTGCCCGTCCCCGACGTGGTCACGGCGCTCGCCGGAGACGCCACCGTCACGCCGGTGTGGCGCAACGAGCTCGGCGGCCTGACCTTCCGCCTCGAGAACGACGGCGAAGGCACCCGATACGTCAAGTGGGTCGCCGCCGGCACCCCCGAGATCGACCTGCCCGGCGAAGCCGAGCGGCTGGCCTGGGCACGGCGCTGGGCGCGCGTCCCGCCGGTCGTCGACCACGGCACCGACGCCGAGGGCGCGTGGCTGGTCACCGCGGCCGTCCCCGGCCGATCGGCGGTGGAGCCCCGCTGGAAGGACGCGCCCGCGACCGCGGCGGCCGCGATCGGCCGCGGGCTGCGGCTGCTCCACGACGCCCTTCCGCCGGAATCGTGCCCGTTCGACTGGAGCGTCGAGCGGCGGCTCGTACGCGCCGACGAGCGCGTCGCCGAGGGCGAGGGGCCGGCCGAGTGGTCCCCCGAGCACCGGCACCTCGGCCTCGACGAGGCCCGCGCGCGGCTCGGCGACCCGCCCGCCATCGACCGTCTCGTGGTCTGCCACGGGGACGCCTGCACCCCCAACACCCTGCTCCACGACGACGGCGCCTTCGCCGCGCACGTCGACCTGGGGTCGCTCGGGGTGGCCGACAGGTGGGCCGACCTGGCGGTCGCGACCTGGAGCCTGGGCTGGGACTACGGCCCGGGCTTCGACGGCGTCCTGTACGACGCGTACGGGATCGTCCCCGACCCGGAGCGCATCGCCTACTACCGCCTGCTCTACGACCTGGCGTGACCGGCTCCGCGACCGCGGCCCGGCGCCGTTCCCGCTGAGCGGGATTCGGCACGTGACCTGCCTCACCACCCCTCCTAGCGTGTCCCCATCAATCGACCGGTGAAGGGCCACCCGGTCTCTCAGGGAGACGCAATGAAAAAAGAGGAACTCAGGGTCGTCGCGGCGTCCTCGGTCGGGACGGCGTTCGAGTGGTACGACTTCTTCCTGTACGGCTCGCTGGTCCCCGTGATCGGCAGCAAGTTCTTCGGCGAGTACGGCGAGGCGGCGCAGACGGTCTTCGCGCTCCTCACCTTCGCCGTCGGCTTCCTCGTCCGCCCGCTGGGCGCGGTGATCTTCGCACGGCTGGGGGACCTGGTCGGGCGCAAGGCCGTGTTCCTCCTGACGCTGATCATCATGGGGGTGTCCACGGTCGCGGTCGGGCTGCTGCCGACCTCCGAGGAGATCGGCGTCCTGGCGCCGGCGCTGCTCCTGATCTGCCGGATCGCGCAGGGGCTGGCGGTGAGCGGCGAGTTCGGCGCGGCGGTCACCTACGTGTCCGAGTACGCCCCCAATGATCAGCGCGGCTTCTACGTGGGCTGGCTCACCGGGACGACCGCGCTCGCCTTCAGCCTGTCGCTCGCCGCCCAGCTCGCCGTGCAGGCGGCGGTCGGCGTCGAGGCGTTCGACGCGTGGGGCTGGCGGATCCCGTTCATCATCTCCGTCATCCCGCTCGCCCTGTCGGTCTGGATCCGCCTCAAGCTGCACGAGAGCCCCCTGTTCCTCAAGATGAAGGAAGAGGGGACCCACTCCAAGGCCCCGCTGCGCGAGGCGTTCCGGGACCGGCGGCACCGCCGGATGATCGTCGTCGTGTTCGTCATGGCCGCCACGCAGTCGTTCATCGGCTACCTGTCGACCGTGTACGTGCTCACGACCATGCGGACCGGCTTCCAGCTCGACTCGCGCACCGTGAGCGCCGTCTTCATGGTCGTCTTCCTGCTGGGCTTCTTCCTGTGCGTCTTCTTCAGCTGGCTGTCGGACCGCATCGGCAGGCGGAAGGTCATGATCACGGGCCTGGTCCTGGCGGTCGTCACCGTCTTCCCGGTCTTCGGCGGCCTCACGAACGCGGCCAATCCCACCCTCGCCGCGGCTCAGGACGACGTCGCGGTCACCATCCGGGCCAACCCCGACGACTGCTCCTTCCAGTTCAACCCCGCGGGGACCGCGGACTACACCTCCGCCTGCGACCGGGCGCGCGAGGTCCTGCAGGGCAACTCCGTCGAGTTCCAGCGGGAGGACACCCGCGGCGCCACCGAGATCGTGGTCGACGGCGAGACGATCACGGCGGGTCCCACGCTGGAGAAGGACCTCGCCGCGGCCATCCAGAAGGCGGGCTATCCGGCCGAGGGCGCCGCGATCAAGGTGGACTCCGTCACCGACTTCCTGTCCTGGCCCGTGCTCACCGTCGCCGGGCTGCTGCTCCTCCTCGTGGCCTACGCGCAGATGGCCCAGGGGCCCGCGGCGGTCACGATGGCGGAGGTGTTCCCCACCCGCATCCGCGCCACCGCGATGTCCCTCCCCTACCAGGTGGGCGTGGGGTTGTTCGGCGGCTTCCTGCCGGCCACGATGGTCGCGATCGGCACCGAGGCCGGAAGCCTCACGACGGCCCTGTGGTACCCGGTCATCGCCATGGCGATCGGCTCGGTCATCCTGGTCTTCACCCTTCCCGAGACACGGGGCACCGACCTGTCCCGCGTCGGCGAGGAGGAGGAACCGGACGCGCGCGAGGGCGAGAGCGCCGGAACCCTGACCTGACCCATCTCACGGGTGGTGTGCGCTCCGGCCGCGGTGCCGGGGCGTACACCACGCTCTCGATTCCCAAGGATGCCTTGATGCCCATCATCGACGTGTCGTTGCTCGCCGGGCGCTCGGAAGGAGATCTCCGGCGGCTCATGCGCGCACTGCACGAGACGACCGTGGAGGTTCTCGGCGCACCGCCGGAGTCCGTCCGGGTGCTGATACGGGAGATCCCCCCTGCGCACTGGAGCTCCGGCGGCGTCACCATGGCGGAGAAGGCCGCCGACGCTCGCGAGAAGGCCGCCGACGGCGAAGAAGAAAAGGAAGACGGCGACGCGTATGGGAGATAGGGAAGAGGGAGGCGGCGGCATGCCGATCCGGTTCTTGCTGGTGCACGGCGCCTGGCACGGCGGGGCGCACTGGGGCCGGCTCGCCGAGATCCTGACGGGACGGGGGCACGACGTCCACGCCCCGGATCTTCCGGGCCACGGCATGTCGGCGCGCTTCCCCGCGTCCTATTTCGACAAGGACCAGCGGGATCTGGAACGCGCCCCTTCACCGATCAGGAACGTGACCCTGCAGGCGACCGCCGACGCGGTCGTCGCGGCGCTGGAGGCGCTGCGGCGACGGGCCGGGCGGGAGCGCGTCGTCCTGGTCGCGCACAGCATGGGGGGCGCGGTCGCCACGCGCGCGGTGCAGGAGGCCGCGCACCTGGTCGACCACGTGGTGTACGTGTCGGCGTACGTGCCGACGCTGCTGGGGAGCGCCGGCGCGTACCTGGCGCTGCCGGAGGCGTCCGGAGCCTCGGGCGGCGGCCTCTACCTGGGCGATCCCGGCGAGACCGGTGCCGTTCGGATCAACCCGAGGTCAACGGACAGGGCCTATCTGGAGGAACTCCAGGCGAGCTACTACACCGGCGTGCCCGCCGAGGAGTTCCTGGCGTACGCGCACGCGCTCACCCCGGATCAGCCGATCGATTTCCTGACCGGGCAGGTGGGCGCGACGGCGGACGGCTGGGGCCGCGTGCCGCGGACGTTCGTGCGATGCCTGCGGGACCGGGCGCTGCCTTTGGCGCTCCAGGACCGGCTGATCCATGACGCGGACGAACTGACCCCGGGCACCACGTTCCGGCAGGTGAGCCTGGACACCGGTCATGCGCCGTTCGCGTCGCTGCCCGGCGAACTGGCCGATCTGCTCGTCCAGGCGGGCTGAGGCCCGGACCGGCGCCGCGCCGGGCGGCCCTCCCTGATCAGGCTCGCATCGGGAAGGCCGCCCGGCGGTTCTCATCGGGCGCGGAACCGGGTGGTGCTCCACCCGCCGCAGACGGGCAGGGTCACGCCGGTGATGAACGAGGCGTCGTCGGAGGCCAGGAACGCGAAGGCGTTGGCGATGTCGCGGGGCAGGCCGACCCGCGGGATCGGACGGGACCGCGTCACCATGTCGTCGAACAGGCCGGCGCGGATCCGCTCGGCGGTGGCCGGAGTCTCGACCAGGCCCGGCGCGACCGCGTTCACGCGAATGTTCCGGGGACCGTAATCGGCCGCCATCTGCCGGGTGAGGCTGCTGACGGCGCCTTTCGCCGCCGAATAGGGAGCCGATCCGCCGACGCCCACGACCCCGAAAGCCGATGAGGTGTTGATGATGGATCCGCCCGCCTCTCCGAATTGCAGAACGGCCTGCCGCGACATGCGGAACGCGGTCGTCAGATTCATCGAGACGAAGAAGTCGAAATCCTCGTCGGTGGTGGACCCGGCAGGGCCGTCGCCCGCCTTCCCGGCGATGTTCGCGAGCACGTCCGGCGTGCCGAACCGCGTGGAGCACGCCTCGAACACCCGCTCCGCCGCGCCCTCCGCCGTCAGGTCCTGGACGTGGCCGGCGATGTCGAGCCCCAGGTCGCGGGCCTGCTCGCCGAGGGATTCCAGTCCGGCGGCGTCCAGGTCGACCGCGAGCACCCGGGCGCCGCGGGCGGCGAACAGCACCGCGGTCTCGCGCCCGATCCCGGACGCGGCGCCCGTCACGATGGCGGTCTTTCCGGCCAGCTGCGCGGCGACCGGACGGCTCGCCTCCGAATAGTCCATGCGTCCTCCGTCTCACGAGCCATGATGGCCCTCAAAGGGTACGGCAACCGGGCGCGGCGCCCTTATCCGCGTTTTCCATTCAGTGAGAATGGCCGGTGGCCGCCGGAACGCCCGCGTGCCAAAGTCGCCGGCATGAGCGAAACGAATCGCGAATCCGGCGCGGATCCGCGCGCCATTCCCGACGTCCCCGGCCTGGTCGTGTCGTTTCCCGGTCCGGGCGTGGCCCTGGTGGAGATCGACCGCCCGCATCGCCGCAACGCGCTGGACCGCGCCCTCCTGGACGGCCTCCCGGCCGTCCTGGGGCAGTTGAACGGCCGGGACGAGGTGCGCGTCATCGTGCTCTCCGGGCGCGGCGGGGCCTTCTGCGCCGGAGGGGACCTCGCCGTCATCGGGGACATGAGCGGCGAGTCGCCGGAGCAGGCCGCCGCCCGCATGGCCCGCGAGTTCGCGTCGGCGTCGCGGCTGCTGGGCTCCCCGAAGATCACCATCGCCGCGGTCGGCGGGCCCGCGGTCGGCGCGGGGCTCGCCCTGGCGCTGGCCTGCGACATCCGCGTGGGCGGCGGCGGGGCGGTGTTCGCGGCGCCGTTCATCAGGATGGCGCTGGTGCCCGACTTCGGGGTGTCCTGGCTGCTGGCCCGGACGATCGGGCCCTCCGCGGCGATCGACGTCGCGGTGACCGGCCGCAAGGTCGCCGCCGAGGAGGCGCTGCGCCGGGGCATGCTGACGGAGATCGCGGCCGATCCCCTCGGCGCCGCCCTGGAGAAGGCCGCCGCGATCGCCGCCGCGGTCCCGCGCATCGCCGCCGCGACCAAGACGCTCATCCGGGACGCCCTGACCACGGACTTCGACGCGGCGCTGGAGGCGGAGATCGGGCATCAGCTCGACGCCGTCCGCTCGGAGGAGTTCCGCCGGCACTGGTCGGCGTGGTCGGCGGCCGTCCGGGGGACGTGACGCCCCCCGGCGGCCCGGTCGCGCGGCGGCCCCCTGCTCATTCGCCGGTGACGGTCACCGCGCCCAGATGCCCGAACTCCGCCACGATGTGGTCACCGGCGCCCAGCGGGACCGCGTCGGTGAGGCCACCGGTGTAGACGCACCACCCGGCCTCCAGGGTGATGCCCCTGGAGGCCAGGGTGTTGGCCGCCAGGGCCAGCGCCTCCGCCGGGTGCCCCTGGACGGCGGCGCCGGTCGCCGTGTGCACGACCTCGCCGTTGACGTGCAGCACGCAGGGTTCCAGGGCCAGGTCCAGCCCGCGGGGCTGCAGCGCGAGGCTCCCGGCGACGACCCGTCCGGAGGAGGCGTTGTCGGCGACCACGTCGGCCAGCCTGAAGCGGAAGCCGGTGTACCTGCTGTCGATGACCTCGATGCCGGCGTGCACGGACTCGACCGCGGCCAGCGCCCGGGTGGCGGTCACCCCCGGACCCGCCAGGGGCTCGCCCAGCACGAACACGATCTCCGGCTCGACCCGTGGATGGATGAGGGAGTCCAGCGGGACGGGAACACCGCCGCCGAGGACCATCGCGTCCGTCAGCCACGCCGTGAGCGGGGAGTCGACGCCCATCCGCTCCTGCTTGGCCCGGGAGGTCAGGCCGAGCTTGACGCCGACGATGTGCTCGCCCCTCATGAGCCGGCGGGCGAGTGTCTCGTCCTGGATCCGGTACGCCAGTTCGAGGTCCAGCTCGGCCCAGTCGTCGGTGAAGCGGGCGAGGTGCTCGCGCCGGTTCTCCGCGTCCAGAAGCCGGTGCGCCGCCGCCGGGACGGTCCATTCCATGGCTCGTTCGCCTCCATCGGTCGTGGTGGGTGCTACAGGTGATCGCGGGCGGGTCCGGCCCGCTCAGGCCCTCGGACCGGCGAGATGCACGGTGACGACGCCGAGGCGGGTGAAGGCGGCCGTGACCGTCTGGCCGCCCCCGGCCCGGACGGCGGGGGTGAGGGGCCCGGAGAAGACGACCGAGCCCGCGGGCAGGGCCGTGCCGGCGTCTCCGAGAGCGTTGGCCAGCCAGGTGACGGCGTTGAGGGGCGACCCGTGCACGGCGGCGCCCGCTCCGGTCGCGGCGATCCGCCCGCCCTGGTACAGGACGCAGCCTTCCAGGCGCGGCTGGAAAGCGGTGAGGGGCACCTGCCGCGATCCCAGGACGAGGCCGCCCGCCGAGGCATTGTCGGCGATCTCGTCCTCGGGGCGGCGGCCCTCGCCGTCCTCCAGCCGCGAATCGCGGATCTCCAGGGCGGGCAGGGCGTGCGCGATCGCCGACGAGACGTCCGCGACGTTCAGGCCGGGGCCCTGGAGCGGCCGTCCGAGGACGAACGCGATCCCGGGCGCGACCTGGGGGGCGAGGTATCCGCCGGCTTGGACCGGCCGCGACTCCGGGTGGAACACCGTGGACATGAGATGGCCGTACGCCGGCCCGCCCTCGGGTCCCGCGGCGATCTTCCAGCCGCGGACGGTCGCCCCCTGCCGCTCCCAGTGCCGCACCAGCTCGCGCTGGACGGCGTAGGCGTCCACTTCGCTCACGCTTTCGCCAGAGGCCGCCGGCGGTGGCGCGGGGCTGCCGCCGGCGTGGGCGCGCAGCAGCGCCCGCGCGAATTCTTCCCGTCGTCCTTCGTCCACGCTTTCCTCCCCGATTCCGAGATCGGGGATCAACCTCCGCCGAGCCCGTCCGGCCGGGCAAGGCGCCGTTCCCGGTCAGTGGGAATCGCCTGGGAGGCGCCGCGGAACCGGCTCGCGGGCGGCTCGGCGAACCACCGGCCGGGCGATTCCCGGTGAGTGGAAGTCCATCGTTGATGGGCTCGGCGCCGCGCGGTGACAGTGGGTCCAGTCGAGCAGACCAGCGCGGGAGGACATGGTGGAGTCATTCGGGCACATCGTCGGCGGGCACGAGGTCCCGTCCGTCGATGGCGCCACTTTCCAGTCGGTGGACCCTGGTGAGCGCGAGCCGTGGGCCACGGTGGCCCTCGGGTCGGCCGCCGACGCGGACCGGGCGGTCGCCGCCGCCAGGACCGCGTTCGACGAGGGGCCCTGGCCGGAGATGGGCTATCCGGAGCGCGCGGAGGTCCTGCACCGCCTCGCCGACCTCATCGAGGCCAACGCGGAGGCCCTCGCGCTCGCCGACACCGCCGACATGGGCAAGCCGATCTCCGAGACCCGCGGCCACGACGTCCCGAGGGCGGCCCAGAACTTCCGCTTCTTCGCCGACCACGCCGCGATCACGGCGGCCGAGGCGTTCCCCATGGCGTCGGGTTACCACGCCTTCGCCCAGTACGGCCCGGCGGGCGTGGTCGCGGCGATCGCGCCGTGGAACTTCCCGCTCATGCTGGCGTCCTGGAAGGTCGCGCCCGCTCTGGCGTGGGGCAACACGGTCGTCCTCAAGCCGGCGGAGCAGAGCCCCGCGTCGGCGACCCTGCTCGCCCGCCTCGCCCTGGAGGCCGGGATCCCCCCGGGCGTGTTCAACGTGGTGCACGGGTACGGACCCGGTTCCGTGGGGCAGGCGCTGACCGAGTCACCGGGCGTCGACAGGATCACGTTCACCGGCGAGTCGAACACCGGGCGGGCCATCTCGGCGGCGGCGGCGCGCAACCTCACCCCGCTCAGCCTGGAGATGGGCGGCAAGGGCGCCAACATCGTCTTCGCCGACGCCGATCTGGACCAGGCGGTGGAGTGGTCGATCAAGGCCGTCTACACCAACAGCGGCCAGGTCTGCCTGGCCGGGAGCAGGCTGTACGTCCAGCGGGACATCTACCAGGAGTTCCTGGACCGCTTCCGCGCCGCCGCCGAGGCGCTGGTCGTCGGGGATCCCAGGGACGAGGCGACGCGGATCGGCCCGCTGTCCTCGCGGGAGCACCACGAGAAGGTGACCGGGTACCTGGACCTCGCCGTCCGGGACGGCGCGCGGGTCCTCACCGGCGGCCGGGGCCCCGGCTGGACGGTGCTCCCGAGCGTGATCGTCGGGGCCGGGCAGCGCGACCGCGTCACCCAGGAGGAGATCTTCGGCCCCGTGGTGGTCGTCCTCCCCTTCGACGACGAGAATGGTGCGGTCCAAGCGGCCAACGACACTCCGTACGGGTTGAACGCGATGCTCTTCACCAAGGACCTGTCCCGCGCGCACCGGGTCTCGCGGGCGCTTCGCGTGGGGACCGTCTGGACGAACTGCTTTTTCGTACGCGATCTGCGCGCGCCGTTCGGCGGGGCGGGCGACTCCGGTGTCGGCCGCGAGGGCGGCGCCTACAGCCGCGAGTTCTTCACCGAGCCCAAGGCCGTGGTCATGCGGATCGACCCGGCCTGACCGGCTCGCGGTCCACCTTTTGCCGGGGTCCATCTTTATCGAGGAGTTGACATGAGCATTCGTCCTGTAACGACGCGAAGTGCGCCCACGGTCGGTTTCTCCACGGGCACGGCGGCGCCGCTCTCGCAGGCCGTCGTCCACGGTGACACCATCTACTGCTCGGGCACGGGTCCGCTCGATCCGGAGACCCGCACGATCGTCTCCGACGTCTTCGAGGAGCAGGCCGAACAGACCCTGCGCAATCTGCTCGCCGTGGTGGAGGCGGCCGGCGGCAGCAGGGAGAGCATTCTCAAGTGCAACTGCTATCTGCGCTCCGCCGAGTACTTCCCGGCGTTCAACGGCGTGTACCGCCGCTTCTTCGAGAAGAATCCGCATTTCCCGGCCCGCACGACGGTGATCGCGACTCCGCACCGCGACGGCGTTCTCGTCGAGGTCGAGTGCGTCGCGGCCGTGACGGGCGGATGACCGCCATGCCCGATGATCCGCGGGATCTGCTCCTGGTCAACGGGAGGGTGCTGACCCTGGACCGGGACGGCTCGGTCGCGGCCGCGCTCCTGGTCCGGGGCGGCGCGGTGGGGGCGGTCGGTGACGAGGAAGAGGTCCGGCGGGCGGCGCGCGGCGGCGCGCGGGTGCTGGACCTGCGGGGCAGGACCGTCCTGCCCGGCTTGATCGACACCCACTGCCACTTCGAGCAGGCCGGCATGGACGGCGACACCGTCTCCTTCCGCGGCGCGGGCACCATGGACGAGGCGCTGCGGCGGGTGCGCGCGATGGCGGACTCGCTGGACGCCGGCGCCTGGGTGCGCGGGCAGGTGTGGAACCCCGTCCTGCAACTGCGCGAGGGCCGAGTCCCCACGCGCGCCGAACTCGACGCCGCCGGGGACGGGCGGCCCGTCTACCTGCCGATGGGGCACAGCACGTGCGTCAACAGCGCGGCCCTGCGCCTGGCGGGCATCGACGAGGACACCCCCGACCCCGACGGCGGCACGCTGGGCCGCGATCCCGGCACCGGCAGGCTCTCCGGCTACCTGTGGGAGGAGGCCCAGAACCTGGTGGCGCGGGTCGTCCCCGAGTGGACGCCGGAGCAGCGCGAGCACCAGCTCGCGGCGGCGATGCGGGCGCTGAACTCCTGGGGGATCACCTCCGTCGTCGCGGGCGCCCTGCCGCGCCGGGACGTGGAGGTCCTGGCCCGTCTCGCCGAGCGGGGCCTGTCGACCGTGAGGGTCGCAGCCATGGTGCTGCCGTCGGGCGAGCTGATCCCCTCGGTGCCGTTCGAGGAGTGGGAGGGCCTGGTCGGGGGCGGTCCGAGGCGGTACGGCGACGGGACGTGGCTGCGCGAACTGGGGGTCAAGCTGCTGATCGACGGCGGCATGACCTTGGGCACGGCCGCCACGCGGGAGCCGCACAAGCCGGACGGCCCCTACGCCGGCGACCTCCTCGTCGACGGTGAGCGGCTGGCCGGGCTCGTGTCCCGGGCACGCCGCGCCGGGTGGCGCACGGGCATCCACACGGTGGGCGACGCGGCCATCGACCTGGCGCTGGACGTCTTCGCCCGCGCACGCGAGGGCGACGGCCTGGCCGGCGGCACCGGGCCCGGGCCCGACATCCTGATCCACGCCAGCCTCATGCAGGCGGACCAGATGAAGCGGGCGCGCGACCTGGACGTGCTGGTCGCGCCCCAGACCCCGTTCCTGTGGAGGAACCGCGACGCCATCGCCGAGCGGATGGGCCCGCGCCGCGCCGAGGAGGCCGTGCCGCTGCGCTCCATGATCGACATCATGGGCCTCGCCCGCGTGGCGGCCGGGACCGACTACCCCATCAACGATCTGAACCCCTTCCAGAACCTCTACGCCATGGTGACGCGCAAGGACCGGCAGGGGCGGCCCAACGGCCCCGGCCAGGCGATCGGACGCGAGGAGGCCCTGCGCCTCTACACCACCTCGGGCGCCGCCCACACGGGCGAGGAGGGCGTCAAGGGCGCCCTGACGGCCGGGAGCCTGGCCGACCTCGTGGTCCTGGACGGGGATCCGCTCGCCGAGGACCCCGAGGCCCTGCTCGGCCTCGGCGCCGACCTGACCATCGCCGGCGGGGACGTCGTCTTCGACCGCCACGGCGAGCTGACCGCCACCGGCTGACCACCGCACGGAGAACGATCATGCTTCCCAGCCAGATGCCGATCATCGATCTCGACGGCGTCGCGCGCGAACTCGCCGAGTCGGGACGCCGCGTGAAGGTGCTGTGGCAGGACAGCGAGTCGCTGGCCTTCATCGCGCGCGGGCGCGAGTACCGCAGCGAGTTCCATCTCAACCCGAGCGACGAGGTCATGTACATGATCCGGGGCTCGATGAACCTGCACTACCGCGAGCCCGACGGGTCGGAGGGGGTCGCGGTGATCCCGGAGGGGTCGTCGATCTTCACCCCGACCGGGGTGGCGCACTCCCCGCGGTTCCCGCCGGACGCGTTCGTCCTGGTGATCGAGCGGCTCCGCCGTCCAGGCGAGCTCGACCGGTTCCGCTGGTTCTGCCCGGGCTGCGGCGGGTTCCTGCACGAGGAGAGCGTCCACATCGCCGACTACCGGGTCGATCCGGTCGCCGGCGCCTACGCGCGCTTCTACGGCAGCGTCGAGGCCCGGACGTGCAAGGCCTGCGGGACCGTCATGCCGGACGAGCGGCTGTGACCGCCGCCGAGGCGGCCGTCGGGTCCATCGGCGGCGCGCTCATCACGGCGCTGCGCAGGTTCCCCGGCCGGGAGGCGCTCGTCTGCGGCCCCGAGCGGCTCACCTACGCGCAGGTCGCGGACACCGTCGCCCGCCTCCGCCGGGCGATGGAGGAGGCCGGGCTCCGGCCGGGCGACACGGTCGCGCAGATCACGCGGAACCGTCCGGCGCAGTGGCTGGTGACCGCGGCGTGCTACCTGGCCGGGTTCCGCTCGGCCTGCCTGCCGCTCCAGGGGCTGCCCGCGGCGGTGCTCCGCGACCGGCTGGCGGCCGCCGCGCCGGCGCTGGTGGTCGTGGACGCCTCGCGCGCGGCCGAGATCGCCGGATGGGGCGCCCTCGGCGAGGAGGTCGTCTGGGTCTCGGACGGCGAGCTGGAGGGGTGGCGCGAGCTCGGGCGCATGGCCGGGGAGCAGCCGCCGTGCGGGCTGGGCGATCCCGCCCCGCCGTCCGCGGTCGTCCGCCTGGGCTACACCTCCGGCACGACCACCGGCACGGCGAAGGCGGTCCTGCTGTCCAGCGGCGCGCTGTGCTCGGTCGCCCTGATGAACCTGGCCCAGGCGGACTGGCCGGCGGCGCCGCGCGTGCTCTGCGCGGAGCCGGTCGCGGGCGGGTTCGGCAGCATGGTGGTGCCGACGCTGGTGCGCGGCGGGACGTTCGTCATGCTGGAGACCTTCACCGCTGACGGCTTCCTGGCCGCCGCGGCCGCGCACCGTCCGAACGTCCTCCTGATGATGCCGCCCGCGCTGCGGTCGGTCCTGGCGCATCCGGGCGCGGACCGGGTCGACTGGAGCACGGTCGACCTGATGATCTACAGCGGCGCCACGCTCGCGCCCGCGGAGATCGACCGGGCGCACGCGCTGTTCGGGCAGGTGCTGTGCGGGATCTTCGGCCAGGTGGAATGCCCCAAGACCATCGCCCTGCTCGCGCCGCACGATCACGTGTCCGGGGTGGCGGGTCGCGGCTCGTCCCTGGGGCTGCCCTACGCCGGCATGACCGTCCAGATCCAGGACCGGTCGGGCGCACCCTGCCCGGCGGGCGAGGCCGGAGAGCTGTGCGTCAAGGGCCCGGCCGTGATGGACGGCTACCAGGGACGGCACGACGCGGACCAGCCCTTCCGCGACGGGTGGCTGCGAACCGGCGACGTGTGCCGGATGGACGAGCACGGCTACCTCCACTACCTCAACCGGCTCGAGAACGTACTCGACGGACAGGACGGCGGAACCGCATGACGGCCGAGGAGACCGGCGGGCTGATCGACGTGCACAGCCACGCGACGCCCACCGCCCTGCTGGACTGGCTGGCCGGTCAAGGGCTGGCGGACGTGACCGAGGTCGAGACCGGGACGGTGCGGCTGGCCCCCGAGGTCTCAGGGGTCGCGGAGGGCACGCCCATCCCGCTGCACCGCTCCCAGTACGACGTCGACCACCGCTTGGCGGACATGGACCGCATGGGCGTGTGGCGGCAGGCGGTCTCGCTGCCCCCGTTCGTCACCTGCTCCGGCGCCGCCGACACCGGCCTCGCCCGCGAGGTCGTCGCCCGCGGGAACGACGCGCTGGCGGCCTTCACGGCCCGGGGCGGCGGGCGGCTCCTCCCCCTCGGCACGGTCCCGCTGGGCGTCCCCGAGAGCGTCGAGGAGGCCCGGCGGTGCCTGGACGAACTCGGCTGCGCGGGCATCGCGATCGGCTCGCACGGCGCGGGCCGCGAGCTCGACGACCCCGTCCACGAGCCGCTGTGGGAGCTGCTGGCGGAACGCCGCACGTTCGTGTTCCTGCACCCCAACGCCGTGTCCGGTGGCGCCAGGCTGCACGCGTACTGGCTGCCCCAGCTGGTCGGCTACCCCGCGGAGACGGCGCTGGCGGCCAGCCGCCTGATCTTCGGCGGGGTGCTGGAACGGCACGCCCTCACCCTGTGCCTGGCGCACGGGGGCGGCTGCCTGCCGGCCCTGGAGGGCCGTCTCGACCTCGGCTGGCACCGCAAGGCCGTCGCCCGCACCGTGCCGCTGCCGCCCAGCGCCTACCTGGGCCGCCTGTACCTCGACACGGCGACGTTCTCCGCGCGCCTCCTGGAGCGGCTGATCGAGGACTTCGGCGCCGACCGCGTCCTGCTCGGCACCGACTACCCCTTCGAGCTGGCCGACACCGAACCCGCCGCCACCCTGGACGCGCTGGCGATCGGCCCCGCCGACCGGGCCCGGGTGGGCTCAGCCAACGCGCGGCAGCTTCTCGGCCACCGGGACCTCTGACTCGTCCCCGGCCCGGTAGTGGTTCTTCGCCAGTTCCCGGGAGATGGACATCGCCGCCACCCGCAGCGCGGGCTCGACGGTCGACAGGGACCGCGCCCGGGAGTGCATGACGACCGACAGCGCCGCCACGACCTGCCGGTCCCGGTCGAAGATCGGCGCCGCGACGGACACGGTGCCCAGGGTCATCTCCTCGACGCACCGGGCGATGCCCGAGCTGCGGACGTCGCGGAGGGAGCGCATGAGGAGCCCCGGCATGATGACCGTGTGCGGGGTGTACCGGCGCATTCCGGCGCGCAGCACGGACTCCTGGAAGCCGGGGTTCGCGTAGCCGAGGAGCACCTTGCCCACGCCCGTCGCGTACAGGGGCAGCCGGCCGCCCACACGGGAGGCGACGGGCACCGAGCGCCTGCCCCAGACGCGTTCGATGTAGAGCGCCTCTCCCCCGTCCAGGACGGCCAGTTGCACGTTCTCGGACGTCGCCTCGTACAGGTCGTGCATGAAGGGCAGTGAGACGTCGCGGAGGGTGGTGGGCCGGGGGCACAGCGAGCCCAGCTCCCACAGGCGCAGGCCGATGCGGTACGCGCCGTCCTTCTCGCGCTCGAGGGCGCCGAGGTCGACCAGCTCGGTGACCATCCGGTGGACGGTGGACACCGGCAGGCCCGTGGCCTGGCTGAGCTGCACGAGCCGCATCGACGGCTGCTGCAGGGTGAAGGCGTTGAGGAGGGAGAAGACGCGGCTGGAGACGGACTTGTTCGGCCCATTGCCCTCAGGCATGGTCCACCTCCGAGGCAGAGGACCGAGTATCGGCCTGCGCGAGTCGTGGGTTTGAGTCTATCTCGAAAGGGCGGCCCGAGCCTGGTGCTTCTCGTCCGTCCCGGTGGCGGCGCAGGTCGGCGGCCATCACCGCGCACAGCACGACGGCGGTGGCGGTCATCGCGATCCCGAGGTCGGTGATTCCGGCCGGGGCGTCCGGGGACCGGGGCGCCAGCGCCCCGACGAGCCCGACCGCCGCGATCGCCCCGAGGTAGCGGCACGACTGGAAGAGGCCGCCCGCGACGCCCGCCAGGCGGTCCGGGGCGCGCTCGTGCATCAGCCACTGGAGCCCCAGATTGCACAGGCCGTACGGCAGTCCCAGCAGGACGCCGTCCGCGACCAGCAGCGCCACGGGGGTGCCGGGCGTGAACGCGATGATCCCGCCGAGCCCGGCCACCAGCGTCAGCGATCCGGCCATCAGCGCGTGCCGCAGCCGGACCCGGCGCAGGAGGGCGGGGGCGAGCACGGTCACCAGGGCGCCCGTCGCCGCGATGGGGAGTATCAGCAGGCCCGCCTGGCCGGTGGTGAAATGCCGCGTCTCCTGGAACCAGTGCGGCAGTCCGTAGAAGGCCCCGTAGTAGGCGAGATTGAACAGGATGAACAGCACGTAGACCCCGGTCAGACCGCCGGCTCCGGCGAGCGCGCGCAGGTCGATGAACGGCGTCCGGGCGCGGAGTTCCCAGACGACGAACAGCGCCGTCGCGACGGCGAACAGGAGCAGCCCCCGGAGGAACCCGCCCGTGGGCAGCGTCAGCATCATGTCCAGCAGGCCGACCACCGCCGCCGCGAAGAGCGCGATGCCCGGCGCGTCGATGCCGCCGAGCGCCCGCCGCCGCGACGGGCGTCCGGAGGACGGGCGTCCCGCCGATCGGGCGTCCCGGTCGAACAGCAGGGCCGCGGACACCAGCGCGGCGGCCGTCAGCGGCAGATTGACCCAGAAGATCCACGTCCAGCCGCCGGCCGCGACCAGGACGCCGCCGAGGACCGGGCCCACGGCACCGCTGATCGTGTTGACCGCGGCGATGCCGGTCAGCGCGCGCCCGCCGCCGAACCCCGGCCGCCTGAGCATGACCATCGCGCAGGGGAAGGCGGTGGCCCCGCCCACGGCCTGCAACGCCCTGCACGCCACCAGCGCGCCCAGCGTCGGGGAGAACGGGGCCGCGGCGGCGGCCAGCGCCGCCACCGCCATCCCGCCCATGAACACCCGGCGCGGACCGGCGGCGTCGGCGATCCGCCCCATCACCGGCTGGGCGACGCACGCGGTCAGGTAGAACGCCGTCACGATCCAGGTCACCGACGCGAGTCCGGTGCCGTAGTGCCGCTGCACCGGCACGAGCGCCACGGCCACCATCGAGGAGTTCAGGGGAGCCAGCAGCGTCCCCGCCATCAACGTGGCCAGCACGGCCCGGCGGCGGGGCGTGCCCGCGGCTGCGGTCACGCCGCTACTCCGCCCGCCCGGAGACCCGCAGCAGCATCTTGCCGCGCACCCGCCCGGCGGCCAGCTCCGTCAGCGCCGCCGCGCCCTCGTCCAGAGGGACGACCCCGTGGACGCGGGGGCGCAGTTCACCGCGCCGCGCCCAGTCGAAGATCTGCGCCAGGTTCCGCTCGTGGGCCTCCCGCTCGCGCCGGACGAACTCGCCGAAGAAGACGCCGACCACGGAGGCGCCCTTGACGAGGGGAATGTTCAGCGGGAGCGCCGGCACCGTCCCCGCCGCGAAGCCGACCACCAGATGGCGGCCCTCCCAGGCCAGCGCCCGCACCGCCGCCAGGGCGACGTCACCGCCGACCGGGTCGAAGACCACATCGGCGCCGCGGCCGCCGGTGGCGTCCTTGATCCGCTCCTTGATGCCGCCGTCCCCGTACGACAGGGTCGTCTCCGCCCCCTGGGCGCGGGCCGCCCCGGCCCGCTCGTCCGACGAGGCGCAGGCGATGACCCTGGCGCCGAGCAGCCGGCCGACGTCCACCGCCGCGGAGCCCACCCCGCCCGCCGCGCCCAGGACGGCCAGGGTCTCCCCCGCCCTGAGCCCCGCCCGCTGCACGAGCGCGTGGTACGCGGTCGCGTAGGCGACGAGGACGGTGGCGGCCTGCCGGTCCGGCACGTCCTCGGGCAGCCGCGTCACCCGGTCCGCCCGCACGATGATCGTCTCCCGGGCGCAGCCGAACTCCTCGTTGCCCGCGACCCGGTCGCCCACGGCCACCGACGCCACGCCGCCGCCCACGGCGGTCACCACGCCGGAGTACTCGCTGCCCGGCGAGAAGGGCGGGTCCGGCCTGACCACGTGCCGGCCGGCGACGATCAGGGTGTCGTGGAAGTTGAGGCCGACGTAGGCCACCGCGACCGCGACCTCGCCGGGTCCCGGGCGGGGCTCGGGCAGGTCGGCGACCGTCAGCAGGTCGGGCGTGCCGAGACGGTCGCAGATCAGCGCCTTCATGACCGCGGCGCCCCGTTCTCGCGGGACGCGACGACGCCCGAGGCGATCAGGTCGTCGATCTCCGCGTCGCCGAAGCCCGCCTCGCGCAGCGCCGGGCGGGTGTGCTCGCCCAGTTCCGGCGGAGGGGTGCGCAGTTCGGGCAGCCGGCCGTCGTAGCGGATCGGATGGTTGAGCACCGTCGCATGGGTGTCGCCCACGGGCATCTCCATGAGCAGCCCCTCCTCCGCCACCTGCGGGTCGTTCCGGACGTCGTCGTAGGTGGCGACCCTCTCGATCCAGAATCCGCGGGGCTCCAGGCGTTCGGCCAGATCCCGGTAGGTCCAGCCGGCCAGGGTCCGGGCGAGGAGCGCGGTGTACTCCTCGCGCCGGGTGCGGCGCGCCTCCTGGTCGAAGGCCGCCAGTTCGGCGGAGCCGAGGGCGGCGGCGAAGTCGTCCATGGCGCCGCTCAGCGCGATGACCGCGTGCGCGTCGAGGAGGCGGTAGACGCCGTAGGGAGGGTCGATGAACCAGGCGGCGAGGGAGCCGGGGCGGCGGACGTCGTCCTGGCCCTTGCCGCCCGAGTAGTACAGGGCCAGCGACTCCGCCTGCAGGTCCAGCCCGGCGCCCAGGAGGCTGGACTGGACGCGGGTGCCGCGCCCGGTCGCGAGCTTGCGGACGTACGCGGCCAGGACGCCCATCGCCAGCAGCGCCGCGCCGTGGTGGTCCGCGACGGGCGTGCCGGCGGCCGTGGCTCCCTCGCGGGCGTCACCGGTGACCGAGATCAGCCCCGAACGGGCCTGCACGAGCAGGTCGACGCCGGGCTTGCCCGCCATCGGCCCGGACGAGCCCCAGCCCGTCGCCGAGGCGTAGATGATGTCCGGCTTGATCTCACGCACCGCCTCGTACCCCAGCCCCAGCTTCTCCAGGGCCCCGCCGCGGTAGTTCTCCATGAGGACGTCGCACGTCCCGATGAGCGGCCGGAGGACGCGGAGCGCGTCCGGGTGCTTCAGGTCGACGGCGATGGACTTCTTGTTCCGGTTGACGGAAAGGAAGGTCACGCTCGTGTCGCCGAGGCGGATTCCGGCGCTCCCGGCCCGGCGTTCCCAGGCTCCGCCGAAGGGTTCGACCTTGGTGACGTCCGCGCCCAGATCCGCGAGGTACTGCGAGGCGGCGGGCCCCTGCACGAAATGCGAGAAACTGAGGACCTTCATTCCCTCGATCATGCCGGCTTCCTCGTTCCTGACGATTAACGGCTTCGCTGGGACCAGTCAGCCGCACCGCCCGCCCGTGTTCAATCGGCGATTTCCACTGAGCGGGAATCGCGGTGCTTCTCCGGGGCCGCGGCGCCCTCATACTCGGCTCATGCCCCATCGCGACTCCCCCCTCGGGCCCCCGCGGCGGCTCCGCGTCCCCGGCGCCGTGCTGAACTGCGCGGTCACCGGAGCCGGCGAGCCCCTCCTGCTGCTGCACGGCTGGCCGCAGACCGGCCACGCGTGGCGGTCGGTGGTCCCGCTGCTGAGCGACAGGTTCACCGTGGTCACGCCCGACCTTCCGGGCTTCGGCGCCAGTTCGCGGATGGACGGCGGATACGACAAGAAGAACGTGGCCCGGATACTCCACCGGCTCATGGCCCGGCTGGGCCACGACCGCTATCACGTCGTCGGCCACGACGTCGGCGGGCAGGTCGCCTACCCGCTCGCGGCGCTGTTCCCGAATTCGGTCAGGACCGTCACCTTCGTCGAGGCGGGCATTCCCGGGCTCGGCGACAGCGATACCGCCGCCGATCCGCTGCGCGGAGGGTCCTGGCATTTCGGCTTCAACATGGTTCCGGACCTGCCCGAGCTGCTATTGGCGGGACGCGAGCGCGCCTACCTGGAATTCCTCTTCCTGCGCGATTCGATCGGCCTCCACGTCACCGACGCGATCGACGCCGCGGCACTCGACGTCTACGCGCGGGCGCTGTCGGCGCCCGGGGCGGTCCGGTCGACGATGGGCTACTACCGCGCGCTGCCGACCGACATCGAGGACAACCGCCGCCTGAGCCGCGAGGCCCGGCTCGACCAGCCCGTCGCCGTCGTCGGCGCCGTCCACGGCATCGCGCTGAGCTGGCTGGCCTCCGTCGAGCAGGCGGCGAACGACGTCAGCGGCCATCTGGTCGAGGAAGCGGGCCACTACCTGCCCGAGGAACAGCCCGAACGGCTCGCGGCCCTCATATCCGCGATCGCCGGAACGGAGAAGTGACCGGCCACCCCCGCGCCTCGAGGTACCGCCGGACCTCGACGGCGATCTCGTCGCGCCGGGTGATGTTGAGATCGTGCTCCTCCGACCGTCCGAGCATGGTGAACACCCGGGGCCCGCGCCGTTCCTCAGGCAGGTCGTCCATCCGCGCGATGATGTGGAAGTGGACATGGGCGAAGCCCTCGGCCTCGGCGAACTGGGCGACGTAGGTCTTGACGCACCCGGTCACCGCGTGCAGAGCCCGCGACAACCGCACCTGCCACTCCCCGAGAACAGCGGCTTCGGCATCGGTCAGCTCGGCCACGGCGGTCACGTGCCGGAGCGGCATCAGGACCAGCCAGCCGGGCGTGCCCGTGCCGAACGCGTGCGCCGCCCGCCAGTACCGGTCGGCCGCGATGAGCTCGCGCGGCGGCAGCGAGCCGAGGCGCGCGTTGTCGTCGCAGACCGAACATCCCACTGAGAGCGTCACCCTTGTTCGGATCCGGGGTCGGGGCGCCGGTCGTCGCGGATCGCGTCCACGAGCACGCCGATGACCCAGGAGATGGTGCGGGTCGCCTGATCGTCGTCGAGGTTCCACGCGGTGATCAGGCGCTCGTAGGAGGGCAGGTGCCACAGGACGTCGAGGGCGGCCGCCGCCATCCGCCGTTCGGTCTCGGACCAGTCCGGTGCCGACGGGGCGACGGCGCGGACGAGGGCGTCACGGCGGCGCTCGTCCTCGGCCACCAGTGCCGGCTGCCGCGGGTACTCCCCGGTCCAGCGTGAGACGGCGAAGGAGGACAGCGCCGCGAACGCGCGTGCGGCGACGTCGGGGAGGCCGTCCAGGTCGAGCCCGGCGTAGGAGACGCCGGCCTCCTCCTCGAGACGCCGCATGACGGCGCCGTGCAGGTCCCGCTCCGTCGGGAAGTAGCGGTAGACGGTGCGCTCGCCGACGCCGGCGCGTTCGGCGACGGCCTTGAACGTCAGCCCGCGCCAGTCCCACGTCGCGAAGCCGTGCACCAGTTCCGAGGCCGCGGCGAGGATCCGCTCACGGGTCTCGGCGGCCTGCCGGCGCCGGACCGGGCTGTCGTAGCTCCGCCGCGGCCGTGCCGGCTCACTCCCGTCCTTGTCGGGTATTGCCGGGACGCTCATATTGATGGCATCCTACTGCCACCATATTCACGGCAGCGCACTGCCACGAAATTCCGGCCTCCCCCTCGCCCTCGAGTTCAACCGGCCCGGCACCCACCCGCCATCCGAACCACAGCAGTGCCCCGGACGCCGCCCATCGCAGATCGGGGCACACGGCTGAAGGGACCCACCCCATGGCCCCGCACCACGACCTGATCGAGGCTGCCCGAACCCAGACCGGACTCGACGACTTCGGCGACGACTCCTTCCGCGAAGGGCTGGAACGGCTCGTACGCTCGCTGCACGCGGAGGCCCGCCTCCACACCGCGGGCCAGGAGACCCTCCGCGGCCTCATCGTCAACCTGCTCGCACAGCGGCTGCAGGTCGAGGACTGGTACCGGCGCCACCCGGAGATCGACGACGAGCCGGTCGAACGGCCGCTGATCGGCCTCGGGCTGCCGCGCACCGGGTCGACGGCCCTGTCCTTCCTGCTGGCCGAGGACCCCGGCGCCCGGTCGCTCAGCCGGTGGGAGGCGGAGAAGCCGTGCCCGCCGCCCTCGACCGTCTCCGGTTCCGACGCCAGGATCGAGCGCAGCCGGGCCGTGGTGGAGCGGGAGAAGCGGGAGGAGAAGCGCCGCCGGGCGCTCGTCCCGGCCAGCGCGACCGGCCCCACGGAATGCCTGTCCCTGCTGGCGCTCGACTTCAAGTCCCAGATGTTCCAGGGCCTGGCCCTGGTCCCGTCCTACTCCTCGTGGCTGCTCCACGAGGCCGACCTCACCTCGGCCTACCGGTACGAGCGCCGCGTCCTGAAGCTCCTCCAGTGGGGCCGCCCACCGAGGCCGTGGCGGCTCAAGTCGCCGGCGCACCTGCTGTTCCTGGACCACCTCGACCGGGCGTTCCCCGACGCCCGGTTCGTGATGACGCACCGGGACCCCACCGAGGTCATCGTGTCGGCGGCCGACCTCTGCGCCGAGATCACCCGCAGATACAGCGACGACGTCGACCCGCACTACCTCGGCGCGCTCAACGTCGAGCACTGGTCGGTCGGGATGGAGCGGGCGCTGGCGTTCCGCGACCGCGACACCGGCGGCCGGTTCCACGACATCGACTTCCGCGCCATGCAGAGCGACCCGATCGGCGAGGTCAGGCGGCTGTACGCCTGGCTCGGCGAGCCGGTCACCGAGGCGTTCGAGACCGGCATGGACCGGTGGTGGCAGGAGAACGCGGCGCGGCGCGAGCCCAACGTCCACCCCGAACCCGCCGCGTTCGGGATCGATCCCGACCGGGTCCGTCCGCTGTTCGCCGGCTACACCGCGCGCGCCGCGCGCTGGACGGCCCGCTGAAAGGAGCACCCATGACCATCGACCTCACCGGCGGTATCGGCCCCGACCGCGAGACGGTGTTCGCCGAGCGCCCCGACGACCCCGAGATGCGCGATTCGGTCAGCATGTGGATCTCCGACGACCGGGGCGATCTCGGCATCCCCCGGGTGGGGATCGAAGCCGTCGCCTCGTCGTGGGAGGCGCACGGCGTGCAGCTCAACGTGGCCTTCCGCGACGGGACGGTGTACCGCCTGCGCGACTCCGGGAAGACCCATCCCGCGATCGACGCCGACGGGCGGCCCGCCGTCCTGGGCGGCGGCCCGCTGGCGTTCCGGTGCGTGGAGCCGTTCAAGACCTGGACCGCCACGTTCCGGGGCACGGCGGTACGGACGTCCACCGAGAACCTCATCGCCGGCGATGTCGACGGGCCGCCGGTCGAGGTCGAGTTCCACGTCGAGGCCACCATGGCGGTGCCGCCGTGGATCCAGGGTTCGCTCCTGCCCGACGCTGCGGAACGGCTCGAGTCGTCGGTCGAGGGGGACCTCATGGGCGGCCCGCGCTACGAGCAGCTGTTCCGCGCGAAGGGAACGCTGCGCGCCGGCGCCGACGAGCACGCCTTCACCGGCAGCGGGCTGCGGATCCGGCGCCAGGGGGTCCGGCACCTCGGCGGGTTCTGGGGGCACTGCTGGCAGTCCGCGGTGTTCCCCAGCGGCCGGGCGTTCGGCTACATCGCCTACCCGCCCCGCGAGGACGGGACGCCCACGTTCAACGAGGGCTTCCTCTTCGACGGTGACGGCCCGCTCATCCCGGCCCGAGTCGTCGAGGCGCCCTGGCTCGCCAGGCTGCGGCCCTTCGGTGAGGACGTCTCGGTCGTGTTCGAGACCGAACGGGGGCGGACGCGCATCGAGGGCGAGACGGCGCTGTCGACGTTCGACGTCACCGACCGCGGCCCCGAGATGCCGGACTTCCCGGCACTGCACCAGGCGGGGGTGCGGTACCGCTGGAACGGCGAGGAAACTTACGGGATGCTCGAACGCTCCACCATGCGCAACAAGATCATCTGGCCCTGACCGGAGGGCCGCCGAAACCCGCGCGGCCCTCCCCTTCCGGACGGCCTCAGCCGCCGGCTGGGGCGACGACCTCAGCCGTCGCCCCAGCCCCGAACGGTCGCTCGGGCGTGCAATGGGCACTACCGCCCTCGGGCCTCCTGGCGGGACTTTTCGGGGTCGAAGTCGTTGTACATCGGGACCAGCGAGTAGTCGGTCAAGGCTTGCACGGTCACCCCGCGGGCGTCGGCGTCCTTGATGACGCCGTACTTCAGGTAGGTGTCGAGCGTGTGCTGCAGGTCCTCGTTCTTCTGCAGCCCGTAGCGGCCGGCCGAGCCGGGTCCGGCCGAGATCTCCAGCCGCCGCGCCAGGATCCTGGTCGCGGTGCTGAGGTCGGTCTCCTTCCCGCCCGCCAGTTTGGCGGCCGGGAAGTTCTTCCAGTGCATCTGGATGGCGGCGCGCGGGTTCTCCTGGGAGAAGACCATCCCCTTGAAGAAGGCCCGGAACAGGCCGCCGATCGCCTTCGGGCGCTCCTGGACGTCCCGCTTCCGGCAGACCAGGGCGGACGTGCCGGTCAGCCCGTCGGTTTGCGAGCTCACCTCGACCAGCTCCCGGCCGAGCAGCTCACCGACGATCAGGTTGGAGCTGTCGTAGCCGGAGTAGGCGTCGATGTCGCCGCGTCTCAGCGCCTGGGCGGCCTGGGCGCCGTAGCCGACGGCGAGGACCTGGTCCTTGCTCAGAGGGCTGCCCTCCGTCTTGGCCGCCCCGGTCACCAGCTGCTCGTTGATGCCGCCGCGGAGGTTCACCCCGACGGTCTTGCCGGCCAGGTCGGCCGTCGTGCGGATTCCCGACCCGGCCGGGGCGACGGTGCGGAAGATGTTCCCGTTGACGGTGCCCACGATGACCAGGCCGGGATCGTGGCCGATGGCGGTGACCGCGTTGGCGGTCGAGCCGTAGGTGCAGGTGGCCCGCTCGTTCGCGACGGCCTGGATCGCGGCGACCGCGTTGGCCACCGGCTGCATCTCCACCCGCAGGCCCTCGGCCTTGAAGTACCCCATGGTCTCGGGGACCGTGGCGTAGGAGGCGGTGGCCGGGCTCAGCGTCTGGTCGGCGACGGCGAAGGTGATCTCGGTGCGCCCGTCCCCGGCACCGCACGCGGTGGCCGCGGCGAGCGTCAGGACGGCGGTCAGGAACGCGCGGGCTTTCCTCATGGCGGTCTCTCCAGTGGCGTCGGCGGGACGGGGGTCAGGCCCGGTAGCGGGCCAGGAGGCGGTTGAGCACCGCCATGGACAGCCAGATGGCGATCCCGAAGAAGCCCATGACGATCAGCAGCGCGTAGGTCGCGGCGATCGCCCCGTTCTGGGTGGCGGCCTGGATGGCGAAGCCCAGGCCCTCCCGCGCCGAGACGAACTCGGCCACGATCGCGCCGATCAAGGCGAGGACGGCGGCGGTGTTCAGCGCCGGGAGGATGTAGGAGACCGCGTGCGGGATCCGGAGCTTGAACAGGATCTGCCAGCGGCCGGCGCGCACCGACCGGAACAGGTTGTGCTGGTCCTCGCCCACGCTGGCCAGCCCTACCATCGCGTTGACCAGCAGCGGGAAGAAGGCGAGCAGCGCGGCGAGGAACGCCTTGGGGGCCAGGCCGTAGCCGAATCCCGCGATGACCATCGGGGCGATGGCCACCTTGGGGAAGGTCTGGATCACCACGAGGTACGGGTAGACGGCCTTGTGGACGGGTTCGGAGAAGGTGAAGACGACCGCGAGCACGAACGCCAGCACGGCCGCGACCGCGAGGCCGGCCAGCGTCTCGTAGGCCGTGGCGTAGACGTTCGGCCACAGCGCCCCGGAGGCGACCATGTCGCCCAGCGCGGCGAACACGTCCTGGGGCGGTGCGATGAGGAGCGGCGAGACCCAGGCGCGCTCGGCCGCCAGGTACCACAGCAGCAGGGCGCCGGCGAGGATCGCGACGCCGAGGAGGGAGGCCTGGACGTTGACGTTGCCGAGCGGGGCCCAGGGGCGGGCCGCGGCCGTTCCGGGCGCCTTGGCGGGCGCGACCGGCGGGGTGGAGGTGCGTGCGGAGGTCATTGGCTCTTCACCTGTTCCAAAGAGGCCCGGACGCGCTGGGTCGCCTCGAAGAACCCGGCGGTCGCCCGGACGTCGCGCTGCCGCGGCTGGGGAAGGTCGATGTCGATCACTTCGTGGATGCCGCCCGGCCTGGCCTTCATGACCACGATCCGGTCGGAGAGGTAGACCGCCTCGCTGATGCTGTGCGTGACGAACACGACCGTCTTGGGCTCGCCGCGCCAGACCCGCAGCAGCTCGTCGTTGAGCTCCTCGCGGGTGAACTCGTCGAGCGCGCCGAACGGCTCGTCCATGAGGAGCAGGCGCGGGCCGTCGATGAGGGAGCGGGCGATTGCGGCGCGCTGCTCCATGCCCCCGGACAGCTCGCGCGGGAGGCTGCCGGCGAAGTCCTCCAGCCGCATCGTGGCCAGAAGTTCGTCGGCGCGGCGGCCGGCGGCGGCGCGGTCGCCGCCGCGCAGCTCCACCGGGAGCAGGATGTTCTGGCGGATCGTCCGCCAGGAGAGCAGCGTCGGCTTCTGGAAGGCCACGCTCACCCCCGGCGGGGGCTCGGTGACCGTGGCCCCGTCGATCTCGACGCGGCCGCCGGTCGCGTCCAGCAGCCCGGCGATGATCTTCAGGAGGGTGCTCTTGCCGCAGCCGCTGGGGCCGATGAGGGAGATGAACTCGCCCGGCCGGATGTCCAGCGTGGTCGGGGCGAGCGCCTCCACGGCGGTGCGCCTGCGCCGGTAGGTCATGGCGACGTCGCGGACGGCGACGGCCGCCCCCGTCCGGGTCGCGGTGGTGCCGGGGTCAGCGGTGCCCATCTCATTCTCCTCCGCTCGCGAGGGCCGGCTCCGGGACGGGCGCGGGCGCGGGGACGCCCAGCACCTCGTCGTAGAACCGCAGCCAGTTGCCGCCCATGAGCTGCGCCGTCTCGTCGGCCGAGAAGCCGCGGGCGCGCAGCGCCTCGTCCAGGACGGGGAAGTCGCCGGGGCCGCCGAACCACGCGGGCGGCCCGCTGCTCGGCGCGCCGGTGGCCAGGCCCGCGCCCTGCTGCGGGCGCCGGCTCCAGCGCCCGCTGCGCATCCAGGCGCGGTACTCGTCGGTGCCGCCGACGTTGGCGTCGGTGCCGATGCCGACATGGGCGATGCCCGCGATGTCCACGGTGCGGGCGACCATCTCCGACCACGCGGCGGGCGTCTCGATGAAGCCGCGGGTCAGGTTGTGGTAGGTCGTCACGCCGATGACGCCGCCGCCCTCGGCCATCGCCTCCAGCACCGCGCGGGGCTTGTTGCGGGGATGGTCGGTGATGTCGGAGCAGTTGGCGTGGGTGATGGCGACCGGGCGCCCGGAGGCGGCGATCGCGTCCAGGGAGGTGCGGTTCCCGACGTGCGACAGGTCGATGACCATCCCCGCCCGGTTCATCCGCTCGACCACCTCGTGCCCGAACCGGGTGAGGCCGGAGTCGACCGGCTCGTAGCAGCTGCCGCCGACGTCGTTCTGGATGTTGTAGGTGAGCTGGACGACGCGCACGCCGATCTCGGCGAAGAAGTCGACGTAGGCCAGCCGTCCCTGGAGCATGGAGGAGTTCTGGAAGCCCAGCAGGAGGGCCGTGCGCCCCTCGGCCGCCAGCGCCCGGATGTCGGCGGCCGTGCGGGCGATCCCCACCAGGTCGGCGTTGTCCTCGGCGAAGTGCCGCCACTTCGCGACCGCGTCGAGCGACTCGGTGGCGTCCTCCCAGAAGCCGCAGGTGGTGGTGACCGCGCCGATGCGCGCCCGGCGCAGCGTCACCAGCTGGTCGCGCGTCATGCGCGAGCAGTTGAGTCCGTCGATGTACACGGGGTGTCCTTTCCGGGTCAGAGGATTCCGGACGGGGGCGGAGCCATCCCGGTGTGCAGCCGGGACAGGTCGGTGTCGATGCTCAGCGCCTCGTTGGAGGCGTAGTAGAGGGGCCACCAGACCTCCGCGGGCACCTCGATGCCAGTGCCGATCCGCGAGGGCGAGGGGGACGGGGCGCCGGGGAGCACCTCCACCCGGGCCTGCGAGCCCTCGGCGGTGACGGCCAGGCCGCGGCCGATCGCCGCCGCCCACAGCGATCCGGCTTCGAGCAGGTCGGCGTCGGCCAGTCCGCCGACCGTCACGGGCGCGCCGGGCCCGTCCGCGAACGCGCCCGCCAGCACGAACACCCCCACCAGCAGCGAGCTCTGCCCGCCGGCGTCGAGGCGGCGCGGGCCCGTCCGGCGCGGCGGCGCCCAGACGGGGCGGGCGGCGCGGTCGCCGAACAGCCCGCCGAACCGCGCCAGCGCGTCCTGGCCGAACCGGTCCACGCAGTCCACGACGAAGTCGCGGGCCCCGGAGCAGGCCCCGGCCGGGACGCCGGCCACCATCAGCAGCCGCTCGCACACCAGCCTGATCTCGCGCCGGTGGACGGTGAGCGTCCCGGCCATCGACTCGGGCGGGGTGATGGCGCTGACGTCGGGACTCAGCTCCAGCCCGTGGGTGTCCTCGAGATCGATCGTCATCAGAAGGTCCTTTCCTCGGCGATCAGTTCCGCGGAGGCGTTGCGCGCCATCTCCAGCAGCCGGCGGGTCATCTCCGCCACGACCGCCTCGTCCACCCGGACGGTCGGCGCGATCACGCTGAGCGCCCCCATGCAGTGCCCGCGGACCATCAGCGGCACCGCCACCGCGGTGATGTCGCTGCCCAGCCACTGGCTGCGCACCAGGGCGAACCCGCGTTCGGCGACCTCCGCGCAGGTCTCCGGATCGGCCAGCTCGGCGCCGCCCGCCCGCAGCCGGTCGCGCTCGCGCCCGGACAGGTGGGCGACGATCGCCTTGCCCGAGGCCGAGGTGGTGATGGAGATGCTCGTCTGGAACTTCTGCCGCTGGTAGATCCCGACCGGCTCGGCGCGCTCCACGATGAACAGGCCGCCCTGGTCGAGCACCGCGAACGACACCGCCTCCCCCAGGTCGGCCGCCAGCTGGCGCATCCGCGGCTGGAGGATCTCGGCGATGTCGGCCTGGGCGGACCGCATCCGGGCCAGGACCGAGACATGGTGGCTGAGGTGGTACCGGCCCGCGTCGTCCTGGGCGAGCCAGCCCGCCTCCTTGGCGGTGTGCAGGTACTGGTGCATCGCGCCCCGGCTCCAGCCGAGGCGGTCGGCCATCTCGGCGGCGGTGACCGGCCCGGAGGAGAACCCGACCGCGTCGATGATCTCCAGCATCTTCCGCGCGGTGGTGAGCACCTTGGTCCCGGTCATCGACGGCCCCCCGCCCACCAGTGGCGGGCGTCCGGATCGCCCAGCGCCTCCCGCGGCGGCGCGTACTCGAAGATCAGGCCGCGCAGCAGCCGCCGCTGGGCGTCCAGGGTCTTCTCCAGGCCGAAGCAGAACGCGTTGAGGACGTGGATCAGGTAGACGGGGATCAGCTCGTCGTCCCGGTAGTCGACCCGCGCCAGCGCGTACGGGCTGTCGGCGAGGTTCTGCACGAGGGCTGTGGCGCGGAGGGCGGAGGGGTGCGCCAGCAGCAGTTCGCCGACCGGCCGGTCCGCGGGCGCCCCGTCCAGCAGGGCGGCCAGCGCGCCGACCTCGTCCACCGGGTTGGTCGCCAGGTCGTAGGTGTCGGCGGGGATCTCCCGCGCGTGGCCGGAGCGGGGCTCCTCCGAGGCGCGCGACTTGTACCAGACGCGGTTGCGCAGGTCGCCGCGGTTGCGGGGGTAGTCCGTCGTCCAGGGCACGGTGGCGTGGATCGCGTCCCGCAACCGCGCCACCGACCAGGTGGGGTCGGGCCGCATCGACTCGTCCACCACCAGTTCCCCGAGGCGCGGCTCCCAGGCTTCGCGGTCGAGCTCCAGCGCGGTCGAGCGGAACAGCTCGACCGCCTCGGGGCCGGTTCCCGATGGACGCGCCGCCGCCACGGCGCCCAGCGTGAGCCCCGTCCCGTCGGCGTGGGCGCGGGCTCGCCGCGCCCGCAGTTCCCGCCGCATCTGGCGGAGCTCCCCGGCGACCATCGGGCCGCGGGGGAACAGCCGGTAGGGGGTCAGGTCCTCCTCCTTGGACGTGATGAGGCGGCCGAGGAGATCGTCGAAGAGGTCCAGCTCGGGCGCGTCCGCCGGCCACGCGAGGCTCATGGCGCGGGCGGTGGCCTCCTCGTAGAGCCCGATCCATCGGGAGACCAGCCGCGGGCGGTTCATGAAGAACAGCACCAGCCCCAGGGCCGAGCCGTTGCCGACGGCGACGCGCCGCTTCAGGCCGGGTGCCAGGCGGGCCGCGCCCGCGTCCCGCAGCCGGGCCAGCGACTCGACCAGGTCGAAGGAGATCTCCCGCATCATGTAGGCCGCGAGCATCTGCGCGTGGTACGGGAGCGCCAGGGGGTGGTCCGGCCCGTAGGCGCTGAAGTCGACGGTGCCGAAGGTGCCGTTGCCGTCCAGGCCGGTGTTCCGCAGCAGGTAGCCCGCCTCCAGCAGCCGCTCCTCGTCGGGCTGGCGCCCCGCCGCCAGGCTGTCCCGCACCTCGTCGAACGCCCGCAGGCTGCGGTTGGCGCGGAACCAGATCAACGTGCGGTCGGCGGCGCGGCCCGCGTAGAGTTTCGGCATCTCGCGGCGGGTCTGCTCGACCCGTTCGTCGTCGGGCTCGCCCTCCATGAGCGCGCCCAGGACGTCCCAGCTCGACCCGATGATCCGCGGTGTCCGGTTGACCATGCGGGGCTCGGCGGAGAAGGCGGCCACCGAGAGCACGTGCCCGCCCGCGTCGATGCGGTAGACCAGGGTCCCGTCCCCCTCCGGGGTCAGGTCCGCGCGCACCAGGCTGATCTCCCAGCGCTCGCGGTTCATCCGGTCCATCAGAGTCCGGGTGGCGCTGAGCGGGTTGGCGGGCAGAGCGGCCAGCCACCGCGGGTGCATCACCTCCGCCGGGGGGCGGGGCGCCGGTTCTCCCGGGGCGGGGTGGTGCGCCGCGCGTTGCGTCGCCTCGAACGACATTGATCCCCAATCCATCAATATTGGACGGCGTCCGTTATTTGGTAACGGGCACCGTAGATAGGGATTCCATCCGACGTCAAGAGGCGATTTCGGTGCGCGCGGCCACCAACGGAAATGACACGGATTTGTGTCATCTCAGCCATCACCGCTATCCTCGCGGGTGTGCCGAGTGACGCCGAGTTGATCTTCGCCGACCATGTCGGCCGCTTCTACGCACGCCAGTACGGCTTCCCGCCGATGGCCGGGCGCCTTCTGGGGTACCTGTTCGTCTGCGATCCGCCGCAGCAGACGATCGACGAGCTGGCCGAGGCGCTGCTGGCGAGCCGGAGCGCCATCACCGGAGCGGTCAAGCTGCTGGAGGGCTACCGGATGGCGCGCCGCACGCGTGCCGCCGGCGAGCGGATGGACCGGGTGAGCGTGGATCCGGCGACCCAGCAGCCGCAGAACTTCGAATCGGCCATTCACCGGGAGCATGCGGCGCTGTTCCGGGAGGGGCTGGCCCTGCTGGCCCACGCTCCCCCGGAACGCCGCGCGCCGCTCGAGGAGATGGTCGCCCTCGCCGAATTCCTCAGCGAACGACTGCCCGCGCTGGCGGCCGAGTGGCACGCCCATCGCGACGAGCTTCGGGCGACGGGCAGGCTTCCCGTCGCGACCGCGGCGTCCAGACGGTCCGGTGCGGCCGATCAGAGCAAGGGAGAGCACCCGTCATGACCGACCCCGACCTGTCCGCCCTGCGGGATCGAGCCGACTCCGGCGACGCGTCCGCGGTCGACGAGTTGATCGAACTGGCCACCGACCGCGGTGACCTGGAGGAGCTCCGCCGCTTCTCCGACCTGGGCAACGCGACCGCCACCGACCTGCTCATCGAACTCGCCACCGAGCGGGACGACATGGCCGAGCTGCGGCGCCTTTCCGACCAGGGCAACGCCACCGCGACCGACCAGCTCATCGAACTCGCCACCGAACACGACGACATGGCCGAACTGCGACGCCTGGCCGACCAGGGCAACACCACCGCCGCCGACCAGCTCCTGGAACTCACCGCCGAATAGCGGATTCCAGGAGAGTCAGGAGGCGGTGTTGGCGGCGACGATCGCTCTGGCGGTGTCGAGCAGGTCGTCGCCCGTGACGTCGGGCAGCGGCACGGTGTCCAGGCGCCGCCCCTCGCCACGGGAGATCCAGGCGGTGCGCATTCCGGCCTGATGGGCACCGAGCAGGTCCCAGCCGTGTGCCGCGACCATGCAGGCGTCGGACGCGTCGACGCCGATCCGGCGCAGCCCGTTGTCGTAGACCGCGCGGGCCGGCTTGTAGGCCTCGCAGGTGTCGCTTCCGACGACATGGGCGAACCGGTCGCGCAGTCCCGCCTCGGTGAGTGCTCGTTCGGCGGTCGCGGTGGGGCTGTTGGTGATGGTGGCGATGCGGAGGCCGGCGTCGGCGAGGGCGGCCAGCGCCTGCGACGCCTCCGGGAACGGCGGCAGGCAGCCCGCCGCCGCGACGGCCTGCTCCACCCCGGCCTCCGCCGGGTGCCCGGCCAGGACGAGGTGGCGGCGGACCGCGGCGCCCAGGTACTCGGTGAAGGGCCGGTAGCGGCCCGCGAGGGTGTCGGCCATCGCCTGGAAGACCGTGTCGTTCAGCAGGCTCAGCGCGGTGGCCGCGTCGTCGGACGGCGGCGGCAGCGCTCGCGAGATCGGGCTCGGGTCGAACAGGGTGCCGTTGAGGTCGAACACGACCCAGTGGATGCGCATGACCTCATCCTGAGGCGTCCCGTCCGCGTCGGCAACACCATCTAGATAGTGTTCCGCTGACGATAGGCCGCCACCTTGGCGCGGTTGCCGCAGCGACTCGCGGAGCACCACCGCCGCGGCCTGCCGCGAGACTGGTCGATGAACAGCATGCGGCAGTCGTCCATGCCGCACACCCGCACGGGCAGTGACGCCGCCCGCCCGGCCGTGACGACGGCGTCGCGCGCGATCTCCGCCAGCGCGGCCGCCACCGGCTCGGGGCTGTGCCGGGTCACCGTGGCGGTCCGCGGGTCGAACCTCGGTGTCGCCACCGGGCACTCCGCCCACTGGTTCACGGTGCGCGCATCAGCCGTGACGTCGCCACCGCCGAGGACGCCGCGCACCAGGCCGTCGATCGCCTCCCGGAGCACGACCGCGGATACGAGATCCCCGCGGGTGAGGGACGCGTCCGCGCCGGTAAGGCCGCACTCCCGCAGCCATTCGCCGAAGCGGTCCGGGGTCGGGATCCGCTCGACGCGCCGGTGTTCCGGGTCGCCGCGACGCCCGAGCGTCGCAACGAAGTCGAGGCAGAGCGCCCCCGCGTCGAACCGGAACTCTTCAAGCCGGGGTCTCGTCACGCTCTAGAAGGTTAGCGGCACCACGCCCGGCAGCGCGACGATCAGCGGCCGGTCGTCTCGCCATCGGGCGCGGTGGTCAGCCGTTCCCTGCGGAAGGCGGTCGGCGTCTGCCCGGTGTAGCCCTGGAAGGCCCGGCTGAAAGCGCTGGCGCTGTCGAACCCCACGGCCGTCGCCACCCCGAGAACGGTGCTGTCGTCCTGCGTCAGGAGCGTCATGGCGTGCAGCAGCCTGCTGTGCAGCAGGTACTGGCGCCAGGTCATGTCGGTGGCGGCGTGGAAACGGCGGCGCAGCGTGCGTTCCGACACGGTGACGGCCCGGCACACGTCCTCGAGCGTCACCGAGTCGAGATGCTCGTCGGTGTGGCGCATGACCGCCGTGATCAGCGGGTCGTTGCTGGCCGGGAGGAAGTAGGGCTGCTCGTGGTCGAGCCGCTCCAGGACCAGGTCGGCCAGCGCCTCGAAGAAGGAGTCGGCGACCGGGGTGCCGGCCCGCCGCCCTATGGGCCAGCGCGACGAATAGATGATCATCTCGCGGAAGACCGGTTCCACCGGCAGCACCCGGACCCGTCCCGCGCCGTCGCGCACCACGGCCGGGTCGAAGAACACCGAGACGGTCCGGGCCTTCTCGAAGGAGGCCTGGTGGGCCACCCCGGCCGGGATCCACACCGCCTGCCGCGAGGGCAGCCGGTAGCGCGCCACCGTGGTCTGGATCTGGACGATCCCCTCGAAGGCGTACTCGAGCTGGTGCAGGTCGTGACGGTGCCAGGGGTGGGGTTGACGTGCGGTGTCGCCCTCGAAGGCGTAGGCGCCCGCGGTCACCCCGGCCCTGTCGCGCATCGAGACCCACTGGGACGTGGCCGCTGGGGGCAGCAAGTCGGCCGTTCGTGCAATGCCGGTCATTCCTCAGGATTGTACTAATGACTCATGGGCCGGTCACTCCCCTGCCCGGCACCCGCCTCCGAGTGAAGGGAAGCGTCGTTGAACCGCGACGACATGATCCTGATCAGTGTCGATGACCACATCATCGAACCGCCCGACATGTTCGTGAACCACCTGCCCGAGCGCTACAAGGCCGACGCGCCGCGC
>NZ_JBHSON010000001.1:0-316990 GCF_042656285.1 Actinomadura rugatobispora | reverse complement strand
CGGGGCGCCGCCTCCGGACGGACGCCCGCGGCCGGCGGGGGCACCGCCGCCGCAGCCGGCCAGCGGCACCGTGACCGCGGTCACCGCGGCCAGGACGATCGAACGTGGGACACGCACCGGACCAGGCCCCCCGACGTGGTCGCTCGCTTCATTCGGTCATGATCTGTTATCTGTTACTCGGTCGTGATCTGACCTGGCGACGTTAGCCGCTCGCCGGGCCGGTGTCGACTCCCGCCGCGCCCGGCCGGACGAGCCTTGACCATGATCATCAAGGCGCCGGGGGCGTTCGGAGGGCAGGGGGGAACCACGAGCGGCGGGGCGGGAGTGAAGGTCACCGAGAGCGCCGCGGCGTGCGCTCCGTGTTCCGGACGGTGTCCGGGGCCGCGGGTGCGGCCGGGGTCAGACCGGCGGGTGGCCGAGCCGGCGCAGCGCGAGCGAGGCGGCGCCGACGGCCCCGTCGCCGGCCCCGCAGGGCTCGGCGGCGAAGCGGTCGCGCAGCCCGGCGCGCACCGCGTCGGCGACGGGCCCGTCGCGCAGCACCGAGCCGTGCATGACCACCGGGGCGTACGGGTCGTTCAGCGCCGGGCGGACGGCGTCGACGTCCCGCAGCAGCCATTCGGCCGCCTCCTCGGTGATGCGCAGGGCCACCGGATCGCCCGCGGCCGCCGCGTCCGCGACCACCGGGCCGAGCCGGCCCAGGGCCGCGGGCGGGCGGCCGTACACCTCTTTGATGATCGCCTGGGCGAGCCGGGGGTCGGGCGGGGGCGCGGGGCCGGCCGTGGGGATCGTCCCGGGATCGGGCGGCCGTCCCAGCGGGCCGCCGTCCGGCGGGTGCCCGAGCGGGCCCCCCTCCGGCGGGTGCGGCACGTCGGCGACGAGCACGGCGGTGCCCGTTCCGTGGGCCAGGGGCGAGGGCGGGGAGGGGCTGGGCGCGGGGGCGGCCGAGAGGGGGTGGGCGCCGTGGGGGAGGGCGCCGTGGCCGAGCGGGGAGGCGCCGTGACCTGGGGAGGCGCCGTGGGCGGCCGCGGACGCGGGGTGGCCGGGAGGGGGCGACGCCGCCAGCGCCAGGGCACGGTGGTGCCGCTGACGCCTCCGGGTCGCGTCGATCTCCCTGACCACCGCCGCGCCCAGCAGCGCCCGCGGCACCGACTCGGTCAGCAGGGTGGGGGAACCTCGGCCGTCGTAGGCGGCCAGGGCGGCGCGGACCGCCTCCCTGCCCAGCCAGACGGCCGATCCCATGTCGCCGACGAGCCAGCCGTAGCCGTCGGCGCGCTGCACGATCGTGCCGTCGCTGATCACCGCGGCGCCCGCGCCGGTGCCGGAGAACACCACGATGCCCTTGGGGGCGGTGGTGCCGGCGGCGAAGGCGACCGCGATGTCGGTCACGACGGCGGGCGAGCCGTGCAGCCCGACGGCGTTCCAGGCGCGCCGCGCGGCGGCGACCGCGGCGGGACGCCCCGCCGAGCCGGCCCCGGCGATCCCGAACACGCCGCCGATCACATGGGAACGGTCCACGTCACCGAGCGCTTCCCGCAGGGCCGTGGTGAGCGCCCCCGCGGTGTCGCCCCCGGAGTTGGGGTTGGCGCCGGGACCGGTTCCGGAACCGGCCTCGGCGCCCCCGAGCGTTAGTACGACACAGCGGGTCTTCGTGCCACCCGCGTCTATGCCGATCACGTACGGACCGGCCAAATGGGTCAACACATGGCGACCGTAGCCTTTTCTACCGTTGACGTGACATCTCGCAAGTAAGAAACTTTCTTCCATGAGGAAACCCACCGGCTCGGAGCCGGGGAGCACCGGGGGGGCCGGCGCGCTCGGCGCACCGGCACCGCCGACCGGCGCGGGCAGGGACGCGACACCGCTGAGCACCGTGGTCAGAGTGCGCTCCCTGCTGCCTTCACTGCCCCCCGCTGAGCGACGTGTCGCTCAACGCGTCATCGACGACCCCGAAGGGGTCGCCAACTCGACCATCACGGAACTCGCCCAGACCTGCGGCACCTCGGAGACCACGGTCATCAGGTTCTGCCGGGCGATCGGGTTCCATGGTTACCCGGAGCTCCGGCTGACCCTGGCCACCGAGGCGGGCCGGGCGCAGAGCGCGACCGGCGGCCGGGTCATCGGAAGCGACATCAGTCCCGACGACTCCCTCGAGCAGATCGTGGAGAAGGTCACGTTCGCCGACGCCAGGGCCGTGGAGGAGACCGCGGCCCAGCTCGACATCAAGATGCTCGAACAGGTCGTGGACGCGCTCGTGGCCGCCGACCGGGTCGACGTCTACGGGGTCGGCGCCAGCGCCTTCGTCGCCGCGGACTTCCAGCAGAAACTGCACCGCATCGGCAGGGTCTGCGCCGCCTGGTCGGACGCGCACATCATGCTCACCAGCGCCGCGGTGCTGGGGGCGGGCGACGTCGCGATCGGGATCTCCCACACGGGCGGGACGGTCGAGACCATCGACGCGCTCGAAGTCGCCAGGAACAGGGGGGTGACGACCGTCGCCCTCACCAACTTCCCCAAGTCGCCCATCGCCGAGGTGGCCGATCTCATCCTGACCACCGCGGCTCGGGAGACCACGTTCCGCTCGGGCGCGACCGCCAGCCGGCTGGCGCAGCTGACGGTGGTCGACTGCGTCTTCGTCGGCGTGGCCCAGCGCACCTACGGAACCACCCGCAAGGCCTTGGAAGCCACCTTCGAGGCGGTCCGCGGCCGGACCGTCCGACCCGATCGGAGGCGCCGGTGATCGACTGCGATCTGCCCACGGAGGGGCGCAACCCGCGCACCCTCGACGTCGACACGCTGCCCACCCTGGAGGTGCTGCGCCGGATCAACGCCGAGGACGCGACGGTGCCGCTGGTGGTGGCGTCCGTGCTCCCCGAGCTCGCGCGGCTGGTCGACCTGGCGGTCGCCGCGCTGCGCGGCGGCGGCCGGGTGCACTACTTCGGCGCCGGCACCTCCGGCCGCCTGGCCGTGCTGGACGCGGCGGAGCTGCCGCCCACGTTCGGCATCTGGGGCCGGGTGGTGGCGCACAACGCCGGCGGTTTCGGCGCGCTCTCCCAGGCCGTCTCCGAGGTCGAGGACGACCTGGAGCTCGGCGCCCGGGACGCGGCCGAGGTCGCCGCCGGCGACGTGGCCATCGGCATCGCCGCCAGCGGCCGGACGCCGTACGTGCTGGGCGCGCTGCGCGCCTGCGCGGCGGCCGGCGCGCGCACCGCACTGATCAGCTGCAACCCGCACGCGCCGTACGGGGACGAGGTCGAGGTGCACATCGCCCTGGCCACCGGGCCCGAGGTGATCAGCGGCTCCACCCGGATGAAGGCCGGCACCGCGACCAAGCTGGTGCTCAACTCCTTCTCCACCACACTGATGATCAGGATGGGGCGCACCTACTCCAACCTGATGGTCAGCGTGAACGCCCTCAACGCCAAGCTGCGGGCCAGGCTGGTGCGCATCCTCACCGAGGCGACCGGCATGGACGCCCTGACGTGTGAGAACGCGCTGGTCGAGGCCGGGGGGGACACCCGCGTGGCGCTGGTCTCGCTGCTCGGCGAGGTGCCGGCGGCGCGCGCGACGATGGTGCTGGAGGAGACCGACGGCGGAGTCCGGGAGGCGCTGCAGCGGCTGCGTTCCGCCTGAGGCGGCCCCCGGCCGGTCCGCGCTGGAGCCCGACGGCCATGTGATCATGCAATCGCCCCCGCCGATTGCATGATCACCCTGGCCGGGGCGGGGCGGCGGCGATCGCCTACCATCGGTGCGTGACCCCCGCGACCTCCGCGCCTGTCCAGGCCGTCATCACCGACTGGGGCGGCGTGCTGACCTCCCCGCTGAACGAGGCGATCGGCGCCTGGCTGGCCGCCGACCGGATCGACGCCGGCCGGTACAAGGCGGTGATGCGCGCCTGGGTGAAGCAGGCCTACGACGCCGCGACCGGGACCAACCCGATCCACGGCCTGGAGGACGGCACCCTGCCGCCCGCCGAGTTCGAGCGGCTGCTGGCCGCCGAGCTGCTCACCGTCGACGGCGGCCCGGTGCCCGCCGAGGGCCTGATCGACCGGATGTTCGGCGCGTTCGACCCCGTCGAGCCGATGTACGCCGCGCTGCGCGCCGCCCGCGCCGGCGGGATCCGCACGGCGCTGCTGTCCAACTCCTGGGGCAACCACTACCCCCGCGACGTCTTCGCCGAGCTGTTCGACGCCGTGGTGATCTCGGGCGAGGTCGGCCTGCGCAAGCCCGACGAGCGGATCTTCCGGCACACGCTGGAGCTGGTCGGCCTGCCGCCCGCGCGGTGCGTGTTCATCGACGACGTGCGGCACAACGTGGACGCCGCCCTGGCGGTCGGCATGAAGGCCGTCCACCACACCTCCTCCGACGCCACGCTGGAGGAGCTGCGCGCCCTCGGATTGCGGATCTGAGGCGCGCGATCTGGCAGACTTGCGGATCGTCATGCGCGTCTACGTCCCGTCCACGCTGAGTGCCCTCGCCCGCGTCCACGACGCGCGCGAGGCCGGTCCCGCCCCGCTGGCGGCGTACGCGGTGACGCCCGCGCTGCGCGAGTGGTACGCCGACGGCGATCTCGAGGAGCTGGAGTACGTCGCCCTGACCGCCGCCGCCCGCGCCTCCCTGCGGCTCCTGGCCGGCGATCCGGACGCCCCGCCCCGGCGGGTCGTGCTGGCCGCCGAGGTGTCCGAGGGCGAGGTGCGCTGGGCGCCCGGCCAGTCCGGCTCCGAGGAGGACGCCCGCGCCCTGGTCCAGGTCTCCGCCGTGATCCCGTGGCGGCGGATCGCCTCCGGCCACGTGGACGACGCGGACGCCGAGGCGGACGTCCGCGCCGCCGTCCAGGCGCTGCCCGCCGCCGACGCCGGCGACGACGACGCCCGCTTCACCGTGGACGGCGCCGAGGGCCACGAGCTGATGTGGTACGCCACCCAGGAGCTCCGCCACCTGCTGCCCTGACCGCTCCGCGCGTTCTTCGCGCGGTGAAGCGTCGTGCGTGCCCGGATGGGTAGGTCTGCCGACGTCGGACGGCCGCGCGCCGCCCGGCCACGCCCGCGCGGTGCTCGTCCGGCACGGGCTCCCCGGGGCGTGCGACGACGAGGTCGGATTCCAGGGAGCGAGCAGATGGACGCCGTCATCAACGTGCCCGTACCGGCCAACGAGCCGGTGAAGTCCCACGCGCCCGGCAGCCCCGAGCGGGCCGCGCTGGAGGCCAGGATCAAGGAGCTCGCCGGCGCCGGGCCGGCCGAGCTGACCATGACGATCGGCGGCGAGCGCCGGCTGGGCGGCGGCGAGCCGATCGAGGTGGTGCAGCCGCACGACCGCGCCCGCGTGCTCGGCCGCATGGGCGACGCCACCGGCGACGACGTCCGGGCCGCGATCGCGGCGGCGCGGGCGGCGGCGCCGGCCTGGCGGGCGACGCCGTTCGAGGACCGCGCCGCGATCCTGCTGCGCGCCGCCGACCTGCTGGCGGGGCCGTGGCGGGCCACGATCAACGCCGCCACCGTCCTCGGCCAGTCCAAGTCCGTCCAGCAGGCGGAGATCGACGCGGCCTGCGAGCTGATCGACTTCTGGCGGTTCAACGCCGGCTACGCGCGCCGGCTGCTGGCCGAGCAGCCGAACTCCTCGCCCGGCGTGTGGAACCGGATGGACTACCGGCCGCTGGAGGGCTTCGTCGTCGCGATCACCCCGTTCAACTTCACCGCGATCGCGGGCAACCTGCCGACCGCGCCCGCGCTGATGGGCAACGTGGTGGTGTGGAAGCCGTCGCCGACCCAGCAGCTGGCCGCGCACCACACCATGCGGCTGCTGGAGGAGGCCGGGCTGCCGCCCGGCGTGATCAACATGGTGACCGGGGACGGCCGCGCCGTGTCGGAGGCCGCGCTGCCCCACCCCGACCTGGCCGGGATCCACTTCACCGGCAGCACCGCCACCTTCCAGCACCTGTGGCGGACCGTCGGCGAGAACATCGCGGGCTACCGGGGCTACCCGCGGCTGGTCGGGGAGACCGGCGGCAAGGACTTCGTGGTCGCCCACCCGTCCGCCGACCCGGCCGTGCTCAAGACCGCGCTGATCCGCGGCGCGTTCGAGTACCAGGGGCAGAAGTGCTCGGCCGCCTCCCGCGCCTACGTGCCGCGCTCGATCTGGACGCGGATCCGCGACGAGTTCGCCGACGAGGTCGAGGCGCTGCCCATGGGCAACGTCGCCGAGGACCTGTCCCTGTTCATGGGCGCCGTGATCGACGAGCGGGCGTTCGCCAAGCACCGGGCGGCGCTGGAGCGCGCCCGCGGCGTCGGCACGATGAGCGTCCTGGCCGGCGGCACCCTGGACGACTCCGAGGGCTGGTTCGTCCGGCCGACCGTGCTGGAGTCCACCGACCCCGACGACGAGATCTTCGTCAAGGAGTACTTCGGCCCGATCGTCGGCGTGCACGTCTACGACGACGGCGACTACGACGCGATGCTGGACCAGATGGAGGGCGTCGCCGAGTACGCGCTGACCGGCGCGATCGTCGCCCGCGACCGCGCCGCGATCGCCGCCGCCACCGAGCGGCTCCGGTTCGCGGCCGGCAACTTCTACATCAACGACAAGCCCACCGGATCGATCGTCGGGCAGCAGCCGTTCGGCGGCGCCCGCGCCAGCGGCACCAACGACAAGGCCGGGTCGATCGTCAACCTGACGCGGTGGGCCAGCATGCGCTCGATCAAGGAGACGTTCGTCGCACCGACCGACTACCGCTACCCGCACATGGACTCCTGATCCCGGGCCCGCGGGCCGCGGCGGCGCCCGTCCCGCCAGGTGATCGTCACCGCCGGGTCGGTGATCCATGGCCTCGCGGAGAGCAGGCCGCCCCCGGCGCCCGCTTGCGGGAAGCGGGCGCCAGACCCGACGATATGTCCGCCCGCACCACCGGAGTGCGGTCAGGGCTGCGCTTGGGAACGGGATGACGACGCTGAACCGTCTGGTGCTGTGGAACATCGATCACACGCTCGTGGACGTCGGACGGATCACCCGCGACGCCTATGCCGACGCGTTCCAGCGGACCATCGGCCGGCCCCTGGTCCGGCTGCCGCCCACCCCCGGACGCACCGAGTCGGAGATCATCTTCGAGACGCTGGCGTTCAACGACGTCGTCACCACCGACGACCACCTGCCCGCGCTCATGACGGCGCTGGCCGCGTCGTTCGCCGCCCGGCGGGCCGACCTGAAGTCGCACGGCCGGGTGCTGGCCGGGGCCCGCGAGGCGGTCACGGCCCTGTCCCGGCTGCCCGACACCGCCCAGTCGGTGCTGACCGGCTCGATCCAGCCGAACGCCGTGCTGAAGGTGACCGAGCTGGGGCTGGCCGACCGGCTCGACCTGGAGGTCGGCGGCTACGAGAACGGCGTCTACAGCAAGGCCGCGCTGCTGGAGCTGGCCCGCACCAGGGCGGGGGAGAAGCACGGCGTCCGCTATCCGGAGACGGCCACGGTGTTCATCGCCGACTCGCCGCGCGACGTGCAGGCCGCGCACATCGCCCGGTCCGCGATCATCGCGGTGGCGACCGGCAGCGCGACCGAGGCCGAGCTGCGCGGCGCCGGCGCGGACGTGGTGCTGGCCACCCTCGCCGACACCGACGCCGTGGTCCGCGCCGTCCTGGAGCTCACCGGACGCTGACCTGCCCGCGGCCCGGCCGCCGGTAGCGGCGCCCCCGGGCGGCACCCGGCCCGGGGCCGTCCCGTAGCCTCCGATCTCGGAAGTTGCGCAGGTCACCCGGTCGGCCCGATGCTGGGGAGACACTGCGGGCAGCGGCGGAGGGATAAGACATGTCGCGTGATCGACAGGTGGCCGAGGGCACGCTGTTGTGGGAGCCGTCGGAGGAGGTCGTCGCCGGTTCGCGGACGACCGCCTTCATGCGCTGGCTGCGGGAGCGCGGCGTCGAGGCCGGATCCTACGACGAGCTGTGGCGCTGGTCGGTGACCGAGGTCGACGCGTTCTGGGACGCGCTCTGGTCCTACTTCGAGGTGGTCGGCGAGCGCGGCGACGGCCCGGTCCGCGACGGCGGCCCGACCCCCGTCGACGGGCTGCGCTGGTTCCCCGGGGCGACCCTCAACTACGCCGCCAACGCGCTGCGGCACGCCGCCCGCGACCCCGACCGGCCCGCGGTGGTCTTCCGCTCCGAGGCGGGCGGGCACCGCGTGCTCACCGGCCGCGAGCTGTGCATGCAGGTCGCCGAGGTGCGCGCCGGGCTGGCCGAGCTGGGCGTGGGCAAGGGCGACCGGGTCGCCGCCTACCTGCCCAGCATCCCCGAGGCGCTGATCTGCTTCCTGGCGACCGCGTCGCTGGGGGCGATCTGGTCGTCCTGCTCGCCCGACTTCGGCTCCTCGTCGGTGATCGACAGGTTCGCCCAGATCGAGCCCAAGGTGCTGGTCGCCGTGGACGGCTACGCCTACAACGGCAAGCGGTTCGACCGGCGCGAGATCGTCCGCGAGATCGAGGCGGCGCTGCCCACCCTGGCCGCCACCGTGCTCGTCCCCTACCTCGACCCGGCCGCCACGCCCGGCGGGCTGCGGGTGGGCATGCACTACGGCGACCTGCCGAAGCGCGACCACGACACCCTGGAGTTCGAGGACGTCCCCTTCGACCACCCGCTGTGGGTCGTCTACTCCTCCGGCACCACCGGCCTGCCCAAGCCGATCGTCCACGGGCACGGCGGGGTCGTCCTGGAGCACCTCAAGGCCACCACCTTCCACCAGGACCTCGGCCCCGGGGACGTGTTCTTCTGGTACACGACCACGGGCTGGATGATGTGGAACTACCTCATCGGCGGCCTGCTGGTGGGCTCCACCATCGTCCTGTACGACGGCGCCCCCATGGACCTGTGGAAGCTGGCCGCCGACAGCGGCGTCACCTACATGGGCGTGGGCGCGCCGTACATCACCGCCTGCGCCAAGGACGGCCAGCAGCCCGGCAAGGAGTACGACCTGTCCGCCGTGCGCGGCATAGGCTCCACCGGGTCGCCCCTGCCGCCCGAGGGCTTCGCCTGGGTGTACGAGGCGGTCGGCAAGGACCTCCTGCTCGGCTCCCTGTCGGGCGGCACCGACCTGTGCACGGGCTTCGTCGGCCCGTCCCCGCTGCTGCCCCTGTACGCGGGCGTGCTCCAGTGCCGCAGCCTGGGCGCCAAGGTGGAGGCGTACGGCGACGACGGCAAGCCGGTGATCGACGAGGTCGGCGAGCTGGTCATCTCCGAGCCCATGCCGTCCATGCCGGTGCTGTTCTGGAACGACCCCGACGGCGCCCGCTACCGCGAGTCCTACTTCGAGATGTTCCCCGGCGTGTGGCGGCACGGCGACTGGATCAAGGTCCGGCCGGACGGCGGCTGCGTCATCTACGGCCGGTCCGACTCCACCCTCAACCGGGGCGGCGTCCGGATGGGCACCTCCGACTTCTACCGCGTGGTGGAGGCGTTCCCCGAGATCGCCGACAGCCTGGTCATCGACACCGGGCGGCTGGGGCAGGAGGGCCGGCTGATCCTCTACGTCCAGCCCGCCGAGGGCGCCGAGCTGTCGGAGGAGCTGATCGGACGGCTCAGGCGGGAGCTGCGCTCGGCGCTGTCGCCGCGGCACGTCCCCGACGAGATCCACGAGGTCCCGGGCATCCCGCGCACGCTGTCGGGCAAGAAGCTGGAGGTCCCGGTCCGCAAGATCCTCCAGGGCACCCCGGTCGACCAGGCGGCCAACCGCGACTCGCTGGCCAACCCGGAGGTCCTGCGGCACTTCACGCCGTCGTCGTGAGCCCCTTGAGCGCGCCGTAGGCCAGGATGTCGCCGCGCCGGTAGAGGCGGCGGACGCGGCCGCCGCCCAGCGGCTCGGTGCGCGCGGGCTCGGGCCACCCGGCGGGCGGCCGCTTCGGGTAGACGGTGACGCTGGTCTGGGCCAGGCCGAGCAGGCGGGCGGCGTCGGCGAGCGTGATCAGCTCGTCGGGGTCGCCGCCGCCCTGCCGGTCCCGTTCGGCGCGGTCACTCTGGGCCGCCTGGTACGACGCGTGCCAGGCGGCCCATTCCGCCTCGTCCCAGTAGAGGGCCTTGCCGGCCTGGTAGGCGGCGCGGGGGTGGCCGTTGGTCTCGCGTTCCGCCCAGAGCTTCTTCAGCACGTGGCGGCTGAGGCCGTGCCGGGCCGCCAGCTCGTCGCGCGTGAGGAGGCCCGGCGGGACCTTGGGCGCGGTCTGGCGCGCCTCGTACCAGCGGTCCCAGGCGTCCGCGTCCCAGGCGAGCTGCCCGCCCTCGACCGTGCCCGCGGGCTCGGGATGGCCGTTCTCGGCCCGCTCGCGGTACCACTTCTCCAGCGTGCTGCGCCCCAGCCCGTGCACGGCCATCAGATCGGCCCTGGTGTAGGCGCGGCGCCCGTCCAGCGAGGTCATGCGCCCATCTTGGCTCAGGTGCCGGTCGGTATGGGCGGCAGCGGCTCCCACCCTGGCCGTACGGCACCGGCGTAGGTGCGCGCGTACCGTCCCTGGAGCCGGTCCACCGTTATGGGACGGCCCGTACGCGGCGCGTGCACGAACCTGCCGCCGCCTATGTAGATGCCCACGTGCCGCAGCCGGTTGAAGAACACCAGATCGCCCGAGCGCAGATCGTTCCGCGCGACCTTGGTGGGGATCCGCTCGTACTGGTCGTGGCTGACCCGGGGGATCCACACGCCCGCCTGGCGCCACGCCTGCTGGACCAGACCGGAGCAGTCGAACCCGTACTCACCCGTGCCGCCCCATACGTAGGGGCGCCCCCGCTGCGCGTACGCGTACTCCACGGCCTTGCGGGCGCGCCGCGTCCAGGTGGCCTTCATCTGGACCCGCCGCTTGCGCACGGCCTGCTGCAAGGCCGCCAGGGACTCCTGCGTGCGCGGCGACCGCACGATCCCTTGCCCCCGCGCGGACGCCGACCCCGACTCCGAGGACGCCGTCGCGGTCGCGGCGGCCGACCTCGCCGTCGACGATCGCGATCCCGAGGACGCGGTCGCGGCCCGCGCGGCCGACTCCGCCGCCGCGGACCCGGCCGGCCCCGGCGCGGCGTGCACGGCCTCCGCGGTGTTTGGTATCAGCGCGAAGGCCAGGGTCAGGGTGGCCGCGCAGACCATGCCCTCGCGTCCGTCTACGAAGATCATCGAGCGCGGTGTACCCCGGACCCCGTCGCCACACTCTCAAAACTCCCCCAGATTACGGCGCTGACCTGCCATAATGTCAGGCGTTGCCGGGTCTGTGCGGGGTCCGGGCGGGCCCGTGCGGCCGGCCGCCCTCCGCGGGGGTGAACGGAAGATCACCTCAAAGTGGGTTTATGGGGGGCGCAGGGTGACAATGCGACGTAAGGTCTCAGGGCTGGGTGAACTTCCCCTGGGTTTGGGGCGTCACACAATCGAGGGACCGATCTGTGCCGATCCGGGATGATCCGGGGGACGGGTCGTCCGGTCCCGTCGGTCCAGAGAGGGCGGTTCGGCGCATGAAGGTTGGGGCGCTGCGTTCCGGCGACCCGGAGCGGCTGGGGCCCTACGCGCTCATCGGCCGCGTGGGCGAGGGCGGTCAGGGCACCGTCTTCCTCGCCGAGGACGGCCGGGGCGGCCGGGTGGCGGTCAAGCTGCTGCACGCCGAGCTCACCGCCGACGACAAGGCCCGCGCCCGGTTCCTGCGGGAACTGGAGGTCGCCAAGCGGGTCGCCCCGTTCTGCACGGCCCAGGTGATCGACGCCGACGCGACCGGCGACCGGCCCTACATCGTCAGCGAGTACGTGCCCGGCCCCTCGCTCAACCAGCTGGTCACCGAGCAGGGCCCGCTGAGCGGCGCGGCGCTGGAGCGGCTGGCGGTCGGCACCGCCACCGCGCTGGCCGCGATCCACCAGGCCGAGATCATCCACCGCGACTTCAAGCCGCACAACGTGCTGATCGGCAGCGACGGCCCGCGCGTGATCGACTTCGGGGTGGCCCGGGCGATCAGCGGGTCCACCACGCTCACCAGCAAGGTCATCGGCACGCCCTCGTACATGGCGCCCGAGCAGCTGCAGGGCGACGAGATCGGCACCGCGGCCGACGTGTTCTGCTGGGCGGCCACGCTGGCGTTCGCCGCCACCGGCGAGCCCCCGTTCGGCCAGGACACCATCCCCGCCGTCATCAACCGGATCCTGCACCGCGAGCCCGAGCTGGGCGACCTGGACGGCCCGCTGCGCGCGCTGGTGGTCGACTGCCTGAGCAAGGAGGCCGCCGGCCGGCCCGACGCCCGGCAGCTGCTGATGCGGCTGCTCGGCCACGAGGAGCGCGGCGCGGCCACCGCCGCCCTGCCCGTCGCCGCCGCGCCCGCCGGGGCCGCCGGGGCCGCCGCGGACGGCGCGGACGGCGAGGTCCCCGACGACGCGACCGCGATCCTGGCCGCCGGCAGCGTGCTGGCCGCCGAGCTGGGCGAGGACGAGGCCCGCGCCGCCGCCACCGCCACCCGCGCCTCCCGCGCCGCGGCCGGGCGCGAGATCCAGACGGGCTACGACTCGGCCTACGACGACTACGACGACTACGACGACGGATACCAGTCCGCCGGATACGACGACCGCGACGACCCGGGCGCCACCGGCCGCCTGGAGCCCGTCCCGGCCGCCGGACGCGACGACCGGCCCGGGGGGTCCGGAGGCGCCCTGACCCCCTCGGAGTGGGCCGCGCAGAACACCCTGCCCCCCGAGATGCTGGGGGAGCGGCGCAACACCGGCGGCCTGCGGCACACGGTGACCGGCCCGCGCCGGACGGCCGCGCTCGCCGGGGCCGCGGCCCTGGTCGTCGCCGTCACGATCATCTCCACCGTGCTGGCGCTGAGCGGCGGCGGCAACGACAAGACCGGCCATCCGGTCAGCGACTCCAAGCAGCCGGTGCCGCCCGCCAGCTCCGTCCCGAGCGCGTCCCCGACGCTGTCGGAGCGGATCGTCCCGACGCCGCAGGACACCGCGACCGGCCCGTACTCGCCGTCCCCCTCGCCGACCTACTCCGACACGCCGACCGGCACGCCGACGCCGACCCCGACGCCCACCGCGTCGGAGACGACCAAGGAGCCGACCCCCACCCCGACGCCGACCGAGACCGAGACCGACCCGCAGGAGCCGCCGGGACCCGGCGAACCCGGGACGGGCGGCCAGGGCGGCACGGGCACCGGCGGGTGATCGGGGCCGTCGAACCCGCGGGCACCGGGCGATGACCGGTGCCCGGCCGGCGGCCCCTCCGGGAAAACCGGGATTTCGCACGCGACAGGGTTTGTGGGCGTGACCGTAAGAAAGGCCACGCTCGCCGCGCCGCCCCGGCGGTCGGCTTTGGGGCGTTTCCTGGCTACGCTGGCGCGTGAGCGGCGCCACAATGAGGTGGCGAAGGGTCTCTAGGGGAGTTGTTGATGAGCGGCAGGCTCGATCAGGCGAAGGACGACCTACTCCGGCGGGCGGCGGAGACGTGCGCCCAGCGCCCGGGTGCCCGGAGCACGGACGTGGAGGAGACGGTCGGGTACCTTCGCCTCTACTACCGCCACGTCGCCCCCGAGGACCTGCTGGCGCGCGACCCCGCCGACATCTGCGGGCCCGCGATGGCCCACCGCCTGCTGGGCGAGGAGCGCCCGCAGGGCAGGGCCAAGGTCCGGGTGTTCACCCCGAACCTGGAGGAGCACGGCTGGGACCCCGGGCACACCGTCGTGCAAGTGGTCACTGACGACATGCCCTTCCTGGTCGACTCGGTCGTGATGGAGCTCAGCCGCCACCAGCTGACCACCCACCTGATCGTCCACCCGCTGCTGGGCGTGGACCGGGACGTGGCCGGGCAGCTCAAGGCGTTCCGCCACAAGCTCGACAGCCCCCTCGACCTGGACGAGTCATGGATCCACATCGAGGTGGACCGCACCAGCGACCGGGCCCGCCTGGACGAGCTGGAGCGCGACCTGCAGCGCGTCCTGCAGGACGTGCGGGCCGCCGTCGAGGACGAGGCCAAGATGCGCTCCCGCGCGGGCGAGATCGCGTTGTTGATCCGCGATGAGCCGCCGCCGCTGACCGAGGCCGAACTCGACGAGGGCGTCGAGTTGCTGGACTGGCTGGCCGACAGCCACTTCACCTTCCTCGGCTACCGCGACTACACCCTCACCGAGGACGGCACCGCCCTGCGCCCCGTGCCCGGCACCGGCCTGGGCATCCTGCGCAACGACAAGGGCGAGTCCGACAGCTTCGCCGCGCTGCCCCCCGAGGTCCGCGAGAAGGCCACCGAGAAGCGCCTGCTGCTGCTGACCAAGGCCAACTCCCGGGCCACCGTGCACCGCCCCGCCTACCTCGACTACATCGGCGTCAAGAAGTTCGGCGCCGACGGCCAGGTCGTCGGCGAGCGCCGCTTCCTCGGCCTGTTCACCCACGTCGCCTACAGCGAGTCGATCGCCAACGTCCCGGTCCTCAAGCGCAAGCTCGACCAGGTGCTGGACCGCGCCGGGTTCACCCCCGACAGCTACGACGGCCAGGACCTCGTCGAGATCCTGGAGACCTACCCCCGCGACGAGCTGTTCCAGGTGTCGGTCGACGACCTGCTGCCGATCTCGCTGGGCGTGCTGCGGCTGCGCGAGCGCCGCCAGCTCAAGCTGTTCCTGCGCAAGGACCTGTACGGCCGCTTCATGTCCTGCATGGTCTACCTGCCCCGCGACCGCTACACCACCAAGGTCCGGCTGAAGATCCAGGAGATCCTGCGCACGGCGTTCGAGGGCGTCAGCGTCGACTACAGCGCCAACGTCAGCGAGTCCCTGCTGGCCCGGCTGCACGTCGTGGTGCGCGGCGAGCGCGGCCGCCCGCTGCCCGACGTGGACGTCGAGGGCCTGGAGGCCCGGCTGACCGCCGCGACCCGCTCCTGGGCCGACGACCTGGCCGACGCCATCGTCGAGCAGTGCGGCGAGGAGCGCTCGGGCGCCCTGGCCCGCCGGTACGGCGAGGCCTTCCCCGAGGGCTACAAGGCCGACTTCCCCGCCCGCACCGCCGTGTCCGACCTCAAGCGGCTGGACGCCCTCGACGACACCCACGACACCTCGATCAACCTGTACGAGCCGTACGGCGCCGGACCCGGCGAACGCCGCCTGAAGATCTACCGGCTGGGCGAGCCGATCACCCTGTCCCGGGTGCTGCCGCTGCTGCAGAACATGGGCGTCGAGGTCATCGACGAGCGCCCTTATGAGATCAGGCCCGCCGACCGGGGCCGCGCCTGGATCTACGACCTGGGGCTGCGCTACCGGCCGTCCGCCAACGTCCCCGAGGACACCACCAAGGAGCTGTTCCAGGACGCCTTCACCGCGCTGTGGCGCGGCGAGATCGAGAACGACGGCTTCAACGCGCTCGTCCTGCACGTCGGCCTCACCTGGCGGCAGGCGATGATCCTGCGCGCCTACGCCCTCTACCTGCGGCAGACCGGCAACGCCTTCTCCAAGCGCTACTTCGAGCAGGTGCTGCTGAGCAACGCCTCCATCACCCGGCTACTGGTGCGGCTGTGGGAGAGCCGCCTCGACCCGTCCCTGGCGGGCGGCGAGGAGGAGCGCAGCGCCGGGATCGCCGAGGAACTGCACGGCGAGCTCGACGACGTCGCCAGCCTCGACGAGGACCGCATCCTGCGCGCCTACCTGTCGATGATCCAGGCGACCCTGCGCACCAACCACTACCAGCGCAAGCCGTACCTGGCGCTGAAGTTCGACCCCGAGCGGATCCCCGACCTGCCGCAGCCCAGGCCCACGTTCGAGATCTACGTGTACTCGCCCCGGGTCGAGGGCGTCCACCTGCGGTTCGGGTCCGTGGCGCGCGGCGGCCTGCGCTGGTCCGACCGCCGCGAGGACTTCCGCACCGAGATCCTCGGCCTGGTCAAGGCCCAGGCCGTCAAGAACACGGTGATCGTCCCGGCCGGGGCCAAGGGCGGCTTCGTCGGCAAGCAGCTGCCCGACCCCGCCGACCGCGAGGCGTTCACGCAGGCCGGGATCGCCTGCTACAAGGACTTCATCTCCGGGCTGCTGGACCTCACCGACAACCTCGTCGACGGCAAGGTCGTCCCGCCGCCCAGCGTCGTCCGCCACGACGGCGACGACACCTACCTCGTCGTCGCCGCCGACAAGGGCACCGCCACCTTCTCCGACATCGCCAACGAGGTCGCCGCCTCCTACGGCTTCTGGCTCGGCGACGCGTTCGCCTCCGGCGGCTCCGTCGGCTACGACCACAAGGCCATGGGCATCACCGCCCGCGGCGCCTGGGAATCGGTCAAGTACCTGTTCCGCTCGCTCGGCACCGACATCCAGAACGAGGACTTCACCGCCGTCGGCATCGGCGACATGTCCGGCGACGTCTTCGGCAACGGGATGCTGCTGTCCCGGCACACCAGGCTCGTCGCCGCCTTCGACCACCGGCACGTCTTCGTCGACCCCGACCCCGACCCCGAGAGCTCCTTCGCCGAACGGGAACGGCTGTTCGCGCTGCCGCGCAGCACCTGGGCCGACTACGACGCCAAGCTGATCTCCAAGGGCGGCGGCGTCTTCCCCCGCACCGCCAAGTCCATCCGCATCACCCCGCAGATGCGCGTCGCGCTGGGCATCGCCGACGACGTCAAGGCCATGACGCCGTTCCAGCTCATCCACGCCGCCCTCTGCGCCCCCGTCGACCTCCTCTGGAACGGCGGCATCGGCACCTACGTCAAGGCGTCCCTGGAGAACCACGCCGACGTCGGCGACAAGGCCAACGACACCGTCCGCGCCGACGCGCCCGACCTGCGCTGCAAGGTGATCGGCGAGGGCGGCAACCTGGGCCTCACCCAGCTCGCCCGGATCGAGTTCGCCCGCGCCGGCGGCCTGGTCAACACCGACTTCATCGACAACTCCGCCGGAGTCGACACCTCCGACCACGAGGTCAACATCAAGATCCTGCTCGACCAGGTCGTCCGCGACGGCGAGCTCACCCGCAAGCAGCGCGACGGCCTGCTGACCGAGATGACCGACGAGGTCGCCGAACTGGTGCTGCGCGACAACTACGCGCAGAACGTCGTCCTCGCCGCCTCCCGCGCCCAGGCGTCCTCCATGCTCCACGTCCACGCCCGCTACCTGCGCAAGCTGGAACGCGACGGCAAGATCGACCGGCGGCTGGAGTTCCTGCCCGACGACAAGGCCCTCGCCGAACGCCGCCAAGCCGGTCTCGGCCTCACCGGCCCCGAGTTCTCGGTGCTGCTCGCCTACGGCAAGCTCACCCTCGACCACGAGCTGATCGCCTCCAACCTGCCCGACGACCCGTACCTGGAGTCCTGGCTCGTCGACTACTTCCCGACCCCGCTGCGCGACCGGTTCCGCGCCTACATGGACCGCCACCCGCTGCGCCGCGAGATCATCACCACCGCCGTGGTGAACGACGTCGTCAACAACAGCGGCATCACCTTCGGCTTCCGCGTCAGCGAGGAGACCGGCGCGTCCTCCCAGGACATCGCCCGCGCCTACCTGGTCGCCCGCGAGGTCTTCGACATGCCCCGCTTCTGGCGCTCGGTCGAGGGCCTGGCCCACCAGGTCGACGAGTCCACGCAGATCAAGATGCTGCTGGAGGCCCGCAAGCTCACCGAACGCGGCGCCCGCTGGCTCCTGCACAACCGGCGCCCCCCGTTCGACATCCGCGAGAACATCGACTTCTTCTCCAAGGGCGCCGTCACCCTCGGCTCGCAGCTGCCCAAGCTCCTCGTCGGCCTCGACCTGGCCGCCTTCGAGCAGCGCCGCGACGAGTTCGCCGAACGGGGCGTCCCCGACGAACTCGCCGAGCAGTGCGCCATGCTCGTCCCGGCGTACTCCACCTTCGACCTCGTCGGCATCGCCCACGAGACCGGACGCCCGGTCGAAGAGGTCTCCGAGGTCTACTTCGACCTCGCCGACCGCCTCCAGCTCTCCCGCCTCCGCGAACGCATCATCGCGCTGCCCCGCGACGACCGCTGGCGCTCCATGGCCCGCTCCGCCCTCCGCGACGACCTGTACGCCGCCCACGCCGCCCTCACCCGCGACGTCCTCGTCACCAGCGAACCCGGCGCCCAACCCGAAGAACGCATGGTCCACTGGGCCGACAAGAACCGCACCGCCGTCTCCCGAGCCCAGCTGACCCTCTCCGAGATCTGGGAGAGCGACAGCTTCGACCTGGCCACCCTGTCCGTAGCCCTGGGCGCCATCCGCACGTTGGTGACAGCCAGCAGTCTGTGACCTTGTGGAGGGGCGACCCTCCACACCACCCGGGCGGGGCGAGCGCTCCCTGCGCTCGCCCGGGGGCTCGCTCCGGGAGCGGTCACCCCGGTGGGGGCCAGCCCCCACGCCCCCGGCAGGGAGGGCTCCGCCCCCCTGCACCCCCCGGCTGTGTTCATCTGGGGGGCCACCCCCCAGACCCCCGGGCAGGGCGGGCGCACCCGTCCGCTCGCCTGGGGGCTCGCTCTGTTTACCTGGGGGGCCACCCCCCAGACCCCCGGGCAGGGCGGGCGCACCCGTCCGCTCGCCTGGGGGCTCGCTCCAGGGCACACCCGCCCCGGTGGGGGGCCGGCCCCCCACACCCCCCGGCAGGGGCTCCGCCGCCCACCCCGGCAAGGGGCTCCGCCCCCTGCACCCCCACCACCTACCCCTGGAGATTCGCATTACCTTCCAGGTCCACGCCTCGATCAATCCCACGGCGGAGCTCGGACAGGGGTGGGTTCGGCCCTTAGCGGGAAGCTCTCCGGACCTTCTCCAAGGACTCCCCCAGGGATGCGGGCCACCAGCATCGCCTGGCCCCACACATGGCCAGATTCCGCCCGGGGTAATCGCGAAGCGTTTGTCAGCGACCAAGCTTTCCGGGCAGGCGAATGTGTGTCAGCTGCCGGAGTTCGGCCATTGGCGGCCGGGGGTGCGGGCGGCGAATTCGCCTTCCCAGAACAGGGCGGCCGACCGGTCGGCCTCGGAGCATCCGCATTCCCGCGCGTGGCGGGTCAGCGACGCCGTGCGGCGGGCCACTGCCGAGGCGCGTACCGCCGTGCACCAGCAGTGGTGGGCCGTGGCCGCGCCGCTCGTCGGGCTGATCGCCGGGAGGGCCTCGACGCAGTCGCACAGCGGAGATCCGCGCATTTCCAGCTCGTCCGCGATGGCCTCGCGCTGCGCCTCTCTCATGCCCACCATCCTTACGCGTCCCGCCGCGCGATGGGACGTTATCCGCAGGTCAAGTGGCCTACCTGGGCAAACCCGGGGGAAGGCGGCCTAAACGAGGTGGCCGACATTCGCCACAATAGTCCTTTCGCAGGGTGACCGATCGGTCACCCTGCGAGGATTGCTTGCGTTCGGTCGGGTGCCGGACGGGTCCGCTTCTGTTGACCGCTGCGGTGGAGCCGCTCCGGCACCCGACGGCCTACCTGTATCAGAACGGCCCGTGACGCACCACGGCCGGGCCCATAAAGCCTTGTTGCCGGCCCCGTGGCAACCGCAACGGCGACCGCGAAAACTGTCCGGCCCGTAGCGGAGCGCCAGCGGAGTGGAGGGACGGGCAGGCGGCGGGGAGCGGGTCCGTAGCGAGCCCCCAGGCGAGTGGAGGAGGCGCTTCGCGCCGTATCGGGGGGCGTGGGGGGTCGTCCCCCCACAATGAAACGCCCCTCCACGATTACGAGTGCTCTTGTTGCCGCATCCAGCGGATTTCGGCTTCGATGAACTCGTCGATGTCGCCGTCCAGCACGGAGGTGGGGTTGCCCGCTTCCACGCCGGTGCGCAGGTCCTTGACGATCTGGTAGGGGTGCAGCACGTAGTTGCGGATCTGGGTGCCCCAGCTGGTGGTGGTCTCGCCGCGGAGTGAGGAGATCTTCTCGGCCTCCTCCTGGCGCTTGCGCTCCAGGAGCTTGGCCTGGAGGACGCCCATCGCGGTGGCCTTGTTCTGGAGCTGGCTGCGCTCGTTCTGGCAGGAGACCACGATGCCGCTCGGGATGTGGGTGATGCGGACGGCCGAGTCGGTGGTGTTGACGCCCTGGCCGCCGGGGCCCGAGGAGCGGTAGACGTCGATCCGCAGGTCGTTCTCGTCGATGTCGATGTGGTCGCTCTGCTCGACGACCGGGACGACGTCCAGGCCGGCGAAGGAGGTCTGGCGGCGGCCCTGGTTGTCGAACGGGGAGATGCGGACGAGGCGGTGGGTGCCGTGCTCGCCGCGGAGGGTGCCGTAGGCGTAGGGGGTCCGCACCGTGAAGGTGGTGGACTTGATCCCGGCCTCTTCGGCGTAGGAGGTCTCGTAGACCTCGGTGGGGTAGCCGTGGCGTTCGGCCCAGCGCAGGTACATCCGCTGGAGCTGCTCGGCCCAGTCGGCGGCGTCGACGCCGCCGGCCTGGGCGTTGATGGTGACCAGCGCCGCGCGCTCGTCGTACTCGCCGGACATCAGCGTGCGGACCTCGAGCTGCTGGATCGCCTTGTGCAGCGCGGCCAGCTCGTCGTCGGCCTCCTTGCGGGTGTCCTCGTCGTCCATCTCGCCGGCCAGCTCGTAGAGCGTGGCCGCGTCGTCGAGGCGCTGGCGCAGGCCCTCGACCCGGTTCAGCTCGCTCTCCAGGTACGACAGCCGGCGTGTCACCGTCTGGGCGCGCTCCTGGTCGTTCCACAGGTCGGGGTCGGCGGACTGCTCGCGCAGCTCGGCGATGTCACGCCGCATGCCGTCGAGGTCCAGCACCTGCTCGATGCCGGACAGGGTCGAGCCGAGCTCCTTGAGCTGTTCTTCGGGTTCGATGCCTGCCACACCCCGAGCTTATCGCCGTCCCGGCAGTGCGCGAGCGACCGATACTCCGGTCCGCGCTCCGGTCCCCGCCCGTTGGATGGCACAATCACGGGATCGATCACTGCCGCGGGCGCGTTCTCCGGGCGTGGGATCGGTTCGTCAGGTGCCGGGGGAGAGGTCGGGTTCGGGCGTCATGAGGACTGCGCGGAGAACCTCGCTGCTGGTGGCGGCGCTGGCGGCGGTGCCGTTCGCGGCCGCCGGGTGCGCGGGTGAGAAGCCCGAGGCGCGGCCGACGACGGTGGTCACGGCCACGAAGGAGGAGCCGGAGCCGCTGACGCTGGAGGTGGCGCGCCGGGAGTTCCGGACGTTCGTCACCAACGAGGACGTGGCCCGCGCCGCCGGCGACGAGCGGCTGGCGCTGACGTGGGTGTCGGACGGCGAGTCGCCGCTCACCGCCAACGAGTACCGCAAGGCGGCCTTCGACGGCGATCCGGTGCGCCGCTACGTGTACGGGGCCCCGAAGCTGTACGTGCCGAAGCTGCGGCCCGAGGTGTACCCGCAGTGGTTCGTGGCGTCGGTGCCGCGGAGCGTGCGCGGCGAGGACAAGGGCACCCGCACCGCGATCATGGCGTTCGTCCTGCGGGCGCCGGGGGAGCGGTGGACGCTGAGCCTGGCGTCGACGCTGGCGCCCAAGGCGAAGGAGCCGAAGGTCGTCCTGGACGCGCAGGGGTACGCGACGGCGCTGACGACCTCGGACACCTCGGTGCTCATCCGGCCCCGGGAGGTGCCGGGCATCCACGCGACCGTGGGGGCGGAGGGGTCCGACAGCGTCGCGGCGAAGGTGATGAGGTCGGGGCCGGTCACCACCGGCTACTACGACGCGGCGCGCAAGGCCAAGCGGCGGGCGAAGACGAAGGATCTGACGCTGTCGGTCGTGATCACCGCGACCCCGTACCCGATCTTCCAGCTGCGCACCGAGGACGGCGGCGGGCTGGTGCTGTACTCGCTGTACCGCAACAGCGTGACGAGGGTCGCCGACGAGGAGGACGAGACGGCCAAGCCGCCGATCACGCCGGAGATCGCGCATCTGCTCGACGACGGGACGGTCGAGGGCAACGAGATCCATGTCTCGGAGACGCTGCAGTTCGCGGCGCTCGATCCGGCGCGTCCCGAGAAGGACGAGGGGGACGGCGAGGGCGAGGGCGGGGACGGCGCCGCGCCGCAGCCTCCCAAGGCCGATGTGATCGCCGACGCCGGCGGGGTGTACAAGGCCACCGCGCCTCCCATCCGGAAGCCGCCCAGCTGATTCGGCGCGGTGGCGGGTGCGGGGCTCAGTACAGGCGCTGCAGGACGAGCGCGACGAAGAACAGGGCTACCAGCCCGGCCAGGACCAGCGCGGGCGGGATGGACGGGCCGTGCTCGTGCATCTCGTCCCGGGCGTTCCGGCAGGTCGGGCAGCGGCCCTCGACCACCGGACCCGAGCACCGGGCGCAGATCAGATGTTCGCAGCTCATATGGCCGTCTCTCTCGATCGGGAAGTTCCTGTCACTGAGAACTTTAAGCGTGATTCCGCAGCAATCCGCATGACCGGGCTGTAAAGTCCTGGACCAGGCCGGGGCCCTGCCGGGTCGAGGCGGTGCACTCCCACCTCTACACTGCACGGGGCCGCACGGTTCGCCGGTCGCCGCGGGTTTCGGTTACCGCGGTCGGGGCCGGAGCGCTTAGAGTCGGCGGCCTGCGGTTCGGCGCCCCGGACTCGCAGCCCGCACCCGCCACTGGAGGTGACGTATCAGCCGGAAGGGCGGCTGTATGATGCCGCCTCAGGCAGGTTGACGGACATCGTCGACGGACTGGAGCAGGTACGGACGCCGGACCTTCGCGGGTCCGTCCCGTCGCGGGCAGCGGTCGCCGGGCGCGCAAGGATCCCGGCGGGCGAGGGCCTGCGAGCAGGGTCGGGGCGACCGGCCGGTGACGCTGTCCACGGCCGTGTCCGCGCCCCCGGGCCGTCCGTGACCGGTCCGCCGTCCGTCCGCGAGCCGCAGGGCCCGCGCACCGGACTCACCGACCGCTACAGGAAAACTACCGTCCGCACATCGGGACGACAAGAGATATAGACGCGATTCCTCCCGTACGTGACCGCGCGGGTCCTTCGCAAGAATGGTGCTGAACCACCGTGATGCAGCCATGATCCATTTCGACAACGTCACCAAGGCCTATCCGACCCAGAACCGGCCCGCCCTGCAGCATGTGAACGTCGCCATCGAGAAGGGCGAGTTCCTGTTCCTGGTCGGCCCGTCCGGTTCGGGGAAGTCGACCTTCCTCCGGCTGATCCTGAAGGAGGAGCGTCCTTCCCAGGGGCACGTCCACGTGGCGGGCAAGGACCTGAGCCGGCTGAGCAACTGGAAGGTGCCGCACCTGCGCCGCAGGATCGGCTGCGTGTTCCAGGACTTCCGGCTGCTGCCGAACAAGAACGTCTTCGAGAACGTCGCGTTCGCCCTGGAGGTGATCGGCAAGCCACGGCGCTTCATCGCCAAGGTGGTGCCCGAGGTCATCGACCTGGTCGGCCTGGAGGGCAAGCAGCACCGGATGCCCGACGAGCTGTCCGGCGGCGAGCAGCAGCGCGTGGCCATCGCGCGGGCGTTCGTCAACCGCCCGATGATCCTGCTGGCCGACGAGCCCACCGGGAACATCGACCCGGCGACCTCGATCGGCATCATGAAGGTGCTGGACCGGATCAACCGGACCGGGACGACCGTGGTCATGGCCACGCACGACGCCGCGATCGTCGACGCCTTCCGCAAGCGCGTCGTCGAACTGGAGGACGGGCGCGTCGTCCGCGACCAGTCCCGCGGCGTCTACGGCCAGGCCTACTAGCCAGGCGAAGCCCGGGGGTCCGTCCCCGGAAGGAACAACTGACCTGGGCGAAGCCGGGGTCTGGGGGTCCGCCCCCGGAAGGGACACCGACACCGGCCCGCGCGGGATGCGGGAACCGGCCGAAAGAGACCAAGCACGCATCTGAACCGAGGGTCCGCGACGGGCGTATGACATCCGGGCGCCGCCGCTCGACCGGGCGCATGGCGTAGCCTGCACCGGACCCACGCTCCCAGCGGGGCACAGGCGATCAAGGACAGCGAGGCATGCGCGTACAGTTCGTTCTCCAGGAGATCTGGATCGGTCTCCGCCGGAACCTGACGATGACGATCTCCCTCGTCATCACCGTCGCCATCGCCATGGCGCTCTTCGGCACCGGCCTCCTCATCAGGCAGCAGGTCAACTCCTCCAAGACCTACTGGTACGACAAGGTCGAGGTCTCGATCTTCCTGTGCGCCCAGACCAGTTCCAATCCCAACTGCCAGAAGGCCGACGCCACCGACCAGCAGAAGCAGGACCTGAAGGCGGAGCTGGACAAGCTGCCGCAGGTGGCCGCGATCGAGTACGAGAGCAAGCAGCAGGCCTACGCCCGGTTCAAGGACCGGTTCGCCAGCACCCCCGGCTTCGTGCAGAGCGCGAAGGAGGGTGACATTCCCGACTCCTACCGGATCAGGTTGAAGAACCCGGAGGAGTTCAAGGGGGTCGCGCAGGCCGCGCTGGGCCGTCCCGGGGTCGACCAGGTGATCAACGAGCAGGAGATCCTGAAGAAGTTCTTCCGTATCCTGAACGGGCTGCAGTTCGCGTCGCTGTTCATCGCGCTGGTCCAGGTGATCGCCTCGGTGCTGCTGGTGGGCAACACGGTCCGGCTGTCGGCGTTCAACCGGCGCCGGGAGACCGGGATCATGCGGCTGGTCGGGGCGTCCAACACCTATATCCAGATGCCGTTCATCCTGGAGGGCGCGATCGCCGGGCTGATCGGCGGGATGTTCTCCTCGGTCCTGCTGGTGGCCAGCAAGATGCTGCTGATCGACCGGCTGGCCGGCAATATCGGCTTCGCCAGCCAGCTGGGCTGGGGGACGGTGATCGCGGTCATCGTGGTCTCGATCTGCTTCGGCGTGCTGCTGTGCGCGGTCGCCTCGTTCCTGACGTTGCGCCGTTATCTACGCATCTAGACTGACCGCATGTTCCGGTCGAGCGGCCGAATGCCGCGCGGGGCGGCCGTAGCCGTCGTCGTCATCTGCGCGTACACCGCCGGTGCGGTCCCCGGCGGCCCGCAGGGGCGGCCGGCCTCCGGTACGGCCCGTGCCTCGCTCCTCGACGAGACGGCGTGGCGGGTCGGTGACCGGGTGCCGGTGCCGTCCAGGGGCGACGGCGCCGTGGACGGGCCGGCGGTCGAGGACGTGCTGCACCGCCTGGGCGACCGGTGGGCGCGCTACTACTCGCCCAGCGAGTACGACGAGTTCCAGGGGCGGCTCGAAGGCCGCTACAGCGGTGTCGGCCTGTGGCTCGGCACCGGCGACGCCACGGCGGTCCCCGGCGAGGACGGCGGCGCGGTCCCGGTCCCGGCGGGGCGGGTGCTGGTGGCCGGGGTACGGCCCGGTTCCGTCGCCGAGCGCGCCGGGGTGCGCGGCGGCGACTCGATCGTCGCCGTCGACGGCCGGCCCGCCGGGGCCTGGGACGTCTCCCAGGTCTCCACGGCCCTGCGCGGCCGTCCCGGCACCCGGGTGCGGCTCACCGTCGGGCGGAACGGCCGCGAGCTCGGCTTCTCCCTGGTCCGCACGGCCGTGCGCGCCCACGACGTCACCGTGACCGAGGCCGGCGGACGCACCCGCCTGATCCGGGTCGAGGAGTTCACCCGCGGCGTGGGCCGGGAGGTCCGCGACGCGGTCACCGGCGGGCCCGGCGGACGCGGCGCCGCGGGCATCCTGCTCGACCTGCGCGGCAATCCCGGCGGCCTGCTGGAGGAGGCGGTGGAGACCGCCTCGGCGTTCCTCACCGACGGGCTGGTGGTGACCTACGAGCGCCCCGGCCTGCCCGCCGAGAAGCTCGCCGTGACCCGTCCCGGCGACCCGGCCGGCCCGGTGGTGGTGCTGGTCGACGGCGGGACGGCCAGCGCGGCGGAGGTGGTGGCCGGTTCCCTGCGTGATCGCGACCGCGCGGTGATCGTAGGATCGCGTACATATGGGAAGGGCTCGGTGCAGGAACCGGTGGAGCTGCCCGACGGCTCGGCGATCGAGCTGACCGTGGGTCGCTACCGCACGCCCGGCGGCCGTAACCTCGACGGGGTGGGCATCGAGCCCGACGTGCCGGTCCCCGCCGACCGCCCCCCCAGAGCGGCCGAGCAGCGCGGCCAGGAGGTGCTGCGCGGCCTGCTCGCGACGCTGCCGGACAGGAACCGAGGCTGAACGAGGCTGATGACCAGTGCCACGTGAGACAGGGCGGAAACTCATCGCCCAGAACAAGCGGGCCCGCTACGACTACCACATCGACGACACGTGGGAGGCGGGCATGGTGCTGATGGGCACGGAGGTGAAGGCGCTGCGCGCCGGCCGCGCCTCGCTCGCCGACGGTTACGCCCACGTCAGGGACGGCGAGGTGTGGCTGGAGAACGTCCACATCCCCGAGTACACCCAGGGCACCTGGACCAACCACGCCCCCCGCCGGCGCCGCAAGCTCCTCCTGCACAAGAAGGAGATCCAGAGGATCATCGCGAAGTCGTCCGAGCCGGGCTTCACGCTGATCCCGCTGGCGCTGTACTTCAAGGACGGCAAGGCCAAGATCGAGATCGGGCTCGGCCGCGGCAAGAAGTCCTACGACAAGCGCCAGGCCCTCGCCAAGCGCGAGGCCGACCGGGAGATGCAGCGCGCCCAGGCGGCCCGGTTCAGGGCGGGACGGTGAAGGTGCCGATGAGCTTCAGGTCCGACCGGCGGGGCCGCCTGGATCCCGCGCGTTCCCGGGTGCGCCGGGTGATCTCGGCGGCGGGCTGCGCCGTCCTCGTCGGCTCCGGGGCCGGCGCCTGCTTCGCCGAGCCGTCCGCGCTGCCGACCATGCGCGACTTCCTGATCGCCTGGCAGGTCGGCAACCACGAGGCCGCCGCCCGCAAGACCACCGGCGCCGACCGTGCCACCGTCGCCGCCGCGCTCGACCAGGTGCGCGGCCAGCTGGACGCGGCGTCGCTGAAGCTGGCGCTGGGCGCGCCCGTCCAGGCCGGGCAGGAGCGCGACGAACGCGACAAGGCCATCGAGAAGACCGGCGAAGCGGCCACCGCCCGCTTCTCGGTGAAGGTCGACCTGGGCGAGAACGGCGAGCCCTGGACCTACACCGGCCTCATGCACCTCAAGCGCATCAAGGGGCAGTGGAAGGTCCAGTGGGACCCGTCCATCATCAACCCCAACCTCAAGGCCGGGCAGCGCCTGGCCGTGGTGACCGAGGTGCCGCCCCGCGCCCCCATCCAGGACTCGGCGGCCCGCCCCCTGATCCGCAAGGTCAACGCCGACATCGTCGGGGTCTACCCGGGGCAGCTGCGCGACCCGAAGCGGACCGTCGACCAGATCACCCGGGCCGCCCGGGCCGACGGCGGCCAGCAACTGGACTCCGAGCGCCTCCTGGGCCGGGTCAGGTCCGCGCCGCCGAACGCGTTCCTGCCCCTGCTGACGCTGCAGCGTCCCGAGAGCAACGCGCTGATCCTGCGGCTGCGGCAGGTCCAGGGGCTGCGGTTCCAGCCCGTGCAGACGCCGATGGCCCCCGAACTGGCCCCCGAGCTGGTCGGCGGGCTCGGCCCCGCCACCGCCGACCGCCTCCAGCAGGTCGGCGCCCCGTACCAGCCCGGCGACACCATCGGTGTCAGCGGGCTGCAGCTGCTGCTGCAGCGCCGTCTCGCCGGGATCCCGACGGTACGGGTGGTGGCGCAGAACCCCGACGGCTCGGGACGGCAGGAGCTGCGCTCGTGGCCCGGCCAGAACCCGGCACCGGTCCGCACCACCCTCGACCGCAGGCTCCAGCCGCGCGCCGATCTGGCCCTGAGCGGCCTCAGGACGCCCGCGTCGATGGTCGTCGTCCGTCCCAGCACCGGCGAGGTCCTGGCGGTCGCCAACCACCTCACCGGCGGCCGCAACCTGGCCATGGAGGGCCGCTACCCGCCCGGGATGGCCTTCAGCGTCGTCTCGGCCGAGGCGCTGCTGAACGCGGGCCTGTCGCAGACCACCAAGGCCGACTGCCCCGCCACCACCACCGTGGGCGGCCGCACGTTCAGCAACCCCGGCGGCGGCGCCCGCAAGCAGGACACCCTCCAGATGCAGTTCGCCAACTCGTGCGCGACCACGCTGGCCGCCCTCAGCGGCCGGCTGAACGGCGACGCCCTGCTCGCCGAGGCCGGAAAGCTCGGGATCGGCAAGGACTGGGGCCTGTCGGCGCCCCACTTCTCCGGCTCCGTGCAGGCGCCGGCCAACGACGCCGAGAAGGCCGCCATCATGCTGGGCCAGGGCAAGGTCGAGGTGAGCCCCCTGGCGATGGCGCTGGTCGCCGGAGTGGTCGAGTCCGGCACGTGGCGCCCGCCCTACCTCCTGAACGACCCCCGCGACCCCCAGCAGGTGGCCGCGCAGCCGCTGAGCCCGGTGGCGACCTCCGACCTGAAGCTGCTGATGCGGCGCTCGGTCTTCGCCGGGGCGGCCAGGGACGCCGAGGTCGGCACCGGCGCCGTGGTGCGGGGCGTGGCCGCCACCGCCGACCAGAACGGCAAGCCGATCTCCTGGTTCGTGGGCTCCCGCGGCGACATGTCGTTCGCCATCGCCGTGGAGGGCAAGGTCAACGCCGCCAAGTTGGTACCCATCTTCCTCACCGGCGCCCCCGCCCGCTGACGGGCTTTGTGGTCTCTTTACGGCCGGGCCGCAACCCCGGTTGGGGTCCTGGGCGTCTTTACGGGTGACTGGGATTCCGCTTGGGGGGTTGCGGACTCAGTCGCCGTGATGAGACCAGAGCCTCGTCTCGGGGGAGGCTCTGCCGTCCGGACCGGCCCTGACCCTGCCGGTCGGCCCCGGTGAGCGAGCGACCCAGCTCGCCGCTCACCGGGGCATCACCGTGCCCGGGCGGGAATCCCGTTGGCATCCGAAGCGTTGTCCCTGTAGCGTCTCCTGCGGATGCTCCGGCATCCGCGTTGACAACTGAACATGGGGGTGACCGGCTTCGACTTCGGTAGGTCGAGCCAGGGGAAGCGGGTCGAGGGTTGCTGTCGTGACCTCGTAAATCCTGTGACAGCAAACCAATAACTGCCAACAAGAAGCAGTCTGAGTTCGCTCTCGCCGCCTGAGGCGAGTAGCGACTCTGTCAGCCCGGGTATGTCTCCGGCCCGGGGCCTGGCATCATCAGGGGACTTCACCTGCCCACCCGGTCGCGGGGTGAGCAGGAACATCTAACAGCGACTGAGCCCGCCGGCGACAGGCCTGCATGAGCGCCGGGGCTGAGAAAGCGATCCGCAGGCTGCACCCGGAGAAGCCCTGACTCATCACCGAAGGACGCGGGTTCGATTCCCGCCACCTCCACTCTGGACGACGCGGGGAGCAGGCCCTTCGGGCCTGCTCCCCGCGTCGTTTCGTTTGTGCCCATCGGGGCGCGACCCCCGAACCCCCCGCCCGTGAGGGCTTCGCCCCCACGGGCGGTGGATGCGGCCCGACCGGAACACCGGTCGGGCCGTTTTGGTCACCGTATCCCCGGATCTCAAAGCATTCAGCATGGCGTCTCGCACATCGCGGGCATCGCAGATCACGGCCGACATCCTCAAGTCGATCGCCGGCCCCGGGACGCACGTCGCGCTCTGGAAGCCCCGCCGACTTCGCCATGCGGATCGCCACGGTCCGAGCCGGTGACCTGCACGTCGAGGTCCTCGTCGGCCGGTCCCGGTCCCTACCGGGACTTCCTTGACGAGCACGGCCCTGGTCTGCACCACCTGCAGGTCCGGGGTGACGACCCGGCCGAGGCCGGCGGGCTGCTCGAGGCCGCCGGAGCGACCGTCCACATGTCCGGCCGCGTGGGCATCGACGGGAGCAGCGGGCTCGACTACGCGCTGTACGGAGGCGCGGCGCTCCGGCCACCTGGTGGAGGTGACCGTCGGCGACTGCGGGCGGCTCATGTCCGTTCTTCCTTACGAGATCGTGACCGGCGACTGAAGCCCGTGCCGCGGCGGTCCACCGGCAGCCGTCCATGCATGTGAGAGGCACGCCATGTCAGAGAAGAAGCGTTCGGTCATCGTCACGGGTGGCGCCCCGGCACCGGGTTGGCGAGCGCGCGGATGCTGGGCACGGACGGCTGGCGCACGCGGCCGATGAGCTGCGAGGCGCGGGGGCGGACGTCCCCTCCGCCCTCGCCGGCGACATCAAGGATCGCGGGCCGTCGCCGCCGCCGACCGGCTCGAACTCCGCGGCCTCGTCAACTGCGCGGCAGCGACCTTCCTCCGGCGGCGATGGACCTCGGTTCGGCGATCATCAGGGTCAACTGCGTGTGCCCCGGCATCATCGAACGCCGATCCGGACACGATCATCAAGGCGGTGGAGCGGCGCCAGCCCTGACGCCGGTGCGGGCATGACCGGAAGCACTGTCGTGGTGGACAAGGGGCTGAGCGCGTCCTGGCGTTACAGTCCGCTGGTCTCCTGAACGCCTGGCCGTCCTGGTTCCCCCCGATACCCAGTCTTCGCTACGCGGACTGCGACTGCGCTCGGGCTGGGCGAGCGGGCGACACGCCCCGGCTCGCCGTTGATCATTCCTCGCGACGAGCCGTCAGGATCAACGGCGAGGCGCTCGTGACCGTGCCGCGCCGCCGAGTCCGTGCAGCTGTCCCTCGAACGCGTGGTGAAGTTCGCGCCGCACAGGACAACCGCGGCCGGCGCGTCGCTTGTCGGGTTCGGCCGCCTTGAGCGGCTCCGCAGCCCGCGCCGGGCGATGACACCTGCCTGGCGCTCTTCAACGCGTGCCGGGACGCCGTCCGCGGAGGATGCGGAGCCGGAGCCCGGCTGGCCGGACAGGCCGTTGACACGGTGCTGACGCCGCGGGAGCGGAAGTCGCGGAGGGGAACTCGGCAACAAGGAAAACGCAGAGCGGCTGGTGGTCGCCCAGCGTACCGCCGAGGGGCATGCCGAGTGCATATTCAAGTCACGCACGCGGATCGCCGTGTGGATCTTCGAGCATGGCTCTGGTCGATCTCGCGCGTTCTCGACTGCACATTCCAGATCCGCTGTGATCCACGGGAGTCAATGAGCGAATGGTGCCACCACCCACTGGCAACCGAATGGCGGGATCATGAGACGTCGTCTGCCCTGTCGTCCGGAAGTGGCTATTCAGTCCACAAATTTCTGATATGGGGCTACGCTGCACCCTACCGACGCCTCAACGGAGAGGACGAAGCCGATGCCGAAAAGGATCACGACCTACCTGATGACCGAAGCGGATTATCGCGAACTCGAAACCGTGATCCACGGCACCGAGAACGCCGGGATCTGCGTGGCGATCGCACTCGACTGGCTGACGCTCGTGTACACCACTGACACCGCCCCCGCGGCCTTCGCGGGGCAAAACCTGCGGCAATTGGCCGCCCAGCAGCTGGAGTACCGGAGGATCGCCGAGGAACGGAACGGCGACGCCGGCCTCATCGAGTACGCCGCATCGCGCGGATTCACGGTCGAGCGGAAGCAGACCCGCAAGATCGCCGATGACGGAGAGTTTGATCCGTTCGACGCCCTGGACGACAACACCGGCTATCTCCTCTGCTTCACCGAGTCCTCGATCGGGCGGCGACTCGGCCATACCGCCGCCCTCTTCAAGGAAGGTGAGAAGATCTACATCCGGGATCAGAACATCGGTCAGATGGAGGTCGACGGCGAGGGCCGGCTTCACGAGAAATACCAGGACGTGATGATGGCGCAATGGAAAGAGGTGAACAAGCAGCGGGCCCTGGCCAAAAAGGATGAGAACGCCAAAGTGACCTCGCCCGAATACCGCTACCTGACGGTGTATTCCGCGCGCCGAGGCTGAGCGGCCGGGCCTCGGGGCTCCTTCCCGAGCCATACCGTTGGTCGGGGCGTGGAGCGACCCAACGACCGGTGTTCTGTCGGCGGGTCGGCGTGGTGGCCCGGCTGCGATAAATGCGGTCAATCGAATGGAACCCGAAGCTGCGCTTCCAGGTGGGCGCGACCTGCTCCTTGGCGGAGTGCGTGATCACGATGGTCGCGTCCAGATCCACTGGGATCAAGGCACCGCCTGCTCCCAGATCGTGCACCGCCCTTGGTGCTTTGACCTGCGGTGAAAGCGGAAGGCCAGGGATCGGGTGGTGCATCCGCAAAGGTACTGGGACTGCGGTAGTCCATAGAAAGCTGCTACTGAGGCGGTCGCCCGCCTTGCGGGGGACGCCCCACGGGCGGTGGGTGCGGCCTGACCCACCGGTCGGGCCGTTTGGTCACCGGATCCCCGGATCTCAAAGCATTCCCGTGCGGGCGGCCGTCTGCGATCCGCGGTGATGAGGCGGTTTCTTGGTGACCGGTACGTTTGGCCAGTGACAAACGATCGCCTGGCCGAACAGCCATGGAGGTGGAACGTGGGGGTTGCGCCGCGTTGGCTGCTCGTCGGGCACACCGGTACGCCGCAGTACCCCGATGAGGAAGCCGTGGCGGTGTGCGCCGACATCGACGGGCTGTTCGTCGATCTGCCGCCTCGTCCGCGGGAACGCTTCACCCTCCTGGGGTGTGTGCCGGACGGGGTGCTCACCGCGGCACTCGATCGGCCGACCCAGAATCCCGATCCCGAGGGTGCGTGGGCAGGCGACCTATGGGTGTCGGCCAAGCCCGACGATCCGGCGGTGCGGCGCGGCTGGTTGGGCGAACGACTGCTCGACGTGATCGTCCTGGGCCACCGGCCGTCACGGGACTGGCCGGGGCGTGTCGACCTCGAGCTGGAGGGCTTGGCCGATGTCGACGACCGTACGGACGGCATCGCTCGTCCGGACGACGTCACCGGATTCGCGCTGACCGATCCCGACGGTGCGCCATGCGGGACCTGCGCCGACGTCACCGGCCTCTTCCGGGAGCCGGCCGAGCCCCCGGTACCGCAGGTCATCCTGATCGGCTGCCGGCCCGAGCCGCCGCTGCTGGACGCGATCGCCGCACTACCGCGGTCCACGAAGGCCGCTCAGCGCCGCCGCCGGGTGTCCGCGCAGGTGGGAGCCGTTGCCGCCGACGGCTCGGTGACACCCCTGATCGACTGCGGTGTGTCCGGGACGATCGTGGCGTGCGTGCCGTCCACACACGGCGCCGGCCTCCTGGACGTGACCATCGCCGGCAACGCAGAACCACGTCCGGCCGGCACACGCGGCATTCTGGACCTGTGGTTCACCGGCCGACCCACGCGGCGCAACCTGTGGGGCGACTACGACCGGACGCTGCGGCACGAGTGGGCCGGCGTGGCGCTGGCCCATCATCGCTCCGACGTCCCCGATCGTCCGGCAGGGACCGCGTTCGACCTCGACGGCCGTTTCGTCACCGACGTCGAGGGCTTCTACTGCGCCATCGGTGAGGCCATCAACGGTCCGGGTGGCTACTTCGGCTGGAACCTGGACGCCTTCGATGACTGTCTGAGCGGGAAGTGGGGAGTCCGCGCGCCGTTCCGCCTGGTCTGGCACGACTCGGCAGTAGCCCGCGAACGCCTGGTGGCAGGCTACGACCGTCATCGACACGGCCCTGCGGTCACCCTGGAGTATCTCCTGCGCATGTTCACAGAACACGGCGTTGAGGTCGAACTGCCCGGACGAGTCCGTCCAGATCGGTGACGACCATCTCGAAGCCGGAGGTTGCGGGCGTGCCGGTCAGCCGGACGCATATATCTCTGACCAGGTCGTATGTGTTCGAGCAGGACGTGATTACCTTTACGAGTCGCCCCCAATGTTTTCCGGGGGGTGCGCCGCCACGATCGTGCGGCCTGGTCGGGATCTCGGGCTGGGTGTTCTGCTTCAGCCGAGCGGTTTGTCGCAGTAGCCGTCGGGCGGGCTGCCCCACGCTATCCACAGGACGACCAGCGCGATCAGCATGATGATTCCCGCCACGGTGATGAGCGTGGGCACGGTGTTCTCAAACCGTCGCAGCCTCGTCGACCGGCTGAGTAGGGCGTGGGCGGCGACGGCCAGCGCGCCGCATAGTGCGGCCAGTGGCGGCATGACCAGGAACCCGACGATGCCCAGGAAGTTCATGACGAAGGCCCCGCCCGGTCCAGGGCCGCTTTCGCAGATTCTCCACGAGCCCCCGATCGCCAGGTAGGAGACGATCGCGGCGCCTATCCCGGCGAGCAGGAAGAACGCTACGACCCGTCCTCCCCATTTGCGTTTCCGGTGCACCGGCCACGTCGGGGCGCCGCGATTCGTGGTCATGTCGACAGCTTCTCGGAGAAGCGTGCGATCGCCTACGGGGATCGCACGTTCTCCACGGTATCCGCACGAAGTGTCCCGCGAATGTCCTCGGGAGCTACCTGCGTGCGATGGGCATGTACGTCGGGGTGGGGTCCGTGGTCAGGAACGCCTGGACGATGGCGCGCACCGTTTCGGGGTGCTCCATCAGCAGCAGGTGACTGGCGTTCGGCAGCACGGCCAGTTCGGCGGTGGGCAGTGCCCGGTAGAGCGCCACGGTGTGGTCGAGGGTGACCAGGTCGTCGTCCCCGGCCAGCACCAGGGCACGGGCCGTCACCGCGCGCAGGTCGGCCGGGCCCGGCCCGGTCGCGGCCGCATCCGCGATCTTGCGGACGACGATCGGGAAGTGGTCGCGGCCGTCGGGCGACACCTCGGCGTAGGCGTCGACGATCTCGGCGGGCATCGGGCCCTCCGCCGACGGTTTGAAGATCAGCCCGTCCAGGTCGTAGGCCGTGCTGATCAGGACGAGGCGCTCGACCAGGTCGGGGCGGAGCATCGCCGTCCACAGCGCGACCGTGCCGCCGGCGCTGTAGCCCACCAGCCGGGCCGGACCGCCGACCACGCGTTCGAGGAAGGCGATCGTGTCCCGCGCCATGAGCTCGATGGTGATCGGGCCGGGGGCGTCGGGTGTACGGCCGTGGCCGCGCCGGTCGGGCAGGTAGAGCCGGAACGTGTCGGCGAGTCCGTCGAGGTTGCCGGTGAAGCAGCGGCCGTCGGTCATCCCGCCGTGCAGCAGCACCACCGGGTCGCCCGCGCCGCGCTCGTCATGCCACATGTCAACGATGTCGGTCATGCACTACATACGGGACGGCGTCCCCGGATTCATCGGCAGCCCGAACAACGCGAACAGGGACGGGTCGAGGTAGGTCGTGGTGCTTGCGATCAATCCGTCGCGGACGTCCAGGACGACCAGGCCGAACGCCTTCCCGTCGCGGTACTGCGCGAAGGCCGCCGAGCCGTTGGCCGCGGTGCGGACCAGCCGGTCGCCGGCGCACGCGCCGCCCGCGCCCAGCAGGGCCGCCCGGATCGCCTCCCTGCCGCTGAGCCACCAGGCGAACGGCGGCATCGACATGGTGGCGTCCTCGTGGAGCAGCGACACCAGGCCGTCGACGTCGTAGGCGGTGAACGCCTTGACGTACCGCTCGAGCAGGTCCTCGTCGATCTCGTTGGACGGGCGCCGCGCGGACATGGCGGCACGCGCGCGCTGCAGGGCGCTGTTGACTGCGGCCGGGCTGGTGTCGAGCAGCGCGGCCGTCTCCTCCGCCGTCCAGCAGAGCACCTCGCGCAGGATGAGGACGGCCCGCTGGCGCGGCGGCAGTGCCTGGAGGGCGGCGACGAACGCCAGCCTGATCGTCTCGCGCTCGGCGGCGAGCTCGGCCGGGTCGGGCAGCGCGAGCCGGTCGGGGATCGGCTGGACGAACGCGGCGGCGTCCAGCGGCGCACCGAGCGGACCCCCGGACGGGCCGAGATCCATCGCGAGCGCGCGGCGCTGCACGCTGCGGGTCATGTCAAGGCAGACGTTGGTGGCGATCCTGTACAGCCAGGTGCGCAGCCGCGCCTTGCGTTCGTCGAACCGGTCGGCGTTCTTCCAGGCGCGGACGAAGGTCTCCTGAACGGCGTCCTCGGCCTCTGCGGCACAGGCGAGCATCCGGTAGCAGTGGGCGGTCAACTCCACCCGGTGCGCTTCCAGCCGCTCCTCGAACACCACCCGGCCACACTAATCGCCACAGGGTGGGCGCCGGTGCTCCCGGCACTGCGGTGGCTCCCCCCGGAGCCGGCGATGCGTTTCGGGATCTCCTGTTCCCGCCGCGCGAGAGACCGGAATGCCGTCCCGAACGCCCTCGTCCGTGTGGTCTGGCAGGGTGGTGGGGACGGGTCGGACCTATCGCCGTGCGCCGGAGATCTTGGGTCGTGGAAGTTTCGGTGGAGATGTGGGAGCGGCTGCATGCCGCGGGCAGCGAACGGCGGTTCGAGGCGGAGAAGGTCGTGCTCCGGCAGGGGGATCCGCCCACGCACGTCCTGCTGCTGGTCTCGGGACGGGTGAAGGTGTCGCTCTCTTTGCCCGGCGGTGAGGTGCTCCTGCTGGCTCTCCGGGGCGTGGGGGAACTGATCGGGGAGATCGCCGTGCTGGGCGGGGACGAGCGCTCGGCGACCGTGGTCACGATCGAGCCGTGCGTCATGCGGATGCTGCCGGCCGACCGGTTCCGGGCTTTGGTGCGTTCGTCGGGCCTGGAGACCGAACTGCTGCAGCGGGCGATGCGGCGTATCCGCGAGGGCGAGGCGTGGCGGGCCGAGACGGCGGCGCTGCCCGCGGGGCCGCGGGTCGTACGGGCGCTGGTACGTCTGGCGGTCCCCGGGCGGGGCGGGCCGGTGGACGTGGGCCTCGGCCAGAGCGAGATCGGCCAGGCCGTGGGCCTGTCCCGCAGCGTGGTGGCCGCTGAGCTGGGCAAGCTGCGTGACCAGGGGATAGTCCGGACCGCCCGGCGCAGGATCGTCATCACCGACCCGGAGCGGCTGCGGGCGCTGGCCGAATCGGGTCGCTGGAATGTCTGATATCCGACACTCGTGTCAACGGAGAGTCGGCATGGTGGTGGAGAACCCGCCGCCTCCCTGGAGACACCGCCGTGGAACAGTTTCGCGCCCTGCTCGTCGTCGACGCCGAGAAGTTCAGCGCACACCCTGACAAGAAGCTGCCCGACGTCCACCTGGAGATCCGGCGCGTCCTGGGAAAGGCGTGCCAGGCCAGCGGGCTCGGTGAGGCGTGGGAGAACGCACAGTTCAAGGAGAGCACCGGCGACGGTGTCCTGGCCGCGCTGCCCCACGAGTCGAGCGCCGCGCTCATCGACCCGTTCCCGCGCAGGCTCCAGGACGCGCTGCACGATGCGGCGCCGGAGTTCCGGGCCCGGGAGTTGCGGTTGCGGCTGCGGGTGGCGCTGCACGTCGGGCTCGTGGACGACGAACGTCTCGACGCGCCGGGCATCTCCACCGCCACCGTCGATGTCAACCGGTTGCTCGACAGCGACCCGCTCCGCGACGCCCTCGAGCACAGCGATCCCCGGGTGACCTTCGCCGCGTTCCTGCTGTCGGAGGAGATCTTCCGGCCGTACGTGCTCGGAGAATGGACGAGCCTGCGCGAGAGCCAGTTCACGGAGGTGGCGGTGAAGGTGAAGCAGTACGCCCGGCCCGCCTACCTTTACGTGCCCGTCCCGTCCGTCAAGCCCGTGGAGCCATCTGCAGGACCGCCCGAGGAGGCCCCGCCGCGGCCTTCCACAGGCGGAGCGAACATCAGCGGGGTCACGTTCAGCGGGGACGGGGCTCAGGCCGCGTTCGGTAACACGGTCGGCGGTGACCTCCGGCAGGGGCGCTCATCATGACGATCGAGAACGTCGAGTTCAGCGGGGACGAGGCGCAGGCCGCGTTCGGCAACACCGTCAACGGTGACCTCGTCCAACAGCAGATCCGGATCGTGCGCGGGCGCCCTCAGATGGTCATGACGGAGGACCGGATCGTCGAGCGGGTCACCGGCTACGTGACCGCTCACAACCACGACGAGATCGTTGAGGCGCTCCGCCGTTTCAGGGGCGTCGCCGTCACTGGACCGCGGGGCGCGGGGACGGCGACCACGGCCATCGCGGCGCTGCGCCAGCTGCAGCCGAGCATGCCCATCCGGTACTTCTCCACCGACAGCGACGACATGGAGGAGATCCAGGTCGCCGGTGCCCAGGGTTACCTGGTGCGCGCACACGACGAATCGAAGACGAGGCTGTGGGCCTGCCTGGACAGGGTTCGCGAGGTCGGCGGCTACCTGCTGGTCGTCGGCAGGCCGGAGGAGTGCCAGGACTTCGCCGAGTTCCTCGCCACGATCGAGGTGAAGCCGCCTCCGACCGATGCGGTGTACCGGCGCCGTTTGTCCTGCCGAGGCTTGGGCGGCACCGGCTGGCCGGGCTGGCCGCGGGCGGCGGAGCTGCTGGAGCGCGCCCTGCCCGGGGATGGGCGGCGGCTGGCCGATCTCGTGCTGGACGTCACGGCGGCCGGCGGGGACGAGCAGCAGGTCGAGCGGGCCTACCAGGGCTGGGCCGATGAGTTGCGCCACTGGTTCGCCAGGCATGACCTGCGGGAGCAGACGCTGATGGTGGCCGCGGCGACGATCACTCCGGCCGACGAGACGAGCGTGTACGACGCGGCCCTGTGGCTGGCCCGGCAGCTGGAGATGTCCGTCGCGGGCGGCGGGCTGGCCTGGTGTCCCACGACGGGACTCGCCGCGCTGCTCGAGGCCGAGCGCGACGGGAGCAAGATCGTGTTTCGCCGCCAGAGCTACCGGGAGTCGGTGCTCCGGTACGTCTGGAACGAGTACCCCCTGACGCGCATGGACCTGCTGACATGGCTGTCGAAGCTGGCCATCGACGCGGTGGGCCTGGAGACCGCGCTGCGTAACCGGCTCGCCGAGGTGTTCGCCGAACTGGCGGCCGGGCACGGCGAAGCGGCGTTCATCGCCGATACGGCCCGGAGGTGGACCGGCAAGGACCAACTGGGGGCGAACCTGGCCTATATCGCCCTGGCGAACACCTGCTTGGATCCGCTTGTCGGCGGACGTGTGCGCAGGCGGCTCTACGAGTGGTCCACCGAGCGGCGGGCCCCGCAGACACTGAAGCTGACGGTGGCGCGGGTCTGCCAGGTGCTGGGGGAGGCGCACGTGTCGATCGCGCTGACCCGGCTCAAGCACCTGACGACGTACGGCGATGAGCAGGTGCAGGCCGAGGTTCACGACGTGGCGCTCAAGCTGGCCGTCCAGAATCGGGCCACGGTCATCGTCACGGCGATGCGGTGGTGCGAACCGAACCCCAACTTGTCCAAGCAGGACAGGGCGCGCCGGACGCGTGCGGGTCTCCGGCTGCTGTGCGCATTCCTGGACGGGCAGGGCCCGGCCGACCCGCACCACCTCAGGCGTGTGCTGAGGGTTCTCGGGGATCTGGCGGAGCGGGGCGGACCGGAGATCCGGCCGATCGTCCTCGACACGGCGCGGGAGCTGGCCGCTCGGTACCGCGCGGACGTGCTCGACGCCGCGCTGACGTGGGCGGGGGTCGGGAGCGGCGGCGGCCTGTACGGGGACGAGGCGCAGCAGGCGAGGATCGGGACCGAGCTGTTCTTGGACCTGGCGGCCGAGCGCGATCACGAGGGGCTCGCCACGGCGCTGACCGGGCCTGCCGCCGTCGATCCGTACGCCTGCACGCCCGCGTGGGCCGTGGCGCTGGGGGCCGAACCGCCGCCCGAGCCCGTGGCCGGTGCGCGGGCGGCGTCGCCGGCGCGGCGTCGCGACACCGGCTACGGGGGTTTCGAGGAGGTGGCGCGACTGTGGTTGGACACGGCGGCGCGGCGCGCCGACCTGCGGCCGGGAATTGTGGCGGCGTTCTGCCGGGCCGCCGGGCACGAGCCGGCGCGGGCTCAGGTGATGGTGGACCTCGTCCGGCGGTGGGCGGGCAGCGGGGGCGGCGGGAGGCGGACCGTCAAGGACGACGTTCTCGTGCGGCTGCTCCAGCCCGAATGGCGGCGGATCCTCCTGGCCGTGCGGGTGCGGCTGTTCGGGCGGTGGGGCTGAGGGCGTGTCGGGGGTTGGTCGGTGGGTGGGAGAGTGGGGGGATGGAGAAGATCGCCATCGTGACCGGGGCGGGCTCGGGGATCGGGAGGGAGATCGCGCGGGAGCTGGCGCGGCGGGGTTTCCGGGTCGGGGTCGTGTGCCGGAATCCGGTGCGGGGCCGGGCCGCGGTCGCGGAGATCAGGCGGAGCGCGCCCGGGGCCGAGGTCGAGATGTTCGAGGCGGACCTGTCGGTGCTCGCGGACGTGCGGGAGGTCGCCGGACGGCTGCGCGACCGGTACGGGTGGATCGACGTGCTGGTCAACAACGCGGGCGTGCACAACCTGCGCGCCAAGGTGAGCGCGGACGGCTACGACCGGATGATCGCGACCAACCATCTCGGGCCGTTCCTGCTGACGAACCTGCTGCTGGAGCGGCTGGAGGAGGCGGCGCCGTCGCGGGTGGTGATGATCGCGTCGGAGATGCACCGCCGGGCGGGCCGCTGGGACGTGGCGCGGCTGGCCGAGCCCGGGGCTTACGGGCCGCTGGGATCGGTGCGGGTGTACGGGCGCTCCAAGCTCTTGAACATCCTGTTCGCCCAGGAGCTGGCGGAGCGGGTCAAGGGCGTGGCCGTCAACGCGGTCTGTCCCGGGTGGGTCGCCACCGGGCTGGTGCGGGACGTGCCGGGCGCGGAGCGGGCGGAGCGGCTGATGGCGCGGACGCCGCTGGTGCGGACGCCGGCGCAGGGCGCCCGGGTGCCGGTGAGGCTGGCGGTGGAGGAGCGGTTCGAGTCCGGGCGGTTCCACTCCACGATTCCGGGGGCGCGGCTGCTGCCGGTCGTGGCGGCGCGCAGGGACGCGGGCCTGCGCGCGGCGGTCTGGGAGCGCTCGGCGGCGCTCGTGCGCCTCTGAACGATAGTTTGGTGCGTGTGCGCCAAGGTTTCAGTGATCTGATCTCCGGAATCGGCTACCTCTTCCGCGGGCTGGGGTGGGTGGCCAGGCATCCCCTGCTGTGGTTGTTCGGGCTCATCCCGGCCGTGATCGTCCTGGTGGTGTACGGGACGGTGCTCGGCGTGCTGGCCTGGAACCTGGACGGCGTGGTGGGGTGGCTGACCCCGTTCGCCGACGACTGGTCGGACGGGGTTCGGCAGGCCACGCGGGTCGTGGCGGGCCTCGCGCTGTTCGGGGCGTCCCTTTTCCTGGCGCTGGTGACGTTCACCGCGTGCACGCTCATGGTGGGCGATCCCTTCTACGAGAACATCTCGGAGAAGGTCGAGGAGTCGCAGGGCGGCGCCCCGCCGGAGCCGGACGAGCCGCTGATGACGCAGATCGCGCGGGCGGTCAAGGACGCGGTGCTGCTGGGCGTGGTGGCGCTGGGCTTCGCGATCGTGTTCTTCGCCTGCGGGTTCATCCCCCTGGTGGGGCAGACGGTGGTGCCGGTCGTGGCGGCGTGCGTGTCGGGCTACTTCCTGGCGGGCGAGCTGACGTCGGTCGCGCTGGACCGGCGCGGGGTGCGGCGCAAGCAGCGGTTCGCGCTGATGAAGCAGAACCGGATGCTGGTGGTCGGCCTCGGCGTGGCGACGGTCGTGGTGTTCCTCATCCCGCTGGGCGCGGTGCTGGCGATGCCGGGCGCGGTGGCGGCCGGCACGCTGCTCGCCCGGGAGCGGCTGGCGGCCGGCATTCCGCAGGCGCCCGCGGCGCCGCAGGCGCCCGGCGCGCCGGGCCACGGTCCTCAGGTTCCGGGGCCGCAGGCGCACAGTCCTCAGGCGCCGGGGCCGTACACGCCCGGGCAGTACGCCCCGGGGCCGTACGCTCCGGGCGCGGGAGGGCCGCCGGCACATGGCTGAGGTGTTGGAAAGATGTGTCCTGAGCGTGATGACCTGCCCCGTCGGGGCCAGTGATCTTGCCGTAACCTGTGCCGCATGTCCGATGAGGGGGAGCGCGGGGGGCGCTGGACCGAGATGAGTGACAACTCCGCCGGCCGCGAGGAGAACGTGCGCGTGACCGTTCCCGAGGTCGAGGTGCCCGAGCCGGAAGGCCGGACCGATTTCTCCGGGCCCGCCCTGGCTCCGGAGCGCGCCGAGGCTGACGATGTGAAGGTCGCGCCCGTTCCCAAGGCCTTCGATGACGCGAAGGGGCTTGAGAGCGCGCAGGGATCCGATGACGAGCTGTTCGGGGGTGAGGGCGACCCGCAGTACGCGGGCGTCACCACCATGGGCCCGGCGACGCCGCCGAAGCCCGGCAAGCCGAGCAGCGGCAACTGGCAGATGCCCGACTGGATGGCCGACGAGGACGCCGCGGACGCCAAGCTGGGCCGTTCGTCCGGCGGCTTCGACGGCCAGCCCCGCGGGCGCGGCGGCGAGGGCCTGGGCGACGGCGGCGAGGGCCGCAACAAGCTGGTGCTGTACGGCGGCGTGGGCCTGCTGGTGGTCGCGCTGCTGGCGGCCGGCGGCGTCTACCTGCTCAAGCAGCGGGGCGGCGACTCCGGCGCGGGCGAGGTGCGGCCTGGACGGGCCGCGTCCGACAGCCGTCCGCAGCCGCCGCAGGTGCAGATGCCGGCCGCCAAGCCGCTGAAGCGGTTCGCCGGGCGTCCGAGCAGGCTGCTGGGCATGGTCTCCGACCGGACCTCCGGCCTGGCGTACCCGCGGCTGGCGCGGCCGTGGCAGCCGCCGACCAAGGCCAACAAGCTGGCCACGCCCGGCTGGTCGGGGCAGCAGGTGCTGGTCACCGAGCGGCGCGGCACGCAGGTCTGGTACGGCCAGCTGCTCACCGGCACGCTCAACCCGAACCTGCACAGCGCGTACACGGGCGCGGAGAGCGTCCCGGGCGTCGCGGTGCTGGCGCACAAGGGCATCGAGGCGCAGTACTACGACTTCCCGCACCGGACGGCTCCGCTGGCGTCGCAGGCGCTGACGGTGGACGGCCGGAAGGGCTGGCTGGTCGCCTCGTACCTCACCTACAAGAGGGCGGGCGTGCGGGCCACGGGTGAGGTCGTCGTCACCGCGGTGGTCGACACCGGGCGGCCGGCGCCGGCGGTCGCGTTCGTGTCGGTGCCGAACACGCACAAGAAGATGTGGCCGGACGTCAACCAGTTCCTGACCCGGTTGAAGATCGCTTCCTGACGGCCGCGGTGGGGCGGACGCGGCATCATCCGGCGGCCGCGCTCACCGGGCTGGGGCTCGGTCTGCTGGTGCTGGGTCCGGGGCTCGCGCCGGGGTTCGTGCTGTCGTACGACATGGTGTTCGTCCCGGATCCCGCGTTCACGCGCATGACGTTCGGGCTGACCGGGACGGTGCCGCGGCACGTGCCGAGCGACGTCGTCGTCACCGCGCTGGCGGCGGTCGTTCCCGCGTGGGCGGCGCAGCGGCTGGTGCTGCTGGGCGTGTTCGTGATGGCGTGCACGGCCGCGGCTTCGCTGGTGCCGTCGCGGCGGCTTCTCCCGCGGCTTGTGGCGGGGGTCTGCTACGCGTGGAATCCGTTCGTCGCGGAGCGGTTGCTTCTGGGGCAGTGGGCGCTGCTTCTGGGGTATGCGGCGTTGCCCTGGGTTCTGGTCGCGGCGTCCAGGGCGGGGGAGCGCGGTGGTGGGCGCCGCCTGGTGTGCGCCCTGATTCCGGCGGCGGTCGGTGGTTTCGCTGCGCTGGCGATGTCGGGGCTGGCGGCCTTGTTGATGGTTCCCTGGCGTGGTGGCTGGGGTGGACGCGCCAAGGTCGTTGCCGCGCTGGCCGTGCTGAGTCTGCCGTGGCTTGTGCCCGGGCTGCTGCGTCCTGGGGGCGTGCCGGGGGACGGGGTGGCCGTGGAGGCGTTCGCGGCGCGCGCCGATACTCCGTTCGGAACGCTCGGCAGCCTTCTGCTGCTGGGGGGTGTGTGGAACGGGGAGACGGTCCCGGTCGGTTATGGGGCGCCGGTGACGGCCTCCCTGTGGGCGTTGGTGGTGGCCGGGGCGCTGTTCGCCTTCGGGAGGTTCCGCGACCGCGTCGAGTCCTGGTGGCGTGGTGCGGCGATCGCCGCCGTGGCGGGTTTCGCGGTGGCGGCCCTGGGCGCGGTCGCGCCGCCGGTGCTGGAGGGCGCGATCGGGCTGTGGTCGGGGCTCGCGGTGTTCCGGGACGGCCAGCAGTTCGTCGCACCGCTCGCGGTCGTGGTCGCCGTGGGCCTGGGGCTGGCGGCGGACCGGGCGATCGAGGCCCGGCACCCGGCCGTGGCGGTGGGGGCGCTGCTCGCTCCGGTGGTGCTGCTGCCGTCCCTCGCGTGGGGGGCGGCGGGTCAGTTGCGTTCGGTGGACTATCCGTCCGGCTGGGCGCGGGCGAAGCAGATCATCGAGGCGGACCGCGAGCCGGGGGACGTGCTCGTTCTGCCGTGGGCCGCGTACCGGAGCTACCCGTGGAACCACGGCCGCCGTGTCCTGGACCCCCTGCCGCGCTACCTGCACCGGCCGGTCATCGTGAACGACGCGGTGACGGTCGACGCGACCACCGTCGCGCCCGAGGACCCGAAGGCCGTGCGGCTGGACGGGGCGATCAGGGCGGGCGGTCCGCTGACGGAGGTGCTCCGCGCGGCGGGCGTCCGGTATGTCGTGGTCGATGCCGGCGGCGCCACCGAGCGGCTGCCGGGGGCTGAACGGCTTGTCCAAGACAAGGATTTGGTGCTGTACCGAATCCCGGGGACCCGTCACAGTCCTGAGGAGAACACGCCGGTCACCGCCGTGGTCGCCGCCTGGATTGTCGTAAGTGTGGCGCTTTTCTGGTCATTGGTGACGCGAGCCACTACTCTGGGCAGCCCGTTACTGGGCAGTATCCCCCGTCGAAGGGCCCCCTGATGCGGATCGCGATCGCTGCACTCGTCGGCGTCGTCCTGGCGGCCGGTACCTCGTTCAGCGTGGTCCAGCTGTCGAACGCCTCCCAGAAGGACCCCGTCATCAAGCCGCTCTACAACTACGGCTCGCGCTGACGGCCGGGGCCAAGGCCACCCCGTGGGCGCCCACGGCACCGAACCCGTTCACCTGGAGATCGTGGTCCCGGCCTACAACGAGGCCGAACGGCTCCCGGCGGGGCTCGCACTGCTCGGGGAGAAGCTGGCCGGGCTCGGCGTCCGGTCGCGGATCCTCGTGGTCGACAACGCCAGCACCGACGGCACCGCCGCGATCGTGCGGCAGTGGCGCGGGCCCGTTCCGGCGCGGCTGCTGCACTGCGCGCGGCGCGGCAAGGGCGCCGCGGTGCGGGTCGGGCTGCTGGCCACCCGCGCCCCGTACGTGGGGTTCTGCGACGCCGACATGGCCACCGACCTGGCCGCGCTGGACCAGGTGCTCGCCCTGCTGCGCGCCGGGCACCCGGTCGTGGTGGGCTCGCGCCGCCACCCATCCTCGCTGGTGGAAGGGTACGGGCAGCCGCTGCGCAGGCTCGGCGCGGTCACCTTCAACCGGCTCGTGCGGGACCTGGCCGACGACATCCCCGACACCCAGTGCGGCTTCAAGTTCTTCACCGGCCCGCTGGCCAGGGCCGCCGCCGCCGACCTGAAGACCGCGGGGTTCACCTTCGACGTCGAGTTGCTGATGCACTGCGTCCGCCGCGGCGCGCCCGTCACCGCGATCCCGGTGGTGTGGCGGGACCGGCCGGGCACCACCTTCTCCGTGCGCCGCCACACCGCCGAATGCATGCTCGACCTGGCCCGCATCCGGGCCCGCGCGGGCCGTCCGCGCCCCGTGCGCGCCGCGCGGGAGACGGGCGCGGCGAACGCGGGCGCCTCCGCCTCCGCGTGGACGCGTTCGTCGCCGTCGTCCGCCCAGCCCGCGTCGCCTCTGGTGCTGTCGGAAGGGACCGGGGCCGGGCCGGGATGAGCCGTACGAGATGAGCCGTAGGACATGAACGGCCTGCGGCTGGCCATCGTGAACTGGCGGGATCCCTGGCATCCGGCCGCGGGCGGCGCCGAGCGCTACGCGTGGGAGGTGGCGCGGCGGCTCGCCCTGGAGGGCGCCGGGGTCCGGTACGTGACGTCCCGCGCGCGCGGGCAGCAGCGCCGCGACCGTGTGGACGGGGTGGACGTCGTCCGGCTCGGCGGACGGTTCACCGTGTACCCGCTGGTGCTGCTCTGGACGCTGCTGAGACGCAGGTCGTTCGACGCGGTCATCGACTGCCAGAACGGCATCCCCTTCTTCACCCCGTGGGTCCTTCCGCGGCGGGTCCCCGTCTTCTGCGTGATCCATCACGTGCACGACGCGCAGTTCGGGCTCTACTTCCCGCGGTGGATGGCGTGGGTCGGCCGCCTCCTGGAGGGGCCGGTGAGCCGTTGGGCCTACCGCCGCCACGCGTTCGTGTGCGTGTCGCCGTCCACCCTGAACGCCGTACGGGAACGGCTCGGCTGGAAGGGGTCGGCCTACGTCGTGCCCAACGGAGCCACCGTTTCCAAGCAGGGCCCTGGAGCCGTGGACGTGCCCAGGGGCGATCCGGACCTGGTGTGCGTGACGCGGCTCGTCCCGCACAAAAGGCTCTCCCACTTGCTCGACCTGGCCGAGCACCTGCGCGGCCGCTATCCGGGCCTTCGCCTGCACGTGGTGGGGGACGGCCCCGAGGCGTCCTGGCTCGCGGCCCAGATCGAGGGGCGTGGCCTGGGGGAGGTCGTGGTCGCGCACGGGTTCGTCCCGGAGGAGACCAAGGCCGCGCTGGTGGCGCGCGCCGACCTGCACCTCAGCACGTCCCAGGGCGAGGGCTGGGGGCTGAGCGTGATCGAGGCGGCGGCGCTGGGCGTAGCGACCGTGGCCTACGACGTCGACGGCCTGCGCGACGCCGTGCGCGACGGCGCGACCGGATGGCTCGTCGGGCCGGGGGAGGACCTGGCCGGGGCGGTCGAGCGCGCGCTGGAGGAGCGGGCGGATCCGGTGCGGCGCCGCGAGGTGGCCGCCGCGTGCCGGGAGTGGGCCGGGATGTTCGGCTGGGCGGGCACGGCCGGCCGGTGGGCGCGGCTGATCACGGCCGCGGTGGCGACCGGGTCGGCCGCCTCCGAAGATCACCGGGCGCATATCGTGCGGCGGTACGGTGACGATCGGCCGCGGGTCGCCGAGGGGCCCGACCGCGATCTGCTGCTCGCGGACCGCGTCGGCGGGCGCCCGCCGGTGCTGCGGGAGGCGACGCCGCTGGAGCGGTTGCTCGGACGGACCTGGGCCGCCGCCGACCCGCCCCCGGAGATCGAGGCGGAGATAGAGGCGGCGGCCGGCGGCGCCGGGACGGGTGCCGCGGGCGGTGCCGGGGTCTGAGGGCGGCGCGGGCCGCACCACCGCGAGGGATCGGGCGCGAGGGATCGGGAAGGGAGCCGGGGCGAGCATGGCCGTGGGAGAGGCGGGGCGGCCGCGGGCCGCCGGGGGCGCGCAGGCCGCCGGGGGCGTCGACCCCAGGCTGCGCGACCGGCTGCGCACGGCGGTGTGCTGCCTGGCGCTGACCGCGCTGGCCTTCTCGACCCGTCCCGGCGCGATCCTCGCCGACACCAAGATCGACATGGCGGTGAACCCGCTGGGCTTCCTCGGCCGGGCCCTGCACCTGTGGGACCCCGAGCAGTTCGGGCAGTTGCAGAACCAGGCGGTCGGCTACCTGTTCCCGATGGGACCGTTCTACGCGCTGGGCGACCTGATCGGCATGCCCGCCTGGATCACCCAGCGGTTCTGGCTGTCGCTGCTGATGTGCCTGGCCTTCCTCGGCGCGCGGCGGCTGGCGGCCAGGCTGGGCGTGGGCGGCCCGGGGACCCGCCTGGCGGCGGCGATGGCGTACGCGCTGGCCCCGAACGCGCTCGCGACGATGGGCCAGCTGTCCTCGGAGTACCTGCCCGCCGCGATGCTGCCCTGGATCGTGCTGCCGCTGGTCACGGCGTCGGAGAGCGGCGGCGGCCGGGTGCGGGCGGCGGCGCGGTCGGGTGTGGCGGTCGCCTGCTGCGGCGGCGTCAACGCGACCGCGACCGTGGCCGTCCTGGTCGTGCCGGTCCTGTACCTGCTGACCCGGCGGCGCGGCCGGGGACGGGTGCGCCTCATGGCCTGGTGGTCGGCGGCGGTGGGCGCGGCGGCCGCGTGGTGGCTGATCCCGCTGCTGCTGACCGGCACGTACGGCTTCTCCTGGCTGACCTACACCGAGAAGGCGGAGACGACCACCGGCCCGACCGGGCTGGTCAACGTGCTGCGCGGCGCCGAACGCTGGGTGAACTACCTGATCGTGGACGGCCAGGTGTGGTGGCCGGTCGGGTACGGGCTCTCGCTCGATCCGCTGCCGGTGCTGTGCACCGGGCTGGTCGCGGCGCTCGGGCTGGCGGGCCTGCTGTCCCGGCTGCTGCCGGAGCGCACGTTCCTGCTGATCACGCTGCTGAGCGGCGTGGCGATCATCTCGATGGGGCATCTCAGCGACCTGCCGGGGCCGTTCGCCGCCGAGCTGCGCGACCTGCTGGACGGCCCGCTGGCCCCGCTGCGCAACCTGCACAAGTTCGACGCGGTGGTGCGGCTGCCGATCGCGCTGGGGCTGGCCCATCTGCTGACCGTCGCGACCGCCGCCGCCTCGGCGCGCGTGGACGCCCTCAGGCGCGGGGACGGCTGGCGTGAGCGGGTCCGGGTCGTCCTGAGCGTTCCCGTGGTCGCGGTGGTCGGCTTGAGCGGCATCGGTGTCACGGCCGTCTCCCAGGGGTTGTCCGGGCCGGGGGAGTTCACGCAGGTGCCGCGCTACTGGAAGGACGCCGCGTCCTGGCTCAACGGGCGCGCGGGGCAGCAGGGGGTGCTCGCGCTGCCGGGCGCCGCGTTCGGGGAGTACCTGTGGGGCCGTCCAATGGACGACATCGTCCAGCCTCTCCTGACTGCGCGCTGGGGTGTACGGCAGCTCGTCCCAGCGGGATCGCCCGGCTACACGCGCGCGCTTGACGCGATCGACCAGCAGGTGAGGTCGGGCCAGAGTTCGCCTGGGCTGGCCGACTTCCTGGGGCGCATGGGCGTCCGCTACCTGCTCGTCCGGAACGACCTGCGCCGCGAGACGCTGCGCGGCGGCTGGCCCGCCCGCCTGCACCAGTCCCTGGACGCCTCGCCTGGGCTGCGCAGGGCGGCGGCGTTCGGCGCACCCGTCGGCGGTGACTTCAATGACGACGCGGTCTCTGCCGTGGACCAGCCCTACCCGGCCCTGGAGGTGTACGAGGTCGAAGGCGCCGACACCGTCGCGAGCCTGGCGGACGCAGACGAGCCCGTGCGCGTGTACGGCGGCCCTGAGTCGCTGCTGCCGATGGCCGACGCGAAGGCGTTGCCGCGCGGCCCCGTCCTCCTGAACGACGACGCCTCCGATCTGGGCGGTACCCCGATCGTCACCGATGCGCAGCGCCTGCTGCGCCGCAACTTCGGGGAGCTGCACCAGACGTCCCAGACGCTGGCCGCCGCCGACCGGAGGCGGGCCGGCGACGTCCTGGACGGCGGCTGGCGCAAGTACGCGAGCACGGCCGTCTACGGCGGCGGCCTCCGCAACGTCGTCGCGTCCTCGTCCCTGGGCGGGAACAGCGCGATCCCGCAATTGCGCCGTCCGGACGCCATCCCCTACGCGGCCCTGGACGGCGACGCGTTCAGCGCCTGGCAGACGGGCGGCTGGGAGGGACCGGTCGGGCAGTGGCTCCGGGCCGACCTCGACCGGGCGCGCGAGAACCCCGTGCTCACGGCCGCGTTCGTGCAGGACCGCAGGTACGGGCCGCCGGTCACGCGCGTCGCGGTGGAGACGGAGGGCGGCGTCGTGGACCAGGCGGTCCGGGCCGTCGCGCAACCGCAGCCGCTGCGGGCCGCGCCCGGGGCCACGCGGTGGGTGCGGCTGCGCATCACCGGGGTCGCCGACGGCGGAGGAGGCGCGAGGACGTTCACCCGGGCGGGGATCTCCGAGCTGACGATCGAGGGCGTCCGGCCCTCCCGCACCTTCGCGCTCCCCACCCCGCGCGGGGTCACCGGGACGCCCTCGTACGTCATGAACCGCGCCCCCGGCGCCAAGCCCGAGTGCATGGAGGGCATCAGGCGCTGGGTCTGCTCCGACACGCTGGGCGCCCGCGACGAGGAGGGCACCGGGTTCGACCGGACGTTCACGGCCGGGCGCGCCGGCCGCACCGCCCTGTCGGGTACCGCGGTGCTCACCGATCCGGCGCTGATCGCCCGGTACACGACGCTGGACGGCGATCCCCGGGTCGCGGCCTCCTCGGCGGTCAGCACGCACCCGGCGGCCCGGGCCCGGTCCGCGTTCGACGGCGACCACCGGACGTCCTGGATCGCGGCGTCCGACGACCAGGCGCCCACGCTCACCCTCCAGTGGAAGCGCCGCGCCCGCGTCTCGTCCATCACGCTCGACCGGCCGCCCTCGGCGTCCGGGCCCGTCCAGGTGCGCATCGAGGGACGCGACGGCGGGACCCGCGAGGCCCTGTCCGACTCGCGCGGCCGGATCACCTTCGCGCCCCTCGACACCGACCGGCTGACGCTGACGTTCCGGCGCGCCGGGCGGCTCCAGCCCGTGCAGATCTCCGAGGTGAGGGTGCCCGGGGTACGGCCCGCGCGCGACGCCGGCTCCTTCCCGCTCGGGCTGAAGTGCGGGTTCGGGCCCCAGCTGCGGATCGGGCCGAACGGCGCCGGCGGCGGGGTCGTCCAGACCAGGGCCACCGGGACCCTGGGCGACCTGCTGGAAGGGCGGCCGGTCGCGTTCGAGGCATGCCGGCAGGTCCCGGTGCAGGCCGGGGCCAACCGGCTGAGCTCCGTTTCGTTTGACGGCTTCCGGATCGAGACCGCCGTGGTCGGAGACCCGCCCGCCCTGGGCGATGCCCCGCGACCCGTGCGCGTGACGCAGTGGTCCCAGAGCGAGCGCAGGCTCCAGGTGAACGCCCAGAGCCGTTCCTTCCTCACCGTGAACGAGAACTACAACCCGGGCTGGAGGGCGCGCATCGGCGACAGGACGCTGCGCCCGGTACGCCTGGACGGCTGGAAACAGGGCTGGCTCGTACCTGCCGGAACCAGCGGCACTGTCGAACTCACCTTCCGCCCTGACGCGGCCCAGCGCCTCGCGGTCGTGGCAGGGCTCAACCTCCTGCTGGTGATGTTGCTGGTCGCCGTATGGCCCGGCGGTGGCGGTGGCACCGGAACGAGCCGAAAGGAGCCGACCCCCGGCCTTGCCCGCACACGTGAGGCGCGAGGCTGGCCCGTATGGGCCGCCCTAGGACTCGCCGCCGCATTGGGCTTCTGGGTGGCCGGAGTACCCGGACTGGCCGTCACAGGGGCGACAGCCGCCGTTTGCGGGTGGTCCCGTGGACGGCGAAGTCGACTCCTGCGCGCGCCCGCGTCCCCCTGGACGGTGGCACTGCTCATGGTCGCCGGAACGGGATGCATGGCCGTGGGCTACTGGACGGGCGCCGTGAACAACCCCGCGGCCCCGTCCGGATATCTCGGTGATGTCGTCCCGCAACTCCTGGGCCTGGTCATCCTGGGCCTGGTGGCTCTCCACCTGTGGACGCCCCGCCATGGTTCGCCGGCAGATCCGGAAGGGTCGATCGAGCTGAACTGGGCGGCCAGTCCGGATGCGTCGCCGCCGGATGGGCGCCGGGCCCCGGCATCCTCGCCTCGGCCGGAGGGTCCTCCGGGTCGCGCCGACGAGGACGAGAGCGCGCCAGACGCTGAGCCGGACGTTCCACCAGATAATGGCTCGCCGTCGCCGCTGCGATGGACGCCGCGAGCAGCAACGGGAGATCGGTAGCCACGTCCCCGCGGAACACCCGGTCCGACCACTCGTACCAGCCGACGATGATGAGCATCTGCCACAGGAACAGGCTGTAGGAGATCCGCCCCAGGAACCGCATCACCCGGTTGCCGAGGACCGCCCCCAGCGCCGCGTGGCCGGGCGGCGCCAGGACCACGGGCGCGACGAACGCGGCGGCGCACAGGCCGTTGACGGCGATGTCCAGCATCGACGTCCACACCACGTCGAGGGACACCAGGTCGAGCGGGCCCGTCGCGGGCGTGGAGGCGATGACGTACAGGAGCGCCGCCCCCGCCCAGCACACGCCCCAGGAACCGGCGATGGTACGGCACAGGCGCGCGACGGGGCCGTCCGGCTCCAGCCGCGCCCAGACCGTCAGCACGGCCAGCGCCATCCCGATCGCGAACCAGGCGAAGAAGCGGGGCAGCCAGAGGCCGAGCAGCGGGTGGTGCTCGGGCACGAACATCGCCGTCGTGTAGACGAACGACAGCGCCGCGTAGACGGCCAGGCCCCGCAGCAGCCTGCGCGCCCGCTCGCCCACGTCGCCGTTACGGCCGCGCCTCGCGTACCAGCCGAGGACCGCCGCGGTGGCGGGCAGGCTCGCGTACCAGGCCGCCTCCACCGCCAGGCTCCAGATCTGGCCGAGCTGTGGCGGGCCCAGGCTGCTCTGCCACCACGGGTCGGGTAGGTAGGTGTGGGTGAGGGTGAGCAGGGGCGCCCAGGTGCCCGGGTCGGTGATGTGGCTCCAGCCCGCGGTGAGCATGAAGCAGATGACCGCGGCCCAGTAGGCGGGCAGGATGCGCAGCGCGCGCTTGCGCAGGTACGTGCGCGTGCGCGGTTTGGTACGGCGCGCGTCCAGCACGGCCGCGGCCCAGGGCCGGTACAGGAGCATGCCCGACAGGATGAAGAAGATGGGGACGCCGATCTGGCCCCCGTTGTAGAGCCAGCCCGACGTGCCTGGAGCGGTGAGGTCTCCCGAGGTGCTGGCCACGTGGTACACCAGCACGGCCAGGGCGGCCACGGCGCGTACACCGTCGAGGGTGTCCTGGTGCCCGGAGATGGGAGGCAGGGCCCTTTCGTTGGCGCTGACGGGCGGAGGAGCGGTGCGCCACTGCACAGCGGCGGGCTGCTGCGCGGGCTGCTGGGCGGGCGTGACGCTCCACCGGCCTTTGCCGCCGCCCGTGCCCGGGTCACTCATCGCCTGCACCCGGCAGCTTGCGCAGGACGAGGACGAGATTCCATGTGGCGACCTCGCGTACCCCTGGAACGCGCACGATGCCGTCCGCCCAGCGAGGGTGATAGCGCGGGATCGCGTCCAGCACCTCCGCCTCGGGGCAGGAACGGGCCCATGTCAGGGCGGCGGCCACGGACACGGCGTGCAGGCTCTCGCCGAAGCGGTTCTTGGGCGGACGGCCGTTCCTGCGCTCGTACCGGCGCGCGGCCCGTTCACCGCCGAGGTAGTGCCAGGGGGACGTCTCGTGACCGCCCCAGGGCGACAGCCAGTTGGTGAAGGACAGGAAGACGATCCCCCCGGGCCGCGTCACGCGCACCATCTCCGCCGACATCCGCCACGGGTCGGGGACGTGTTCCAGGACGTTGGAGGAGAAGCACACGTCGGCGGTGCCCGTCCGGAAAGGCAACGCCAGCGCACTGGCCACCAGGTTGTTCCCGGCCGGAGCGCCGTACGCGGTCAGCTCGGCCGGGTCGAGGTCGATGCCGGCGCAGCGCGCTCCGTGGGCCTCCATCTCGCGAGCGAAGAAACCGGCCCCCGTGCCCACGTCGACGACCGTCGCCCCGTCCAGGCCGGTGTACGAGGCGAGCTGGGCGATCGTGTCGCGCGCCATGAGCCGGTAGAAGGTCGCCGGGTCGGCCTGCTCGCGCCGGAAGGCCGAGAGCAGGCGGACCGACCGGGCCAGCGTCGCCGCGCGCCTGCGGCCGGGACCGTGGCCGAGGCCGGGAGCGGGGCCGGGAGCGGGGCCGAAGGCGCCCGGGGAGCCGTGGGAGCCGGTGGGGCGGACCGTCGACATGGCCACCTCGCGGGGGGTTCGAGGGTTGCGTAACGCCGGATACTACCGACCGGTAGACAGCAGGCGGGAGACCTCCGGCCCGCCGCCGTCGCCGCCGTCGCCGTCGCCGCCGGTCGCGTCCGGCCCCGTCCGCGCGACCCGGCGCGGCAGGAGCGGCGACAGGGCGGCGGCGAGCGCGAACGCCGCGGCGCAGGCCAGCAGCGTGCGGGCGCCCCCGGCGGCGTGCCCGGCCGCGTCCGGCAGCGCCCCGGACACCGTCCCGGACACCGTGCCGGAAACCGTGCCGGAAGCCGCCCGCCCGCCGAAGAAGACCACCCCGGCCAGCGCCACGCCCATCGCGTTGCCGAACTGGATCACCGAGTTCAGCACGCCCGAGGCCGCCCCGGCGTCCGCCGCCGGGATCTCGCCCAGCACCAGGTTGGACAGGATCGGGACGGTCAGCCCCATCCCGATCCCGGCGCCGAACATCCACGGCATCAGGTCCGGGGCCGTCGTCGCCGCGCCGTGCCGGGCCACCGACCAGGCCAGCCCGGCCGTGCCCAGCGCCATGACCGGCGTGCCCAGCGCGACCAGGGCGCGCGCCCTCGGCTGGCCGAACCGGTTGGTGAGCTGGGCCGTGCAGGCGATCCCGGCGGGCCAGGCCAGCCCCACCAGCGCCACCCGCAGCGGCGACCAGCCGAGCCCGAACTGCAGCGTCCACGTCATCACGATGAAGTACCCCGAGACACCGCAGAACAGGACGAACATCAGCGCCAGCCCGGCCGAGTACGACCGGCGCCGGAACAGCCCGGTCGGCACCAGCACCGGCCGCCCGGCCCGCTCCCGCCGCCGCTGGTGCCGCACGAACGCGTACAGGACGGGCGCCGCCGCGGCCATCGACACCGCCGTCCAGGGCGGCCAGCCCTGCTCGCGGCCCTGCACCAGCGGGTAGGCCAGCAGCAGGGAGCCCAGCGCGACCAGCAGCACGCCGGAGACGTCCAGGCGCGACGGCCGGTCCGCGCGCGACTCGCGCATCCAGCGCCACGCGCCCGCCAGCGCGACCAGTCCCACCGGCAGGTTGATCAGGAAGATCAGCCGCCAGCCGAGCGCGTCCCCGGTGAGCAGCCCGCCCAGCAGCGGCCCGCTGACCTGGCCCGCCCCCAGCACCAGCCCGTACAGGCTGATCGCCAGGGTGCGCTCCCGCGCGGACCGGAACTCGGTGGCGATGATCGACATGACCTGGGGCACCATGACCCCGCCGAACGCGCCCTGCGCCACCCGCGCCGCGACGAGCAGGCCGGCGGACGGCGCCGCCGCGGCCAGCGCCGAGGCGGCCGTGAACCCGGCCACCCCGGCCATGAAGACCCGGCGCCGCCCGTAGAGGTCGCCCAGCCGCCCGCCGGTCACCAGCAGCAGCGCGAAGGCCAGCGCGTACCCGGCGGTGAACCACTGCCCGGCCGCGTACGAGGCGTGCAGGTCGGTCTGGATCGCCCGCAGCGCCACGCCGACGATCGTCACGTCCACCAGGTCCATGAACGTGGCCAGCAGCACCGCCAGCAGCGCGAGCCAGCGGCGCGTCCCCGCACGGTCGCCGGGGCGGCCCGCGGAGTGACCCCCCGGATGCGGTGCGGCGCGGGACAAGGGGTACCTTCCGGTAGCGTTCGGCTTATTGGAGGTCCTGTAGGGTAACGCGGGACACGCCGAGCGAGGACCTCATCCCCCGGAGGTGTTCATGCGGCGACCGGTCGGATTGGCACTGATCTGCCTGGGCGCTTTCTGCCTCACGCTCGCCCCGCTGGTCCGGTTCTACATGGCCGACCAGATGGTGCGCGCGCCGCTGAACCGCTACCAGGTGACCCGGCTGGAGGCCCGGAACGCCACGTACTTCGACCAGGCGAGCCTGAAGACGAAGACGGGCGTCACGCTGCAGGCGAGCAACACCGTCCGCGGCGACGTGCGGGCCAACGGGGGCGACGACCGGATCGCGGTCTGGGACTCCTCCACCAACATCTACGACACCGCGAACCCGGACAAGCCCGTCCAGATCCAGGGCTACCGGATCGCGTTCGACCGTGCCAGCTCCCAGCTGGTGCAGTGCTGCGGCGCCCACGTCGACGGCGACGGCTCGGTGAAGATGCGGGGCTACGGGCTGCTGTTCCCGCTCGCGAACGTGCGCAAGCGCGACTACCCGTTCTTCGACATGACCACGAAGCAGGCCGTCCCGATGCGCTACTCCGGTGAGGAGGAGGTGCGCGGGATGCGGGCGTACCGCTTCGTGCAGCAGGTCCCCGACACCAAGACCGCGGCCCTGGACGTCAAGCTGCCGGCCCGCATGCTGGGGCTGCCCGCGAAGACCCCCGACCAGAAGGTGGACCGCTACTCCTCGGCGACCATCACGGTGTGGGTGGACCCGCGGACCGGGATCCCGGTCAAGCACCGCCAGACCATCAACAGCACGGTCCGCACCCCCGACCAGCGCGGGAGGATGACGGTCGCGTCGGCGGACCTGGTCACGATGGAGGCGTTCCAGAAGAGCCTGGTCGACATGGCCAACAGCAACGCGCTGAAGCTCGGCATGGTGCGGTCGTACGTGCCGGTCACGGCGGTCCTGCTGGGGCTGGCGCTGCTGGTGGCGGGCGCGATCGGCGGTCTGGCCGGGGGCGTCCGCGAGCGCCGGGGCGGCGGTCCGGTACCGGCGCCGCGCCGCTCGGACGGCAAGTTCGGCGACACGGCCTCGGGCGCGCCGGCCTCGGGCGCGCCCGCCGCGCCCCCGCCCGGCCGCCAGATCCCCTCGGCCCCGTCCCGCCGCCGCTGACCCCGCTGCTTGATACGTGTTCTACTCACCCCCCTCCTTTGTGGCCTGCCCATGCCCGAAGTGAACTAGAACCTGTTGCAGTTTTCTCTCGGGCGGCCTAGGGTCGAGGCGTGCGGACACGAGTCACCGAACTATTCGGCATCGAGTACCCGATCTTCGCGTTCAGTCACTGCCGCGACGTGGTCGCCGCGGTGAGCCGCGCCGGCGGCATGGGCGTCCTCGGCGCCCTCTACTTCACCCCCGAGGAGCTCGAACTCGAGCTCAAGTGGATCGACGAGAACGTCGGCGGCCGCCCCTACGGCGTCGACGTGGTGATGCCCGCCAAGTACGAGGGCGCGGACCTCGGTGACGCGGGCGAGATGCTCAGCAAGCTCCAGGGCATGATCCCCGCTCGGCACAAGGAGTTCCTGGAGAACCTGCTCGCCGAGCACGGTGTCGAGCCGCTCAGCGAGGAGGGCGCCGGCCGGGCCCTGCTCGGCTGGACCGACGCCACCGCCCGCCCCCAGGTCGAGGTCGCGCTCAGGCACCCCATCGCCCTGCTCGCCAACGCGCTCGGCCCGCCCCCGGCCGACGTCGTCCAGGAGGCCCACGAGCACGGCGTCAAGGTCGCCGGGCTCGCGTCCAACGCCCGGCACGCCCGCAAGCAGGTCGAGGTCGGCGTCGACATCATCGTCGCCCAGGGCACCGAGGCCGGCGGCCACACCGGCGACGTGTCCACGATGGTGCTGATCCCCGAGGTCGTGGACGCGGTCGGCGAGGACACCATGGTGCTCGCCGCCGGCGGCATCGGCCGCGGCCGCCAGATGGCCGCGGGCATGGCGCTCGGCGCCGACGGCGTGTGGACCGGCTCGATCTGGCTCACCGTGGACGAGGCCGACACCCCCGAGAACGCGCGCGGCAAGCTGCTCGACGCGACCTCCCGGGACACCGTCCGCTCCCGCGCCTGGACGGGCAAGCCCGCCCGCTTCCTCAAGACCGCCTGGACCGAGGCGTGGGAGAGCGAGTCCTCGCCCGGCTACCTCCCGATGCCGATGCAGTTCATGCTGATCTCCGACGCGCTGCGCCGCATCAGCCGGTCCGGTGACGGCGAACTGGTCACCTTCCCGGTCGGCCAGATCGTCGGCTCCATGAACCAGGTCAAACCGGCCGCCCAGGTCGTGTACGACCTCATCGAGGAGTACGTCGAGGCCCTCGACCGCCTGAACACCATCACCCAGGCCGACTGAGACCCCGCCCCCCGCCCCCGGGCCCGCCCCGGCGCGGGGGCGGGCCCGGGTCGTCTCAGAAGCGCGTCAGCCAGGCCAGCACGCGCGCCAGCGCGTAGTAGACCCCGGCGGCGATCGCCCAGTTGAGGTAGAGCTGGTGCTCGGGCGAGGACCTGGTGAAGACGTCGTGGAACGGGCTCGCCAGCCAGCGCCCCGCGTCCAGCGTCGCGTCCACCAGGGCGTTGCCGGGATTGGCGTCGCTCCAGGTCAGCAGCATGCCCAGCCCCAGCACCAGGACGGCCGCCCAGCCCGCGGCCAGGATGGTCGCGCTGATCGGGTTGTGCCTGCTGCGCCGCCACCGGGACGGCCTGCGCACCACCACGGTGCGCCGCGGCGCGGCGCCGGTCTCGCCCGGCCCGGTCACCGCCGGGTCCGTGTCGGCCGCACGGTGCTCGCGCCGCCGGAAGATGGAAACGGCCATCGCCTCGTCACGCTCCTTCCGCGGAACAGTCGCTCCCTTGTCTCCCGCGACCGGCCGCGACCAAACGATGGCCGTAATTTCGGACATCCTTAATTAGGGGAGCCGTTCCATCGTGGACGGGTAGCCTCCGCCGCCCGGGTACACCCAGGCGCCGTCCAGGGTGTTGCCGTCCGCGCTCCACGTCCCCCGGAAGTAGGCGGGAGACCCCTTCTCCCCGCCCCAGATGGTCAGGGTGTCGCCGTCCGGCTCGTACACGTAGTCGAACGTGACGCCCTGGTGGCCGTAGAACCGCGACCAGATGTCCTCGCTGGGATCGGAGGCGCCGAACGGCAGCAGCCGCCCGATCACCTCGATCCCCTTGACGTCCTGGCCGTCCTGCCGCAGATCGACCTCCTGCAGCAGAAAGAACCCGCCCTCCATCCACCGGTAGGTGACCGTTCCCTCGCCCCCGCCCGTGACCCGCCACGTCCCGACCAGCCGCTCAAGCTCCTTCATGACCGCTCCTCTCGTTGGGGATTCGGCATAAGACGGCCGGGCCCCGGAAAAGGAATCGGTCACAGCGCGGCGGGCAGCCCGAAGGACTCCAGCAGCCGCGGATCGAACGTCGTGATCTCCGCGATCCGCCCGTCCCGCACCGCCAGCACGTCGAGGTTGACGGGCGTGAACCGCTCCTCGCCCACCCGGCGCACGTAGTTGGCCACCGCCGGCTGCCGGTTGGCCCACAGCGGCAGCGAACGCCACTCGCCCCACGCCGCGTCCCCGGCCAGCACCGGCCCCCACAGCTCCAGGATCGCCTCACGGCCCTCGTACACCAGCCCGTGCGGCGGCATCGTCTGCCGCGCGTCCTCACGCAGCAGCTCCTTGAGCCGGGCGAGGTCGGAGCGCTCATTCGCCTCCACGTACCGGCGCAGGACCTCCCGCTCGTCCGGACCGGCCTGCGCGCTCCACTCGGCGCGCTCCCTCGGCAGGTACGCCCGCAGCGTCATCCGGCCGCGCTGCAGCATGCCCTTCACCGCGGCGACGTTGGTCTCCAGCACCTCGGCCGTCTCCGCGGCCGGCCAGCCCAGCACGTCCCGCATGATGATCACGGCCCGCTGCCGGACGGGCAGGTGCTGGATGGCGGCCAGGAACGCCAGCTCGATCGTCTCCCGCGCCACGACCGCCGCGTCCGGGCCGTCCGCCGCCAGGTCCAGCAGCCGGTCGGGGAACGGCTCCAGCCACGACACCTCGGCCATCATCGCGGGCGCCGCCGACATCTCCCGCTGCCGCACCGGCCCGGCCAGCGCGTCCAGGCAGGCGTTCGTCGCGATCCGGTACAGCCAGGCCCGGAACGTGGAGCGCCCCTCGCAGCTCTCCCGCTTCCGCCAGGCGCGCAGCAGCGTCTCCTGGACGAGATCCTCGGCGTCCGTGAACGACCCGAGCATCCGGTAGCAGTGCACCCGCAGCTCGTGCCGGTACCGCTCGGCCATCTCCGCGAACGCGGCCTCGTCCATGGCGCCCCCCTCCCCGCAGGCGCACATCGTACGACCGCCCCAAGACACCCCGACGACCTGCTTCTTCTTCAACACCCCGATTCCCCCTCCGCCCCTCGTACCCGGACGTCAGGGTCACTACCCGATGTGTCGATTCGATCACTCAGGGATGTCTGGTGCCCGCGGGTGCGGGGTCAGCGGCCCTTGAAGACGGCGGGGCGCTTTTCCTTGAATGCCTTGGAGCCTTCCTTGGCGTCCTCGGAGCCGATGACGGGCCAGCCGATCTCGTCGGAGATCTTCAGGGCCTCCTCTTCCGAGAGGTGCTCGGTCTCGCGGTAGGTGCGGAGGATGGCCTGGACGGCGAGCGGGCCGCACTCGGCGATCTGGCCGGCCAGTTCGCGGGCGGCGGCGAGGGCCTGGCCGTCCGGGACGATCGTGTTGATGAGGCCCATGTCGAGCGCCTCCTGCGGGGTGACGGAACGGGCCGTCAGCAGGATGTCCATCGCGTTGGCGTACCCGATCTGCCGGGGGAGGCGGATCGCGCAGCCGCCCATCGGGAACAGCCCGCGCTTGGCCTCGTACAGGCCCAGGGTGGCGCCCTCGGCGACGACGCGCAGGTCGGTGCCGACGAGGAGTTCGGTGCCGCCTGCGACGGCGTAGCCCTCGACGGCGCAGATGAGGGGCTTGGTGGGACGGCCCTCGCGCAGCAGGCCCTTCCAGTGGAAGTTGGGGATCTGGGCCGCGCGCTCCCGGACGCGGGCGTCCGATGAGGGCGTGCCCATCGCCTTGAGATCGGCGCCCGCGCAGAACTGGCCGTCGGCCCCGGTGAGGATGCCGACCCGCACCTCCGGCGTCTCGGACATGTAGGCCCACGCGTCGGCCAGCCCGACGAGCATGTCGTTGCTGAGCGCGTTGCGCGCCTCGGGGCGGTTCAGCGTCACCACGACCACGTGGCCGTCCTGCTCGACGGTGCAGTGCGCCGTGCTGATGGGCAGCCGTTCGGCCATCGTTCCTCCACTCAACCGGCAGTAAACAAGAACAGATTCTAGTGACAGGAGTTGCCTGTCAACGGGTCTTGCCCAGGAAAACGAGAACGTGATCTACTTTGGTCCCCCGGCACCTGCGGGTGCACCGCGATCACCGAGGAGAACCGATGGGGTCGTTGGGCTTTTGGCGGCTGGCGCAGGCCGATCCCGGGTGGATCGCCGCCGTCGACCCGGACGGGACCGAGCACACCGCCGGCGAGCTGCTGGCCCGGGCCAACCGGCTCGTGCACGGGCTGCGCGCGCTGGGCGTGGAGAAGGGGGACGGCATCTGCGGGCTCGTCCCCAACGGGGTGGACGGCCTGGTGCTGTACCTGGCCGCGCTCCAGGCGGGCTGGTACTACACCCCCGTCAACTGGCACCTGACCGGCCCCGAGATCGGCTACATCGTGGCCGACAGCGAGGCCAAGGCGTTCTTCGTGCACGAGCGGTACGCGGTGGAGGGCGCGCGCGGGGCCGAGGAGTCGGGGATCGACCCGCGGCGCCGGTTCGCGTTCGGCGAGGTCGCGGGGTTCCGGCCGTGCGGGGAGCTCGTGGACGGGCAGCCGGACACGCTGCCGGACGACCGCAGCAACGGCGCCACCATGCACTACACCTCGGGCACCACCGGACGGCCCAAGGGGGTGCGCAGGACGCTCGGCGGGATCGACCCCGACGACAGCGCGGAGCTGATGTCCTTCCTGCTGGGGCTGTTCGGGATCCCGCCCGGAAGGCCCGCGGGACGGGAGCCGCAGGCGCACCTGGTGACCTCGCCGAACTACCACACGGCCGTCACCCAGTTCGGCGGCACGTCGCTCCAGATGGGCCACACGCTCGTCTACATGGACAAGTGGGAGGCCGAGGACTGCCTGCGGGTGATCGAGAAGTACGGCATCACCAACACGCACATGGTCCCGACCCACTTCAAGCGGCTGCTGGCCCTCCCGGAGGAGACCCGCAAGCGGTACGACGTGTCGTCCATGAAGTGGGCGATCCACGCCGCCGCGCCCTGCCCCGTCCCCATCAAGAAGCAGATGCTCGACTGGTGGGGCGACTGCGTCTGGGAGTACTACGCGGCCACCGAGGGCGGCGGGACGATCGCGAGCCCGCAGGAGTGGCGCGAGCATCCCGGCACGGTCGGCAAGGCGTGGCCGATCAGCGAGCTGCTCATCGTGGACGACGCCGGCGAGCCCGTCCCGGCCGGCCGCGACGGCACGATCTACATGAAGATGGCCGGCACCGAGTTCGAGTACAAGGGCGACCGGGAGAAGACCGAGAAGAACCGCCTCAAGGACTTCTTCACCGTCGGCGACATCGGCCGCCTCACCGAGGACGGCTTCCTGTTCCTGTCCGACCGCAAGTCCGACATGATCATCTCGGGTGGCGCCAACATCTACCCGGCCGAGATCGAGAACGAGATCGTGCTGCACCCCAAGGTCGCGGACGTGGCCGTCTTCGGCATCCCGGACGAGGAGTGGGGCGAGCAGATCAAGGCGGTCGTGGAGCCCGCCGCGGGCACCGCGCCCGGCCCGGAGCTGGCGGCGGAGATCCTTGCGTCCCTGGAGGGCCGGCTGGCGCGGATGAAGTGGCCCCGGTCGATCGACTTCATCGAGGTCATGCCGCGCGAGCCGAACGGCAAGCTCCTCAAGCGCAAGCTGCGCGACCCGTACTGGAAGGACCACCAGCGTGCCATCTGAGGCCCTCGACCATGTATTGGAGTTCCCCGGCGGGTACACGCGGTCGGTCGGGCCGGTCATCGGGCGGTTCCTGAGCGAGCTGCGCGACGGGCGGCTGGTCGGCGTGCGGACGGCCGGCGGGCGGGTGCTGGTCCCGCCGGTGGAGTACGACCCCGACGGCGGCGAGCCGGTGACGGAGGAGTTCGTCGAGGTCGGCCCGATCGGGACGGTGCAGACCTGGTCGTGGGTGCCGCGGCCGCTGAAGAACCATCCGCTGGACCGCCCGTTCGCGTGGGCGCTGATCCGCCCGGACGGCGCCGACACGGCCCTGCTGCACGCGCTGGATCTGGGCGTCGTCGACGAGGGCGCCGATCCGCCGCGGTTCCTCAAGACCGGGATGCGGGTCCGTCCGAGGTACCGGGCGGAGCGGACCGGCGCGATCGGCGACATCGAGTGCTTCGTCCCCGAGGTCACGATGATCAACGCGCCGACCCGGCTGGAGTACCGGCTCCGCGGCGGGCGGGCGCTGGACCGCTTCCTGGAGGGGATCTCCGAGGGCCGGATCCTCGGCCACCGCTGCGGCGTGTGCGGCGAGGTGATCGTCCCGATGAAGGGGCTGTGCTCGCGCGACGGCGTGCCGACCACCGAGGAGGTGGAGCTGCCCGACACCGGCACCGTCACCACCTTCGCGGTCAACAACCTGCCCGATCCGCGCGCGCCCGAGGTCCCGTTCGTGTCGGCGTACGTCCTCCTGGACGGCGCGGGCCTGCCCATGCTCGCCCTGGTCGCCGGGATCCCCGCGGACCAGGTCCGGATGGGCATGCGGGTCAAGGCGGCGTGGCGTCCGCGCGAGGAGTGGGACCGGAGCATGGCCAACATCAAGTGGTTCGAGCCGCTCGACGAGCCCGACGTGCCCTTCGACACGATCAAGGACTACGTGTGAATCGCGAGCGGCCGCGCGGCGGCTGGACTGAGGAGCGCAGGGAGCGAGGGACGAGCGACCGGAGCGACGAGGGAAGCCGTCGCGAAGAAACGGCCGCGAGCCGCCGAGCGGAGGCGAGGCAATGAATACCGACATAGCGGTGGTCGCGTTCGTGCAGAGCGAGCACGCGGCCGAGGACGCCGGGCTGTCGGAGGTGGAGATCCTCGCGCCCGTCATCACCGAGATCAAGGAGCGGACCGGGTTGAGCCGGTTCGGGTTCACCTGCTCGGGGTCCAACGACTACCTGGTCGGGGCACCGTTCTCGTTCGTGTCCGGGTTGGACGCGGTGGGGGCCTGGCCGCCGATCTCCGAGAGCCACGTGGAGATGGACGCGGCCTGGGCGCTGTACGAGGCGTGGGTGAAGCTGCGCCACTCCGAGGTCGATACCGCGCTGGTGTACGGGTTCGGGAAGGCGTCGCAGACCGTACTGCGTGAGCTGATGACGCAGCAGCTCGACCCGTACTACCTGGCGCCGCTCGGAATCGACCAGGTGTCGCTGGCGGCGCTGCAGGCCCGCGCCTACCTGGAGCGCTCGGGCGCCAAGGAGGACGATCTGCGGGCCGTGGCGGCGCGGTCGCGGGCGGCGGGCCGCGAGAACCCGTTCGCGCTGCATCTGCCCGACCCGTCCGGTGACGAGGGCTACGACGTGGCGCCGCTGCGGCCGTACGACGTCGCGCCGTCCGCCGACGGCGCCGTCGCGATCGTGCTGGCGACCGGTGACAAGGCCCGCGAGCTGTGCGAGCGGCCCGCGTGGATCCGCGGGATCGACCATCGCAGCGAGGCGCACTCGCCCGGCGTGCGGGACCTGTCCCGGTCGGCGGCGACCCGGATCGCGGGCGAGAGGGCGGGCGCCGCCGGCGTGCAGGTCGCCGAGCTGCACGCGCAGTTCTCGCACGAGGAGCTGATCCTGCGGGAGGCGCTCGGGCTGGGCGAGGACGTCACGGTCAACCCGTCGGGCGGCCCGCTGTCGGCCAACCCGCCGATGGCGGCCGGGCTGATCAGGATCGGCGAGGCCGCGGCCCGGATCCACGACGGCTCCGCCACCCGGACGCTCGGCCACGCCACCGCCGGCCCGTGCCTGCAGCAGAACCTCGTCTGCGTCCTCTCGGGAGAAGAAGACCATGGGTAACCCGTGCGCCATCATTGGTGTGGGGCAGACCGCCTACAAGACCAAGCGGCTGGACGTGTCGATGGCCGGGCTGCTGCGCGAGGCGGCCGCGAAGGCGCTCGACGACGCCGGGCTGACCTGGAACGACATCGACGCCGTCGTGCTGGGCAAGGCGCCGGACCTGTTCGAGGGCGTGATGATGCCCGAGGCGTACCTGGCGGACGCGATGGGCGCGGCGGGCAAGCCGGTCATGCGGGTGCACACGGCCGGGTCGGTCGGCGGGTCGACCGCGATCGTGGCGGCGAGCCTGATCCAGGGCGGCGTGCACGACCGGGTGCTGACGGTGGCGTGGGAGAAGCAGTCGGAGTCGAACGCGACGTGGGCGCTGACGGTGAACTCGCCGTACTCGACGTCGCTGGTGGTGGGCGCGGGCGGCTACTTCGCCCCGCACATCCGGGCGTACATGCGGCGGTCCGGCGCCCCCGACCACATCGGCACGCTGGTCGCGGTCAAGGACCGGGAGAACGCGCTGAAGAACCCGTACGCGCACCTGAAGATCCCCGGCATCTCGCGCGCGATGGTCGAGTCGACGCCGATGCTGTGGGAGCCGATCCGCTACCTGGAGACCTGCCCGTCGTCCGACGGCGCCTGCGCGATGGTGCTGGCCTCCGAGGACGCGGCGCGGCAGGCCCCGAACAGGCCCGCCTGGGTGCACGGCACCGCGATGCGCTCCGAGCCGATCTTCTTCGCCGGGCGCGACACCGTGAACCCGCGGGGCGGCAAGGACTGCGCCGCCGACGTGTACCGGCAGGCCGGGATCGCCGACCCGCGCCGCGAGCTGGACTGCGCCGAGGTGTACGTGCCGTTCTCCTGGTACGAGCCGATGTGGCTGGAGAACCTGGGGTTCTGCGGTGAGGGCGAGGGCTGGAAGCTGACCGAGGCGGGCGCGACCGCGCTGGACGGGGACATCCCGTGGAACCCCTCGGGCGGCGTGCTGTCGTCCAACCCGATCGGCGCCTCCGGGATGATCCGGTTCGCCGAGGCGGCGCTGCAGGTGCGCGGGCTCGCCGGGGAGCACCAGGTGGACGGAGCGCGCCGCGCCCTGGGGCACGCCTACGGCGGCGGCGCGCAGTTCTTCGCGATGTGGATCGTCGGCTCAGAGAAGCCCTAGAAGCGCCCCCCGGGCGCCTCCACCCCACCCCCCTCGATCTCCGGAGGACGACCGATGGAGTTCAACCACGCCGATCTGTTCGAGGGAGTCGCGGACGCGATCGGGGACCGCGTCGCGCTCGTCTGCGGCGACAGGAGTCTCACCTACGCCGAACTGGACGCGCAGGCCAACCGGCTCGCGCACCATCTGGAGGCGGCCGGGGTGGAGCCCGGCCGGCATGTCGCCCTCCAGCTGTACAACGGCGTCGAGTACGCCGTGGCGCTGGTCGCCGCGCTGAAGATCCGGGCCGTTCCGATCAACGTCAACTACCGGTACGTGGAGAGCGAGCTGCTCTACCTGTTCCGCGACTCCGACAGCGTGGCGCTGCTGTACGACGTGGAGTTCGACGACCGGGTCGCGGCGACCGTCCCGCAGGTGGAGGGGCTGCGGCACCTGGTCGCGGTCGGCGGCCCGACGTCGGTGCCCGGCGCCGTCGAGTACGAGGAGGCCCTTTCCGCGCAGCCCGCGACGCGCGGGTTCGGGCCGCGCTCGCCCGAGGACACCTACGTCATCTACACCGGCGGCACGACCGGGATGCCCAAGGGGGTGATGTGGGGGCTGAAGGACCTGCTCTTCGCGTTCTGGAACCCGACGCTGCCGCGCCCGGACGTCCCGGAGGACGTGGTGGAGATGGCGCGGAACTCGGGCCCGATGGTGATGATGCCGGTGGCGCCGCTGATGCACGGCGCCGCGCAGATGGCGACGTGGATCGCCTGGTGGATGGGCGCGACCGTGGTGTACGTGCGCAGGTTCGACGCCGCCGAGGTGTGGCGGACGATCGAGCGGGAGAAGGTCAACTCCCTCACCATCACCGGCGACGCGATGGCGATCCCGATGGTGGAGGACCTGGAGCGTTCGTCGTACGACCTGTCGTCGCTGTTCGCCTACGTCTCGACCGGCGCGATCCTGACCGGAACGGTCCGGGAGCGGCTGGCGGCGGCGATGCCGAACGTCATCATCATGGACCGGTTCGGGTCCACCGAGTCGGGCTCCACGGCCGAGGCGGTGGCGGGCTCGACACCGGAGAAGGGCCTGCGGTTCACCGCCGACGTCGAGAACGTCACCGTCCTGGACGACGCGCTCCAGCCGGTCAAGCCGGGGTCGGGCGTCCTGGGGCAGGTGGCCCGCACGGGCTACATCGCGCGCGGCTACTACAACGACCCGGACAAGACCGCGCGGACGTTCCCCGAGGTGGACGGGCGGCGGTGGCTGCTGACCGGCGACATCGCGACGGTGGAGGAGGACGGCAGCATCGCCGTCTACGGCCGGGGCTCGCAGGCCATCAACACCGGTGGCGAGAAGGTGTTCCCGGAGGAGGTGGAGGCCGTGCTGAAGGGGCATCCGGCCGTGTTCGACGCGGTCGTGACGGGGATCCCGGACGAGCGCTTCGGGTTCCGCGTGGCCGCCGTCGTCCAGGCGCAGGGGGAGGCGCCGGCGCCGGCGGACCTCGACGCCCACTGCCGCAAGAACCTCTCCGGTTACAAGGTGCCGCGCGTGTACGCGTTCGTCGGGGAGATGAAGCGCAGTCCCGCGGGCAAGGCCGACTACCGGTGGGCCAAACAGGTCGCCCAGGAGGCGGCGGGATAGCCGGGTGAGCGAGAAGCTGGAGAGGATGGACGCGCCCAGGCGTTGATCTCTGTGTGTCGGGAGTGGAGGGTGCCCCGCGGGCACTAGGCTCCCCTCGGAAAACCTGGAGATCGAGGTGGAAGCGTGTCGACCCCGGAACGCGAGCGGGCGGTGGCGGAGCTGCGGGAGGCGATGCAACGGAGCACGCTCTACACGATGCTGCTCCACCACACCGCCGCGAGTAAGGCGGGGCTGAACGTGACCGACGCGCAGTGCCTGAACGCGCTGTCGCTGGAGGGCCCCCTGACGCCGGGACGGCTCGCGGCACTCATGGGGATCACCACCGGCGGCGCGATCACCGCGGTCATCGACCGGCTGGAGCGGGCCGGGTACGTCAAGCGCAGCCGCGACCCCGACGACCGGCGGCGGGTGATCGTGGAGCTGGTGCCGGAGAACGCGGCGCGGTTCGAGCAGTACTTCGAGCCGATCGCGCGGGCGTTCGGCGAGCGGATGGCGGGCTACTCCGACGCGCAGCTGCGGCTGCTGTCCGGCTACGTCCAGGGCGGCAACGAGGCCATGCCCGGCCTTATCGAACAGGTGCGCCGCATGCCTTGATCCGGCGGGCACAACCGTGACGCGCGCTATGTCAATGACGCGCGTATCCCGCCGGGACGGGGGTGTGAGAGCGTTGCGCCCATGCCCGCTTCGGCTTCCCCCTCGGCGCGTCCGGCCCGCGCCCTGGCCGCCTTCCTGGCCACGGCCGGCGTCACCCACTTCGTCGCGCCCAAGCCCTACGACACGGTCGTCCCCGCGAACCTGCCGGGCACGCCGCGCACCTGGACCTACCTCAGCGGTGTCGCCGAGCTCGCCTGCGCCGCCGCCGTCGCCGTGCCCAGGACGCGCCGCGCCGGGGCGCTGGCCACCGCCGCCCTGTTCGTCGCCGTCTTCCCCGCCAACGTGAAGATGGCGCACGACTGGCGCCGCCGGCCGCTCCCGCAGCGCGCCGCCGCGTACGGGCGGCTGCCGCTCCAGGTCCCGTTGGTCGCCTGGGCGCTCAAGGTCGCCGGGAACGCCCCCGGTGCCCGGGACGTCAGCGGACGGTGATGATCGCCGAACCGTGGCCGAACAGGCCCTGGTTCACCGCGATGCCCACCCGGGCGCCCTCCACCTGGCGGCCCTCCGCCCGGCCGCGCAGCTGCCAGGTCAGCTCGCACACCTGGGCGATCGCCTGCGCCGGGATCGCCTCGCCGAACGAGGCCAGCCCGCCCGAGGCGTTCACCGGCACCCGCCCGCCCAGCGCCGTGTCACCCGCGCGCAGCAGCTTCTCCGCCCCGCCCGGCCCGCACAGCCCGATGTCCTCGTACCAGTCGAGTTCCAGGGCCGTGGACAGGTCGTACACCTCGGCCAGCGACAGGTCCTCCGGGCCCAGGCCCGCCTCCTCGTAGGCGGCCCGCACCATGGCCGGGCGGAACGCCGTGTCGGGCGCGGGCACGGCCAGCGCCGAATCGGTCGCGAAGTCGGGCAGGTCCAGGACCGTCTTGGGGAACGTCGGGGTGACCGTCGACAGCGCCGGGATGCGCACCGGATCCGCGCCCCCCCGCGACCGCGCGAAGTCCATCGACGACAGCACCAGCGCCGCACCGCCGTCGCTGGTCGCGCAGATGTCCAGCAGCCGCAGCGGATCGGCGACCACGGCGGACGCCCGCACGTCCTCCAGGGACACCTCCTTGCGGTAGCGGGCGTGCGGGTTGGCCAGGCCGTGCCGCGCGTTCTTGACCTTCACGGCGGCGAAGTCGTCCCGCGTCGCGCCGTGCAGCGCCATCCGGCGCCGCGCGTACAGCGCGAAGTAGATCGGGTTGGTCGCGCCCAGCAGCCGGAACCGCAGCCAGTCGGGATCGTCGGGACGGTCGCCGCCGACCGGCTTGAAGAACCCCTTGGGCGCCGCGTCCGCCCCCACCACCAGCGCCACGTCGCACAGGCCCGCCAGGATCTGCGCGCGGGCGGCGTTGATCGCCTGCGCCCCGGACGCGCACGCCGCGTAGCTGCTGGAGATCCGGGCGCCCGACCACCCGAGCGCCTGCGCGAACGTCGCACCGGCGACGAACCCCGGATATCCGTTCCGGATGGTGTCGGCGCCCGCCACGTACTGGACCTGCGGCCAGGCCACGCCCGCGTCCGCCAGCGCCGCCCGCGCGGCCACGAGCCCGTACTCGACGAAGTTGCGCCCCCACTTCCCCCACGGATGCATCCCCGCACCGAGAATCGCCACATCAGCGCCCATGGGAGGGCCTCCACATCCAGACGGTGTACTGGGCCTCGTCGTCCTCGTACAGGACGCCCTCGGTCAGCTCGACCTCCATGCCGACCTCCAGGTCGGCGACGCCGACGCCGGGGACGACCTGGCCGAGGACGACCATCCGCTCGGCCTCCAGCTCGACGGCCGCGACCGCGTAGGTGCGGAACGGGTCGGGGGAGACGTACGGGGGCGGGGGCTGGTAGCGGGAGTCGGCGTACGACCAGACGCGCCCGCGGTTGGAGAAGGCGTACTCCTCCAGTTCCGAGCCGTCCCGGGGGCCGGTGCAGGCCGGGTTGCGGCAGGCGAGGTCGTTGCGGGGGAAGTAGGGGGTGCCGCAGGACGCGCAGCGGGTGCCGAGGAGGCGGGCGCCGCCTCCGTCCGCGGGCGCGGCGGCGAACCAGCCGTCGACCGCGGGCCGCCGCTCCTTCGCGCCTGGTGTGGCCGTGTCGCTCAACGCCGCCTCCCGGGGGTCACGAGCGCAGCTTACCAACCAAGCGCACGTTCAAATCAAGGGTGGCGACGGCCACCGCCGCCACGAGCAGCAGGACGAGCACGTACACGCCGGTGCCCGTCCACTGCCCGTGCTCGTAGGCCAGGCCGCCCGCCGTCCCGCCGACGCCGGCGCCCATGTAGTACGCGAAGAGGTAGAGCGCGGAGGCCTGCGCCCGGCCGCGAGTGGCGCGGAGGCCGACCCGGCCGCCGGCCACCGAGTGGGCCGCGAAGAACCCGGCCGTGAAGACCAGCAGGCCGGCGGCGATCAGCGGCACGGAGTCGGGCAGCGTGAGCGCCAGCCCGCCGGCCGTCGCCACCACCGCGGCGAGCAGGACGGGACGGCCTCCGTGCCGGTCGGCCAGCAGCCCGGCGCGGGCCGCCGCGAACGACCCGCCCAGGTACATCACCGCGATCAGCCCGACCACCGCGCGCGGCAGGTGGAACGGCGCGTCCAGCAGCCGGTAGGACAGCAGGTTGTAGACCGTGACCATGCCCGCCATCAGCAGGAACCCGGTCAGGTAGAGCCGGCGCAGCCCAGGGTCGCGCAGGTGGGCGAGCAGGGCGCGGTGCTCGGCGCGGCCCGGCCGGAAGAACCGGGACGGCGGCAGCAGCGCCCAGAACAGCAGCGTGCAGCCGAGCGCGAGCAGGGTCGTGGCGGCCAGCGCCCAGCGCCAGCCCGCGACGTCGATCGCGCTGCCGGGCACCAGTCGGCCGAGCAGCCCGCCGAGGCTGGTGCCCGCGACGTACCGGCCCATCGCGCCGCCGAGCGAGCCGGGGTCGACCTCGTCGGCCAGGTAGGCCATCGCGACGGCGGGCACCCCGGCCAGCGCCACGCCCTGGACGGCGCGCAGCGCGGCCATCGCGGGGAACGACGGGCACAGCGGCAGCAGCAGCCCGGCCAGCGCCGCCGCCACCGAGGAGACGAGCATGACCCGGGTGCGGCCGTACCGCTCCGACAGCGAGCTGACCGGGATGATCGCGACCGCCAGCGCCCCGGTCGTCAGCGACACCAGCAGGGCCGCTTTCGCCGGCGGGACGTGGAAGGCGCGGGAGAGTTCGGGCAGCAGCGCCTGCGTGCAGTAGAGCGACATGAACGTCGAGAGCCCGGCCGCGAACAGGGCGAGGTTGATCCTGCGCAGGCCGGGCGAGCCGAGCCGGTGCCGCCCGGCCGCCTCCACCGTGACCGTCATGGGCTCCAGGGTCCGCCGTGCAGGGGTGATGCGTCCAATGAGAGTTGTCACGGAAATCGATGACGGGTAAGCATGAGTGCGTGGATCTGGAGACGGTGCGGTGGTTCCTGGCGGTGGTCGAGCACGGGCATGTGACGAACGCCGCGTCCGAGCTGGGCCTCTCCCAGCCCGGACTGTCGCGGGCCGTGGCCCGGCTGGAACGCGAGCTGGGCGTCCCGCTGCTGGACCGGGAGGGGCGCAGTGTGCGGCCGAGCCGGTACGGGGAGGTGTTCGCCGCGCACGCGCGCCGGCTGCTGGCCGAGGAGGAGGCGGCGCGGCGGGCGCTGGCGCAGGCCGCCGATCCCGAGGGCGGCGAGGTCGCGCTGGCGTTCCTGCACACGCAGGGCACCTGGCTCGTCCCTGACTTGCTGCGCCGTTTCCGGCGGGAGCGTCCGCGGGTGCGGTTCCGGCTCGCCCAGGACACCGCGGCGGGGCTGGAGGAGGCGGTCCGGGGCGGCGCCGCCGATCTGGCGATCACCAGCCCGTGGCCCCGGGACCTGGCCTGGGCCCCGATGGTCACCGAGCGGCTGCTGCTGGCGGTGCCCGCCGATCACCGGCTGGCCGGGCGCGCGGCGCTGCGGCTGGCCGAGGCGGCGGGGGAGCCGTTCGTGGCGGTACGGCCGGGCGCCGGGGTGCGCGACACCTTCGAGGAGCTGGCCCGGCGGGCCGGGTTCCGGCCGTCGATCCTGTTCGAGGGGGACGAGCTGTCCACCATCCGCGGGCTGGTGGCCGCCGGCCTGGGTGTGGCGGTGGTGCCCGCCGGGGAGGGGACGGGCGGCGGCGGGTCGGCCGGGCTCGCCGAGATCCCGCTGGAGGATCCGGGCGCGGAGCGCACGATCGGGCTGGCCTGGCACGGCGGGCGCACCCTGACCCCCGCCGCGGACGGATTCCGCCGCTTCGTGCTGGACCGAACGGCCGGAGGCCGGACGGCCGGGCGTGACGGGAAGGTCTCCTAACTGACGCGTCAGTCACTTCGGTACAGTGAGACCGAACCGAGCCGGATTCTGGAGTGCGCATGCGGACTGGACTGCAGGGAAAGACAGCCCTCATCACCGGGGCCTCCCGGGGCATCGGCAAGGCGACCGCCGTCGCGCTGGCCGCCGAGGGCGCCAACGTCGTGCTCTCCTCGCGCAAGCAGGAGGCGCTCGACGAGGCCGCCGCCGAGATCCGCGCGGCCCACCCGGACGCGGGCGTGCTGGCCAAGGCCGCCCACGTGGGCGACCCCGACGCCGCCGCGGCCTGCGTGGAGGCGGCCGTGGCCGAGTTCGGCGGGGTGGACGTGCTGGTCAACAACGCCGGCACCAGCCCGTACTTCGGCCCGATGGTCGACATCGAGCCCGCCGCCGCCGAGAAGACCGTCCAGGTCAACCAGTTCGCCGTGGTGCTGTGGACCCAGCTGGCCTGGAAGCGCTCGATGCGCGAACGGGGCGGCTCGGTCATCAACATCGCCTCGGTCGGCGGCATGATCACCGAGCACGGGATCGGGTACTACAACGCCACCAAGGCCGCGGTCATCCACCTCACCCGGCAGTTCGCGATGGAGCTGGCCCCCGCCGTCCGGGTCAACTGCATCGCCCCCGGGCTGGTCAAGACCGCGCTCGCCCGCGCGCTGTGGGAGAACAACGAGGAGCAGATCAGCAAGCATCTGCCGCTGGGCCGGCTGGGCGCACCCGAGGACATCGCCAAGGCGGCGGTGTTCCTGGCCGGCGACGCGGCGTCCTGGATGACCGGGCAGACGATGGTGATCGACGGCGGCGCGATCATCCGGCCCTCGATCGCGTGAGGAGCGGCACCATGAACCGCTGGGGACTGACCATTCCGCTGGGCGGGCTCGCCCTGGGCGAGCACCGCGAGATCGTCGCCGAGCTGCCCTCGCTCGGCTACACCGACGCCTGGTCCGCCGAGACCAACGGCACCGACGGCTTCACCCCGCTGGCGCTGGCCTCCCAGTGGGCGCCCGAGCTGCGCCTCGGCCCGGCGATCGTGCCGGTCTACACGCGCGGCCCGGCCCTGCTGGCGCAGCAGGCCGCGACCCTCGCCGACCTGGCGCCCGGCCGCTTCGTGCTCGGCATCGGCACCTCCTCCGACACCATCGTCGAGCGCTGGAACGGGATCCCGTTCGAGGAGCCGTACAAGCGCACCCGCGACACGCTGCGGTTCCTGCGCCGCGCGCTGGCCGGGGAGAAGATCAAGGAGGACTTCGCGACGTTCTCCGTCAAGGGCTTCAAGCTGGAGGCGGCCCCCGCGACGCCGCCGCCGATCGTGCTGGCCGCGCTGCGTCCCGGCATGCTGCGGCTGGCCGCCCGCGAGGCCGACGGCGCGATCACCAACTGGCTGGCGCCCCGGGACGTGCGGACCGTGCGCGGCGAGCTGGGCGAGGAGCCCGAGCTGCTCGCCCGGCTGTTCGTCTGCCCGACCGACGACGCCGAGGAGGCCCGCTCCATCGGCCGCTGGATGATCGCCGCGTACATGAACGTGCCGGTCTACCAGGCGTTCCACCAGTGGCTGGGACGCGGCGAGGCGCTGCGACCGATGAACGAGGCGTGGGCCGCGGGCGACCGCAAGAAGGCCCTGGAGGTGATCCCGGACGAGGTCGTCGACGACCTGATCGTGCACGGCTCGCCGGCGGCCTGCCGCGCCCGCGTCCGGGAGTACGTCGAGAACGGGCTCACCACGCCCGTGCTCGCGATCGTCCCCGGCGGCGGGCTGTCGACGGTCGAGGCGGTCCGCGCCCTCGCCCCCGGCGATTAAGGGGCGTTCGTCGCGGTGATTCCGGGCCCGGTCGCGGTGACGCGCCGGGCCCGGTCCTTTACGGGGCGTTCACCCGGATTGCCGGAGAAGGAGGTTTACCGGCGCGCGCGCCGGGGAGGGTGGGGCGAACAGGTCACTGACCTGCCCTGGCCTGCAACCGAGACATGAGGAGCCGACCGTGCTCACCCTGACCAGCGGCGCCGTCCAGGTGATCCGTACCGTGACCGCAAACCCCGAGATGCCGCCCGAGACCGGGATCCGCATCGAGGCCGGGATCGACGGCTCCGACGCACTGCGGCTCTCGGTCGCTCCCGAGCCGGAAGCCGGCGACCAGGTCGTGGAGGCGGAGGGGGCCCGGGTCTACCTGGAGCCCACCGTCGCCCAGCTGCTCGACGACAAGACCCTGGACGCGCAGGTCGACCCGCAGGGCGACGTCGCGTTCACCATCGCAGAGGGAGGACAGGGCGGCCCCGGGGGACCGGGCGTCTGAACCGGAACTGAGGCGTCTGAACCGGTAGAGGCGTCTGAACCGGTACTGAACCGCTTCCGGACCGCGGACGGGCACGGGCGTTCCTGATCCCTTCCCGCTCGACCAGGAGCGCCCCCGCGGCCAGGGCCGGGCCGCCGATCCCCACCAGGGACCGGCGCCCGGCCCTTTTGTCGTCCTCCGCGCTCCGGGAGCTTCTGCGACACTGGGCGCGTGACGCCCTCGTCCTCTCCGCCCGGCCCGGAGGAGCGGCCTCAGCCGCCACGGGAGGAACTGGAGCGGCAGGTGCGCGACCACTACGGCAACTGGCGAGACCAGCCGCGCGGGCTGGCCTGCGCCGTCGTCGCTGCGTTCCTGCTCCTGACCACGGCGGCGTTCGCTTTCGCCGTCGTGGCGGTGGTCATGGCCGCCCGTTGAACGAGGGGTGCGGGCCCAGCGCCCAGTACTCGAACAGGCCGTAACCGGTGGCGGCCGGGGTGGGCGCCGCGCCGTCCAGGTATTCGTAGCGCGCGACGGCGTCGACCATGCCCCACATGCGGGCGGCGTCCTCCTCCTTGCGCGTGTCGTAGGAGACGCCCTGCACCTTGAGGTCGGGCCCTTGGTACATGCCGTGCTTCCATTCGGGCTCCAGGCCGTACCCGGTGCCGACCATCATGTGGACGGGGAGGATGGGCGTGGCCCTTACGGTGAACGGCTCGCCGCCCCCGGGCGGGTTGAACGCGATGGTCGCCGTGGAGACCTCACGCGTGCCTTCCTTGTAGACCGGGCGGTACTCGGGGCGGCCGAGATACTCGGGGTCCGGGGTCGTCCCCGGGGAAGCAGAGCCGGGGTCGCGCATCTCGTCGGGCCACACGCGCACGGCCTCCTCCAGGAGACGGCGGCCCTTCTCGTCCTCCTGGACGATGCACAGGATCGAGTGGTCCTCGAACTGCATCGGTGCGTACAGCCAGTAGAAGGTCCCCGCGTTCTTCGCCTGGATGCCGGGCGGCTCGGGCTCCCCGACCGGGCGGATGCCCCAGGACCGGTCCCGCGACCCCCACCAGCGGTCGGGGGTGACCTCGATCCGCTCGCCGTCCACCACGATCGTCCCGGTCCAGCGGCCCGTCTGTGCCAGCCGCCGGGAGTCGAACACGACCCGCTCCTGCCAGCGCAGGTAGTGCGGCGGCTCCAGTTGCGCCGGGATGGCGCCCTCCCAGGCGAGGTCGAACGACAGGCCGTGCCCGTTCTCCTCCAGGACGACCCGCAGCCGCCTCAGGCCCTCCACGACCTCGACCCGGAACGGCCCGACCGCGGTGTCCATCCGGTCCAGGCCCAGCTCGCGCGACGCCCGTACGACCTTGTGGACGGGCCCGCGCCGCACCACCGCGAACGCGTCGGTGACGCCGAGGTTCGGGTACTGCCCGATCCCGACGATCATCATCAGCTCGCCGGAGCAGCCGTGCGCGTTGAAGTAGTACCGGTCGTAGAAGTTGCGGTCGGAGGTGGTGACGTGCCGCATCACCTCGGGCGCCTGGTGGATCGGGTAGTCGTCGAGCGGCGAGAGCGTCACTGGTCCCCTCCGAGGATCCGGGCGAGCAGGCGGGTGCAGTTGTTGTCGTACGGGAAGTCGCTGCCGGGCTCGATCCAGCCGAAGTCGATCATCGCCTGCCCGATCCGGGCCATGATCACGGCGAACTTGAAGCCGGACAGGATCTCGTAGTACTCCAGGTGGCGGACCGGCCGTCCGAGCAGGTCCTCGTAGCGGGCGACGGTCTCGGCGTACGGGGGGAAGCCCTCCAGGCGGGGCACGCCGATGCCCTCGGAGTGGTGCCGGTCCAGGAACATGAACCACGCCAGGTCCTCCTCCGGCGCGCCCAGCACGGCGTTCTCCCAGTCGAGGACGGCCGCGGGCACGCCGTCCTGGAAGATGACGTTGCCGATGCGCGCGTCGCCCCACAGCAGGGCGGGCGGGTCGAGCTCCTCGGGACGGTTGGCCTTGAGCCAGGCCAGGGCCGTGTGGGCGATCTCCTGCGGGCCGTCGTACGCCCAGGGCAGGTAGTGCTCGTAGTAGGCGAGCCGCTGGCCCAGCCCGGGGGCGCCCCACTGGGGCTGGTCGAGGAACCCCAGGTCCAGGGCGACCGGGTCGAGCCTGTGGACGCGGGCGAGGATGTCCAGGGTGGACCACCACATCGCGGCGCGTTCCTCAGGGGACACCTCGGTGACCCAGCCGTCCATGTGGTACGGGGGCATGTCCGTCGGGACGCGGCCCTCGACCCGCCCCATCACGAAGAACGGGGCGCCGAGGGTGTCGGCGGACGGCTCGTACCAGCGGATGGGCGGCACGGGGATGTCGGTGTGCGCGTCCAGGATCCGCATCAGGCGGTACTGCTCCTCGAAGCGCGGCTCGGGGAAGATCTGGTAGCGGGCCGGGGCGACCCGGGCCACGTACGGCTCGCGCCGCCCGCGGCCGTCGTCCGGGTCGGTCCAGGCGGCGTCGAACAGCAGCGTCTCGTTGGAGAAGCCGCTGGTCGACGGGGTCTCCAGGTGCGGGATCCGGGCTCCGGGCAGGCGGCCGTCCAGCCAGCCGGCCAGGCTCCTCAGGGTGATCTCGGGGTCGCGTTGGTCGGGTACGGGCATGGCCGCCTCCTCGCGCGCCGCCGGTGCCGGGGCGGCCGGGTGAGGGTGGGGCGGCCGGCCCCGGACGCCGGGCGGACACCAAACTAGAACGTGTTCTATCAACGCCCCGGGGCGCGGTCAATGCCCCGGGCGATCCGGCGCCCCCGGCGGGCCAGGCGGGCGTGAAAGGATCGGATCATGCGACTGACCAAGCTCGGACACAGCTGCGTGCGGCTCCAGAAGGACGACCGGACCCTGGTCATCGACCCGGGGGCGTTCACCACGGAGGCCGACGCCCTGGAGGGCGCCGACGCCGTCCTGATCACGCACGAGCACTTCGACCACTTCGACCCCGACCGGCTGCGCAAGGCCATGGCGGAGAACCCGGCGCTGGAGGCGTGGACGTCCCGCGTCGTCGCCGAGAACCTGGCCGACCTCGGCGGGCGCGTCCACCAGGTCGGGCACGGCGACGCGGTCACCGTGGCCGGCTTCGAGGTGCACGTCTACGGCGAGGACCACGAGATCCTGCACCCCGACATCCCGCCGATCCCCAACACCGGCTTCCTGGTCGACGGGGAGGTGTTCCACCCGGGCGACGCGCTGACCGTCCCCGGCGAGCCCGTCCGCACCCTGTGCCTGCCCGGCAACGCGCCCTGGATGAAGATCCCGGAGCTGTACCAGTACGCCCGCGAGGTGCGCCCCGAGCGCGCGTTCGTCATCCACGACGGGCTGCTGAACGACAACGGCCTGTCGGTGATGGAGACGCACGTGACCAACGCGGGCAAGGAGGCCGGCAAGGACTTCCGCCGCCTCAAGCCCGGCGAGTCCGTCGACCTCGCGTCATGAGGGAGATACGCGCGGTCTTCTTCGACATCGGCGAGACCCTGATCAACGAGGGCGAGATCTACGGCCGGTGGGCCGACTGGCTGGGCGTGCCGCGGCACACCTTCCTCACCAAGCTGGGCGCGCTGCTGGCCACCGGCGGCACCCACATGGACCTCCTGGAGTACTTCCGGCCGGGGTTCGACCTGGAGAAGGAGCAGCGCAGGCGCGTCGAGGCGGGGGTGCCGAACGGCTTCGGACCCGCCGACCTCTACCCCGACGCCCGCGGCTGCCTGACCGCGCTGCGCGCCCAGGGGCTGTTCGTCGGGGTCGCCGGCAACCAGCCGGTCGAGGCGGCCGAGCAGTTCGCCGCGCTGGGCCTGGAGGCCGACGTCGTCGGGATCTCGGACGTGTGGGGCCTCCAGAAGCCCGACCCGGCGTTCTTCGCGCGGTGCGAGGAGCTGGCGGGCGTGCCTGCGCGGCAGGTGCTGTACGTGGGCGACCGCGTCGACAACGACGTGCGCCCCTCCCTGGCGTACGGCATGCAGGCGGCCTTCCTGCGGCGCGGCCCGTGGGGGTTCATCCAGGGGGACGACGAGGCCCTGGAGGGCTGCACGTTCGTGCTGGACGACCTGGAGGGGCTGCCCGCCCTGGTCGCCGCGCACAATGCCGCCGCCTGACCGCGCCCTTTCCCGGGAATTGCCATTCGCGGCCCGGCTCCGGCGGGCCCACGGCCCCTAAGGGTCATCCCTTAATTCGTGAGTAGGGCATCAAGACCGGCCGTCAGAGGGATTTCGTCCGGCCGCCCGTTTCCTACCGTTGATGTCGTGTCCGCAGGTGGCGGACACGCATCAAGCGAAGTGGAACGGGGAGAGCATTCTCATGAACGGCACCTACCGCCCGCGCCGCGGACGGATGATCGCCGGCGTGTGCGCCGGGCTGGCCCGCAGGTTCGGGACCACGCCCGCCACCGTCCGGATCCTGGCGCTGCTGTCCTGCCTGCTGCCCGGCCCGCAGTTCGTGGTCTACCTCGTGCTGTGGGTCATGCTGCCGAACGAAGACCGGCACTTGGCGCGCTCCTCCTGAATTTCCCGCGGGCGCACTGATAACGTCCTGACGCCGTTTCGACCGGCGGAGCCCCTTGGACCCGGGGATCCCACGGTGTTAGATCGTGGCACGGCGTTTCCGAGAGTCCGGGAGGGAGCCCAGTGCCTGACAAGGGCCGGTGGCCGGGCCCCGGCGCGGAGGCGGGCACCGCCGACGGCGCCCGCGCGCTGCTCGGGCACCTGCGCGACCTGGCCCGGGCCCGCCGCGGGCCGGTCCGCGACGGCGCGGCCCGCGAACAGGTCCACTGGCTGGCCGACCTGCCCGGCGAGGTCTACGTGGAGACCGACGCCGGGCCCGGCGACGTGCTGTTCAGCGTCCCGGTGATCCCGCTGTCGCCGCCCGGCGTGCTGGAGGAGTTCGACGGCTGGCTGGGCATGCGGCACTGGTACCGGGCCCTGCACGACATGGCCGAGGACGCCGCCGCGCGCGGCGCGGACGTGGTGCTGGCCACCGGGCTGCTCAGCTGGGGTCCCGCCGACGGCCCCGCGGTGCACGACCACCTGCTGTCCACCCCGGTCCGGATCGTCGTGGACGACCGGTCCGGGCGGCTGGACGTGGTCCTGGCCGGCCACGCGACCCCGCGCGACCGCGAGCTGCTGGCCGGGCTGCCCGGCTTCCAGCCCGCCCGCACCGACTGGGTGTGGGACGCGGTGCGCTCGTCCGGGCAGGGGCTCGGCCTGCACGCCTCGGTGTCGGACGTGCTCCGCAAGTGGTGCTCGGTGGCGTTCGGCGACCGCGGCGAGGCGGTGGCGTTCCGGGAGGACTGGGCGCCCGCCCAGCCCGCCGGCCCCCCGCCGCCGGTGCCGCGGCTGCGGCTGGCGCCCGCGCTGGTCGCCCGCGCGCCGGGCCGGGCCGCCGTCGCCGCCCACTACGACACGCTGCTCGAACTCCTCGGCGACGGCCCGGTGCCCGCCGGGCTCGCCGGGTTCCTGGCGCCGGGCGGCCGCTCGCCGCTGCTGCACGTCCAGGACCGCGATGCCGAAACCGTCGCCGGCCTGCTCGGCGGGATGCTGAACCGGGGCCGCCGGGTGCTGGTCGCCGTCCCGGACGACGAGGCGGCCCGGAGCCTGCACGCCTCCCTGCCCGCCGGGGTCGCCGGGCTCTGCGCGACCGTGACCGGCTTCGAGGAGGGCGAGGCGGCCGCCGCGTCCCCCGAGCGGGTGGCCGCGGCCGTGCTCGCCCGCGTGGCCGGGCACGACCGGCAGCGGCACCGGGCGCTCACCGAGGAGCTGGTCGAACGGCACGAGGAGGTGAAGGCCGCCGTCGACGACCTCGCCGGGCGGCTGCGCGCGGCCGAGGAGGAGGAGCGCCACGACCTCGGCGGCGGCTACACCGGAGGCCGCGCCGACCTCGAACGCCGGATACGCGCCGAGGAGGCCGAGCACGGGTGGCTGCCGCCGCGCCCCGGACTCGGCCCCGCCCCGCTGCGGGGCGCCGAGGCCGCCGAGCTGGTCCGGCTGCTGGCGGGGCGGACCCCCGTCCGGCAGGCCCGCGCGGCGCAGCGCGACGTCGACCCGGCCACCCTTCCCAGCCCTCCCTACGTGCGGACGCTGATCGAGGCGGAGGCCACCGCCGCCGCCCGCGCCGAACGCTCCGAGAGCGACCTGTCCCGGCGGCTGCGGCACTGCGACGTCCACCTGATCGCCCGCCTGGAGAGCTGCGCGGCCGCCGTGAACGCCGCGCTCCGCGATCTGGGCCTGGAGGGCCACCCGCACGCGTGGGACCAGGCCGACCACGCGGTCCGCGCGTTCACCGACGCCCTCGGACGGCGCCGCCCGGCCGTCTGGGAACGCGTCGCGGAGATGGCCTCGCAGGCCGAGTGGGCGGACCGGGCCCTGCGCTCCCTGGCCGGCCACCGGGTCGAGCTCCCGCCGGGCGAGCTGCACCTGCGCGGGCTGGCCGCCGCCGCCCAGCAGCTCCGCAACTACCTCGCCGACGGCGGCACCCTCAAGCGCGGCCCGCTGCGCTCCGCGCCGCAGCGCCAGGCCGAACCCCTCCTCCAGGGCATCACCGTCGACGGCCGCCCGCCGGCCACCCCCGAGGCCCTCGACGCCGTCTTCACCGAGCTGATGGTGCGGATGGCCTGCCAGGAGCTCCAGTACGTGTGGGAGGCGGCCGGGGTGTCGTTCCCGGCTGACGTGCCGCCGGGGACGCGGGTCGCCCGCTTCCGCCGCGCGCACGCCCGCCTCGCCCGCGTCCGGGACGTGGTCCCCGCGATCGACGAGACCGTCGACCTCCTCTTCCAGGCCGGCCTGGGCATCCCGCTCACCCACCCGCTCCAGTGGTACGGGTACGTCGCCGGCCTGGAGAGCGCCCGGCTCAACCAGGGCGTGAACCGCGCCACCGCCGACCTCACCGCCCTGCGCGACGCGGTCGCCCGGGCCGGCGACGACGGCGACCGCCCGCCCGAGCTGAACGCCGCCATGGCCGCGATCGACGCCCGCGACGCCGAGGCGTACGGCCGGTGCCTGCGCGCCCTCGCCGAGGCGCGGCACGAGCGGGCCCTGGAGATCCGCTGCGCCGAGCTGCTCGGCCGCGTCCGGGCCGTCCACCCCGAGCTCGCCGACCTGCTCGCCGCCACCGTCGCCGACGAGTCCTGGCCGGGGCGGGTGGAGCGCTGGGAGGAGGCGTGGGCGTGGGCCGCGGCGGCGTCCCGCCTGGCCGCGCTGTCCCGCTCCGGCGCCGAGGACCGGCTGCGCGCCGACCTCGGACGGGCCCGCGCGCACCTGGACGAGGTGACGGCCCGGCTGGCCGAGGAGGAGGTCTGGGGCGCCTGCCTGCCGGGCGTGGACCCGGCGGCCACCGACCCGGCGGAGATCGTCCCGGTGTGGATCGTCCCGCTGTGGCGGATCCCCGAGGCGCTGCCGCCCCGTCCCGGCGCGTTCGACGTGGTGATCGCGGACGGTGAGCACGGCGCGGGGGCGGAGGCCCTCTTCCTCCTGTGGCACGCGCCCCGCGTGATCATCGTCGGGCAGGGCGGCCCGGCCCTCCCCGCCCCCGAGGGCCCCGTGCCGGTCTCGGCCCCGCCGCCGGACCTGGCGGAGATCATCACCCCGACCGCGCCGCTCTTCGAGATCCTCCTGACCCGCTTCGCCCCCGACCCTCCCGTCGAAGCGGAACCAGAACCAGAACCGGAACCCGAGCCGCCCGAGCCCGAGCCCCAGCCCGCCCCCGCGCCTCCGCCCGAACCCGAGCCTCCGCGGCAGCGGCGGCAGCCCAAAGCGGTCGCGAAGGTCGTCCGGGTCAGGCCGGGGCGGTCCATCGCGGTCTACAAGCGCCCGGAGCTGGTGGAGATCGTGGAGCAGGTCGCGCTGCGCGAGCCGGACCTCGACGACGACGGGCTCGTCGACCTGGTCGCCCGGCTGCTGGACTGCCCGGCGGACGAGGCACTGCTGGTGGGGGCGCGGGTCCGGTACGCGGTCGAGCAGTACCGGGAGATCTTCGGCTGACCGGTCAGTCCGCGACGTCGACGCCGAACAGGCGGGCGAGGCCGTCCAGCCCGAACCCGTAGCCCTGCCCGACGGCGCGCAGCCGCCAGCCGGTGCCGCGCCGGTAGAGCTCGGCGAGCAGCATCGTCCGCTCCGTCGTCGCCGCGTCCAGCGTCGCCTGCGCTAGCGGCCGGGCGTGCCGGCCGGGGCCCGCGGCGATCTCGACCGCGCCCAGGTCGCCGAACGTCGCGTCGCCGTCGACCGCCGCCGCGACCACGACCCGCCGCACCCCGGCGGGCAGCAGCGCCAGGTCGACGGTCACCGCCTGCTCGGCCGGGCCGTCGGCGGACAGCCGCACGGCGCCGTCGGGGCTCTCCGGCGCGCCGTAGAAGACGAAGTCCTCGTCGCAGGCGACCTGCTCGTCGGCGTCCACGGCGAACGCGACCACGTCGACCTCGCAGGCCGCGTGCTGCGCCCAGGACGCGGCCACCGTCCACCGCGTCGCCCCGGCGCTGACGGGCAGGTCGGCCACGGCGCCCCTGGCCAGCACGAACGGGTCCGCCGCCCGGTCCGGTGCCGGACGCGGCACGGGCGCCCGCAGCCACTCGCCCTCGTACACCGGCAGCTCCAGCGCGCGGGCCCGCGCCATGCGCCGGTCGGACTCGCCGCCCGCCAGCACCACCACGTCGGTGACGCTCGCCGAGAGGTTCACCGCCGCGGCCCCGCCCAGCTCGACCACCCTGCCGCGGGCGCCGGACGCCTGCGGGTGGCTCCCGCCGACGACGAGCACCCGCCGCCCCGCGAGCGGACCGCCCTTCCGGCCCCTGCCGCCGTTCCCGCCGCCCTGTGGCGCCGCCTCCGGCGCGTCGGCGGCCGGGGCCGGGGCGTCGTGCGGCACCCCGGCCCGGACGTCGCCGAGCAGCCGCACGAACGTCCGCTCGTCGATGACGGGGACGCCCTCCTCCCGCGCCCGCCGCGCCTTGCCCGAGTCCGACCTCGGGTCGCCGGCCACCAGCGCGCTGGTGTGGCGGCTGACGGAGCTCATCACGTTCAGCCCGGCCGCCGCCGCCCGCGCGGCCAGCTCCTCGCGCGGCACGCCCGTCTCGCCGGTCACCGCGACCTTCATGCCCTGCACGAGCGGGCCGCCGTCGGGAAGCCGCCCCGGGTTGCGGTACGCGCACGGGACCTTGGACGTCCTCGGCCGGTACGCGCCGTTCTGCTTGGGCGGGCAGGGCACCAGCGGCAGCGGCACGCCCATCTCCGCCGCGGACGCCAGGGAGCCGCGCAGCACCCCGGCGAGCGCGCGGGTGTCCTCCAGCGCGTCGTGCTCGCGGGCGTGCGCGACGCCGTAGTGCGCGGCGAGCGTGCCCAGCCGCAGATCCGAGGTCGGCGGCGCCAGCCGCCGGTTGAGCGCCAGCGTGCACAGCCGCCGCCGGACCGGCAGCGCCAGCCCGGCGCGCGCGAACTCGTGCGCGAGGAAGCCGTAGTCGAACGGCGCGTTGTGCGCCACCATCACCCGGTCGCGCAGCAGCTCGGCGACCTTCCCGCCGACGTCCTCGAACCTCGGGGCGCCCCGCAGTCGCCCGGCGGTCAGCCCGTGGACGTGCACCGGCCCCGGGTCGCAGCCCGGATCCAGCAGCGTCGTGAACTCGCCGGTCCGCGCGCCGTCGGAGCCGACGGTCACGATCGCCAGGGACAGGACGCGGTGCTCGTGCGCGCGGAAACCGGAGGTCTCCACGTCCACGAGCGCCCATTCACCAGGGTGCTCGGAGCTCTGCATGGTCGCACGCTAGAGCCGGGTGACCTGCGGGGGAGCGGCCTGACGGAAGGTGCCCACATGCGGACATCCGGTAAACCGGGGGGCACGCGCGGGTCCCGAGACGGATCGGGTCTGACATATCGGTGGGAGGGAGCGGGCCGGAACGGCATGATCTCTGTATGCGGACAGAAGAGATCATCGGTATCTGGCGGACCGTGATCCTGGGCGACCACAAGTCGTGGGTGATGTTCGGGAACGGGACGTGCGTGATCCTGATGGAGCCCGAGGAGGACCTCGCCGCGCAGGCCGTCGGGATCCTGCGCGAGTACGGGCCCGTGCACGCCGGGACGCCGTCCGCCGACTTCGGCATCATCGAGCTGGACGACGCGCCCGGCTGGGTCGTGTACGGCCACCACCACGACGACGTGCTCAGCTACGTCGCGCCCGACGAGGTCGAGGAGGCCGACGAGCTGAAGGTGGGGCTGCTCGGCCGCTCCCGGCGCGACCAGGACGGGCGCGAGCTCGAGGTCGTCCACGTGGAGGACAAGCGCGGGCGCGGCGACTGAGACCGGCCCCACCAGGAGAATTCCCCGACGTGACGCCGGGTGTCAGTGGTTGTCGGTATATAGGGAGGCGTGGCCGACTGGGATGAGGACGCGCGGGGGCGACTGCGCGCCGCCGTGCACCGGCGGGACGCCCGGCGGGGGCTCGACGTCCTGGCCGGCCGTCCGCTGGGGCCGGTGCTTCAGTACGCGGGCGACGTCCTGATCGCGGCGCTGGAGGGCGCGCTAACCGGCGCCGACCGGCTCGCACGCACATGCGTCGAGGAGCTGACCGGCCGCGACGGCCCCGGCGACGCGGAGCTGGCCGCCGAGCTGGCCGCCGCTCTCGACGGGACGGCCACGCCGCTGGCGGACGCGCCCGTCGACCTGGCCGCGCTCGGCCCCCGGCTCGACGCCGACCCGTCCGAGGGCGTCCACGTCGTCGACCTGCGCACCGGCGACATCGACTCTGAGATCGACGGCGGCCCGCCGCCCTTCGACACCGCCGACGACCCGGGGCGGTGGCTGACGTTCGTCCCGGGCGGGCCGGGCCCCGGCGGACCGGGCGAGGAGGCGCAGCGCGGCAGGGCGCGGAGCTGGCTCGCCGCGCACGGCTACCGCCCCGGCCCCCGCCCCTTCCTCTAGCAGGTCACGAGCCGGGGCGGACCAGCGGGAACGGGACCGTCTCCCGGATGCTGCGCCCGGTGAGGGTGATGAGCAGCCGGTCGATGCCCATGCCCATGCCGCCGGCCGGGGGCATGGCGTACTCCAGCGCGCGCAGGAAGTCCTCGTCCAGCTCCATCGCCTCGGGGTCGCCGCCCGCCGCCTGCAGCGACTGCTCGGTGAGCCGCCGCCGCTGCAGGATCGGGTCGATGAGCTCGGAGTAGGCGGTGCCCAGTTCGAGGCCGAAGACGATGAGGTCCCACTTCTCGGCCAGCCGCGGGTCCTTGCGGTGCGGCCGGGTGAGCGGCGAGGTCTCCGCCGGGAAGTCGCGCACGAACGTGGGTGCCTTGAGGTCATCCTCGACCAGCGCCTCGAACAGCTCCTGGACGACGCGCCCCTGCCCCCACGCCGGGTCGACGTTCACCCCGGCCCCCTCGGCGGCGGACCGGACGGCCGTCAGCGCGGTGTCGGGCGTCAGCTCCTCGCCCAGCGCCTCCGACACCGACCCGTACACGGTGATCTCGCGCCACGGCTCGGCCAGGTCGTACTCGACGCCGTCCCGGACGACCACCGTGGTGCCCAGCGCCGCGCGCGCCGCCGCGACGACCAGGTCGCGGGTGAGCACGGCCATGGTGTCGTAGTTGCCGTACGGCTCGTAGGCCTCCAGCATCGTGAACTCGGGGTTGTGCTTGTGCGACACGCCCTCGTTGCGGAAGTTGCGGTTGAGCTCGAACACCTTCCCGACGCCGCCGACCAGCAGCCGCTTGAGGTAGAGCTCGGGTGCGATCCGCAGGTACAGCTGCATGTTGTAGGCGTTCATGCGGGTGGTGAACGGCCGTGCGGTGGCGCCGCCGTGGATCGGCTGGAGCATCGGCGTCTCGACCTCCAGGTAGCCGCGATCGCGCAGCCCGTCCCGTACGGCCGCGACCGCGTCGCCGCGCATCCGCAGCATCCGGCGCGACTCGTCGTTGACGATGTAGTCGACGTAGCGCTGCCGCACCCGCGCCTCGGGGTCGGCCAGGCCCGTCGCCTTGTTCGGGAGCGGGCGCAGGCACTTGGCGGTGAGCTTCCAGGAGTGGGCCAGCACCGACAGCTCGCCGGTGCGGGACGTCACCACCTCGCCGGTCACGCCGACCTGGTCGCCGAGGTCGATCAGCGACTTCCACGACTTCAGCGACGCGGCGCCGAGCGCGTCGGAGGTCAGCATGATCTGCAGGTCGCCGGTCTCGTCGCGCAGCGACACGAAGATGAGCCGGCCGTGCTCGCGGGCCAGCATGACACGCCCGGCGACGGAGACGGACGCGCCGGTGAGGGTGTCGGGCGCCAGATCGGGGAAGCGCTCCCGGATGCCGGCGGCGAAGTCGGTGCGCTCGAAGCCGAGCGGGTACGGCTCCATCCCCGCCTCGCGGATCTGCTCCAGCTTGGCGTGCCGGACCCGCTCCTGCTCCGACAGCCGCCGCTGCGGCGCGCGCGCCGCCTCCGCCTCCTCCTCGATCTCATGGATCTTGGTGACCAGCTCCCGGGACGGCGCCATCCGCGCGGCGCGGTCGAGCTTGGGCCGGTTGAGGTTGGGCAGGAAGCCCTCGGCCCGCGCGTAGGCGAGGCCGAGGCGGATGACGTCGCGGTTCTGCATGTAGCAGATGAACCGGGGCCGCCAGTCGGGGTTGTACTTGGCGTTGGACAGGTACAGCGATTCGAGCTGCCAGAACTTGGAGGCGAACGACAGCAGCCGGTAGTACAGCCGCGCCACCGGGCCCGCGCCGATCTGCGAGCCGCGCTCGAACGCCGACCGCAGCATCGCGAAGTTGAGCGAGAGCCGCTGCACGCCGATGGTGCCGGCCCGCTCGGCGAGCTTGGCCACCATGAACTCGTTCAGCCCGTTCTCGGCCGCGCGGTCGCGCCGCATCAGGTCCAGCGACAGCCCGGTGCGGCCCCACGGGACGAAGCTGAGCAGCCCGCGCAGCTCGCCCTCGGCGTCGAACGCCTCGACCATCACGCAGCGGCCGTCGGTGGGGTCGCCGAGCCGCCCGAGCGCCATGGAGAACCCGCGTTCGGTGTCCTCGCCGCGCCAGGCGTCGGCGCTGCGGATCAGCTTGGCCATCTCCCACGCGGCGATCTGCGAGTGGCGGCGGATCCGCACCGTGTACCCGGCCCGCTCGACCCGCCGCACGGCCTGCCTGACCTGCCGCATCTCGCGGCCGTCGAGGTTGAAGTCGGTGAGGTCCAGGATCGCCTCGTCGCCCAGTTCGAGGGCGTCGAAGCCGTGCCGCCGGTAGATGCGCGCGGCGCGCTCGCCGACGCTGACCGCGCCGGGGATCCACGCGTGCGCGCGGCACTCGCCGAGCCAGGCCGCGATCGCCTGGTCCCAGGACTCGGGGTCGCCCAGCGGGTCGCCGCTGGCCAGCGAGACCGAACCCTCCACCCGGTAGGCGATGCCGGCCTTGCCGTTGGGGGCGAGGACGAAGTCCTTGTCGCGGCGCAGCGCGAAGTAGCCGAGCGAGTCCTCCTCGCCGTACTCGGCCAGCAGCGTGCGCACCGCGATCTCCTCGTCGGAGTCGAGCACCGCGTCGCCCCGGCCGGGACGGAACAGTGCCCAGAAGGTGACGATGAGCAGCCCGGTGCCGAGCACCCCGATGATCGTGTCGACCCAGCCCGGGACCAGCACGTCGATGGGCTCGCCGGTGACGCCCGACCCCAGCACGGTCTGTATCACCACGTACCAGGGATGGGTCCAGAAGCCGCCCCGCGGGTCCTGGTCGGTGACGGTGACCAGGAACGTGCCGATCCCGCCGCTGACCACCACCAGCACGGTGAACACGATCGCGGCGAGCCGCCGGTTGGCGCGGTCGGGCAGCGTGGTGAACTCGCCGCGCGCCGCGATCAGCAGCGCCAGCGCGGCCAGGAACACGCCGGTGGTGATGGCCTCGCCGACCGGCGTCGGCTCCGTCGGGTCGAGGATCAGCGCGAGCAGCAGCAGCGTGGACGTCGCCGAATACAGGCCGAACAGCAGGACCAGGATCCGCCACGCCGCCTTCTTGCGCCGCCGCACCCCCATCGACAGCAGGATCAGCAGCAGGCCGAACGGCACGCTGGCGGTGAATCCCAGATAATAGATCCAGCGCAGTGCCCAGATGTCGGCGACCTCGAGGATGAGGTCGGACGACAGCCAGGCCAGAATGGACAGGATGCCGGAGAGCCGGGTGTACCAGAAGAAGATGGTCGGCACGGTCTGGATGAGGCCGTGCCAGCCTGCGGCGAGTCCCGCGCCGGGCCTGCCCTTACCTGTACCTGGTGTCACGTTCATGCACGCTTCTGTCTTCGTCGGCTCTCAGGTCCACCTTGGCGCCAACCTCGGCGACACGGTGAACGTCTCACGGGTAGGGGACGGGGCAGCTGGGGGATGATGTCCCTACGGGGAGACCTACCCCCCATCGGAGTCGGTCCAAGGTTGTCAGCAAAAGTCGATATGGTCGCGGATATGCCAAATGAGTCCACCGGGGAGCGGTTGCTCGCCCGCCGCTACCGACTGGTGACGCAGGTCGGCCGCGGCGGCATGGGCACGGTCTGGCAGGCTCACGATGAGGTCCTCGGTCGTGACGTCGCGGTGAAAGAGGTCATCCTGCCGCATGGTCTCACCGATGAGGAACGCACGGTCCACCACAAGCGCACGTTCCGTGAGGCGCGCACCGCCGCGCGCCTCGGCCACCCCGGCGTGGTCACGGTGTACGACGTGGTCGAGGAGGACGGCCGGCCCTGGATCATCATGGAGCTCATCCTGGCCCGGTCGCTCGACCAGGTCATCAAGGGGGAGGGCCCGCTGGAGCCGCGGCGCGCCGCGGAGATCGGCCGGCAGATGCTGGCCGCGCTGCACGCCGCCCACGAGGCCGGCGTGCTGCACCGCGACGTCAAGCCCAGCAACGTGCTGGTGACCAGGGGCGACCGCGCGGTGCTGACCGACTTCGGCATCGCCACCGCCTCCGGTGACGCCACCCTCACCCAGACCGGCCTGGTGATGGGCTCGCCCGCCTACATCGCTCCCGAGCGCGCCCGCGGCCGCACCGCCGGACCCGCCTCCGACCTGTGGTCCCTCGGCGTCACGCTGTACGCGATGACGCACGGCAAGTCGCCTTTCGAACGCTCCGAACCGATGGCCGCCCTGGTCGCGGTCATCTCCGAGGACCCCGACCCGCCCGACAACGCCGGCCGTCTCGCACCGGTCATCCGCGGCCTGCTCCGCAAGGACCCCGACCAGCGGATGGACGCGATCGAGGCGGGCGCGCTGCTCGACGACATCGTCCGGCAGGAGACCTTCGACACCCAGCGCACGCAGGCCGTCGAGTTCCCCCTGGGCGAGGCCCAGGCCGAATCCGCCGCCCCGCCCGCCTCCGACGAGACCGTGCGCGACACGTCCCGCGCCGAACCGCCCGGCGGGCAGACCCGGATCGAGCCGGCTCCCGAGGCGCCCGCGCGCAAGCGGCCGTCCGGCCCGATGGCGTGGCGCCCCGGCTCGCCGACCGAACCGGCGGGCAGCCTCGCGCCCTCCGGCGACCGCCCGCCGGGCAACCGCAACCCGCTCCTCATCGGCGTGATCGTCCTCGCCGTGCTGGTGGCCGTGGTGGTCTTCCTGCTAACCCGGGACGGCGACGGCAAGGAGGCCGACACGCGCGGCAGCACGCCCACCGGCACCGCCCCCGCCTCCGCGTCCCAGAGCGCCTCTGAGACGCCGTCACCGTCGCCGAGCGGCAGCCCCGGCATCCCCGCCGGGTTCCGCCTGCACGAGGACCCCACGGGCTTCTCCATCGCGATCCCCAAGGACTGGAAGGGCCCGCTCCGGCGCGGCTCGTCGTCCTCCAGCGTGTTCTTCGAGCCGCCGAGCGGCGAGGGTTACATCCAGGTCGACCAGACCTCCGACCCCAACGACAGCGCGCTGGAGGACTGGGAGAAGTACGAGCCGAACGCGCGCGGCCGGTTCCCGGGCTACGACAAGGTCAGGATCGGTCCCGTGGCCCAGGGCGAGCCGGTCAGCGACCCCGACGGCGACGACGCGGCCGACTGGGAGTGGACCTACGACGGCAAGGGCGGCCAACGGCTGCACGCCCTCAACCGCGGTTTCGTCATGAACGACACCGGCTACGCGATCGTGCTGGTGGCCCCCGACGCCGACTGGGACAAGACCTTCTCCGAAATGGCCCCCATCTACCAATTCTTCAAGCCCAAGGACAACTGACCTCCCCCGTTCCCCGCCAGCCCAACTCGGCACCCACCTCGCTTGTCCACTGTCCGGCCCGGAGCGGAGCGCCAGCGGAGTGGAGGGACGGGCAGGCGGCGGGGAGCGGGTCCGTAGCGAGCCCCCAGGCGAGCGGAGGAGGCGTTCACCGCCGTCCCGGGGGGTGTGGGGGGTCGCCCCCCACAATGAAAGGGCATCTATGTCGGACGGGGAATCGGACGGGAAACGGGTGGTCGCCGGTCGCTACCGGCTGATCGCGGTGGTGGGACGCGGCGGCATGGGGACCGTCTGGCGCGCCCAGGACGAGATGCTCGACCGCGAGGTGGCGGTCAAGGAGGTGCTGCTCCGCCAGGATCTGAGCGATCAGGAGCGGGAGGAGCGGCATCGCCGGACGCTGCGGGAGGCGCGGGCGTCGGCCCGGCTGAACCATCCGGGCGTGGTGACCGTACACGATGTCGTGGACGAGGACGACCGTCCGTGGATCGTGATGGAGCTGGTCAGGGCGCGGTCGCTGCAGGAGATCGTCGATGACGGCGGGCCGCTGCCGCCCGGGCGGGTCGCCGGGATCGGGCGGCAGGTGGTGGGGGCGCTGCGGGCCGCCCACGCGATCGGCATCCTGCACCGCGACGTGAAGCCCGCCAACGTGCTGATCACCTCCGAGGACCGGGCGGTGCTCACGGATTTCGGCATCGCGCAGGTCGCGGGGGACGCCACCCTCACCCGGACCGGGGCGCTGGTGGGCTCGCCCGCCTACATGTCGCCCGAGCGGGTGAAGGGCGAGCGGGCGATCCCGGCGTCGGACCTGTGGGCGCTGGGGGCGACCTTGTACGCGGCGTGCGAGGGGAAGCCGCCGCACCACCGTTCGGACGCGATGGCCGTGCTGGCCGCCGTGATGACGCAGGAGCCGCCCCCGCCGCGCAACGCGGGGCCGCTCGCCCCCGTCCTGTACGGGCTGCTGCGGAGCGATCCCGTCCAGCGGCTGCGGGCCGATCAGGCCGAGGAGATGCTGCGCCAGGTCGCCACGGGCACCGCCCCGGCCGCGCACGGCTCGGCTCCCGTGGGCGCGGTGACCGCGGGGGCGGTGTCCGGCGGGGATGCGGAGACCCTGGCGCCCGCGGCGGACCGGACGCAGGGGGCTCCGGCCCTGGTCTCGGATGTTCGCGTGCCCGACTACAACTCCGACATCCCGGTGCCGGACCTGCCGGGCCCGGAGCGCACCGTCCACGGCACGGGCGGCCCCGGCGGCGGGACGGGCCGGCGGGGCAAGGTGCTGGTCCCGGTGATGACGGGCGCCTTGATCGCGCTCGTGGTCGTGGGCGTCTTCGGGTTCGTGCTCTGGCCGGACAAGGAGTCCGGGGGCGATGCCGGGCCGTCGCCGAGCGCGCCCGTGCAGAGCCCGCCCGCGCAGAGCGCCGCCCCGCCGCAGTCCGGGCCGGCCACGGCGGCCGTGAGCCCGCCCAAGGACGTCCTGCCGGCGCTTCCGCAGGGGTTCGTCCGGCAGCGCGGGCCCGGGTTCACGATCGGCGTTCCGGCGGGCTGGACGCGGCAGGTCAGGGGCAACAGCACGTTCTGGCTGGACCCGGCCTCGGACGCCTACGTCCAGGTGGACCGGACGGGCTGGACCGGCGACCCCTTCCAGCACTGGCAGCAGTGGCAGCGGGAGGTGATCGCCAAGAGGTCGCTGCCCGGCTACCGGACGATCGACCTGACCCGGGCGACCGTGGCAGGGCGCCCGGCCGCCGACATCGAGTTCGCCTGGAACGGCACCCGCGCCAAGGACCGCGGGGTCATCGTCGACGGGCGCTCGTACGCCGTCCTGGTGGCGGTTCCGGCGTCCCGGTGGAACACGTACCAGCCGACCGTGAACAATGTCATCGACACGTTCCAGCCATGAGCGTGAAATGAACATCGGGACGGGTGGGAGCGTCCCTGACAAAACAGAAGGCCGTGAGGTGTGCGCGAGGCGTTCCTCTAGGCAGCGCCACGCGCGACGGGGGAACATTTAGACATGGGAGAGGGTCATGTGCTCGCCAACCGCTACCGGTTGGACGCGGTGGTGGGCCGTGGCGGCATGGGCACGGTCTGGCGCGCCTATGACGTCATGCTGGACCGCGAGGTCGCGGTAAAGGAAGTGGTGCTGCCGCCCGGGCTGACGCCGGCGGAGCGCGACATCCTGTACCAGCGGACCTTCCGGGAGGCCAGGGCTTCGGCCCGGCTCAACCACCCGGGCGTCGTCACCGTGCACGACGTGGTGGAGGAGTCCGACCGGCCGTGGATCGTGATGGAGCTGGTCCGGGCCCGTTCGCTCCAGGACGTCCTGGAGGTGGGCCTGCTGGAGCACCGGCGGGTGGCCGAGATCGGGCTGCAGATGCTGGCGGCGCTGCGGCATGCCCACGAGAAGGGGATCCTGCACCGCGACATCAAGCCCAGCAACGTCCTGATCACCGACTCGGGGCGGGTGGTGCTGACCGACTTCGGGATCGCCCAGGTGGAGGGCGACGCGACGCTCACCCAGACGGGCCTGGTCATGGGGTCGCCCGCCTACATCCCGCCGGAGCGCGCGCAGGGGGAGCGCGCGGTGCCGGCCTCCGACCTGTGGGCTCTGGGCGCGACGCTGTACGCCGCGCTGGAGGGCCATTCGCCCTACGAGCGGCCCGATGCCATGGCCTCGCTCCAGGCGGCGCTCACCGAGCCGGTACCGCCCGCGCGGAACGCCGGTCCGCTGGCGTCGGTGCTGGAGGGGCTGCTGGCGCGCGAGCCGGCCAGGCGGATCACCGCCGCGCAGGCGCAGCCGATGCTGACCCATGTGGCCACGATGCCGGAGCCGCGCCCGCCCATGCCACCGGCCCGGCTGTCGGAGGACACCGTCCTGGACGAGCCGCCGCCCGCCTTCTACGAGCAGACGGTGGTCGACGAGCCCGCGGACACCGTGCTGGACTCGTCCGAGTTCGAGGATGTCACCCGGGTCGACCCGGGGACCTCGTCCCCCTCGTCGCCCTCGTCGTCGTCCCCGTCCTCCTCCTACGGCCAGAACAGCGCGGTCTTCCGGCCCAACACGCACCCTTCCGGCACGGCCGGCGGGTCCGGTCGCGGCGGCCAGGAACAGCAGGGCGGCGGTCAGGGGCAGCAGCCCGGACCGGCGCAGGGCCAGGGCCAGGGACACCAGGCGGGCGGCGGCCAGGGGCGGGACGCCGGGGCCGGGGGCAACGCGGGTGCCGGTGGCGGCTCGCCGCGTGATCCCGAGGTGCGGACGCTGCTGGAGACCGACTGGGCGATCCCGCCGCCCGGGCCGCAGACGCCGCCGCCGTGGGAGCAGCCGGCGCAGCACCGGCAGTGGCAGCAGCCCGCCGGGCCGTCCGGCAACCGGGAGCGGGAGCGCCGCAAGACCGTCGTGATCGTCACCGTCGCGGTGATCCTGGTGGTGGTCGCCGTGCTGGCGGGCGCGTTCATCCTGCGGACCAAGCTGAACTCCTCCGCCGCCGCGCCCGTCGCGCCGCCCGCGTCCGCGCTCTCGCCGCCGGTGGACGACCTCCCGCCGGCCCTGCCCTAGGGCGTCGAGCGGAGGCGAGGGCGGAGGCCGGGGCCGGTCAGCCGCCCGCGACCAGGGCGTTCAGGGCCAGGCGCAGGTCGGCGATGTGCGCTTCGAGATCGTCCAGCGTGCCCGCGGAGCCCGTGCCCTCCTCGCGCAGCCGGGACACGTCGCCCTCGACCCGGGCCATCCGTTCGTCGAGGGCCTTGAGGATCTGGTCGAGGCCGGCGCCGTCCTCGCCGTCGAGGGCCTGCCGCAGCAGCGTGGCCTGCCGGCGCAGCTGCAGCGTGCGGCGGTGCAGGTCGACGAAGATCGAGACCTTGGCGCGCAGCAGCCAGGGGTCGAACGGCTTGGTGAGGTAGTCGACGGCGCCCGCCGCGTAGCCCTGGTAGGCCTGCTCGCCGGCCTCGCCCGCCGCGGTCAGGAAGATGATCGGGATGTCGCGGGTGCGGGGGCGGCTCTTGATGTGCCCGGCGGTCTCGAAGCCGTCCATCTCCGGCATCACCACGTCCAGCAGGATCAGCGCGAACTCGTCGTTCAGCAGCTCCCGGAGCGCGGCCCGGCCGGAGGAGACCGGGACGACCTCCACCGGCAGCGCGTCGAGCACGGCCGAGAGGGCGACCAGGTTCTCCTGCCGGTCGTCCACGGCCAGGATCTTGGTGGCGTGCGGCACCGGCTCCTCCGGGCGTCGGTGGGTGCTACGTCCGACCACCCTGTCATGCCGCCGCCCCGGACGACAGCCGGTCAAGGGCGAATCGGCAAGGTGTGAGAATTCCATCCCGATTTTCGGTCGGGATCCCAGGGGATTTTCAGGACAGCCATCCCGGCTTGACGAGCCCCGACTCGTAGGCGAAGACGACCAGCTGGGCGCGGTCGCGGGCGCCGAGCTTGACCATCGTCCGGCTCACATGGGTCTTGGCGGTGGCCGGGCTCACCACCAGCCGGGTGGCGATCTCCTCGTTGGTCAGGCCCTCGCCGACCAGCGCCATCACCTCCCGCTCACGCTCGGTGAGCGAGTTGAGCCGCGGGGACGGCGCGGGCTCCTTGGCCCGGGTGGCGAACTCGGCGATCAGCCGGCGGGTCACGCTCGGCGACAGCAGCGCGTCGCCGGCGGCCACCGCCCGCACCGCGTGGATCAGCTCGACCGGCTCGGTGTCCTTGACCAGGAAGCCGCCCGCGCCGCCGCGCAGCGCCTCGAAGACGTACTCGTCCAGCTCGAAGGTGGTGAGGATGACGATCCGGACGCCGTCCATCCGCTCGTCGGAGGCGATCCGCCGGGTGGCCTCCAGCCCGTCCAGGCCGGGCATCCGGATGTCCATGAGGATGACGTCCGGGCGCAGCCGCCGGGCCTGCGCCACCGCCTCCTCGCCGTCGCCCGCCTCGCCCACCACCTCGATGTCGGGCTGGGCGTCCAGCAGCGCCCGGAACCCGGCGCGGACCAGCACCTGGTCGTCGGCGAGCAGAACCTTGATCACTCGGCACCTCCCGGCCCCGGCCCGCCCCGCGGGCCGGGCTCCTCGTCGACGGGGAGCGAGGCGCTCACCCGGAACCCGCCGCCGGGACGCGGCCCGGCCGAGAACGTGCCGCCGAGGGCGGCGGCGCGCTCCCGCATACCGTTGACGCCGCTGCCGCCCGGATGGTCGTCCAGCAGCGACACCCCCTGGCCGTCGTCCTCGACCCGGACGGCGACGTCACGCTCACCGTAGGCGATCCGGACCGTGGCCGTCACCGGGCCGGGGCCCGCGTGCCGGGTCACGTTGGTCAGCGACTCCTGGACGATCCGGAACGCGGCCAGGTCGGTGCCGGCCGGGAGCGGCCGCCGCTCGCCGACGATCTCGGCGTCCACCCGCAGCCCCGCCGACCGGGCCCGGCCGAGCAGCTCCTCCAGCCGGGCCAGCCCGGCGGTGGGGGAGCGCGGCGCGCTCTCGCCCTGCGAGCGCAGCACCCCGATCACCGACCGCATCTCGGTCAGCGCCTCCTTGCTGGCCTCCTTGATCGCCGCCAGCGCCGTCCGCGCCTGCTCGGGGTCCTGGTCGATGAGGTGCAGCGCGACCCCGGCCTGCACGTTGATCATCGAGATGTTGTGCGCCAGCACGTCGTGCAGCTCCCGGGCCATCCGCAGCCGCTCCTCGCTGGCCTGGCGGCGCTCCTCCTCGGCCCGGGTGCGGGCCGCCGCGGCGGCCCGCTGCGCGCGCATCCGGATCAGCTCCCCGCTGATCAGCGGCACCACCACCCAGGCGACCGCGAACGCGGTCGAGCCGAGGCTGGGCTCCTCCACCGGGAAGACCCGGTCCGGGCGGCCGCGCTGCTCGAACGGCACCCCGATCAGCCAGGTGAGCACGAAGTAGCCGGCCAGCCCGGCGAACGTCGCGGCCCAGGCGAACAGCCGGTGCCCCGCCGTCACCGCCGCCACGATCGCGACCGCGGCGGCGAACACGCCGGGCCCGTAGGTGTAGGCGCGCAGCAGGTAGAGGCCGGTCACGGCGCCGACGGACGCCAGCGTGAAGACCGGGTTCCGGCGGCGCAGCAGCAGCAGCGCCGGGCCGCCGACCAGCAGCGCGATGCCGAGGGCGTCGAGCGGTGTGCTGGAGTAGTCGTCGACCCCGCCGGGCGCGCCCGGCCCGTGTCCGCCCTCGGACGGACCCCACCCGTCGTGCCCCCAGGGCCCGCGCTCGCCGCTCTGCGCGCCGAGGGACCCCACGACCTGGAAGATCGCGAGGAGGAGCGGGACCACCCACACCGGCCAGGTGCCGGGCAGCGGAAAGTGCCCCCGGTGCGGTCCGGCCGGCGGGTCCGCGCCCGGCGGGGCGCCGTCCGGCGCGGTGGCGCCCGGGGTCGCGGCGCTCGACGGGGAACTGCTCATTGCAGCACGTTAGGTCACGTGTCCCGGCCGGGCGTCGGCCGGGAGGAGTGATCGCCCGTACTCCCCGCGGGGTACCGGCGGCACCCGATTGCCTCCATCCGGCCGACGTCCGGCGCGGTGCCCGCCCGGCAGGCTTGATCCACATCGAGCCCGAGGGGAGGGGACCGGGATGAGACCGCTCGATCCGCTCGCCCTGGCCGGGCTGCTGATCCGCTACGGCGCCGGGGTGTGGACGCTGGTCCTCTGGGTCGACCTGTTCCGCGACGCCTGCGTCACCGAGACCCTCGACGACCACGGCCTGCTCGTGGGCGCGGCCGTACTCCTGGGGACCGACACGCTGGCGCGGATCGGCCGCTTCCTGCTGCCGCCGCTGCTGTACGGCCTCGCCGAGCGGCTCCGTCCCCGCTGGGAGGCCCGCGGGCTCAGGCGGTCCAGCGGACGGGCAGCCGCTCGAAACCGTGCCGCGAGCTCGAACGCAGCCGCACCGGCTCGCCCGCCGGCACCAGCCTGCCAGGCCGGTCCAGCAGGGCGCTGAGCAGTGCCCGCAGGTGCACCCGGGCCAGAGTCCCGCCCAGGCAGGCGTGCGCGGCGTGCCCGAAGCAGAGATGCGGGCGCACAGGCCCGGTGCCCTGGGGCCGCTGGGCGGCCAGGCTCGCGGGCAGGAACCGGTCCGGGACGAACCGTCCCGGCTCGGGGAAGGCGTCCTCGTCGTGGTTGGCGGCGGTGAGCCACAGCGACACCCGCTCGCCCGCCAGCAGCGGGACGCCGCCCACGGACGTGGCGCGCAGCACCACCCGCCGCACCCGCATGACGGGCGTCCACCAGCGCAGCATCTCCTCCACGGCGGCGTCGAGGAGATCGTCGTCGCCGGGCGCGGCGCGCAGCCGGGCGTACTGCTCGGGCGAGCGCAGCAGCGCGTACACGCCCCCGGCCAGCGTGTTGCGCAGTGTCTCGGGCAGCTCGGCGGTCACCTCGCCGACGAAGTCGGCGGGCTCCTCCGGGCGCATCCGGGCCACCAGGGAGCGCGCCGGCGGCTCCATGTCGATCGGGAGGTCGGGGTCGCCGGCCGCCCCGGTCACCGGCCCGTGCCGGGGCTCGGCGGGATCGGGCGCGAACAGCTCGGCGTGCGCCAGGGCGGACCGGACGTCGACGTAGCGGAGCACCGCCCACGCGCCGGGATCGCCGGCCGGCCGCCCCTCCTGCCACACCACCGGGGTCCTGGCGCGCAGCCGCTCCAGCCGGTCGTACGGCACGCCGAGGGCGTAGGTGTCGGGGGAGGCCAGGGCGTCGGCGTCGGAGACGGGCGGCGCGTCCCGCCGGTGGGCCATGGCGGTCCACCTCCCTCCCGTCGCCCTTTCCCGTCCATTCCCGGTTCGCCGCCGCCTACCGTCCGGCCCGCGGGCTGAGTGCGGGCTCAGCCCGCGAGCCATTCGCCGGTCTCCACGCTGACCAGTCCGTGCCGGGCCGCCTCGATCACCGCCTCCCGCTGCGAGTGCACGCCCAGCTTGCTCAGCACGCTCTGGACATGGCTGCGGGCGGTGCTGCGGGTGACGCCCATCGCCTTGGCCAGCGCCTGGGTGGACTCGCCGCGCGCCAGCCGGGTCAGCACCTCCCGCTCCCGCGGGGTGAGGAACCGCGCCACCTTCTGCGCCTGGCTGCGCGGACGGTCGGCCGGGCCGCCGTCGAGCGCGGCCCGGTCCACCACGACCTCGCCGTGCGCGACCCGCCGGAGCACCTCCAGGACCTCCTCGGCCTGCTGCCCCTTGTGCGCGAATCCCCGCACGCCCGCCGCCAGCCCGGCCTCCAGCACGTGCCGTTCGAGGAAGCCGGTCAGCACCACGAACCGGGTGGCCGGCGAGGACGCCCGCAGGCGCGGGATCCACTCCAGCACGGTTCCGGACGGGAACCGCAGGTCGATCAGGCACACGTCGGCCCGCCGCCCGCGCAGCACCGGCAGCAGCGCCTCGGGGGAGTAGGCCACGCCGACCACGACGTGCCCCGCGTCGGCGAGGACCAGTGACAGCGAGTCGGCGAAGACCGCGTGGTCGTCGCAGATCACCACCCGCATGGACGACGACGGAGGCGGCAGCGCCACGGCCCCGCTCATGGATGGGGCCGCCAGTCGTCGGCGTGCGACCAGGCCGCCGGTGTCCCGGCCGGAACCGTACCGGCGGGCGGCGCCGACGGCAGCAGCACCCGCACCCGCGCGCCGCCCATCTCCCCGGTGCGGATCTCCAGCCCGCCGCCGTACCCGGAGATGAGGTCGTGCACGATGCCCAGCCCGAGCGAGGACAGCCCCGCCTTTCCCGCGCCGAAGCCCGGCCCGTCGTCGTCGACCTGCACGGCCACCCAGCCCTTGTCGGTGGTGACCCGGACGTCCACCCGGCCGGCCGCGACCCGGCAGGCGTTGTCGAGAACGTTACGGAGCGCGCGCCACAGCGCCACCGGATCCATGTGCGCCCATGCCTCCGTGCCGCTGAAGTACACCTCGTGCGGGGTGGCCAGCCGCATGCCGGTGACCACCTCGGCGGCCAGGTCGTCCACCCGGATCCGCTCCGGCATGGGCACCGGCCGCCGGTCGTCGCCCGTGCTCTCGTAGGCGTCGTCGCCCTCGTCCAGCTGCCGCAGCAGATGGTCCAGCCAGCGGGTCTCGCCCAGCAGCTGCTCGACCCGCTCGCGGCTGCCGGCGCCGATGTCGTCGGCCACGGCCACCGCCGAGGCCAGCATGATGATCGTGCCCAACTCGTGTCGGATGTCGTGACGCAGCCGCCGCCGCCACAGGCCCGGATCCTCCTCCGATCCGGGCTGGGGCGCGCCGGCCGCCGGGAGCGTCGCGACGTGGGCGGGCGTGTCGACCGGAGAGGACCGATACTGCCCGTGGTTCATGGAAGGACCCCCGTCCCGTAATACCAGCACCGTGACGACGGTCACTCGCGCGGGAACGGCTGTCCAGACAATTGACCGCAACCGACCAGTCGCTGACCGGAAGTGGACATGGCAATGCGACCCGGCCAACCGGGCCCTTTCCCGGTACGTCCTAGATACGTCTCGGGGTATCTCTTCGGACGTTCCGCCAAGCGCGCGCGAGCGCGTTCGCAAGCATGCCCGAGAGAGATTCTCGGCCACTGCGCGCCATTTCTTTCATACCTACGGCGTAGCCGTCTTGCGCATTCCGGTGGGTGTGGCCGGGCGGGCCGGGAGGGACAGTCATGGCATGCCGACGATCACCTTTCTCGGACATGCCGGGGCGGCGGTCCGCGCCTCCGCGTTCCGCCTGCTCGCCGACCCCTGGCTCACCTCGGCCGGCGCCTTCCTCGGGGCCTGGCACCAGTATCCGAGAAACGATCACCTGGACGTCGCCGGGCTCGCCGACGCCGACTGGGTCGCCGTCTCGCACGAACACCTAGATCATTTCGATCCGTGGTTCATCGACCGGCTCCCCCGCCGGACCCGAATCCTCATTCCGCGCTATCCGGGGCCCGCCTTCCGTGAACGGATGGCGGCGGCCGCCGGTTCCCGCCAGGTAATCGAGATACCGGCCTGGGAGCGATTCCCGCTGGACAATCGCGGGTCCTGGATCACCGTAATTCCGGAGCTCTCGCCGATGTGCCACGACGCGGCCTTTCTCATCGTCGCGGACGGCCGCTCGATGCTGCACTGCAACGACGCCCGGCTCACCGCCGCCCAGGCCCGCCGCGCCAAGCACCTGGCCGGCGGCCGCCTGGACCTGATGGCGCTGCAGACCGCGGGCGCGTCCTGGCATCCGATCTGCTACGAGTACCCGGCCGCGGAGATGGCGGAGGTCTCCATGGCCAAGCGGGTCTCCAAGCTGCGCTCGGTGCAGCGGCTCGTCCGGCAGGCCGCCCCCGAGCTGGCGGTGCCGTTCGCCGGGCCGCCCTGCTTCCTGGACGCGGAGGTGGGACGGCTCAACTGGGTCCTCGACCGCGAGGACGGCGCGTTCATCGACCCCGACATGGCCACCGACTGGCTGCGCGAGCACCTGCCCGGCCAGCGCTGGGACCACTTCAGGCCCGGCGACGCCCTGGACCTCGACACCGGCGAGGTGACCCGCGACCCGGTCTCGGCCGCGTTCTCGTTCGACGACTCCTTCCGCGAGGGCTACCTGCGGAAGTACGCCGAGGACCGGGCCGGCGCGATCGCGGGCGTACTGGCGGAGTTCCCCGAGCCCCGCCCCGGCCTCCACGACCGCTTCGCCGCCCACTTCGAGTACCTGGGCGGGCTCAGCGACTACTTCCTCGGCCGGATCGACATGGTGGTCCGCTTCGAGATCACCGGCCCGAACGGCGGCGTCTGGGACGTGGACATCTCGCCCGACGGCGTCAAGGTCGGCGACGCCGCCCCCGGCACCCGGCCGCACTACCGCATCACCACCGCGGGCCGCTGGGTGGAGGGCGTGCTGGACGGCCGGATCGCCTGGGAGGACCTGCTGATCTCCTTCCGCCTCAGCCTCTACCGCGACCCCGACGTCTACAACGACCATCTCGTCGGGCTGCTCAAGCACGCCAACGCGCCCGCGCTGCAGGCCGTGGAGGCCTACGAGACGGGCCGGGACGAGTCGGAGCGCATCGTCGTGGAGTCGGACGGCGTCAGCTACGACATCCCGCGCTACTGCCCGCACGCCGGGGAGGACCTGTCGGTCGGCGCCGTGGTGCGCGACGGGCAGGTGCACTGCCTGGCGCACAACTTCGCGTTCGACCTCTCGACCGGCCGCTGCGTCAACGCCCGGTCCGCCGGGCTGGCGAGCCGCCGGGTCCGGTGACGGCGACCGCCCCGCAAAGGTATTACGGGTGTTCCTCAATGTCTCCTGAACGTAACCGTTCTGGTGCACTTCGTATTTGTTAGCCGTGCTAGGTTTTGGGGGTATCCGGGGGGTTCAAAGGGGTCGGGGAGTGCTGGAAAAGAAGAGAATCGGCCTGCTGGCCGTGGGTTTCGTGCTGCTCGTCGTCACGCTGGAAGTGCTCGCCCTCCAACTCGGCTCGCTCGAACTCGAGCTGCCGCACGCGCCCGCGATGGCGGAGGACCCCGCCCCCTGACCCGTTCCGGTCGAGCCGTTCCGCGTCCACGCCCGAGCCCGCGTCAGCGGGTGTTGCGCGCCCGCATGATCGACTGCAGGTCGGGGTGCGCGCCGCCGGTCGCGTCCGCGAGCGTCGGGCAGGCCCAGCGGCCCTGGTGCCCCCACGAGTAGGCGATGTCCATCGGCGGGTTCGGCACCAGCCGGTCCCAGCGGCGCAGGATCTCGCGCATCTGCTCCTCGGTCGGCAGCCAGTACTGCTTGTCGCCGCGGGAGCAGCTCTGCCCGAACGTCTGGTAGACGGGCACGACCGCCTTCCGCGGGATGCCCGCCCGGTCGGCCATCCGCACCATCCGGTCGATCGCGCCGATGTCGCAGCGGGCGCCGGTCCGGGCCGACCCCTTGCACGGGTACGGGTCCAGCCCCACCAGATCCACGTTCACCCGGGCGGGCGTGAGCGTCCGCATCGGCCAGTCGGTCAGCGAGATGAACGAGATCTGCCCCGGCGCCTCGCGCTCGACGAGGTCGGCGCGGCGCCGGATCTCGCCCGCGATGTCCGGGCACTCGCGCGGGTTGGGCTCGTCGGACAGGTACCAGCCGTACACCTTCGGATGCCGCGCCAGGCGCCGCACGGCCGCGGCGAACTCCTCGAACGACAGCTCGAAGTCCTCGCAGGTGAAGTTGCCGACCCAGAGCATGGCGCGCATGCCGTCCGGGACGCCCGCGACCGAGGCGGCGTCGGGCTTCACGTCCACCAGGTCGTAGCCGAGCTCCCGCAGCCGCGGGTAGTCCGACGGCTCGGTGTTCAGCGCGATGTTGAGCGTCCGGCCGGGACCGGGGGCGGTCGTGCCCGGCGTCGCGAGCGGGCCCCGGTACGGCTCGTACGGTCCGGACGCGCCGCGCCACACGAAGAAGAGGGCCCCCGCGACCAGGACGGCGACGGCGGCCACCACGGCCGCGCCCTTCACACGCGTGTCCATCGCTGCCTCCCCGGGGACGGAACGGTCAGGCGGCGGAGCCCGTCTCCTCGGCGGGTCCGGCGTCGCCCTTGGGCGTGGTCTTCGGCGCGGTCTTGGGCTTGGCGGGGGCCGAGGGCTCCAGGGGCGGGACGGAGAAGCCGAGGATGTGCCGGACGGTGTCCCACAGCGCCCCCAGCGTGGCCCGCATCGACGGGTCGCGCAGGTACACCGCGTCCACCGCCACCCGGGCCGGGACGATCCGCTCGATGTAGTTGACCAGGTCGACCTCCTCCCCGGGCGGCAGCACGTCGAAGTCGCGGAACCGGACCTCCGACACCCCGGTCAGCCCGGGCCGGTGGTCGAAGATCCAGCGGCTGCCCGGGTCGTAGTGCACCGCCAGGTCGTAGGTCTCCGGCCGCGGCCCGACCAGCGTCATGTGCCCGCGCAGCACGTTGACCAGCTGCGGCAGCTCGTCCAGCGACCACTCGCGCAGCAGCTTGCCGATCCGGGTCAGCCGCGGGTCGCGGTTGGCGGTGACGGTGAGCCCGCCGACGCCCTGCCGCATGGTGCGGAACTTGTACATCGTGAACGGCCGCCCGCCCTGCCCCACCCGGGTCTGCCGGAAGATCCCCGGCCCCGGGCTGGACGCCCGCACCAGCAGGTAGATCATCAGCAGCGGGACGCTCAGCAGCACCAGCCCGGCCAGCGCGCCCGCCACGTCCAGCACCCGGCGCGGGGTGGACGGGGCGACGCCGTCGGCCGGGTCGACCGGCCGCGTGTCCAGCTCTTTCTCCGTCATGCGGTCACCCTCCGTCGCCCTCGGCCCCGGCGCCCCCGCCGACGCGGCGGCCGACCCGGCGGAAAAAGATCAGCAGCGCCGCGGTCGTCGCGACGAACGACACCGCCGTCGCGGTCGCCGCGCCCGCCGCCTCGTACCGCGGGATCAGCCACACCCCGCACAGCACCACCACGACCAGCCCGATCGCCTGCCCGGTCGAGGCGGCGCCGGGCCGGCCGACGCCGTACAGGTAGGCCATGACCAGTCCGGTGACGCCGAAGGTGACCACCCCGGCGAGCCGGATGTAGGTGGGCACCACGGCGTCGTCGAAGACCTCCCCGAACACCCACGGCAGCGCGGTCCCGGCGATCAGCGCCAGCGGCAGCGCGGCCAGCGCGGACACGCCCAGCGCGGGCAGGATCATGCGCCGGGTGCGGCGGGTCGCCTCGGCCCGGTCGTCGCGGGCGAAGTCGGGGTAGAGCACGTAGTTGAGCGCCAGGCCGGGCAGCTGCACCAGCTCGGCGAACTTGCTGGCCACCGTGTAGACGCCGAGGACCTTCGGCCCGGCCAGCGCGCCCAGCAGCGCCATGTCGAAGCGGAGCTGGAGCAGGTCGATGAGCTGGCCGAGGTAGCCGCGCAGGCCGTAGCCGGCGATGGTGCGGCCGAGCCGCGGGTCGGGGCGGCCCCAGCCCTTGAAGAAGCCGCGCCGCGCCAGCCGCGCGATGATCCAGGCCGCGGCCGCCACGTCCGCCAGCACCAGCCCGGTGACCAGCGCGCCGGGGCCGTACCAGCCGATGAGGATCACCAGGTAGATCGGCAGGAACACGAACTCCTCGACCGCGATCGCCAGGCTGGCGCCGCGCAGGTCGTCGGTGCCCTGCAGCAGCCCCTTGCCGACCGACACGAACCCCTGGGTGAACGCCGGGACGGTCGCCGCCAGCGCCACCCAGAACCCGAAAGACCGGAAGAACGCGAGATGGATGAGCGGGCTGAGGGCCAGCCAGCCCAGCGCCCCGGCCAGCGCGCCCGCGACGGTCAGCCACGCCAGCGTGGGCCGGACCACCGACTGGTCGTACTCGCGGCCCGTGCCGTCCCGTCCGGCCAGGAAGTAGGGCGCGGCGGCGGGCAGGCCCGCGTTGGACAGGTGGCACACCAGCCCCGGCAGGATCCGCACCAGCGTGAACGCCCCGACCAGCGCGGGCCCGCCGATCCGCGCCACCATGATCGTCGCGATGCCGAGCGAGGCCAGCGCGCCGACCCGGCCCGCCATGTTGCCCGCCATCAGCTTGGCGATCCGGCCGGTGATGGTACGGGCGGGCGCGGCGGAGTGCTCGGTGGGCAGCACCGTGTCCGGCACGGCGTCACCGGGCCGCGGACGGGTCTCGGTCACGGCGCTCCCCCCTCGCGCGCGGTGCCCGGCCCATCCGCGAGCAGGACGGACTCGGGCTGGACGGCGTCGCGGCGCCCGAACAGGTGCAGCGCGGCGATCAGGCCGAAGAACGCCCAGCCGTGCCGGTAGTGCAGCGTCTCGTAGAACAGCCCGGAGACCAGGAAGACCAGCACCAGCGCCCCGAACAGCTCCGGCCTCGGCACGACCCGCGCGTACGCGGGTGTCAGCGCGTCCCGGCGCGCGATCCGCACGCACGCCATCAGCAGCGCGAACACCAGCACGACCAGCGCGACCCCGCCCAGGAACCCGCGCTCCAGCACCGCCGCGACGTAGTCGTTGTGCGCCTCGCGGACGTAGGTCTCCTGGTTCTCCAGCATCGCGGCCTCGGTGTGGCCGGGCCCGATTCCCCACGGATGGGTCTGCCGCTCGATCATCTCGACGGTGGTGGCGAACACCGTGCTGCGCGACTCGGTGCTCTCCCCGGTGGTGCGGCCGATCGAGTCGCGCAGGATGGGGGACGCCTCGCTGGCCCGGTCGAGGTACGGCTGGATGTCGACGGTGGAGATCACGGCGATCCCGCCGCCGCCCGCGAAGGCCGCCAGCGACACGACCGCGATCGCGTGGTGGGCCTTGCCCTCGCGGAACAGCCGGAACACGTACCCGGCGACGATCGCGATGCCCAGCGACAGCGCGCCGCCGTTGGAGCCGGTCAGCACCTCGGCGACCAGCAGGATCCCGCACACCGCCCACCGCTGCCACGCCTTCTCGGGCACGCGGGCGGCCCGGGCGATGAAGAAGACGCAGATGAACCAGTTCGAGGCGTAGTTCGCGTCGCCGAAGGTGAACATGGCCCGCTCGCCGTCCACCTGCTTGCCCGACAGCGTGTCGTTCCCGATCAGGAAGCCGGCGATCATCACGAGGGCGTAGAACGTGCCGATCCACACCCACGACCGGATCGCCAGCCGCAGCAGCCCCGTGTCCCGGGCCAGGTTGGCGACGCTCACCCCCCACAGGAGCACGAACAGGTCCTTGACCAGCGTGAGCGCGCCCGCGTCGTTCACGACCGCGGCGATGCCGCCGGCCACGATCGTCAGCAGCGTCGGGACGAGGAACGGCCACCGGACGGGCACGCGGCGGGTGGCCGCCCACAGCAGCGCGGTCATCGTCACGACGATCAGCGCCAGGTCGGGCAGCCCGGTGTTGCCGGGGCCGGGCGGCAGCCCGAACGGCATCAGCATCGGGAGCGAGGCGATCCCACCGACGAGGACCGCGCCCACCAGCGAGCGCCCGCGCGCCCGCGGCTCCTCCTCCGGCGCCTCCGGTCCCGGCCCGGGGTCCGGGGCCGTGCCGGCCGCGCGGGACGTGGCGGGCGGCCGGGCCGTCGTGATCGTCGTCATGGCCGCCTGGAGCTCCCCCGGTAGGTCTCGTCCAGGACGGCGCCCAGGTACTCGGGCGAGAACCAGTCGCCGACCCGTTCCCGTGCCCGTCCGGCCATGCGCGCGGCCTCCGCCGGGTGGTCGAGCAGGTGCGCGATCGCGGCGGCCAGCCCGGCCGGGTCCTGCGGCGGGACGAGCAGCCCGGTCTCCCCGGCCAGCACCAGGTCCTGGTTGGACGGCACGGCCGTCGCGACCAGCGGGATCCCCGCCCCGATCGCCTCGACCAGCACGCACGGCAGGCCCTCCCACCGGCTGGCCATCGCCATCACGTCGAACGCCGGCATCACCTCGGCCACGTCGTCGCGGTGCCCGAGCCAGCGCATCCGGTCCGCGATGCCCAGCTTCTCGGTCAGGCTCTCCAGTTCCCCGGCCATCGCGCCGCCGCCGGCCCACAGCCCGAACACGTCCTCGGGCAGCCGCGCCAGCGCCCGCGCGAAGATCTCCGGACCCTTCTGGTACGTCAGCCGCCCGATCGACCCGACCACCTTCACCCCCAGCGGCAGGTCCAGCCGCCGCCGGGCCTGCGCCCGCGAGCCGGGCGCTGCGGCGTAGGCGTCCACGTCCACGGCGGGCCACGACAGCCGGATCCGCTCCGGCGTGGCCAGGCCCAGGCGCAGCGCGGTCGTCACCGTCTCCGACCCGATCGCCAGGAACGCGTCCGTGCGCCGGGCCGCGATCCGCTCCAGCCGGATGTAGGCGGCGCGGCGCGGCCACGACTGGAACTCGTTGAACGGGAACCCGTGCCAGGTGTGCACGATCCGCGGCACCCCCGCCCGCGCCGCCGCGATCCGCCCGATCACCCCGCCCTTGGCGCTGTGGGTGTGGACGACGTCGTACCGGCCCTCGGCCAGCACCCGGGTCAGCGTCCGCAGCGCCGCCCGGTCGTCGCGCGGCGAGATCTGCGGCACCAGCGGCCGCACCTGCACGATCTCCATCCCGGCCGCGTGCGCGCGGGGCGTGAAGTCCCCGGCGGCGGCGTGCGCGACCGCGTCCTCGCCGTACCGGACCTCCGCGCCGGGTCCGTCCGCGCCCGCCGCGGCCGCGCTGTCGATCCCGACCCCGCCGGTGATCACCGCCCGCTCGTAGCAGGACGGATCCAGTGCCAGCGCCCCGTTCAGCGCCACCTGCCCGGCGCCGCCGTTGAAACGGGTGATCACGGTGGCCACCCTGAGCTTGCGATCAGACCTCACGAGCACCTCACAACACGGCACCTCACAACACGGCACCTCACAACACGGGGGGATCGGGGCGGGCGCCGCCCGCCCCGGCCAGCGGCGGCGGCCCGGCCGGCGGCCGGGCCCGCCGCGCCGGCCGGTACTCGGGCAGGAGCCGGCACAGCAGCAGCCGCACCTCGCCGGCCCCGCCGCGCCCGGCCGCGGCCTGCAGCGCGTCCAGCAGCCGCGGCAGCCCGGCGGGCGGCGGCGCCGGACGGGTCCCCCAGATCTTGGGATGGGCGGTGCGGATCCGGCGCTCGGAGTCGGCGAAGGTCTTCTCGGCCAGCTTCTCGCCCGGCCCCAGGCCGCTGAACCGGATCGTCACCTCGGGCAGCCGCAGCTGCGCCGCGTACCGGTGCACCAGCTCCACCACCGGCACCGGGCTGCCCATGTCCAGCGCGAACGTCTCGGCCTCCTCGGTCAGCGCCGCCGCCTCCAGCAGCAGCCCCGCCGCCTCCGCGACCGTCATGAAGTGCCGCGCCACCTCCGGATGGGTGATGGTGACGGCCTCGCCCGAGGAGATCCGGCTGGCCAGCGCGGTCAGCAGGGAGGCGTGCGCGCCGATCACGTTGCCGACCCGCACCGCCGCGAACCGGGTCGGGCCGGGCGTGGCCGTCTGCAGCAGCAGCTCGCCCAGCCGCATCGTCGCCCCGAACACCGAGGTCGGGTCGGCGGCCTTGTCGGACGACACCAGCACCAGCCTCTCCACGCCGTTCCGGACGGCGGCGTCCACCAGATGCCGGGTGCCGAACACGTTGGCGGCCACGCCCTGGCACGGGTCGTCCTCGACCTTGCCCAGCTCGTTCTGTCCCGCGGCGTGGAAGACCAGGTCGGGACGGGCCTCGCCGAGGATCGCCTCGACCCGGCCGCGGTCGCGGACATCGGCCTCGGCCGCCGCCACCCGCCCGGCGCCCCATAGTTCGCCCGCCAGCCGGTCCAGGCGCCGGCCGTCCCGGTCCATCAGGCACAGCGCGTCTGGTTCCAGCCGCCGCAGCCGGTGGCACAGCGCGGAACCGACCGTCCCGCAGGCACCGGTGACCAGCACCCGCCGGCCCGCGACCAGCCGCCGCACCCGCGGCCCCGCCACCGCGACCTCGTCCCGCCCCATGAGCAGCGCCATCGGCCCGGCCTCCGCCGACGGGGACGGGGACGGCGGCGGCGCGGGCGGCACCGGGCGGCGGAGCCGCGGCAGCGGGAACCAGCGCACGGTCAGCCCCGGGCCCGCAGCGCCCCGGCGAGGGCGGAGACCACCCGGTCCTGGCCGTCGGACGACAGCCCCGGGTACAGCGGCAGCGACAGCAGTTCCTCGGCCACCCGGTCGGTCACCGGGACCGCCCCGCACTCCTCCTCGCCGAGGATCTCCCGGTAGGCGGTCATGTGGCTGGCCGGGATGAAGTGCACCGACGTCGACACGCCCGCCGCCTCCAGCTCGGCGATGATCGCGTCCCGGTCCGGCACGAGCACCTGGTAGAGGTGCCAGGCGTGCTGGACGCCGTCCAGGTCGCGCTGGGGGAGCACCAGCCCGGGCAGCCCGGACAGCGCCTCGTCGTAGCGGGCGACCAGCTCGGCGCGGCGCCGCTGCCACTCCGGCAGCGCGGTCAGCTGCGCGCGGCCGATCGACGCCTGGATGTCGGTCATGTTGGCCTTGAGACCCAGGTTCTTGACGTCGTACCGCCAGCTGCCGCCGGGCAGGTAGCGCCGCCAGGAGTCCTTGCTCATCCCGTGCAGCCGGGTCGCGCGGATCCGGTCGGCGAACTCCTGGTCGGAGGTCGCGACCGCGCCGCCCTCGCCGATCGGCATGTTCTTGGTGGCGTAGAAGCTGAAGCAGGCCGCGTACGACGACGCGCCGACCGGGGTCCCGTCCCGGGCCGCGCCGGGCCCGTGCGCGGCGTCCTCGATCACCCGCGTCCGGTCCAGCCCGGCCGCCTCCGCCAGCGCGGCGACGTCCACCGGGTAGCCGCCCTGGTTCTGCACGACCATCGCGGCGGGCGCGCGGCGGGCCGCCGCGGCGGCGACCTCGGCGGGGCCCGGCACCAGCGTGCCCGCGTCGACGTCCACCAGCACGGGATGGTGCCCGGCGTGCAGGATCGCGTTGATCGCACCGCAGAACGTCAGGCTCGGGGTGAGGACCGCCGAGCCCGGCGGCAGGTCCATCGCGCGCAGGCACAGCTCCAGCGCGGTGGTGCACGAGGCGACCGCGACGACGTGCGCGGCGCCCAGGTAGTCGGCGAAGTCCTGCTCGAACGCGGCGGTCTGCGGCCCCGTCGTCACCCACCCGGAGTCGAGCACCTTCACGACGGCGTCCGACACCTCCCCGGCGAAGGACGGCACGGTGAACGGCACCGTGCTCTGCTCCGGCGGCGCGGTCTGCCCGGCCTGGCCCATGGTCACCCCTTGCTCTCGCGGTTCGCGGTGATCTTCCGCCCGGCGGCGCGCTTCCGCCTGCCGGTGATCTTCCGGTCGGTGGCGACGACGCCCAGCAGCGGCCAGCCGGACGCGGACACCAGGTCGCGGACCGACTCCAGGCCCGGCACGGGCGTCACCGGACCCGCCACGGCGACCACGCCGGCGCCGTCGTCGGCGCCCGTGTCGATGTCCTCGAAGGCGTGCACCTGGATCGTCGCGCGCCTCGCGGCGGCGGGGCGGCGGGCGGGCTCGGCGGCCGTCCGGGCAGGCTCACCCGACCTCCTGGCGATGACCGCCGTGCCGGAGCCGGGGGCCTTCGACCCGGCCCGCACGACCGACGTCCCGCCGCCGGACGCCGGGACGGTGCTGTTGACGTTTCCGCCGGGCTCGCCATCGCCGCTCTCGTCGTGGGGCGCGGCGTCCGCTTCGGCTTCGGGCTCCGGTTCGGCGGGGGCCGCCTTGAGGACGCCGGCGTCGTCCCCGTACGCGGCGGCCGCGATCCGCGACAGCAGCTCGGCCGGCAGCGGGCCGCCCGTGCTGACCAGCACGACCCGCTCCACCCCCGCCCGCCGCGCCGCCAGCCGGATCCGGCGGCCCAGGTCGGCCGCCTCGGCCTCGCCGCCGTCCGCCCGGCCCAGCAGCGGGACGCCCAGCCGCCGCGCCGCCCGGGACTGCCCCGGCACGGTCGGCCGGAACATCTCCGCCACGACCGCGACCAGCACGCCGCCGACCAGCCCGACCAGGCCGGCGATCGCCGCCAGCATCACCACCGGGTTCGTCCGCTCGGCCAGCACCGCCGGCTGCACCACCGTCGCGGTGCCCGCCGTGGTCAGGTCCGTCCGCAGCTCGCTGCGGCTGGTGCGCAGGTCGCTCAGCTCCGCGGCCACCCGCTCCCGCTCGTTCGCCGCGCCGATGTCGGGCACCGGCACCGCGCCCGCCCGCCGCGACAGCGGGCCCAGCTGCCCCTCCAGCTCCCGGATCCGCTTCTCGATCGCGGCCAGCTGCTGGGTGATCGCGCCCTGGTTGGACTGGTTGATCTCGGCGACCACCGCGGCCCCGAGCGCGTCCGTCAGCCGCCGCGCCACCGCCGCGTCCGGGTCCTTGATCGTCAGCTCCACCACGGTGGACGTGCCGAGCCCGGCCACCGTGATCTCCTTGGCCAGCTTCACCGGGTCGCGGACGATCCGCTGCTCGCGCAGCACCCGGTCCAGCAGCGTCCGCCCGGTCGCGAACGCCTTGACCTGGCTCACCACGATGCTGACGCCCGCGTCCCCGGCCGCCGCGTCGGTCGCCCTGCTGCTGGCCTGCAGCCGGGACGTGGCCGAGTGCGGCGGCTCCTGCCCGCCCATCACCAGGCCCACCAGCACCACCGGCAGCACGGTCATCGCCAGCAGGAGCGCCCAGTAGGTGCGGACCACGCGCGCCGCGACTTCGTCGATCTCCACGATCTTCCCTCCGGCCTCGTCAGGCCGAGCGTAGGAACCGCCCGAGGAGATCGAATCGCCCATCGAGACGAGCGTCCGCTACGTCATTTGGTGGGGGCCGCCACGTCGTGCGGGGCGGCGGGGGCGGGGTCAGCGGGGTTTCATGCCGGCGCGCATCGCCAGGGTGATGGCCTCCAGCGCCGAGTGCATGTCCAGCTTGGCCAGCAGGTTCTGGGTGTGGGTGCGGACCGTGTTGGCCGACAGGCCCAGCCGTTCGGCGATCTCCGCCCGGTTGAGGCCGTCCACCATGCACTGGAGGACCTCGCGTTCGCGCGGGGTCAGCTCCGCCAGCAGCCGGGCGCCGCCGTTGGGCTCGGCGCCGTCCGCCAGGAGGCGGCGCAGCACCTCGCCCGCCACGTCGGGCGGGAGCCAGCCGCCGCGGTGCGCCGCCCCGCGGATGACGCGGGCGACCAGGTCGGCGCTCTCGGTCTTGGACAGCCAGGCGATCGCGCCGTGCCGCACCGCCCGCACCATCGCGTCGACCTCGGCCATGGCCGACAGGATCACCACCCGCATGCCGGGATGCCGCTCCCGGACGCGGTCCAGGACGTCCAGGCCGCTCTCGGCGCCGAGGGTCATGTCCAGCACCACCACCTGGGGGCGCTCGGTCGCGGCCAGCGCCAGGGCGCGCCGCACGTCGGCGGCGATCGGCAGGATCACCAGGTCGGGCTCCCGGCCCAGCCGGGCGGCCAGCGCCTCGGCGAACAGGGTGTGATCGTCCACGATGAGGACGCGGATGGGCGGTCGCATCCCCGAACGATCGCCGTTCGGCGGGCCGGGCGGATCCTGCAAACGCTGTACTTCGGCATGGATTCCGGTTCTGGACAGGCCGGCCCGCCCGAGCGAACCGCGCGTAATCGGCCGGTCGGATCCCGCGGGCGGCGGGGGCACGGTGGGACGGGGGAAGAGCCGGGCGCGGACGCCCGCGGCGGGCGCGGAGTTCACGGCCGTCCGGAGCCGGTCAGCCGCGGGGCGCGGCGTTGACCGGCCGCCACCGCCTGCCGAAGCTGTGCTCATCGATCAAAGGGGGCGCGGAATGCGGGCAGGGGGAGTTTCATGAAGGTCCTGATCACCGGGGGCGCGGGCTTCATCGGAAGCACGATCGCGTCGGCGTTCGCCGAGCGCGGAATCGTTCCGGTCGTGCTCGACAGCCTCGTCACCGGACGGTCCGAGTTCACCGAGGGAAAGATCTTCTATCAGGGCGACATCGCCGACGGGACCGTGGTGGACGAGATCTTCGCCGCCCATCCCGACATCGCCGTCGCGGTCCATTGCGCGGCGCTCATCGTGGTGCCCGACTCGATGTCGGATCCGCATCGCTATTACCAGGTCAACCTGACCGGGACGCTCAGTCTCGCCGGCCATCTGATCCGCAACGGATGCGACCGGATGATCTTCGCCTCGACGGCGGGGATGTACCGCCCCGGGCCGGACCTGTCGGTGACCGAGGACTCCGCGCTGGAGCCGCAGAACCCCTACACGCGCTCGAAGATGATGGCCGAGCTGCTGCTGGAGGACCTGTGCGCCGCCTACGGGCTGCGGGTGGTGTCGCTGCGCTACCTCAACCCGATCGGCGCCGACCCGCGGATGCGCACCGGCCTGCAGAGCAGCAAGCCCACGCACGCGCTGGGCAAGATGATCGAGTCGTACGAGCTGGGCGTGCCGTTCCGGATCACCGGGGTGGACTGGGACACCCGCGACGGCACGGCGGTTCGCGACTACATCCACGTGTGGGACATCGCCCGCGCCTTCTGCGAGGCGGCGGCGCGGTTCGACGCCATCGTCCCGCATGACCAGAACGGTTCCGACGGAAAGAACGGAAAGAACGGCGCGGGCGGCGGTGGCGGCCGCAGAACCGGTTACCAGGTCATCAATCTCGGCACCGGCGGCGGAACCACCGTGCGGGAACTCGTGGACGCCTTCCGCGGCGTCGTCGGGGACGGTTTCCAGGCGGAGGAGGCGCCCGCCCGCCCCGGCGACGTGGTCGGCGCGTTCGTCAATCCCGCCAAGGCGCTGGAATTGCTCGGCTGGAAGCCCGAGTACTCCATCGAGGACGCCATCCGCCATTCCCTGGAATGGGCCGCGCTCCGGAGCCGCACGGACGTGGCCTGAGCCATGACCTGATCTTCGGGGGCCGCCGCCCGCGCGGTGGGAACGGACGTGCGAGAGTATGGGATCGGTCACACGTTCGGTACCCCCGAGGAGGCGCGTTGAGCGGCGATGTGCGGATCACCGTGACGCGGACCCTGAGCAAGGAGCAGCAGGCGCGGCGGGAGCGGCTGATCGAGGCCGCGCGCCTGCTGGCGTTAGAGGGCGGCTACGCCGCCGTGACCATGCACGACGTGGCCGACCGGGCCGGTGTGGCCCGGGCCACGGTCTACCGCTACTTCGCCACCAAGGACCACCTGCTGACCGAGGTCGCCGCCACCTGGGCGCACCGGATCACCGACGACATCGACGCGCTGGCGGTCGGGGGCACCCCGGTGGAGCGGCTCACCGCGATGCTGGAGCGGATCGTGCGGGTGGCGGCCGAGGAGCTCACCCTGACCTCGGCGATCGTCCAGGCGGTGACGGCGGACGACTCCAGCGTGGACGACGCCCGCACGGTGCTCTTCCTGTTCGTCCGGGACCGGCTGGCGGCGGCGATCGGCGGCCCGGTCCCGGAGCGGGAGGAGGTCGAGATCGTGCTGGGCCACGTGCTGCTGGCCGGCCTGGTCAGCCTGGCCTCGCTGCGGCGGCCGGTGGACGAGGTCGCGGCGATGGTGCGGACCTCCGGCCGGCTGGTGCTGGCCGGGGCCATGGCGGGCAGCGGCGCCGCCGGCCCCTGAGCCGGCCCGTGAGTCGACCTTGAGTCGGCCCTGGGCCGTCCCGCACAGGGTGTGACGTATCTCACCGTCCGGCCCGCGCGGCCTCTCGCGGGGCGTTCCGCGGAGCCTCTCCCGGGGTTCGCCGTGCGCTGTCCCTGGTGGCCGCGGGCGTCGTCCGCCGGACCGGCCAGGGCGTCCCCTCGGCGCGTACGGGCACCCGTTCGGCCAGGGCCCGCGCCAGCATCAGAGCCCCCACCGCCACGAGCGCCAGGCCCACCAGACCCGCGCCCGCCAGGCCCAGCAGAGTGATCAGCAGCAGGCCCAGATCCGGCCCCATCGTCGTCCTCCCGCCCCATGACTCGACTTTGAAGTCCGGATCCTTCCCCGATGTCGGGACCTGATGCGTCCCAGGGGCGGACTTTGTTCCGGTCCTGAGTGCTTTGCCCCAGATTTGCGCTGAGCTGGAAGTTTGATACCTTCTGTCCAGTTCTGGTGATGCGACCCATGCGTCGTCGGAGCCGGCGAACCCGCCCCGTAGGGGTCGGAACCGCCTCAACGGTCGCGTGTGCGGACCAACGAACCCGCGCGAACCCGTGTCCATCTGATCGCAGTGCCGGCGGCCCTGAAGGCCGCCGCTCCGCCGAGTCCATTCCACGCCGACGACGGCGTCCGGAGCCGGGGACCCAACTCTCTGGGGTGAATCGGCGCACGTCTGTGCGCCGTAGGGCGACTTCCACGCCCGAATCCGACAGCTAACCCGGTAGGCGGCCTTGGAAGGAATCAGGAGACCCCTGCTTTGTCGTTCCGTACGAACCCCGCTTATACGGCCCTGCTCGCCACTCTCCGTGACCGTGCGAGCGAGCTGACCTCCCAGACCATCGCGCTGCGCGGCCGTGCGGCCGCCGGCGTCGTCGGCGGCGTCGCCCTCGGCGCGCTGACCCTCGGCTCGGCCGTGGGCGCCGTGGCCTCCTCCGACTCGTCCACCGGCAGCACCGGCGCCGTCGCGGGCGCCGCCGCGGCCGGCAAGAACGGCCACGGCACCGTCCGCGCGGAGGGGCTGGCCGAGAAGACCGGCTCCACCGCCCAGAACGCCGAGGCCGCCCGGAACGAGCCCGGCTCGGGCGAGAAGGCCCAGTCCGCCAGGGCGGCCAAGACCACCCAGTCCGCCTCCGCCCAGCAGGTCCTGAAGCTGGCCGAGAAGCAGGTCGGCATCTCCGAGGGCAGGGGCGGCCAGACCAAGTTCCACGACTGGTACGTCAGGAGCAACGCGGCCAAGGCGACCGCCGCGCGCGACGGCGGCTCGGTGTCCAGCTACAACGGCGCCCAGTGGTGCAACATGTTCGTGTCCTGGCTGGGTGCGCAGACCGGCACGAAGGGCATGGGCGCCGACGCCTACACCGTCGCGCACGCCAAGTGGTTCGAGAAGACCGGCCACTGGGGCCACAAGGCCAAGCCCGGCGCCGTGGTGTTCTTCAACTGGAACGGCGGCGGCGTCGAGGGCATCCAGCACGTCGGCATGGTCGTCAAGGACAACGGCGACGGCACGATCGACACCATCGAGGGCAACACCAGCAACAAGGTCATGAAGAAGACCCGCGACGAGGCGCAGGTCGCCGGGTACGGCTACCCCCAGTACCGGGGCTGACCCCGACCCGCTCGTGCGCCCAGGGCGCCCCGCCATCCGTGGCGGGGCGCCCTCCGGCGTTTCCGGACGGGGCACAGGTGATGTTCGACTGCGCGCCCCCCGACCGACCGATGGTCTTCCACGCCCCGTGCACGAAGGAGGAGAACCTGGACCAGACCGGGCTCGACGCCGTCCGGCGGCGCGCGCACCGCGATGCGGGGGGACGGGGAGGGAGCGCGGCGTGGCTGACATGCGAGCACCGGAATGGGCGCGGGACGGCGGGCGCGGTGCCCGCCGCGACATCGTCATCGTCTGCGACGACGTCGACGGGCCGGGCGGCGTCCAGCGCTGGGCGCACGGCCTGGCCGGGCTGCTGTCCGGACGCGGCCACCGCGTCACCCTGGTCGGCGTCACCCGATCGGCGGAGGCCGCCCCGCACGAAGCGCGCGAGGCGGCTCGGGCGCGGCCGTACGCCGTCGAAACTTTGCACGAGTCCTGGCCGCTGCCCGCCCTGGAACGGCGTCCACGCACGCTGCGCAACCGTCTCGACCTGCGGGCGCGGCTGCTCGACCGCAGGCGCGCCGCGACCAGGAGGGACGGGGCCGTCCGGCTGGCGGCTCTGCTGGATGGCGCCCGCCCCGGCGCCGTGGTGATCGTGGCGCAGGTGTGGGCGATGGAATGGGTGCGCCTGGCCGGGCTGGGCGGCCGCGCCGGGCTGCGGGTGCTGGCGCTGCCCGCCGAGAACGCCGGCCACACGCCCCACACGCTGCTCGCCGTGCCCGGCCGCGCGGCCGTGCCGCGCGAGCCGGTGATCGCCTGCCTGGGCCGGCTGTCGCACGAGAAGGGCGCGGACCTGGCGATCGAGGCCTGGGCGTCCATGGCGGCCCGGCATCCGCGCTGGCGGCTGCGGCTGTACGGGGCGGGCCCGCGCGAGGGCGCGCTGCGGGAGCAGGCGGAGCGGCTCGGCGCGGCGGGCGCGGTGGAGTTCGCCGGGGTGGCGCGGGACGTGCCGGACGCGCTGGCCCGGGCGTCGATCTTCGCGCTGCCGTCCCGCCGGGAGGGCTTCCCGACGGCGCTGCTGGAGGCGATGGCGGCCGGGCTGCCGGCGGTCGCGTTCGACGGCGCTCCCGGCGTCCGCGACCTGGTCACCGACGGGGCGGACGGGCTGCTGGCCCGTCCCGGCGACACCGCCGGGTTCGCCGCCGCGCTGGACCGGCTGATCATGGACCCGGAACTGCGGGAGCGGCTGGGCGGCGCCGCGCCGCGCGCGGCCCGCCGGTTCGAGGCGGGCGCGGCGCTGGACCGCTGGGAGCGGATGTTCGACGTGCTCCACCGGGAGCCGTCCTCCGCCCGGACCACGGCGCCGGCGGCGCCGCGCGTCCCGGCCGCGTCTGTGGCCCGGGCCCTGCGCCGGGGCGGGGTTGGACCCCGATCGCCGAAGCCGATTGGACCTGTGCCCGGTGACTGAACCGGCCCTAGCGTACGGACCATGACCCATCCGATCCTGTTCCTGCTGGCCGCCACGACGCTGATCGTGATCCCCGGTCCGAACCACCTCTACATCGCCGCGCGCAGCGTGGCGGACGGCCGGCGGGCCGGCATCGCCTCCGCGCTGGGCGTGGAGACCGGCACGCTGGTGCACGTGGCGGCCGCGGCGGCGGGCCTGTCGGCGATCGTGGCCGCGTCCGCGACCGCCTTCGGCGTGCTGCGCTACGCGGGCGCCGCGTACCTGGTGTACCTGGCGGTGCGGACGCTGCGCGGCGGCGACCGGGTGGACGGGCCCGAGACCTCGCCCAAGCCGCTGCGCCGGGTCTACCTCGACGGCGTTCTGATCAACATCTTCAATCCCAAGGTCGTGCTGTTCTTCCTGGCGTTCCTGCCGCAGTTCGTGGACCAGCGGGCGGGCGCCGTCCCGGCGCAGATCGTGGTCATGGGCCTGGTCACCGCGCTGATCGGGCTCGTCAGCGACGTGCTCTACGCCGTCGCCGGCGGGTCGATCGGCGCGATGCTGCGGGGCCGGCCGCGCTTCCGGCGCGGGCAGCGCTACGCGACCGGGGCGATCTACCTCGGGCTCGGCGCGGTCGCCGCGTTCGCGGGCCCCGGCCCCAGGCGCGCCTGACAGGGGCCTCACGGTGGGCACGGCCCGTGTGGGGGACCAGGCAGGGGACGCACGGGGGCGCGGTCGTTGACCCGGTGCTTCCCAAGGCGCGATGCTGTTGTCCGATGCGCCCCCTTGCGCGGATATGACGGCTGTATCCCTTCACGGGAACGACGGTTTGTCATCCGGATGACAACGATGTGCGCGCAATGCGTGGCCCGGTTCGCAGCGGACGCGTACACCGCTCTGTAACTTCCGATGAGCCCCTGGTTGCCGACGGGGCGGGAGGTGCGAACGGTGACCACGACGCTCGAGGAACGCACGCCCCTGAAACCGTGGGCCGGCGTCCCCTGTGAGATGTCCGATCTCATGCGGCCCCATCTGGACGCGCTGGCCGAGGAGATGATCCAGGAGATCCTCTCCGAGATCCCCGAGTACGCCCGCCCGCAGGACGAGGAGTACTCCCGGCTGGTGCGGCTGGCCGTCGAGGGGGCGCTCCAGCAGTTCGTGGACCTCATCGTCGACCCCGACAGCTCCTGGGAGCCCGTCGCGGCCGTCTACCGGGAGATCGGCTGGGCCGAGGCGCGCGAGGGCCGCAGCCTCGACGTCCTGCAGACCTCGATGCGGCTCTGCGCGCGGGTGGCGTGGCGGCGGCTCGCGGCCGAGTCGGAGACCTTCAACATCTCCCGGCGCGCCCTGGCCAGCCTCGCCGAGGCCATCTTCGCGTTCCTGGACGAGATCGCCCGCGCCGCCGCCGAGGGTTACACCAAGGCCCGCGCGCAGGAGGCCGGCGAGCTGGAGCACCGCCGCCGCCGGTTGCTGGACCTGCTGCTGGCCGAGCCCCCGGCCGCCCCGCAGGCGATCGCCGACCTGGCCAGGCTGGCGCAGTGGCGGGTGCCGCGCACCGTCGCCGCCGTGGTCCTGTACGAGCGGAGCCGGCAGCCGTTCTCGCACCCGTCGCTGCCGCCGGACGTGCTGGCCGACGTCAACCGGCGCGAGCCGTGCCTGATCGTGCCGGACCCGGAGGGGCCGGGGCGCGGGCGGATGCTGGAGTCGTCGCTGCGCACGTGGGTCGCCGCCATGGGCCCCACCGTCAAGACCGAGGACGCCGCCAAGTCGCTGCGCTGGGCCCGCGAGGCGCTGCCGCTGGCCCGGCGCGGCATCCTTCCGTCCGAACGGCTGATCCGCTGCGCCGACCACATGCCCACCCTCGTCGTCTTCAAGGACGAGGAACTGGTGCGGGCGATCGCGGACCTGCGTCTGGCGCCGCTCAAGGCGATCAGGCCCCGGCATCGTGAACGCCTGATGCGCACTCTCCTGGCCTGCATCCAGAACGGTTTCAACGCCACCGAGGTCGCCGGCCGCCTCCACGTGCACCCGCAGACCGTCCGCTACCGCCTGCACCAGCTGGAGGAACTGTTCGGGGGAAACCTCTACGACCCCGAGTCGCGGATGGAGATGGAGATGGTGCTCACCGTCTGGCTCACCTCGGCGGACGCCGAACAGCGCCCCACCGAAGCCGCCTCCTCCTCTTCCGGCGCCTCCGTCTCGCCTGCCACGTAGACCACACCGCGGGGCGCGGTTGCGGTCCTAGGCTTCGGCCGGGTTCCGCATGCCCGGTATGCGCGGCTCCCGCCGCGCCGGGCGAGGCTGGGCCGGGGCCGGCGGGAACTGGCCGCGCTGCCCGGAGGCCGGGGGTCCTGAGGTAGTCGTCGTCTGGGGCGTGACCGGCTCGGCCTTCCCGGCCTCCTCGGCCTGCTGCGCGGCGAAGACCTCGCGCAGCTCGTAGACCACGTCCTCGGCCGGACGCGCCACGATCCCCGCGACCCGCCCGCAGGACAGGAACAGCACCCGGTCGGCGAGCGCCGCGGCGGCCGGGCTCTCGGTCACGGCGACCACCGTCGTGCCGAACGCGGTCGCGCAGCGGCGGAGCACGGCGAAGGTGTCGGCGGTCATCGCGCCGCCGGACTCGGTCTCGTCCACCAGCAGCACGCTGGGACCGGGCAGCAGCGCGGCGGCGCACATCGTGAGGTGGCGCCGGTCCTCGGGGAGGAGGCCGACCGGGGTGCCGAGATCGTCCAGGAGGCCGGTGACCGCGGCGACCCGGTCGGTGCGGGCGCGGGCGGCGGCCGGGGGCGTCCCGGCCAGCGCCGCGGCCCACTCCAGGTTCTCCTCGACCGTCCGGTCGAGGAACGGCCGGGAGTGGGAGAGCGCGAACCCGACCTCGCCCCGGCAGATCTGCCGGATCTGCTGCGGCAGCCACGGCCGCGCGTCGCCGCGGCCCACGTAGACGCGGCCGACGCTGGGCGGCTCGTGCCCGGCCAGGCAGGCCAGCAGCGTGCTCTTACCGGAGCCGGAGGGCCCCATGAGAGCGCACAGCTCGCCCGCCCGGAATGCCACGTTCACGTTGTCGAGCGCGGGGCCGCCGGACGGGTCGTAGGTCTTGGTGAGACCGGTGGTATAGGCGGCCACCAGACATTCGTCGGCCCGCTGCCGGAAGGTCCGCTTCCGCGTACTGATGGGGTGGGTGATCCGCGGCATCGTCATGCAGTTCCCCCGAAATCGCATGCTGGGTGATTCGTCCTCTTTGGAGCTATCGCCAGCTTGCAGGACGGTTCGGATCGCGGGCGTAACCAGTGTGAAGATCTCTGCTAAAGAACGCCGTCCATTCGCACGTGCATGAGTCCAGGAGCGCGTGCGCGGACGAACGGGCGGCGCCCGAAGGATCAGCGCCCGAAAGGATCAGCGTCCGATAGGAGAACGAACCGGGGCCGGGTGCGCCGCGGCGCAATCGGGCACCGTGGAGGCCCGGGCGGGCTGGCGCGGGCCGGGGTCGCGCCTGCGCGCCGGCAGGAGCAGCGCCAGCGAGCCGATCAGGAGCGCCAGGACCACGCTCGGACGGATCGGCTCCACGCCCTGCCACACGGATCCGACGTACGCGGCCGTGCGGCCGTCGGCCGCGGCGAGCCCGAGGCCGAAGGCCAGCGTCCCGAGGCCGAAGCCGATCAGCCCGGAGATCTGCCGCCCGCGCCAGCGCCGCTGGTCGCGCACCGCGTGCAGGCCGCGCACCCCGGACCACAGCAGCAGCAGTCCGGCCAGCGCCGCCCCGGTGATCGCCAGCGGGCGCAGCAGGACCTCCAGGTCCTGGTCTCCGGGACCGGGCGCGGCATCGGTCGCGGTCTCCGCCTCGGCGGTGCCGGAGCGGGCCCCGGCGAGTTCGGCGGGCGGCAGCTGGGCCGACCGGGTGCTCGCGCCCAGATCGCCCGCGGTGGTCACCATCTCCGGCGGCGGCCCCAGCAGCAGCCCGCCCACGCCCTTCACGGCGACGGCGAGATAGAAGATCGCCGCGCCCAGCGTCAGGACGCTGGCGACCGCGCGGACCGCCGACGTCGCCGGGCGCCCGCCGGGCTGCGAAGCCGCGCCGCACGGGGGCGGAGCGGCGGAGGCCGCGGTGGAGGGGGACGGCGCCGGCGGCCCGGCCGGGTGTTCGCGGGAGGACGGGCGGCCCGGGGTGTCACGGAGCGTGAGAAGGCGTAGGGCGGGACCGCGGACGTCCCCACCGTGGCGCAGGATGCTCACTGTCGTCCCCCGAAACGTTCGACTCCGGCGCATTACCCGCCGGTTCCCGTCCTTGTCCACGCTTTGACCTGCGTGATGTCTCCACTGCGTCAGACTCCTGAATGCCCGGAGTCAGCCCTGAGTAACCAAAAGGGCGCTCCATGATCCCCACTCTCCATCAAGTGATTGACGGAGAACGGGCGGCGGCGTAGCGTGACCGCATGCCCGGCGAACCGGCGCGCGACTCCGCGCGCGAGCGCATCCTCGACGTCGCCACCCGGCTGTTCGCCGAGCTCGGCTACGACGGGACCTCCACCCGCCTCATCGCCGACTCCGCCGGGCTCAACATCGCCACCGTCGCCTACCACGTGGGCGGCAAACGCGATCTCTACCTGGCGGTCATGGAACGCGCCCACCGCGCCGAACGGGCCGTCCTGGAAGAGGCGCTCGCCGGCCTCACCCCCGACCCGGGCGGCGTGCGGCGGCTCGTGGACCGCTATCTCGACTTCTGCCTCGACCACCCCGAGATCCCGGCGCTGTGGATGCACCGCTGGCTCTCGGACGCGGCCGACGTCGTCCACCTGGAGGGCCTCTACGTCAAACCCCTGCTCGCCAGGGTCGGCGAGGCCGTCCAAGAGGTAGTCGGGGACGGGGTGGACGTGGACTACGCCGTGATGACGGTCATCTGGACCACCCACGGCTTCTGCCGCGGCGGCGTCCTCGACGTGGACGGGCGGCGCACCGGCCTGGACGACCCCAAACAGGTCGCCCGCTTCCGGGCCCACCTGCACCGCCTCGTGGCCCGGATGCTGGACCTCCCGGAATGAACGCGGAAGCCACCGCCGATTCACGCCTGCCCCGGGGGCGGTTGCTGGGATACGGCATCGGCTCGGTGGGGACGGGCGTCTTCTCCGCGGTCCCGGGCCTGCTGCTCCTTTACTACCTGACTGATGTGCTGGGCGTCTCCGCTGCGATCGCGGGCGCCGTCCTGGTGCTGCCCAAGGCGTGGGACGTCCTGCTCAACCCGATCGTGGGCGCGGCCAGTGACCGGGAGGCCGTGCGCAGCGGACGCCGCACACGCCTGCTCCTGCTGGGCGCGATGGCCCTGCCGCTGTGCTTCGCCGCCATGTTCGCCGTGCCCGTCCACTCGCCCGGGTTCGCGGCGGTGTGGGCGGGGCTGGCGTTCCTGCTCGCCGCGAGCGCGTTCGCGTGCTTCCAGGTGCCGTACGTGGCGCTGCCCGCCGAGATCTCCGCGCGACCCGACCAGCGGAGCCGTGCGATGGCCTGGAGGATCGTCTGCCTGACGGTGGGCATCCTCCTTGCGGGCGGCCTCGCCCCGGCCCTGGTCGACGCCGTGGACGGTGGCGGCCGAGGCGGCTACGCCGTGATGGGCGTGGTCATAGGGCTGGCCATGGGCGCGGCCATGCTCGCCAGTGCGCTGGCCACCCGATGGATCCCCTCCCGCCCCGGCCCGCGCGCGCTTGGACTGGCCGCCGCGCTGCGCCTGGCGCGAGGCAACCGGCCCTTCTTCGCACTGCTCGCCGCCTTCGTGCTGCAGTCCCTGGCGGTGGCGGTGATGCTGGCGGGCGCCCCCTACGCGGCGACCTACCGGCTCGACGACTACGGGCTCACGTCCACGATGTTCGTCTGCATGGTCGGCCCCAGCGCCCTGGCGGTGCCGCTGTGGGGTGCGCTGGCACGCCGTTTCGGCCACATCCCCTGCTACCTGGCCGCGGTCACGGCGTTCGCGGGCGCGGCCTGCGCCCTGTACCCGCTGCTGGACGGCGGGGACGTCGCGCCGGTCCTCGGCCTGACGGCGCTGGTGGGCGTCTGCTACGCGGCCGTGCAACTGCTGCCCCTGTCCCTGCTCCCGGAGACCGTCCACGCGGACACGGAACGGACCGGGCACGCCCAGGCGGGAGCCTTCACGGGCCTGTGGACGGCCGCCGAAACCGGAGCACTGGCCCTCGGTCCGGGCATCTTCGCGCTGATCCTCGCCTGGACCTCGTTCCAGTCCGCGGACTTCGACACCCCCGCACGGCAACCGGAATCGGCCCTCAACGGGCTCACGGCGGGCTTCACCCTCGTACCGGCCCTGCTGCTCCTGCTCAGCGTGCCCATGCTCCTGGCCTATCGCCACCTGGCCACCGGCCCGGGGTCCGGTTCCCGCCCTCACCTGGAGGAGTCCCAGCGCCATGCCCCCTGAAGCCACCCCCCACGCCCTGCCCGAACACGGCATCGCGTCGGACGAACTGCTGCACCGGCTGGCCCGCCTCAAGGCCGGGGACCTTCCCGTACGCGGCGGGCAGGTCACCGCCTACGTGTACGACACCGGACGCGCCGCGGTGCACGACCTGGCGGCCCGCGCGTACCAGGAGATGCTGGAGGTCAACGGCCTTGACCCGACCGCGTTCCCCAGCATCGTCACGTTGGAGCGGCAGGTCCTCGGCGCGGTCGCGGACCGGCTGGGCGGCGGTTCGGGGATCTTCACCAGCGGCGGCACGGAATCGATCATGCTCGCCGTCAAGGCCGCCCGCGACGCCCGTCCTGCCGCCGAGAGGACAGAGGACGGGCCTCCGCAGATCGTCGCCCCCGTGACCGCGCACCCCGCCTTCCACAAGGCGGCCCACTACCTGGGCATGGACGTGGTGGCCGTTCCGGTCGACCCCGCGTCCTACCGTGCCGACCCCGAAGCGATGGCCGCGGCGCTGACGCCGCGTACGGCACTGGTGGTCGCCTCGGCCCCGTCCTACCCGCACGGCGTCATCGACCCTGTCGCCGAGATCGCCGCCCTGGCCGCGGAGGCGGGCGTGCCGTGCCACGTGGACGCGTGCGTCGGCGGCTGGGTGCTGCCCTGGCTGCGCGAGAACGGCCGGACGATCCCCCCGTTCGACCTCTCCGTGCCCGGAGTGACGTCGCTGTCCTGCGATCTGCACAAGTACGGGTACGCGCCCAAGGGCGCGTCGGTGGTGCTGTTCCGGGACGAGTCGATGCGGAGGCGGGCCTACTTCGCCTCGGCGGGCTGGCCCGGCTACACCGTCATCAACGCCACCGTCCAGAGCAGCAAGACCGCGGGCCCGCTCGGGGCGGCCTGGGCGACCATGATGTCGCTCGGGGCGGAGGGCTACCGCGACCTCGCCGCGGGCGCGATGGAGGCGGCCGAACGCCTCATCGCCGGTGTCGCCGCCATACCCGGCCTGCGCGTGCTCGGCGCACCGGACGCGCCTCTGGTGGCCGTGGCCTCCGACGACCCCGAGCTCGACATCTTCGTCCTCGCGGACGAGGCCCGGGCGCGCGGCTGGTTCTTCCAGCCCCAGCTCTCCTTCATGGGCATTCCGGCGAACGTCCACTTCACCCTCACCGGAGTGAGCCTCGCCGGGGTGCACGCGCTCCTGCACACCCTGGCCGAAGCGGCCAAGGCGGCGCGTGCGGCGGGGCCCACCGAGGTCCCCGACGGCCTGATCGAGGCGCTGGCCTCACTCGACCTCGACGACGTGGACGACGAAGGCTTCGCCGGCCTGCTCGGGGCCGTCGGCGTGGACATCGGCGCAGGCTCCGGCGGGCAGCCGGAGATGGCCGTCGTCAACGCCGTCCTGGACGCCCTCCCGCCCGCGACCCGCGAGGAACTCCTGATCCGCTTCCTGTCCGCCCTCTACTCCGGCCACGTCTGAGCCGTGCGCGGCCCGTCTAGCCGAGGCGGATCAGACGCTTCAGGATGGACGGCTCCTCCAGCCGCTGGCCGAGTTCGAGCGGGACGTCCGCCGCACCGGCCTTCACCGAACCCACGCGGGTGCCCTGGGCGGCCGTTCGCGGCGGGTCGCCGTCCACCCGGATCCGCACGGTCAGCCCGGGCCAGCCCACCACGGTGATCGGCGCGGCCGCGCGCACCGGCGTGAACCCGCCCAACCCGTCGTCGACCCGGCCCACACGCGCGCCGCCCTGGGCCAGCGTGACCGACGTCAGCGTCCGCTGGGCGGCCGCGAGCAGATCACGGCTGGCCCGAAGCGCCCCGAGTGCGCTGGGCGACCGCTGCCCCATCACCGCGCCCAGGAAGAGGACGTCGACCCCGGCCAGCCGCCGGCGCGCGGCGAAGACGAAGTTGCCGCCGGCCGCGTCGGTGTAGCCGGTCTTGCCGCCGACCACCCCGTACTGGCCGATCAGGACGTTGCCGCCGGCACGGACCGCCCCGCCGTCGTCGGGCACGTAGGAGCGCTTGCTCACGATCTCCGCGAACGCGGGGACGTCCATCGCCGCGCGCAGCAGCTTCACCTGGTCGGCCGCCGTGCTCACGGTGCCCGAGTCGTAGCCGCTGGGGTCGGTGTAGCGGGTGCTCGTCATGCCGAGCGTCCGCGCCGTGTCGTTCATCTTCTGGACGAAGGCGCGCGGATCGCCGGCGTCCCAGCGGGCCAGCTCGTGCGCCACGTCGTTCGCCGAGATGATCATCAAGGCTTCGAGGGCCTTGCGCTCGGTCAGCCGCATGCCCGCGGTCACCCCGAGCAGCGACTCGCCGCGCTCCCTGCGCTCGGGCATCTGCGCCGCCGCCTGCGGAGAGACGGTGTAGATCGGGCCGGGCTGCCCCGAGGCGAGCGGGTGGCTGCGCAGGAAGACGTAGGCCGTCATCACCTTCGCCACGCTGGCCGTCGGCGTGGGGACCGTCCCACCGGACGCGCCCATCGGCCCGATGCCGTCCACGTACAGGGCCGACTGCCCCTGAACGGGCAGAGGCAGCACTGGGGCGGACCCGGGGAAGGTGTGGGTCGACGCAGGGAGCGTCAACTGCATCCTGGGCTCGGGCACGGGCCGTACCAGCTGCCCCGCCGCCCCGCCCGCGAGCAGGACGAGCACGATGATGAGGCTGATCAGGCCCCGGCGCCGCTTCTTGCGCCCCTTGACTTCACTGGCAGCGGCCTCGTACGCCGCGGCGAAGTCGCGCGCCTCGCCGAAGGTCTGCTGGTCGTCCTGCTGGACCGGACCGTAGTGGGGAGGGGCGGCGGCCCCGTAGGCAGGGGGCGTCTCCCCGTACTGGTGGTGCGGCGGGCCAGGGGAGTACTCCTGCGGCGGCTGCTGGGGACGCTCGGGCTGCGGGGGCGGCGGCTGTACGCGCGGCTGAGGCTGGGCCGGCGGCTGTGCGTAAGCCTGGGGTGTCTGCTCCTGCGGCGCCGCAGGAGCAGGCGTGGGCGGGCTCGCATAGCCCTGCGGCAGGCGAACCTCCTGAGGCAGGACCCGGATCTCCTGCTGTGGCCGAACCTCTCGCGGTACGGGCGGCGCGGTGTGCGAAGACTGCGGCCACCCCTCCCAGGCATCCGCGGGAACGGGCGCGCTGGGCCGTGCCTCAGGTGCACCGCGCTGCTGAAGGGGATCCTCGTAGAACGCCTGCGCATCCGGCTCGGGCTCGGGCTCCGGTTCCGGCGCGGGAACGTCCGGCGGCCCCTGAGGTTCGTCCGGTACGGGCTCCGGCGTGAGGCCGAGCGGGTCGGGCTCCTCCGGGGGAGGGGGCGGCTTGGGGCGTGCCGCCGCCACGTCTATCTCGGGAACGGTCTCGGGCGCGACCTTCGGCGCGATCTTCCGATCGATCTCCGGGACGGTCGCGGAGGCCGGCGCCACCGGCTCGTCCGCCGGAGGCGCCTCCGGCTCGGAGACCTCCTGCTCAGGCTCCTCAGGGACGGCCGCCTCAGGGACGGCCGCCTCAGGGACGGCCGCCTCAGGGACGGCCGCCTCAGGGACGGCCGCCTCAGGGACGGCCGCCTCCGCGGCCGCCGGTTCAGCGGCCGGCGGCTCGGGAGCCGGCGGCTCGGGAGGGGACGGCTCCGCCGCGGGAGCTTCGTCCGTGGGCGCCGGAATCGTCCACTGCCCGGCCGAATTGAAGATCAGCGCCGAGAACTCGGGCTTCTCCCCGATCGCCTCCTCGGCCTCGGCGCGCTCCGGCGCGCTGTCCTCACCGGTGGCCTCCGCCTCCGCGTCGTCCTCGGGAGGTTCGCCGCCACCGCCCTCGGGACCATCCTCGTCCCGCTCGGAGCCTTCGGCGTCGTCCTCGCGCGCGCCGGAGGCCGGGGCGGTACGGAACGCGGCGGTCCCGGACCTGGGGGATTCCGGGGCCCCGTCCGCATCGGACGATTCGGCCGGGGGCTGCGCCGGATCCTTCAGAGGCGCCGGATCCTGCACGGCGCGACCTCCTCGGCTCGTGTTCACGGGCGGGCGGGAGCGGTCTCGCCGGCGACTCCCCGTACACCATTCAAGGCTGTGCAGTTTAGTCGGAAACTTCGGCGCATTAAGCGATCGCCGCGCTCTGCGCGCCGTGTCACCGCGCGACCTCCCGCGTGAATGAGGCCGTTGTCGTCGGGTAAGGCGGGAGGTGTCCTGGGAGTCTCACACGAACCCGATCCGAGGAGGACCGTTCCATGGCCACGAAGGTCCGCGACATCATGACGGGGTCGCCGACCTCGGTCTCTCCCGAACTCGACATCGTCACGGTCGCCCGCGCGATGCGGGACGAGGACATCGGCGCCGTGCTGGTGGCCGACTCCGACACGCTCTACGGCCTGGTCACCGACCGCGACCTGGTGGTGCGCGGGCTGGCCGCGGGCGACGACCCGCGGCAGACCAAGGTCGCCGGGGTGTGCAGCGACGTGACCGCGACGGTGGGACCGGACGACTCCCTCGACACGGCCGCCGACCGCATGCGGGAACGTTCCGTGCGGCGGCTGCCGGTCATCGAGAACGGCCGTCCGATCGGCATCGTCTCCCTGGGCGACCTCGCCATCGCGGAGGGCGCCCAGTCCGCCCTGGCCGACATCAGCGCGGCCAAGGGCAACACCTGAACCTCAGGGCGCGGGCAGGGCCGCCAGGAACGACTCCAGTTCCTCCTCGGTGTTGTAGTAGTGCACCGAGGCGCGCACGGCTGCGGGCGCGGCCCGCACGTCGTAGCGCTGCTGCCCGCCGTTGGTGACGCTGACGTTGATGCCCTTCTCGCGCAGTGACAGTTTCAGTGCGGCCGGGTCATGGCCGTCCAGCGTGAAGGTCACCAGCGCCGAGCGTCGCCGGCCGCGGTCCAGGACGGTGACGCCGGGCCGCTCCGCGAGGGCCTCCCGCAGGCCGGCGGCAAGACTCGTCACCCGCTCCTCGATCGCTTCGAGCCCGATGGCGGCGGCCTGGTCGACGGCCACGCCCAGGCCGATCTGGCCCGCGATGTACCGCTCCCAGTTCTCGAAGCGGCGCGCGTCGTCCCGCATCTCGTAGGTGCCGGACTCCGTCCAGGACGCCGCGTGCAGGTCCAGGAACGGCGGTTCGAGCGTGTGCAGGATCGGCCGCCGCACGTAGAGGAACCCGGTCCCGCGCGGGCCGCGCAGGAACTTGCGCCCGGTCGCCGAGAGCATGTCGCAGCCGATCTCCCCGACGTCCACCCGCAACTGCCCGACCGACTGGCAGGCGTCCAGCAGGTACAGCACGTTCGCCGCCCGGCAGAGCCGCCCGACCTCGGCGGCCGGGTTGATGAGGCCGTTGTGCGTGGGGACGTGGTTGAGCGACACAAGCCGCACGTCGCCCTTGGCCAGCTCGGCCTCGAGCGCGTCCAGGGAGATCTGCCCGTCTCCATCGTCCGGCACGACGTCGACGCGGACGCCGCGCCGCTCCACGAGCTGCTGGTAGGGGATGGTGTTGCTGGGGTACTCGCTGGTCGTTGTGAGGATCCGGTCGCCGGCCCGGAACGGGATGGAGTAGAAGGCCATGTCCCAGGCGCGGGTGGCGTTCTCCACGTAGGCGATCTCGTCGCGTTCCGCGCCGATCAGGTCCGCCGTCGCGTCGTAAAAACGCTCCAGCTCCGCCGCGGCCCGGTCGGCGGCCTCGTAACCGCCGATCAGCGACTCCAGCTCCAGATGCCCGGTGACGGCGTCGATCACCGGCCGGGCGGGGAGCGCGGCCCCGGCGTTGTTGAGATGAACGACCCGGTCGCACCCGGGGGTGTCCGCCCGCAGCTTGCCGATGTCCAATTTCTCCCCTTCGTCCTTCGTCCGGCCCAGAGTGTCGTACCCGGGTGCCAGTCTGGGCAAGACGAGGACTTGACCTCAACCATTCTTGAGGTTCCATCATCTTCGTGAACGGCCGCCGTGCCACCGGTGGCGAAACGACGACCGGACGGCGGTGATCCCGATGGACATGGAGGTCACGGCGTGGATGTCACTCCACCACGCCATGAACGCGCAGGACGACCGCAGGCCCTTCTCCAAGGCCACGCTGAAACGGATCGGACGGTTCGCCCGCCCGCACCGCCGGCTGCTGGCCCTCTTCCTGCTGGGCAGCGTGGTCATGGCGGTGATCGCGGTGGCCACGCCCGTGCTGGCGGGCCGGGTGGTCGACGCCATCGTCGGCGGCTCCGACACCTCCACCGTCGTGTGGCTGGCCGTGCTGATCGCCGGCCTGGCCCTCGCCGAGGGGGCGCTCGGCCTCGCCAACCGCTTCCTGTCGGCCAGCATCGGTGAGGGCCTGATCCTCCACCTGCGCACCGCCGTGTTCGACCACGTGCAGCGCATGCCGGTCGCGTTCTTCACCCGCACCCGCACCGGCGCCCTGGTCAGCCGGCTCAACAACGACGTCATCGGCGCCCAGCGCGCGTTCAGCGACACCCTCTCCGGCGTCGTGAGCAACCTGGTGACGGTCCTGCTGACCTTCGTCGTCATGGTGCAGATCTCCTGGCAGATCACGCTGCTCACGCTGATCCTGCTCCCGGTCTTCGTGCTGCCCGCCCGGCGCATGGGCACCCGCCTCGCCCGCCTCGAACGCGAGGCCGCCGGCCACGACGCCGCCATGAGCACCCAGATGACCGAACGCTTCTCCGCACCCGGCGCCACGCTGGTCAAGCTGTTCGGCAAGCCGCACCGCGAGTCCGCCGAGTTCGCCGCCCGCGCCCGCCGCGTCCGCGACATCGGCGTGCGCACCGCGATGGTCCAGCACGTCTTCATCACCGCGCTCACCATGGTCTCCGCGCTCGCCCTCGCGCTGGTGTACGGCCTGGGCGGCTACTTCTCCCTGCGCGGCCAGCTCGACGCGGGCGCGGTCGTCGCCCTGGCCCTGCTCCTGACCCGCCTGTACGCGCCCCTCACCGCCCTGGCCAGCGCCCGCGTCGAGGTGATGAGCGCACTGGTCAGCTTCGAGCGGGTCTTCGAGGTCCTCGACCTCAAGCCCCTGGTGGCCGAGCCCGAGAAGCCCCGTCCCATGCCCGACGGCCCCGCCTCGGTCGAGTTCGACGACGTCACCTTCGCCTACCCGTCCGCCGACAAGGTCTCCCTGGCCTCCCTCGAGGACGTCGCGACCCTCGACACCCGCGGCGGCGTCGACGTCCTGCACGAAGTCTCGTTCCGCGCCGAGCCCGGCCAGATGATCGCCCTCGTCGGCTCCTCGGGGGCCGGCAAGTCCACCATCGCCCAGCTGCTCCCGCGTCTCTACGACCCCGACTCCGGAACCGTCCGCCTCGGCGGCGTCGACGTCCGCGACCTCGACTTCGCCACCATCCGCGCCACCCTCGGCATGGTCACCCAGGACGGCCACCTGTTCCACGAGTCCATCCGCGACAACCTGCTGCTGGCCCGCCCGGAGGCGTCCGACGACGACCTGTGGGACGTCCTCGACCGCGCCCGCCTCAAGGACCTCATCGAGAGCCTGCCCGACGGACTCGACACCATCGTCGGCGAGCGCGGCTACCGCCTCTCCGGCGGCGAGCGCCAGCGCCTCACCATCGCCCGCCTCCTCCTGGCCCGCCCCCGCGTGGTGATCCTGGACGAGGCCACCGCCCACCTCGACTCCACCTCCGAGGCCGCCGTCCAAGAGGCCCTCACCGAGGCCCTCGACGGCCGCACCGCCGTAGTGATCGCCCACCGCCTCTCCACCGTCCGCGCCGCCGACCAGATCCTCGTCGTCGAGGCGGGCCACATCGTCGAACGAGGCACCCACGACCAACTCCTGGCCGCCGGAGGCCGCTACACCGACCTCTACCGCACCCAGTTCAGCCAGGAAGAACCCAAACAAGCCGCCCTCACCTAACAACCCACCACCCATGCGCGGTCTCCCTCAATGGGAGACCGCGCATCCCCCTAACCGCGGCCACACAACACCACTCCGAATGCCGAGTGGATGTAACCGCCCCCACGCCACACACCACACTCCCGTCCGGGCGTGGCCGCGGACGGCGACTCCCAAACGGGGCACACGGCCAGCGTGCGCGGTGCTGACCGAGACCAGTTCGACGGCTGCGCGCGGCACTCACGCATGACGCGCGGTGCGCTGTGCGCGGGCTCTCACGGCGTGGTGCCGGTGGTCGTGAACGCGTCCACGCGACAAGGCATGCTCCCGTCCGGGCGTGGTCGCGAGCGGCGGCTCTCAAGCGGGGCACGCGGTCAGCGCGCCAGCGGTAGCCGGGCCCGACCAGCGCGTGCGGTGCTGGCCGAGACCAGTTCGGCGGCTGCGCGCGGCACCCGCCCATGGCCGCGCCTGCGCTGCATGCGCGCTCTCACGGGCGTGGTGCCGGTGGTTGTGGGCGCGTTCACGCCGCGCAGCATGCTTGCGTCCAGGCGTGGTTGCGGTGGCGGCGCTCAAGCGGGGGCACACGGCCAGCGTGCCAGCGGTAGCCGGGCCGACCAGCGCGCGGGGTGCTGGCCGAGACCGGCTTGTCTGCTTTGTGTGGCACCCGCGCATAGCGCGCCTGCGCTGTGCGTGGGCTCTCACTTGAGCGTGGTCTGGCTTTTGTGGTTTGGCGGGGTGAGTGTTAGCTCGTCTTCTCGGCGTGGCACTCACGACCAGGCACGCCTGGGACATGCTTCGCACGGGCGCGACCCTCGTGCACCACCGGTTGGACGATCTTTCGGTCATGGCGTTGGTGTGCGAGGCGCCCCGGCGATCGACCGTCCACGGCCTCGACAGGCACCATCGCGGCCATTCACAGCGACATGGTCTCAACGGGGCAGCGGCGTCTGCTGGCGGGCGCTGGTTCGGCTTGCGGCGCTCCGTGCCGGGTGGTCTTGAACGCTGGGATCGGGTTGGACGAGGGCCGCAAGAGCGCGGGCTTGCGCGTGGGCGGATTCATGGGTGAACTTGCGCGAAAGTCGATGCGTTGAGTAGCGAGTGATTATCGGGGCGTGATTCCGTCTCTGCGAAGTGAGGACGCTCACGGTCGGGAAGATGGCAACGTGGGTGTTGTCGGCCGAGAAAAGTGTTGACCGAAAGCCGTGAGGTCAATGACTCGCTGCCACGCCGCCTTGACGTATTGCGATCGCGGGCGTCGGGAACTCCCTTCCCTTCGGGCTTTGTGGTCTCCCGGCCGCGAGCACGCCTTGTTACCGGGCACCTACAGAAGCGGATCCGCTTTGCGGGGATGAGGCCGAGGACGCACCGGGGTTTGTTTTGCCGGGTTTTGTTCGGGTAACTCGCGCAGGACCCCGGCGAACGGCGAGGTGACGCACACATGAACTTCCGGGCTGGCGTGGTGATCGGAGCCACGGGCTACCTGGGCGCGCGGGCGGCGCGTGTCGGCCTGCGCCGGCTGCGACCGGTCCGGAGGCTGCGCGCGTACGCCGAGGCCAGGCTCGAACAGGCCGTTCGCGACCTCACGGCCAAGGCCGAGCGCGGCGGCCCCCTCACGCAGGCGGCGCTGGCGGGCGTCCGGGCGTTGAGCGAGGGGAGATCGCCCGTACGGGCGTTGCTGAGCGCGGGATGGACCGCTCTGAGAGAGACACTCGCGCGGATCTTCGGATCCCGTGGAAAGCGCCGTCCCGTCAATATCGTGGAACAGATCGACATCGGTGCCTCGCGTCGGCTGGTGTACGACCAGTGGACGCGGTTCCAGGACTTCCCGCGATTCATGAAGAAGGTCGTGAGCGTCGACCAGGTGGCCGACGAGAAGCTCAACTGGAAGGCGAAGATCTTCTGGTCGAGCCGGCGCTGGGAGACCACGATCGTCGAGCAGATTCCCGACGACCACATCACCTGGCGGTCCGGAGGACGCGTCGAGGGAACGGTCAGTTTTCACGCCATCGCACCGGACCTCACCCGCGTGCTGGTGAACATCGAATACCGGCCGCGCGGACTTTTCGAACGCACCGGGAACCTATGGCGCGCGCAAGGCCGCCGGACCCGGCTGGAACTCAAGCATTTTCGCCGCCACATGATGACCCGTTCACTCCTCGAACCCGAGAGCGTGGGCGGCTGGCGCGGCGAGATCCGTGACGGCGAGGTCGTCCGAGCGCCGGCTCGCACGTCATGACAGCCCCACCCCCCGACAGGACGGAGGAATCACCATGAAACGAGGCAACTGGGCGGCCAAGCTGCCCTCCGACCAGATCACCAAGCGGCTCCCCACCGGAGGCCGCAAGAAGCCGTTCGGCCTCGACAAGCTGCCCGGCGGCGGCTCCAAGTCCCGCATTCCCGGCGGCCGGACGGCGGGCGCCGCGGGCGGTCTGCTGCTCGGCGCGGGTGCCGCGCTGGCGGCGGGCCAGGCCGTGCAGCGCCGCGGCCGGCGAAACCAGGACGAAGAGGGGACGGCCGACGAACCCCGGGCCGGCGAGCGCGAGTCCGACTCCGACGACCAGTACGAGGACGCCGACAACGCCAACCTCTTCGGACGGCTCAAGGAGAAGATGAGCCGCGGGCAGGGCTCCGGCGGCGCCAAGAAGGTCAAGGTCACCAACATCGAGGAGCACATCGACATCGGTGCCTCCCGTCGGCTGGTGTACGACCAGTGGACGCGGTTCCAGGACTACCCGCAGTTCATGAAGAAGGTCGTGAGTGTCGACCAGGCCGCCGACGAGAAGCTCAACTGGAAGGCGAAGATCTTCTGGTCGAGCCGCAAGTGGGAGTCCACGATCGTCGAGCAGGTCCCGGACCGCCACATCATCTGGCGGTCCACGGGTGACAAGGGCCATGTGGACGGCGCCGTCAGCTTCCACAAGATCGCCCCCAACCTGACCCGGGTGCTGCTCGTCCTGGAGTACCACCCGCAGGGCCTGTTCGAGCGCACCGGCAACCTGTGGCGCGCGCAGGGCCGCCGTGTCCGGCTGGAGCTCAAGCACTTCCGCCGCCACGTGATGACGCAGGCGCTCCTCGACCCCGACCGGGTCGAGGGCTGGCGTGGCGAGATCCACGACAGCGAGGTCGTCAAGTCGCACGATGACACCGTCGCCGAAGAGGAGAAGGAGGGCTCGGACAAGGAGTACCAGGAGGCCGGCTGAGTCAGGCGCGCCGGGCGGCGGACGGTCCTCGACACCGGCCAGGGGCGTGGAGACCGTCGCCGCCCGCGCCGGGCGACCTGCCCGCTGACGCGGACGACGCCTGCCTGCACCGGCACGGCGTCAACCTGGATGGCGTGTTCCCCTGCCGGTCTGCGTGGCGTGGACGAGCACCGGCCCGCGCCCGCAGCAGACGAGTTCCCGCCGATGCGGGACTGCGTCGAGCGCATCGCCGATGCCGCCCGAGTGCGGTTCGGGACAGGGGGATCGTCGACTTCAACGCCGGGAACGCTCGCCCCGTCCATGGCGGAAGGGCGTATCTCGGCCGGTGTGCGACTCCGCGCCGGAGCGTACGGAACGCTCCACCGCGACGGCACCCGCCCGCAGTCCCATCCGGCTGATCCCTCTCCGTGCGAGGGGGAGTGGATGGGGACGCTCTCCGGTGGCGGCGCAGGTCATCTCGATCGGCGAGCGCCGCCTGCCGGGCGCGACCCGGGACGAGACCGCCGGGACCAAAGCGCTGCTCTCCGATCTCCGGGTTTCAAGGCCGCGGCTCCGTCGGGGCGTTCCGTGGCCGCTCAACGCCGTCCTGTACGCGAACGACTGGAGGGGGTCGTGGTGGCGTGGACGAGGTGGGTGAAGGCGAAGGGCCGGAGGGCGTCGTCGCGTGTCCAGAGGGCCGCGGGGACGGCCTCCCGCATGGAGGTCTGTTCGAGGACCTCGAAACCTTGGCCGGTGAGGAGGTCCGCTACTTCTTCCGGGGTCAGGAAGGTCGCGTACGGCTCGCCGCGGTCGGAGACCGCCTGCGTGGCGATGTCGGCGTAGCTGTTCCCCGTGGAGTCGCGGAGGCCGGCCGGGAGCATGTATTCCATGATGAATTGCGTGCCGGGTCCCAGGGCGGCGACCGCGGCGAGCGTGGCCTCGATGGCTTCGCGCGTGAGATAGACGCTGACGCCCAGCCAGCTCACCAGGGTCGGGAGCGGCGAGGGGGAGAGGCCGGTGAAAGGCGCCGACTCGAAATCGGCCGGAACGAAGGTGACGTTCTCGGGTACCGGGATTCCGGCGGATTCAAGGAGGGCGAGTTTTCCCTTCTGGGTCGCGGGATGGTCGATCTCGACGACCTGGACGCCGGCTTCGCGGGGCGTACGGTACGCGAAGGTGTCGAGGCCGGCTCCGAGGATCACGTACCGGGCGGGGGAGCCGAGCCGGGCCACGCGGTCTTCGGTGTAGCGGCCGCGTGCGGTGGTGATCGCCCGGGTTCCCGCCAGGATGATGTGGTCGCCGTGGGTGCGGTGGTAGCCGATCATCTCGTCCGCGAGGCCGTCCAGGAGCGTCGCGGCGAGGGTGTCGCGGAAGATGTGCGGTTCGCCGTCCACGAGGAGGTGCGCCGCCCGTGCCGCGGCGGCCGACACCGCGGTCTGGCTGAGCCGCCCGTTCTCCATGAGCCGTTTCCCTTCAGCGCCGTCAGGAATGGCGATGCTAGCCAAGAGAAAAGGCTTATGTTTCAAGCATGGCAGAAACAAATAAATTCTCGATAACGGGCCGGGTGAGGTTCTGTTTCTTCAGAAAGGCCAGATTCCTTGGGCGGCGGCCTCGGCCCACGGAATGGCGGGATAGGCGGCGTCCGTCATACCGGCGAGGACCAGCCGGTCGCGGGACGGGGCGGCCGGTTCGCCGTTCAGCGTCCAGAGGTAGACGGGCGCGGGGACGTCCAGATCGTCCAGTTTCTCGCGGTACCCGTCGGCGATCACGACCCGGTCGTGGCCCGCGAAGGCGTTCCGCACCGCGGGCTCGAACGGCAGCGGCACCCCGGGAAGGTCGCCCGAGCGCCAGCGGTGCAGGCCGTGCAGGGGCGACTCTCCGGGCACGACGCTGAACGGCTTGCCCTCGGCCGTCACGATGTCGGCGGTGTCGCAGCACTGCGCGAGGGTCAGGCCGAGAACGGCGGCGTCGTCAACGGTGTCGTCGAAGACGATGAGCGTGCGGCCGGGGATGCGCGGGAGCGTCGCGAGGCCGTGGGCGGCGGCGCGTTCGAGAAGGGGCGCCCAGCGCTGGTGGGTCAGGGCCTTGCGGGCGGCGGCGAGCCGTAGTGGGAGCAGCCCGGCGGCGCGGATCGCGGCGGGGTCGGCGAGCCGGGACGCGACCGCCATCGCCGCCTCGAACGAGATGCCCGCCGCGTCGAAGTGGGTCAGGCAGCGCACGAGATCGCCCAGGGACATCGACGGGATGAGCCGCTCCCAATCATCGGCGCCGAGCGGGCGGCGCAGCACGCCGCTCGCACGCTGCCAGGTCAGCCCGAGATCGTCGCCCGCCACCGGAAGCAGACCGCCGTCCAGGAACCGCCGGTGCCGGCCGACGAGCGGCAGGGACGCGGGGATCTCCGGGCGCGAGCGGCGCCGCCGGTCGAGGGCGTGGCGGTAGAGGTCGGCCTGGCGCGGGTCGCGGGCGCGCGGATGGACCAGCTCGATCACGTCGCCGAACCGGTACGGCGCGGGCGTCGGCTCCGCCTCGTGGGAGTGGCGGAACGTCCTGACCGTGAGGAGCGACCGGGGTACCGACAGGTCGGCGTGGCCGGTGTCGTGGGCGAGGAGCGCACGCTCGTCGTACAGGCGGGTGACGGCGTCGGAGATGCCTCGCTTGACCGGCTTGGGCAGGGCGCGGCCGTGGGCGCATCTCCAGTACGCGAGGAACAGGCCCGGATCGTCGGCACGCCGCAGCACCGAGTCGACCACCTGACGGGACATGCCCGGCTGTCCCGCCGCCAAGCGCTCGTGCGCGAACGCCGCCGCGCCGACGAGCGCCACGTACCGCATCGGCGTCGCGGTGCGCAGCCAGCTCAGGAACCGCGCCGTCCACTCGGGGTCCTGCCGGGTGGCGTCGCGGACGAGCGCTCTGAAACGGTCGCGGGCCGCAGGCTTCCACAGGAAGAAGCCGTCAGCGTGCCCGAGCCGGGTCAGCGCAGCAAGGAACAGCTCTTCCGGCTTCTCGATCACCGCCTCCTTCCAGGGTGCGCGCCTGCGGGCGGGCGACCCGAGATCAGTCAGGCGGCAGGCTGGTAACCGGCGAGGGGTGAGCCGTCACACCCAGGGGTGCGGCCGCTCCATCCCTCCTGTCGCGAACCGCGGCCATCGCACCGGGCCCCGCCCGCAGGCGCACGAGAAGCATAGGGAATGCCTCCGACAGAACGTTCACGGAGAGGGATGCGTGCCTTTCACGTACACCCAGGCGCCCTCGTGCCGGACGAAGTCGCTGCGCTCATGAAGCAGCCCTTTCCGGCCACCCTGGGTGTAGTGGGCCCGGAACTCCACCGTGCCCTTGGTGTGGAACGGGCTGCCTTCGGACGCGCCAAGGATTTCCAGGCGATCCCAGCGCAGGTCGTTCTCCACATCAACAGACTGCGGCCGGGTCGCGGGATGCCAGCTCTTCAGCAGGTAGGCACCGTCCTGGACCACGAAGGCGCTGTAGCGGGAGCGCATGAGCTCCTCGGCGGTCTTCGCCTGGGCCTCGCCGCGGTGCAGCCGCCCGCAGCATTCGTCGTACGTCGCGGGCAGCCCGCAGGGACATGGACCACCGGAACGGCTTGGAGTGCGACGCTTGGCCATGCGTCTATTGTGACGGCCGTTTGCGTCTGGCCTCGACGAACCACTCGCGGCCCAGCAACACCCCGAAAACCGGCGCCGGAACCCGGATCAGGAACCTCATGGCGGGCGAAAGCCGTCCCGACCCGTTCACCTGTGAACGATGCGCGGCCAGGGCGGCCTGCTTCTGCCGCGCGAACCGCCGCACATCGATGCGGTGCGTGATGGCGGAGCTCGGGCTGAACGTGTTGCGGAGGTCCGCCGGGTCGTACCGGACGGGAATGCGCAGGAACCGGGCCAGCGCCAGCATGCGCTCGGCGAAGTCCCGCGGCATCGTCGCCTCCAGGACACGCGGCACCCCGGCCAGTTCGGCGGCGCGCCGGCCCACCTCGTGCACCTTCACGTGGTCGCGGTGCCCGTAGCCGCCATTGGCGTCGTAGCTGAGCAGGAGGGCCGCGTTCTCCTCACGCAGGATCGCCGCGAGCCGCCCGGCCGCCTCCTCGGTGTCCGCCCTGGCGAAGCGCACCCGGTCCGGGGGATCGGGATAGAAGATGGGACCGTGCCCACTGTCGGCATACCCCAGGTGGACGACGCGCTCCGCGCCGAGGATCGCCGCGCTCGCCCGAAGCTCGTTGATCCGCGTCGGCTCGGCATCGTACGCGGCCCCCATGATCCCGTCGGAGGCCACCACGATCACCACTCGATGGCCGGAGGCGGCGGCCTGGGCCAGGGTCCCTCCGGTCGTGATCACCTCGTCGTCCGGATGCGCATGCAGAGCCACGACCGTCGCCATCCCCCCATCATGGCCCAGCCCGGAAGCAAGATCCGTCAACTCACCGAGCCCACACCGCTCCGAGGTGCGACAGGACAATCTCGGACCGATCCCAGGCGAGCCGCATGACCACCCGGACGGGTGGAGGGCGAAAACGTCCGCGGCCCGGTCACATAGACCGTCGTGCCCTTGCCGACTACGGACCTCGGCAGCGAAGGCCGACGCCACCGAGCCGGCGCCTGTGACCAAGGGGCCAGAGTGCAGGCGTTGCACTTGGTCCAGCGAGGCGCCCAAGCCGTTGACCGTGTCGGGGCATCGTCCCCGAGGGCAGCAGGACCGCCGACGGCTTGCCGCGCCATCCGCGTGTGGACCGCCGAGCGTGACATCGGTCAGAAGTTGGCGCAACCGCCTTCCTCGCGGACACCGTCCACCTTCGCCGTCACCCGCCGGTCGGCTTGGAGCGAGCCGTGGACGCACGAGGCGCCCCCGGGATAGACCTCGAACCCGATACCCGGCGACGTCTTGAGCGGGTAGGCGGTAGTGGTGTTCCCCGGGAACCCCAGGCCCAGCAGTGTGGTCCGAACCGAAGCCGCGGTGAAGCCGCCCTTGGCTCGGAGCTGTTCCAGCGCGGGACGGATCCTCCTGGCTGCCAGCTCACCCGTCCACCGGTCAGCCGGACTCAGCTCCAAGCGCTGCTTCCAGACACGCTTCGCGCCGTAATGAGGGGCATTACTGGACCTGCCCCCGTTGACCTGACGGGCCCTCGCCCATGGACTCAGACCGAGTTTGCGCGTCGTCCCGAGGTCGATCCCGACGGCCGGTACCCGCTCGGCCCGGTGCCCCGGTCCCGGCGTGACCTCCAAGGTCTCCGCAAGAACGGCGCCGTCTGGATCGCCCGTCACCAGGTTGCGCCACAGGATCCCGGCGGTGGCCACCTCGCCGGGTTTCAGCGTCACCTTCCCCGGCGGCCGATCGTAGGACTCCACCATGGCCACAGAGGAGGACCCGTGCCCCACCTTCACCTTGATCGACTTCAGGTGGGCGTCCAGCAGTTTGACCTTGGGGTAGCCCTCGAGCACGCGGACCTTGGCGCCGCAGTTGTAAAGCTCGACGCTCATCGACCTGAGCCCCATCGCCGCGTCCGGTTCGCGAACCCACATCGCAATCCCCGACTCAGGGCATGGGGCCGGACGACCAGTGCCCGCCGCCGCAGGGCCCGACCGCCCGGAGGGCTCCTCCGCAAGCATGTCCCCGCAACCCGACACCGCAAGGACCACCGTCAGGGCGGCAACGGCACGATGGTTTCTCATGTCCGATATGGAACCAGCCATCCGGCCTAAGAAAGTGGCCGATCATGGCCCGTCCAGCGCGCCCCTCCGCCACCGGTAACAATCCAGCTCCGCTCCGTCACAACAAAGACGTCGCCCCGATGCCGACCCACGCATAGAGCCGCTTAGGAGATCAGCGAGGACGAGCACATTGGTCCCATCCCCAGAGATGGGCGGCGGACCGTCTACTGATTCGCTGACGGCGCCACACACACCCGACTCAAAGGCGGCCAGAAGTTTGCCGGAGATCAGCACCGCCCTTATGGACGCTGCCGTGAAAACCACGGTGACCACTCATCCCCCAAACAAACGCCCCCAATCGATCACCTACTAACCTCACTCAATACCGTCACCGCCAACCGCCACCTCACAATTCGCCCAGTGAATAGTAGACGACGATCAAGTCACCTCTGCTTGGTCAGGCCCCTCATTTATCATGCCGGCCATGACCGACCCTCCGGAAGTCGACAGCCACCAGGTCATCCACCTAGACGAGTACCGGCGGCTGCGTGAACTCGAAACCCCGAGCAAACCGACGCGGAAGAGGAACAAGCCCTAACTGAGTACCGAGCCCAGCAAGATGCAGCAGGTGACCGCGATCCCGCAGGCTGAAGTACGGCGCCGGTTCGGGCTCACCACTTGATGACCTACAGCGTCACCTGGTTCGCTACCTCGCGGACGACGCCGAGAACCTGGCCCAGGTCCGCCTGCCTGCCCGCCGGCCGAGCTGCCTGAAACATTTCTGACGCACATCACCACCCGCCCACGCTGCAGGCGCCGGGTCGTGTCAGGTGAGTCGGAGTCGGTCGAAGCCTTCGGCCACTTCCGCCTGCATCGTCGCGTTGTCAAGAGCGCGGGCGATCGGTTCGGCTCGGTCGAATAGTTCACTGGCGGCGCGCGGGTCGCCCAGGGATTCACGGCAGCGGGCGAGGTTCACCAGGGCCCAGCCTTCGATTTCGCGGTGTCCGATGCGGCGCGCGAGTTCGAGCGCTCCTTGGTAGGCCGTCTCGGCCGTGGCTGGGGCGTTATTGCGGCGCGAGCAGTTACCCAGATTGTCCATGCTCCACGCGGCCAGGGCGAGGTCGCCGTGTTCCAGGGCAATATCCCGGGTCTCTGCAAAAACGGTGGCCGCGCGTTCCAGCGAGCCCATATCCAAGAGCGTGCCGCCGAGGCCATCGCCGGCCCAGCCTTCGACGTCTCGGAGGCCGTGCCGACCGGCGAACTCGCGGGCCTGCTCGTACAACTCGACCGCCCGTTGGGCCTTGCCGGTGTGCCTGGCCCAATGGCCGAGGTGGGAGAGGCTCCATGCCTGCATGGCGGGCTCGCCGATCTGCACGGCGATGCCGAGCGCCTCGGCGGAGTACCGGGCGGCTCGATCGTGATCGCCGCGTGCCCGGGCGCAGAACGCCAGGCCATCGAGAGCCCATCCTTCGGACGCCCGGGCGCCGTCCTCGATCGAAAGCGCCCGTGCGCGCGCGTACCAGTCCGCAGAGCGATCCAGGGCTTCGTGGTTGCGCGCGTCACGCGCCACGTCGAGCAACACCTGCACGGCTTGACCGAGGTCGGAGATTTCCGGCAGGAGCGCATCGATCTGTGCCGCGATCACTTCTGCCTGAGCGCTCTCATCGTTCTGCAGAGCCAGTTGATAGGACGAACGGGCGGATTCCAGTCCCAGTGCCTGCTCGACCGCGTCGACGAGCTCGTTCGCCTGAGGGCGCCGCGCCGGATCGGCGGCGAGCGCGGCTTCGACCACAGGGGCCAGGTCCCGAGGAAGGGAAGAACCGTCGCCTCCGGTAGCCGCGAAGGCCATGACCACGCCCCAGCCATAGACATCGGCGGCCGGTTCCGCTGTGCGTCCCGCCCTGACCTCGGGAGCAAGGTAGGCGGGCGTCCCGACGATGCCGTGCGTCATGCGCGTCATCCCGACGACGAGCGCGATGCCGAGGTCGATGACCACGGGATCGCCGTTGACCATCATGACATTGCTCGGCTTGAGGTCGCGGTGGACGATCTCGGCCCGGTGAAGGACCTCCAGGGCGCGGCCCAGACCGATCCCCAGACGCCTCAGCTCCGCCCGGGAGAGAGGCCCCCGCCGTGTGACGATCTCCTGGAGGGTGAGGCCCTCGACGTACCGGGTCGCGACGTGGGCGACGGCACCATCGACGTCGTAGTCGAGGATCTGGGCCACGTGGGGGCTCTTGACCCGGCGCAGTGCTTCGACCTCCCGGCGCAGGCGGGGGAGCCCGTCCGAGTGCTGAGCGATGTGCTCATGCATGATCTTAACTGCGGCCATCCGCCCGTTGCCGTCTCGGGCGAGGTACACCTTGCCCATCCCGCCTGCCCCGAGCGGGCGCAGGATCTCATAACGGCCGATATTCGCCGGATGCGTCATGCGGCGAGCCTAACCCGCGGCACTACTTCTTTCGGGCTGACACCAGTAGCCCCTTTCGGCCATCTCTCCCACCTCATGCCGTGCCTCAACCCGAGGAGAGTGACCCCACCTAGAAGCGGCAACGTGCTCAAATGCGCCGCTCAGCAAAAACGCCTCCCAGTCGGAAGTCAACCGAAGATGATGAAGCGTGGAAGTAGGCAGATTCGGCTGCGGCGCTGCCCTCGAATGATGGCGTTCTTCGCGCACGTCCATTTTTACGACGCTGCAGCCAGGAGTTGGCCTATCTGTGCAAAGCCGACTGTGAGCTTCCTGTAGCGGGATGGGGGCGACTAATGTTCGTCGGTTCCAAGCCCTCAGCCAGAACCGAGCGAACGGATTCGGGGGAGTACCACGATGGTCTCGGACCCAAAGGGCGGAACCGCAAAGCCAAGTACCCCGTACCGATCCCGCCGGAACTCGTCCGGATCCTGCGAGACCACGTCAACCAGTACGGCGTTGCCACTAGCCGGCCGACTGCTGCGCGCGGAGGAGTGTTTCCCCCTTCGGCTACGGGTGCACCTGGCACAAGGCACGCCCGCTGGCGCTCACACCCGCCGAGAAGGCATCGGACCTGACCGTACGACCTGCGGGCACGCCGGCGTCTCACTACGGCTCAACCCCGGCGTTCCGCCAACCCAGACCGCCGATTGGGGCGGCCACAGCGTCGCGGTGTTTCTGAAGATCTACGCCAAGGTCATCGCCGGCCAGACCGCGTGCGGGAGGGGCTCATAGAGGACGCCCCAGGCCGCTAGTCCCTGGAACAACGGAACGCGCACCTCGGCACACGACGTCCCGCGACGTCACCCGACCCGAGAACGAAATCAGCCGGTTTCCGCAGCTCAAGCCCAAAAACCGGCTGATCGTTGTGGGGTGCCCCTGCAGGATTTGAACCTGCGCACACGGCTTCGGAGGGCGCGTACCTTATCAACCCGGAGAGCCCCTCTGACCTGCGTGCGGGCGCTCCCTCGCCGTCATTGCCCGGTCCACCGTTCCGTTCCGGATCATGGTTCCTCGGGTCGGTAATGTCTGCTTGGGAAAGTCACTTCCCTAGATCAACGATCATCGGCATGCCTCTAACCTGTAATGAGCAACGTCCTCCCGTTGGCGACCGTTCCTGATCGTGGTCGCTCCCTCAGACGGGTGCGCAACGGGCACGGCCCTCTTGCATGGGAGCATGGCGTGTGACCAGTGACCAAACCGTTCATGACCACGTCAAAGTCTGGGCCGGGACCAAGTCAAACGGGGAACCGGTCTATGAGTTGGTACCCGCGGAACGACTGCTTGAGGATCGATACAAGCTCGTCGGAACACCTGCGCTCGTGCTCGGATGTGCTGCCGGCGACACTGTGTCCCTAGACGAGTCGATGCGGGTTCAGGTGCTCCAGCGGGGCGGCAACGTGGCGGTGCAAGCGGCTCCTGCCGCGGACTTCGATGTCTCGGACATCGATCGGTTGCGCGAGACGATGATTTCGCTGAGGGGACTGGTCGAAGCTCCTGCTGATCTGCGGTTCGTGGTTGTGACCGTCCCTGCGGCGGTGAGTTTTCCCCGCATCGAATCGATCATGGACGAGTGGGCCACTACCGCGAACGCCCAATGGTGGTACGGCAATGTCACGGATGATGAGGGTGCCCCGCTGAACTGGTGGTAAGGGCCCGCACGCCTCTCACCGCCTGGTCTTTCGTCTGTCGTCGATCCCGTGCTCCGCACAGGGACGGACGGACCTGTCCGGAGGGTGCTCCCGCGCGAACGGCGCGCAACCCTTGACAGACAGATTCGCGCGGGAGTGCCTTCCGGCTCCAGGAGGGGTCTGGGGAACCACGGGGTTCCCCAATAGCGCACGCGCAACCGGTCTTCCGGCAATCTTCCCTGACGACTCCAACAGTGCTCGACCACAGGCACGCCCTGGTGCTCATCGCCGAACGGGCGTAGAGGCTCCAGCATCGAAACGTCAGGGCGGCGGCGCGCCCCCGCGGTGAGCGGTCGAGACAGGAGCCAGCGCGCGTGGCACGGCGCGCAGCGGCCTGAGCGCCGCCGCCCCTTGACGCTGTGGCAGGTGCTCGACAAGGCGCTCACGGAGAGTCAGGCAGGGACACCCCCGGCGCGCAAGCCGTACGACTTCCGGCACGCGGGGCCTCGTGGCGGCTGAATGCGGGCGTCCCGGCCGTCAACGTCGCCGAGTGGGGCGGCCACAGTGTGGAGGTCCTGCAACGGATCTACGCCCACTGCATCGACGGTGATGACGGACACTGGTTCGCACGGATGGATGCGGCTCTTGGTCGCTGAGGCCGGTTGCATAGACAACAAACCCCGGTGACCGGCTAGGTCAACCGGGGTTCTGGCTGATCATCTGGGGTGCCCCCTGCAGGATTCGAACCTGCGCACACGGCTCCGGAGGCCGTTGCTCTATCCCCTGAGCTAAGGGGGCCCGCGCCCTGGTCGTTCGGCGCGAGAAGAAGGCTACCAGGGTTGGGGAGTCCGCGTGCACCTGGACGGTTCGCCGTGCGTTGCTCTGCGGAGTCGACTAACTTCGTGGCCGTGACCGAGCCACTGGGACGCGTGCTGGTCGTCGATGACGATGAGGTGATACGCCAGCTCATCGCCGTGAACCTGCAGCTTGAGGGGTTCGATGTGTCGACCGCGGTGGACGGCCAGGACTGCCTGGAGAGGGTTCGGGAGGTCCGGCCGAATGTGATCACGCTGGACGTGATGATGCCTCGGCTGGACGGGTGGGTGACCGCGATGCGGTTGCGGGAGGACGACGACACCCGGCACATCAAGGTCGTGATGATCACGGCCAGGGCGCAGGAGCACGACGTCAGGAGAGGGCACGAGATCGGCGTCGACGCGTACGTGACCAAGCCCTTCGACCCCAACCAGCTGATCCAGACGGTCCGGAAGCTGGCCGCGGCGTCCACATAGTGGTCGGATAGTCTCACCAGAGTGACTCCGGCCGAGGTGAGCGCTGCCCTCATGGGCGCGCTGAGGGACGCGGGGCGGAGCGTGCCTGACGTGGGGCTTCGGTGCCTGGAGGCCGGGGTTTACGGGAGTCCCGTCGCGCTGCGGATCGGCTTGGACGCCCAGGTGCTCGCGGGGGCGCTTGAAGGGGTCCCCGGGATCGCACGGGTGGACGTTCACGGGGGGTTCCTGCGGATCACGGTGGCGTGTCCGGGGGAGCTGGCGGCGGACATCGTCGCCGAGGGCGAGCGGTACGGGTGGGAGATGGTCCGCCCGCACTCGTGGCCGGACCGGCCCCGAACCTTTGACAACCCCGGGTTTCGAGTGCGGTACGCGTACGCGCGGGCCGCGGCCGTGGGACGACGCGCCCGCGATCTTGGAGTGAGACCCGGGCGGCCTGTGGGGCTGGAGAGGCGGGAAGAGCTCGCGCTCCTCGGGTTGTTGGGGGAGATGCCGGGGTGGGCCCGCCGGGAGGAGTTTCCGGGTTTTCTGCTGCGCCTGGCGGACGGCTTCCACGACGTTTACGAGCGGTGTCCCGCGCTGCCCCAGGGCGAGGAGAAACCCGGGGCGGTGCATGCGGCCAGGGCCACGCTGGCGGAGGCCGCGCGCATCGCCCTGAGCAACGGCCTGAAGATGATCGGTGAAACCCCTAGAGAGCGACTATGAGCAGAGTGCACCCGGCCGGACCGCGGCATGCCGACGTCCTGCCCGAAGACCACCCGCTGCCTCCGGCGGAGGACCTCAACGCGCTGGAGCCGCAGATCTGGCCCCGCGGTGCCAAGCGCGAGGACGGCGTGGTCACGATCGGCGGGATCGACGTGCGCGACCTGGCCAGGGAGTACGGGACGCCGCTGTTCGTCTATGACGAGGACGACGTGCGGTCGCGGGCCCGGGAGTACGTGGCCGCGTTCCACGACGGCGACGTCCACTACGCGGGCAAGGCCTTCTTGTGTACGGCGGTCGCCCGGTGGCTCAAGGAGGAGCGCCTCGGGCTGGACGTGTGCAGCGGCGGAGAGCTCGCGGTGGCGCTGGCCGCGGACTTCCCGGCGGAGCGCATCACCATGCACGGGAGCAACAAGTCGGTCGCGGAGTTGGAGCAGGGCCTGGAGGCGGGGGTCGGGCGCATCGTGCTCGACTCGTTCCAGGAGATCGCCCGCCTGGGGTATCTGGCCCAGGCGAAGGGCGTGCGGCCGAAGGTGATGGTGCGGGTCACCACGGGTGTCGAGGCGCACACGCACGAGTTCATCGCCACGGCTCACGACGACCAGAAGTTCGGGTTCTCGCGGCAGTCCGGGGCGGCCCTGGAGGCCGTGCGGAGGGTGCTGCAGCTCCCGCAGCTGGAGCTGGTGGGGCTGCACTCCCACATCGGCTCGCAGATCTTTGAAACCGACGGTTTCGAAGTTGCCGCGCACCGCCTGGCGCAGCTCCTGGTGGCCATCCGGGACGAGCACGGGATCGAGCTTCCCGAGCTCGACCTCGGCGGCGGCTACGGGATCGCCTACGTGCCGGGGGACGAGCCGCACGACCCGAAGGACCTGGCCGACGGCCTGCGCGCGATCGTGAGCCGGGAGTGCAAGGCGTACGAGCTGGCGATGCCGCGGCTGACCGTGGAACCGGGCCGCGCGATCATCGGCCCGGGCGGGGTCACGCTGTACGAGGTCGGCACGGTCAAGGACGTGGAGGGCCTGCGCACCTACGTCTCCGTCGACGGCGGCATGAGCGACAACCTCAGAACCGCCCTGTACGGCGCCGACTACACCTGCGTACTGGCCAGCCGGGCCTCCGCCGCGGATCCGATGCTCGGCAGACTTGTCGGCAAGCACTGCGAGAGCGGAGATATCGTCGTGCGAGACGTGTGGCTGCCCGAAGATCTTTCGGCGGGAGACCTGGTGGCGGTCGCGGCGACCGGTGCGTACTGTCGATCAATGGCCAGTAACTACAACTTCGTTCCGAAGCCGGCGGTGGTGGCGGTGCGGAACGGTGCGTCGCGGGTCATCGTCCGCCGGGAGACCCAGGACGACCTGTTGCGGCTCGATGCGGAGGTTGGAGCGTGAAACCCGAACGGGGCCCGCTGCGGGTGGCGCTGCTGGGATGCGGCGTCGTCGGCTCGGAGGTCGTACGGCTGCTGCGGGAGCAGGCGGCCGATCTGACCGCGCGCGTCGGGGTCCCGCTGGAGGTGGCCGGGATCGCGGTGCGGCGGCCTGACCGGGTCCGCGCGGGCGTCGACCCGGCGCTGCTGACCACCGACGCCCAGTCCCTGGTCACGCGGGACGACGTGGACCTGGTGGTGGAGGTGATCGGCGGGATCGAGCCCGCCCGGTCGCTGATGCTGGAGGCGATGAAGACCGGCAAGTCGGTGATCACCGCCAACAAGGCGCTGCTGGCCGAGGACGGCGAGACGCTGTTCGCCGCGGCCCGCGAGTACGGCGCCGACCTGTACTACGAGGCGTCGGTGGCCGGGGCGATCCCGCTGCTGCGCCCGCTGCGCGAGTCGCTGGTCGGCGATCACGTGCACCGGGTGCTGGGCATCGTGAACGGCACCACCAACTACATCCTCGACCAGATGGACACCCACGGCGCGGGTTTCAACGACGCGCTGGGGGAGGCGCAGGCGCTCGGCTACGCGGAGGCCGACCCGACCGCGGACGTGGAGGGTTTCGACGCGGCGGCCAAGGCGGCGATCCTGGCGCAGCTGGCGTTCCACACCCCGGTCACCGCCGCCGACGTGCACCGCGAGGGGATCACCGAGGTCACCGCGGCGGACGTGGCGGGGGCCAAGGAGATGGACAGCGTGGTCAAGCTGCTGGCCATCTGCGAGCGCGTCCCGGCCGAGGACGGCCGCAACGGCGGCCGCGGGGTGTCGGTCCGGGTCTACCCGGCGATGATCCCGCGCTCGCACCCGCTGGCCAGCGTGCGCGGCGCGTACAACGCGGTTTTCGTCGAGGCCGAATCGGCGGGCCCGCTGATGTTCTACGGGGCGGGCGCGGGCGGCGCCCCGACCGCCTCGGCGATCCTCGGCGACCTGGTCGCGGTGGCCCGCAACCTGGCCGGCGGCAGCCGCGGCCCGGTCGAGGTCACCTACGCCAAGCTGCCCGTCCTGCCGATGGGCGAGACGATCACCCGCTACTACGTGCAGCTGGACGTGGCCGACCGGTCCGGCGTGCTCGCCACCGTCGCCGAGGAGTTCGCCCGCCACGAGGTGTCGATCCAGGCCGTCCGGCAGGAGGGCCTGGGCGACGACGCCCAGCTGGTCGTGGTGACCCACCGAGCCCCCGACGCCGCCCTGTCGGCCACCGTCGAGCGGCTGCGCAAGCTCGACATCGTCCGCGAGGTGGCGAGCGTCATGCGCGTCGAAGGCGAGGAGTGACCCCAGGGATCCACGCAGCATATGAAACCCACCGCGGGGCGTGATGTCCCCTTGCCCCGCGTGGGACGTGGTGTCCGGGGGCCGGCAGGGATGTGGCGTCCGCAACCTAGGCAGGATGCGAAATCCGCGGCCTCCGGCTCCGCGCGGGGCCTGACTCCCGTTGCCACCGTGTGGGACGCGGCCTGCGCGGTGCTGGAGGGCTGTGGTGCCTGCAACCTGCGCAGGGTGTGAAACCTGCGGCCTTCGGCTCCGTGTGGGATGTGGCCTCAGCGGTCCCCGTGCGGGATGTGGCTTCCGTAGTGGCGTGCGAGATGTTGCTCGGGGGGAGTGTGGGAGGGCCCACAGGGGGTGCGGTGTGCCGCGGGGGGTGGGGCGGGGGCCCTAGACTTTGCGCAACACCGCAGGTCATCTGAGGAGATCGACGTGAACGCGACCGCCCGCGCCTGGCGCGGCCTCATCGAGGAGTACCGCGACCGCCTTCCGGTGACGGACGGGACTCCGGTCGTCACCCTGCTGGAGGGCGGGACGCCGCTGGTGCCGGCGCTCAGGGTGTCCGAGCTCACCGGCTGCGAGGTGTACCTCAAGGTCGAGGGCGCCAACCCGACGGGGTCGTTCAAGGACCGCGGGATGACGATGGCGATCAGCAAGGCCGCCGAGGACGGCGCCAAGGCGGTGATCTGCGCCTCCACCGGCAACACCTCGGCCTCGGCCGCCGCCTACGCGGTACGGGCCGGGATGACCTGCGCCGTGCTGGTGCCGCAGGGCAAGATCGCGATGGGCAAGCTGGCGCAGGCGCTGGTGCACGGCGCCCGGCTGCTCCAGGTGGACGGCAACTTCGACGACTGCCTGGAACTGGCCCGCAAGCTGTCGGTGGACTACCCGGTGGCCCTGGTCAACTCGGTCAACAAGTACCGGCTGCAGGGGCAGAAGACGGCCGCGTTCGAGATCGTGGACGCGCTCGGCGACGCCCCCGACGTGCACTGCCTGCCGGTCGGCAACGCCGGCAACATCTCGGCCTACTGGATGGGCTACAAGGAGTACGCGGCCGACAAGGTCTCGTCCGCGACGCCGCGGATGCTGGGTTTCCAGGCCAGCGGGGCGGCGCCGTTCGTCAAGGGCGAGCCGGTGCTGAAGCCGCAGACGATCGCCACCGCGATCCGGATCGGCAACCCGGCCTCCTGGGATCTGGCGATCGCGGCGCGGGACGAGTCCGGCGGCGCGATCGACTCGGTGACCGACCGGCAGATCCTGCGCGCGTACCGGCTGCTGGCGGCCGAGGAGGGCGTGTTCGTCGAGCCCGCGTCGGCCGCGAGTGTGGCCGGGCTGCTGCAGGCGTCCGAGCAGGGCGTGGTCGAGCGGGGTTCAAAGGTTGTCTGCACGGTGACCGGCAACGGCCTCAAGGACCCCGACTGGGCGATCTCCGGCGCGCCCGCGCCCACCACCGTCAAGGTCGACGCGCACGCCGCGGCGTCCGCCCTGGGCCTGGCGTGACGGCATCCTGGGCGTCCGCGCCCGTCCTGGTGCGGGCTCCGGCCACCAGCGCCAACCTGGGGCCCGGTTTCGACTCGCTCGGGCTGGCGCTGACGCTGTACGACGAGGTCGAGGTCGCGGTGACCGGCGGCGGGCTGGCCATCGAGGTGGAGGGCGAGGGCGCCGAGGTCGCCGACCGGGGCGAGCGGCATCTGATCGTGAGCGTGCTGGGGCGCGCGTTCGACATGCTCAACGGCCTGGGCGGGGCCGATCTCGGCCGGCCGCCGGGGTTGCGGCTGCGGTGTGTCAACCGGATCCCGCACAGCCGGGGGCTCGGGTCGTCCTCGGCCGCGATCGTGGCGGGGATCGTCGCGGCGCGGCATCTGCATCCCGAGGGGCACCGGCTGGACGACGCGGCGGCGCTGCGGCTGGCCACCGAGATCGAGGGCCATCCCGACAACGTGGCGCCGTGCCTGGCGGGCGGGCTCACGATCGCCTGGACGGGCGCCCAGGGCCCCCGTTCGGTACGGCTGGACCCCAAGTTGGGCGAGGTCACGGCGCTGGTGCCCGAGCAGCGGCTGGCGACGGAGCGGGCCCGCGGGCTGCTGCCCGAGACCGTCCCGCACGGGGACGCGGCCGCCAACGCCGGACGTGCGGCGCTGCTGATCGCGGCGCTCTCGCAGGGGCTCGGGCAGGACGTGCTGCTGGAGGCCACCGAGGACCGGCTTCACCAGGACCACCGCGCCCCGGCGATGCCCGAATCCGCCGAGCTCGTCGCGCGGCTGCGCGCGAAGGGCGTCCCGGCGGTCATTTCCGGGGCAGGTCCTACTGTCCTGGTCTTCACAACCGCCGCACAAGTTGATTCGATGTGCGCGGAAGTGGGTAATGGCTGGCACATACACCCGCTGAACGTCGCCCCCCAAGGTGCCTGCGTTCGGCACGGCGGTTCCAGCGTCCGGCCTTGACCTTCGCGCGGGGTGGGCCGGGGGCCGCAGGACCGGCCGGGTGCAATGATCCGGCTAGTAAAATGCGAAGACATCGACCTCTGGGGAATAGCAGTGCGCCCTGGTGATGTTAGGCTGATTGCCGCACCAGATGCCCCGTTCGGGGCCGTGTGCTCGTCAGCCGCGCGTCGCCTGTCCGGCCCTCCGGCCGTGTCGGTCCCGCGTACTAGGCTTCCCGACACCGTGACATCCCGATGTCAGGCGTTCCAGCGAACCAACTTCGGACGTGGCGGTACGGGGAACCCGCACGAGCGAATCGTCCCGACCACCATCTGGCTGTGCCCAGAAATCGCGGCACGCGGTACCACCGCGGGCCGCGGAGCCCGACTCGGCGCCCCCGCCGGGCCGCACTACCGGGTTGCCTGGCCGATCGCCGGCCTACGCCCGCTCCCTGGGAAGGACCCTTAGTGAGCGAATCCAGCGAACTCCTTACGGACGCCTCCAGCACGGCACCCGCCGCCGAGGCCGCGGCCGACGGTGCCCCGCGTGCCACCCCCCGGCGCCGCCGGACGGGCACCGGCCTTTCGGCCATGGTGCTGCCCGAGCTCAAGGCGCTCGCGTCCCAGCTCGGCATCACCGGTGTGACCGGGATGCGCAAGAGCCAGCTCATCGCCGCCATTCAGGAGAAGCAGGGCGGTGGCGAGGGCCAGGGCTCGGCGGGGAGCGAGCAGGGAGCCGCTGGCGCGGTGAAGGCCGAGCGCCCGCGCCGTACCCGTACGACCGCCGCCAAGCGCGCGGAGCAGGCCGAGGGCCAGGTGACGATCGCCGAGGCCGCGGCCGAGCAGCCGGCCGCCGAGAAGGCGCCGGCCGCCAAGACCGCGGAGAAGGCCGCCGACCAGGGGCGCGGCGAGGCCAAGGGCGAGTCCCAGGGAGACGGCCAGGCCGACGGCAAGGCGGAGAAGACCGACAAGGGCACCGACCGCCAGGAGCGGCGCGGCGACCGGGGTGAGCGCGGGGAGCGGGGCGAACGGCAGCAGGGCGGCCGGGACGGCGACGACGGCGAGGCCCAGGGCGGCCGCGACGGCCGTGACGGCGGCCGCGAGGGCCGGCAGCGCGGCCGTGGCCGGGAGCGCGGCGAGGGCCGGGAGCGTGGCGAGGGCCGTGACCAGGGCGGTCGCGACGGCGGCCGGGACCGCGACCGCGATGGCGGCCGGGACGGTGGCCGGCAGCGCGGCGGCCAGGGCCAGGGTCAGGGCCAGGGCGGCGGCGGCCAGGCCGACGACGAGGACGGCGGCGGCAGGGGCCGGCGCGGGCGCCGGTTCCGTGAGCGCAACCGGGGCCGCGGCGGCCGCGAGCGCTACGAGGAGCCGGTGATCTCCGAGGACGACGTCCTGATCCCGGTCGCGGGCATCCTCGACATCCTCGACAACTACGCGTTCGTGCGCACCACCGGCTACCTGCCCGGGCCCAACGACGTGTACGTCTCGCTGGCGCAGGTCCGCAAGAACGGCCTGCGCAAGGGCGACGTCATCACCGGTGCGGTCCGCCAGGCCCGGGAGGGCGAGCGGCGGGAGAAGTTCAACGCGCTGGTGCGGCTCGACACCGTCAACGGGATGGAGCCCGAGCAGGCCAAGGGCCGCGTCGACTTCAGCAAGCTGACCCCGCTGTACCCGCAGGAGCGGCTGCGGCTGGAGTCGGACCCGGGGATCCTCACCACGCGGATCATCGACCTGGTGTCGCCGATCGGCAAGGGGCAGCGCGGCCTGATCGTGTCGCCGCCCAAGGCCGGCAAGACGATGGTGCTGCAGGCGATCGCCAACGCGATCACCAAGAACAACCCCGAGTGCCACCTGATGGTCGTCCTGGTGGACGAGCGTCCCGAAGAGGTCACCGACATGCAGCGGACGGTGAAGGGCGAGGTCATCCACTCGACCTTCGACCGTCCCGCCGAGGACCACACCACGGTCGCCGAGCTGGCGATCGAGCGGGCCAAGCGGCTGGTGGAGCTGGGCCACGACGTGGTCGTGCTGCTCGACTCGATCACCCGCCTGGGCCGGGCGTACAACCTGGCCGCCCCGGCGTCCGGGCGGATCCTGTCCGGTGGTGTCGACTCGACCGCGCTGTACCCGCCCAAGCGGTTCTTCGGCGCGGCCCGCAACATCGAGAACGGCGGCTCGCTGACCATCCTCGCCACCGCGCTGGTGGAGACCGGGTCCCGGATGGACGAGGTCATCTTCGAGGAGTTCAAGGGCACCGGCAACATGGAGCTCAAGCTCAACCGGAGCCTGGCCGACAAGCGGATCTTCCCGGCGGTGGACGTCGACCAGTCCAGCACCCGCAAGGAGGAGATCCTGATGGCGCCGGAGGAGCTGCGCGTCGTCTGGCAGCTGCGCCGGGTGCTGCACGCGCTCGACACGCAGCAGGCGCTGGAGCTGCTCATCGAGAAGATGAAGGAGACCAAGTCCAACGCCGAGTTCCTCCTCCAGGTCCAGAAGACCACGGTGTCCGACGACCGCTGAGCCCCCGGAGGCGGCGCGTCCGGGAACGCGCCACCGAACGAGGAGCGAGGCCGTAAGCGGCGCTTGAGATGAGCCCGGCCCCACGCCACCAGCACGGGGCCGGGCTTTTCCGTGCCCGACCACGCCTGCCACAAGCGTCGCCACCGCGCCCAAAGGCAGTTTCGAGCGGTGGGGACGACCTTGGCTCGTTGCCCTGGCCCCGTGGTGGCCTCAAGCGTTGCGATCGCGTCCGGAGGCAGGTTCGAGCGGAGCGAGAACCTGATCGCGGAGCGAGCCGTCAAGGCGAGTTCGGAGCGATGCAGCGATCGCCGCAGGCGCGACAAGCGACGAGCCGCCAGGCGAGGAGCGCAGCTCGCGCATGCAACAGGTAGGGCTAGCCCTACCAGGGAGCGGCTGGAGGGCACCATGGTCGGGGGCGGGTTCGACCGGCAGGCTGGGGTCGTACGGTGGACCGGGCATGGAGGGACGATGTGGGCGAGCTGAGCAGCACCGCCGCCGCGCGGGGCCGGGCGACGATCGTGAGCGGGTCATGGCGCCCGATGGCGATGGCCAGGTCGTGGACGATCTGGTCATCGGCCCTCTACATGGTGACGAGCCTGGCCTTCGGGCTGGGCTGGTTCATCTTCCTGACGGTGGGGCTGACGCTGTCGGCCGCGCTGTCGCTCATCTGGGTCGGCATCCCGATGCTGGTGCTGATGATGATCGGGTGGCGGTTCGCGGCGGTTGTGGAGCGGGTGCTGGCGGAGCGGGCGTTCGGGGTGCGGATCCGGAGCCCGTACCGGGAGCTGCCGGAGGGCCGCAACCCGCTGTCGAAGCTGAAGGCGATGGCCCAGGACCCGGCGACGTGGAAGGACCTGGTCTACCTCTTCCTGCGGTTTCCGCTGGCGCTGGTGGAGTTCGCGGTGTCGGTGATGATCTGGACGGCGGCCGGGACGTTCCTGGCGCTGCCGCTGATCGCGCAGGAGTCGGACGGGGTCGAGGTCGGCCTGGGGTTCGTGTCGTTCTGGGCGGGCAACGCGGTGGCCGCGCTGCCCGGCACGGTGGTCGGGGTCTTCCTGCTGGTGATCGCGCTGTACGTGACGCGGACGCTGGCGGTCGGGCACGCGCTGGTGGCGCGGGCGCTGCTCGGTCCGAGCCGTTCGCAGGAGGAGAACCTGGAGCTGCGGGAGCGGACGGCGTACCTGCGGGCGAGCCGGGCCCGCGGGGTGGACGCGGCCGAGTTCGAGCGGCGCCGGATCGAGCGCGACCTGCATGACGGGGCGCAGCAGCGGCTGCTGGCGGTCGCGATGGACATCGGCCGGGCGCGGGCGAAGCTGGACGAGGACCCGGAGGGCGCCCGCGCGCTGATCGAGCAGGCGCACGCGGGCACCAAGGAGGCGATCTCCGAGCTGCGCGACCTGGCCCGGGGCATTTACCCGGCGATCCTGACCGACCGCGGGCTCGACCCGGCGCTGTCGGGGCTGGCGGGGCGGGCGGCGGTGCCGGTCGAGGTGGAGGTGGATCTGCCGGAGCGTCCGCCGGCCGCGGTGGAGAGCATCGCGTACTTCATCGTGGCGGAGGCGCTGGCCAACATCGCCAAGTACGCGCGTGCCACCCGTGCCACCGTGCGGGTGGCCCGTGAGGACTCCTGGGTGGTGGTCGAGGTGGCCGACAACGGGGTGGGCGGCGCGGTCGCCCGTCCGAACGGGGGGCTGGCGGGGCTGGCGGACCGGGCCGCGACGATCGACGGGATGCTGGTGGTCGACAGCCCGCCCGGCGGTCCGACCGTGCTGCGCGCCGACCTGCCCTGCACCTGGTAGCGGGACGCCCGTCCGCGAGATCCCGGTGGCCGGGATCTCGCGGGTCTCCCCGAGCGGGCGCGGCGGTGGGCGCGGCGCCCGATAATGGGGGGATGCGCGTCGTGATCGCCGAGGATTCGGTGCTGCTGCGGGAAGGGCTGGTGCGGCTGCTGGCCGACGCCGGGATCGAGACCGTGGCGACGGTGGGGGACGGGCCGGGCCTGCTCGGCATCGTGGTCGAGCACCGGCCCGATCTGGCGATCGTGGACGTGCGGATGCCGCCGTCGTTCACCGACGAGGGGCTGCGGGCCGCGCTGGCGGTGCGCGAGCGGCTGCCGGAGACGCCGATCCTGGTGCTGTCCCAGTACGTGGAGGAGCGGTACGCCACCGATCTGATCGGCGGCGGCGCCAGGGGCGTGGGCTACCTGCTGAAGGAGCGGGTGGCCGAGGTCGCCGAGTTCATCGACGCGGTCCGGCGGATCGCGGCCGGGGGCACGGTGATCGACCCGGAGGTGATCGGGCAGCTGCTGGGACGGCGCCGTACCGGCGACCCCCTGGAGGCGCTCACGCCGCGCGAGCACGAGGTGCTGGGGCTGATGGCGCAGGGCCGGTCGAACGGGGCGATCGCGGCGGACCTGGTGGTCACCGAGGGCGCCGTGGAGAAGCACATCTCCAACATCTTCATGAAGCTGAACCTGCAGCCCGCGCAGGGCGGGCACCGCAGGGTGATGGCCGTCCTGGCCTACCTGGGCCGCGCCGAGGCCTGACGTGTTCATTGCGTTCGCGAGCTGCGCTCCTCGCCTGGCGGCTCGTCGCTTGTCGCGCACGCGGCGATCGCTGCATCGCTCCGAACTCGCCTGGCGGCTCGCTCCGCGATCAGTTTCTCGCTCCGCTCGAACCTGCCTTCGGACGCGATCGCAGCGTTCGGGGCGGTCAGGCCTCGGTGCGGTGCGCGGGCGAGGGAGATTGGGAATGCCCGGTGACCTCGGCACGTTCGTGTATCTGGCACACTTGGAGTGCAACCGCTGCGGTACCGGTTCACGCTTCCCCCATTTCACGCGCGCCCCGCGCGAGCCCGGGAAGTGCCCGGCGACCGCCAGAAGCGAGGAGAATCCGTGAAGCCTGACATCCACCCGAACTACGTCGTCACGACCGTGACGTGTACGTGCGGCAACACCTTCGAGACCCGCAGCACCGCGGAGAACGGCGTGATCCACGCCGACGTGTGCTCCAACTGCCACCCGTTCTACACGGGCAAGCAGAAGATCCTGGACACCGGCGGCCGGGTGGCGCGCTTCGAGCAGCGCTTCGGCAAGAAGGGCGGCCGCGGCAAGTAGGCCCTCCGGGGCCTGCCGGGCTCTGCGCGAGCCCGGCCGCGTTGCAGCACCGGCCCGGCGCCGACGGGTGCCGGGCCGTTGGAACGTCACCCGTGCGCCGCGCCGTCCGGCCGGAGCGGGTCAGGACCGGCCGTGACCGGCGGCCAGAACAAGGCACACCGTGAATCTCGACGATCTGATCAGCGAATACGCCGACATCGAGGGCCGGCTCGCCGACCCGTCCGTGCACGCCGACCAGAACCTGGCGCGGCGGCTGGGCAAGCGCTACGCCGAACTGCGGCCGATCGTCGAGACCCGCCGGGAGCTGGCCGCCACCGAGGACGACCTCGCGGCGGCCCGCGAGCTGGCCGCCGAGGACGAGACGTTCGCCGCCGAGGCCACCGAGCTGGACAAGCGCCGGGAGGAGCTGGAGGAGCGGCTGCGGCACCTGCTGGTGCCGCGCGACCCCAACGACTCCAAGGACGTCATCCTGGAGATCAAGGCCGGTGAGGGCGGCGAGGAGTCGGCGCTGTTCGCCGGCGACCTGCTGCGGATGTACCTGCGGTACGCCGAGCGCGCCGGCTGGAAGACCGAGGTCCTCGACTCCCACCCGTCCGACCTGGGCGGGTACAAGGACGTGACGGTCGCGGTGAAGACCAAGGGGACGCCCGAGGAGGGCGTGTGGACGCGCCTGAAGTACGAGGGCGGCGTGCACCGCGTCCAGCGGGTCCCGGTGACGGAGTCGCAGGGCCGCATCCACACCAGCGCGGCGGGCGTCCTGGTCACCCCGGAGGCCGAGGAGGTCGACGTCCACATCGACCAGAACGACCTGGAGATCGACGTCTTCCGGTCGTCCGGGCCGGGCGGGCAGAGCGTCAACACGACCGACTCGGCGGTGCGGATCACGCACAAGCCGTCCGGTGTGGTGGTGTCGTGCCAGAACGAGAAGAGCCAGCTCCAGAACAAGGAGCAGGCGCTGCGGGTGCTGCGGTCGCGGCTGCTGGCGATGGCGCAGGAGGAGGCCGACGCCGCCGCGGCGGCCGAGCGCAAGAGCCAGGTCCGCACGGTCGACCGCTCCGAACGGGTGCGCACCTACAACTATCCGGAGAACCGCATCTCCGACCACCGGGTGGGCTACAAGGCCTACAACCTCGACCAGGTCCTCGACGGCGACCTGCACAACGTGACGCAGGCGCTGGTGGACGCCGACATGGAGCGCCGGCTGGCGGAGGCGCAGCAGTCGGAGGCGCAGCCGACGCCATGAACCTGCTGCTCGACGAGGTCGCCAGGGCCACCGCGCGGCTGGCCGACGCCGGGGCCGCCTCGCCCCGCGCCGACGCCGAGGAGCTGGCCGCGGCGGTGCACGGGGTGAACCGCTCCGAGCTGCACAAGGTGCCCGACGCCGCGTTCGACGCGCTGTTCTGGGAGTTCGTGGCGCGCCGCGAGGCCGGGGAGCCGCTGCAGCACATCACGGGCCGGGCGTTCTTCCGCTACCTGGAGCTGAAGGTGGGGCCGGGGGTGTTCGTCCCGCGACCGGAGACCGAGGTGATGGTCGGCTGGACGCTGGAGACGCTGCGCGACATGGACGTCCAGGACCCGCTGGTGGTCGACCTGGGCACCGGGTCGGCGGCGATCGCGCTGTCGATCGCGCTGGAGGCGCCGCGGGCGCGGGTGCACGCGGTGGAGAAGGACCCGACGGCGTTCGTGCACGCCACCCGTAACGTCGACGAGCTGGACGAGCGCGGCCGGGTGCGGCTGCACCTGGGCGACTTCGGCTCCGCGCTGGGCGAGCTGGACGGCACCGTCGACTTCGTGATCAGCAATCCGCCGTACATCCCGATGAGCGAGTGGGAGTACGTGCCGCGCGACGTACGCGACCACGACCCGGCCGACGCGCTGTGGGGCGGCGGCGACGACGGCCTGGACGCGATCCGCGTGGTGGAGCGCGCCGCGCGGCGGCTGCTGCGGCCGGGCGGGTACGTGGCGGTCGAGCACAGCGATCTGCAGGGCAACGCGGTCTACTGGGTGTTCGCGGAGGAGAACGGCTGGCGCGATGTGCGCAACCGCCGGGACCTGACCAACCGCGATCGTTTCGTCACCGCCCGCCTGGGCGTCCCCTAGAGACCATGCCCGAGACCATGCCGCCCTAGACTCTGCATGGAACCCGTTGTGCACCAACCGCAAGCGGCCTGCCAGACCCGCAACAACCCCAACCGTTGCGATCGCGTGCGAAGCCAGTTCCGAGCCTGCGAGGAACTGATCGCGAAGCGAGCCGTCAAGGCGAGTTCGGAGCGATGCAGCGATCGCCGCGGGCGCGACAAGCGACGAGCCGCCAGGCGAGGAGCGCAGCTCGCGCCTGCAATAAGAAGGAGCGACCGTGAGCCGACGTTATGACTGCTCCGAGCCGATGGAGCGCACCCGCGGCATCGCCGAGGCGGTTTCGGCCGCGCGGCGGGGCGAGTTGATCGTGCTGCCGACCGACACGGTGTACGGCGTCGGCGCCGACGCGTTCACCCCGCCCGCGGTGACGGCGCTGCTGGACGCCAAGGGCCGGGGCAGGGAGATGCCCCCGCCGGTGCTGGTGGGCTCCGTACGGGCCGCCACGGCCCTCGTGGAGGACCTGGGCACCTACGGGCAGGACCTCATCGACGAGTTCTGGCCCGGCGCTCTGACGCTCGTCTGCAGGGCCAACCAGAACCTCCTGTGGGACCTGGGCGAGACCAAGGGCACGGTCGCGGTGCGGATGCCGATGCACGAGCTGGCGGTGGAGCTGCTGAAGGAGACGGGTCCGCTGGCCGTGAGCAGCGCCAACCTCAGCGGGCAGCCGGCGGCGCGCACCCTCGCCGAGGCGGAGAAGATGCTGGGCGACGCGGTGTCGGTGTATCTGGACGGCGGGCCGACGGGGCATGCCGAGGCGTCGACGATCGTCGACCTGACCGGGTCGATCCCGCGGCTGCTGCGCGCGGGCGCGGTCTCCGAGGAGAAGATCCGTTCCGTGGTGGGCGTGCTGCTGACCGACGAGGACGAGGAGCGCGCCGCGGACCCGGCCGAGGACGGCCCCGTGAGCCTGGACAAGGACGGCCCCGTGGACCTGGACAAGGACGGCGCCGTGAGCCTGGACAAGGACGCGATTTCCGCGGACGTGAACGGTAAGACGTCGCTCACAAAGGACGAGCCCGGCCCTTCGCTCCGCAAAGAGGACTGACCCCGGCCGGCCTTTACCCGCGAGTCAGAAAACCGGGTCAGAACGCCTCAGTCTCCGCCGGAAATGACATTTCCGCTTTTCAGGTGGCGGTGTCATCCTGCATCGCGTCCAGCAGGGCGCGCATGTCGGTGAGCGCCGCGCGCGCGTGCTCGGCCACGTCCGCCAGCGCCTGCCGTACGTCCGCCTCGGCCTCCGCCAGTCCCGCCTCGGCGGTGTGCACCACCCGCGCCGTGTGCTCCAGGACGGTCCCGCGCAGCCCCATCGCCACGCGGTGCCGTTCGGCGAGCACGGCCTCGCCCGTGCGCGCCGCCACGGTCTCCAGGGCGTCGGCCTCCCACTGCACGCCGCGTCCCGCGATCGTCCGCCCCCAGGCCCAGAACGGCAGCAGCACCAGCGTCGCGAAGAGCGCTCCCGTGACCAGCCCGAACAGGATGGCGTCGGCGTCGCTCGCGGACGTGTTCTCCAGCCCGCCCAGCATCCCGAACAGGACGCCCCAGGGCAGTGCGGCGACCAGGGGCGCGGGCCAGGTCACGGTGCCGCGCCGGGCGTAGCAGCCCACCGAGGACACCGCGACCATGGTGGTGGGGCAGGCGAGCGCCAGCATGCCCAGCATCTCGCCGGAGGCGCTGAGCCCGGCCAGCACCGCCCACACCGTGTCGATCACCGTCAGCGCGGCCAGCACCGTGTAGGGGGCGCGCCGCCGCCACAACAGCGGCAGCGAACGGCCGAGGACGGCCGCGACGGCCAGCACGCTCCCGCCCAGGGACCAGTCGAGCAGCATCCCTTCGGCCGGTGCGAAGGCCACCAGCACGGGCAGCGCCGCGCACAGCGCGATGGTGGACAGGTCCAGCACCTCCGGCCAGCCGATCCGGCGCCGCCCGGCGGGCGCCGAGGTGGGCAGCACGGCGCGGACCGTCCAGCCGCCGGAGCCGTCCGGACCGGCGGTGAGGGTGCCGCCGAGCGACTCGGCCCGCTCCCGCATCCCGGCGATCCCGCGGCCGCCGCCCAGGGCCGGGGCGGGGATCTCCTCGGGCGGCGCGGCGTTGCGGATCTCCACCTCCAGCCCGTCCGGGCCGCCGCCGATGTCGACGGTCACGGCGGCGCCCTGGGCGTACCGCATCGCGTTCGTGAGCGCCTCCTGGACGATCCGGTACGCGGCGTTGGTCACCTGGGGTCGGAGCCGCCGCGGAGCCTCGACTGTGAGCGTCACAGGGACGCCCAGGCGCACCAGGCCGCGGCAGAGGGGAGGCAGAAGCGTCTCCAGCCGGCCGTCCCCGGAATCGGGGCCGACGACGTCCACCAGACGGCTCAGCGCCTTGAGCACGTCGCGGCCGGTGTCGGCCGCGGCGGTGAGCGCGCGCACGGCCAGGTCGGGGTCGTCCAGGCGGGACGCGGCGGTGCTGTGGACGACCACGGCGCTCAGGTGGTGGCCCGCCACGTCGTGCAGGTCGCGGGCCAGGCGCTCGCGTTCGGCGGCGGCGGCGTCGCGGCGCTCGTGCTCGGCCGCGGCGAGCCGTTCGGTGAGCTCCCGGCGGCGGGCCTTGCGCTGCCGCCGGATCTGGCCGAGCGCGGTGACGGCCACGTAGGACGCGACGTCCAGGACCCCGTTGGTCAGCAGCGCCGCGCCGGGCCGCACCGGGGCCATGACCAGCGTCAGGACGGCCAGCGCGGCCAGGCAGCCGAGCATGGCGTGGCGGCGGCCGCGGTGCACCGCCACCGAGAACAGCGCGACGGTGTCGATGATCCCGCCGACGACGGCGTCCTCGGAGTCGATCGCCAGCGCCCCGGCGCCGCCGGCGACGACGGTGACCGCCAGCACGGTCACGGGCGCGACCCGGCGCCAGATCAGCGCGAAGTTGCCGATCAGGACGGCGGCGACGGCCGCCATCCACCGCTCGCGCTCCACCGGCCGGTCGACGCCGGCCGTGAGCAGCCACGTCCCGCCGATCTGGGCGAAGGCGAGGATGGCGGGCACGGCGAAGTCCGCGATGGTGGGCCATCGCCCGTCCGTGACCCCGATCCGCCCCCATTGCCGCACACTTAGTGACCTTAAAGGGCGCCGCGCGGTGCCCCGCGCCGAAGTAAACGGCTCGTTACGGCGCGTCCGGTGCGGAAACGGTGACACCATGCCTGACGTGCGTGGCCGGATCCGGGGGCTGGCGGTCGCGGTCGGCCTGTGGTCGCTGGTGACCGCCGGACCGGCGCTGCCCGCGGCCGGATCGGCGCCGGCGGAGGCCCCGCCCGGGCCCGCGGCGGCGCGGCCCGAGCCCGGTCCGGTGGAGAGCATCCCGGCCTACGACGTGGTGCTGACCATCGACCGCCAGGGCGTGCTGCACGTCCGCGAGACGATCACCTACGACTTCGACCGGGGCGGCGAGCACGGCATCGAGCGGCCCGTCCCGTACCGCCGCGGCGACCGGCTCTACGAGGTCCGCAACATCCGGACCAGCTCGTCCACCGGGGCCCCCGCCCGGGCGCGCACGCTGCGGCTGCTGAACGACGTGCGGATCACCGTGGGCGGCCAGGGCCACCGGGTCACCGGACGCCAGGCGTACGTGATCGAGTACGAGATGGCCGGGCTGTTCACCCCGCGCGCGGGCCGCGCCGAGCTGGCCTGGGACGCGATCGGCCGCTCCTGGGACGTGCCCATCGACGAGGTCGCGGTGCGCGTGCAGGCGCCGGTTCCACTGCGCAAGGTGTCCTGCCACGCGGGCACCCTCGCGGCGGGCACCCGCTGCCTGCGCGACCGCGACGGCCCGTACGCGATCGGCTTCACCCAGCGCGGCCTGCGCCCGCGTGAGGGCGTCCTGGTCCGGGTTCGGCTGCCCAAGGGGGCGGTGAACGCGCCACCGCCCCAGTACGCCCCGCCCCGCTGGGACGGGACGTGGGCGGGCACCGCCGTGCTCGGCGTCGCGCTGGCCGCGGGCATGCTGGTCGCCGCGCGCGCGGCGGGCGGGCGGCCGCTCCCGAGGCCGCTCCCGCGGCGGCGGTCCGGCCGGCTGCTGGCCGCGGGCGGGGCGCTGGCCGTCCTGGCCGACGTCGCCGACGACGTGGTGCCCCGCGGCCCCTGGGCGTTCTCGCTGGGCGACCTCTCCGTCGCCGGCCTCGGCGTGATCTTGGTCGGGGCCGGGATCGCCGGGGCGCATCGCGCCCGCCGTCCCGAACCCGCGCCGACCGCGCCGCGGGAGGACTACAGTTGATCGATACGCCGCGGCCGCGAACCGATCGCCCGCGGCGCGCGTCCTACCCCGACGGGGCGGTCCCTGGAAAGGGCCGCCCGCCGCCCGTGTGACGGCACGCGAGGCGGCGCCGGGACGGCGCGAGCACCGGTGAAAGGAGGCGTGGGGCGTGCGGGAATATCTGCTCACCATTCTCATCGCCGCCCTCGTCGCCTATCTGCTCACCCCCGCCGTGCGCAGGTTCGCCGTGTGGTTCGGCGCGCAGGCCGCGGTCCGCGACCGGGACGTGCACGTGATCCCGACGCCGCGGCTGGGCGGGCTGGCGATGTTCGGCGGCATGGTCGCCGCGCTGGTGGTCGCCACCGGCCTCCCGGAGATGCGCAAGGTGCTGGCCAACGGCGACGTCAGCATCACCAACGCGCTGCTGCTGTCGGGCGGGCTGATCGTCCTGGTCGGGATCGCCGACGACCGCTGGGGCGTGGACGCCCTGACCAAGTTCGCCGGGCAGGTCGCCGCGGCCGGGATCTTCATCATGCAGGGCATCCAGCTCTACGTGCTCCCGATGCCGACCGGCGAGCCGCTGTCGCTGCCCCCGGCCTACGGGGTGCCGCTGACCGTCTTCGTCGTGGTCGCCACCATCAACGCGGTGAACTTCATCGACGGCCTGGACGGCCTGGCCGCGGGCGTCGTCGGGATCGCCGCGCTGGCCCTGTTCTCCTACGCCTATCTGCTCTCGTACACCAACAAGCTGACCACGCTGACCGGCGCGACGCTGACCGCCGCGGTGCTGGTCGGGATGTGCGCCGGGTTCCTGCCGCACAACTTCAACCCGGCCCGGATCTTCATGGGCGACACCGGCTCGATGCTGATCGGGCTGCTGCTCAGCGCCTCCACGATCATGCTGACCGGGCAGTTCGACCCCCAGTTCATCGGTGTTTACGGACTGTTCCCCTTCTACGTCCCGCTGCTGCTGGTCCCGGCGGTGGCGGCGGTGCCGTTCGTGGACATGCTGCTGGCGGTGTGGCGCCGCACCAACCAGGGCCGCTCCCCGTTCGCGCCGGACAAGCAGCACCTGCACCACCGGCTGCTGGAGCTGGGCCACTCGCACCGCCGGGCGGTGCTGATCATGTACTTCTGGGTGTCGCTGCTGGCCTCCAGCCTGGTCGGGCTGTCGTTCACCAACTCGGTGGTGCTGGTGGCCTCGGTCACCGGGGTGGTGGGGGTCGCCGGGCTGGCCGCGATGATCGCGGTGCCGCGGATGGCGGCCCGCCGCGCGGAGGCCCGCGCGCTCGAGCCGGCCGCCCCGCCCCGCACCCGCGAGCCGGTCTGATCCGCCGCGCCGAGCCGCCGCGCCGAGCCGCCGCGCCGAGCCGCCCGTCTGAGCCGCCCGTCTGAGCCCGCTCCGTCGAGTTCCTTCCGTTGAGTTTTCCCCGTGAGCCCGTTTCGCTGAGCCGGCCTTCTGACCTGCCCCTCCTGGGGCCGCAGTCTGTCCGCCACGGTCTGATCCGCCACGGTTTGATCTGTTACGGTCCGGTTCACGACCCCCCAGGGGTTTGAACGGCGCTCGGTTTCTGGCAGGCTCCGGGGTGCGGGATACGCGGCGTGCTCGGGTCGTTCCGGCGTGACCATCGGTCGACCTGGGCTACAGTCCGTGGTGTTCGCGCCGGTGACGGCCGTCCGAAGTCGTTACATCTAGGGTAATTGCGGACGTTCCGGACGCTTGTGATACCTTTCACGAGCAAGGGACGAACACGAAACGTGACCAGCCGGAGCCAACATGCACTCTTCCGACGCCCGGATCCTCCGCGGCGCCGCGATCCCGACCGGCATCGCCGGCATCGCCGCCATCGCGGCGAGCCTGGCGCTGGCCGGGTCCAAGGGAGCGCTGGGTGCCGCCATCGGTACGTTCGTCGTGATCGCCTTCTTCTCGATCAGCGTGATCGCGGTCAGCTACGCCTCCCGGATCTCGCCGCAGATGATGTTCACCGCGGCGGTCTTCAGCTACATCACCAAGATCTTCGTGATGTTCGCCCTCGTCGCCGGCCTCGACGGCGTCACGGTGTGGGACTCCAAGGCGTTCGGCTGGTCGGTGATCGCGCTGACCCTGGTCTGGATCGGCGCGGAGATCCTCACCTCCACCAGGGCCAAGACCCTGTACGTGGACCACGAGCCCGCCGCCGCCGACCTCCCGCACGACTCCTCCCAGGCCACGGCCGGGTCCGTGTCCACGGCCGGTTCGGCCGCCGACCGGGGACCGTGATGACCCCGTGGGCGGCGCCGGAGCGGATGGACTACTCCAATATGACCATCAGGGGGGTGGCCTGCTATGGTCCGTCCTGCGATGAGCGAGGAGGGGCACCCGCCCGATCCGAAGTCCGACGAGGACTCCGGACAGCGAAGCTTCGCCAACGCCGCCTGGTCGATTCCCAGCTACGTGCTGAGCGGGATGGCCGTCTACGGCGGACTCGGCTGGCTGCTGGACCGCTGGTGGGGCACCTCGGCGATGTTCCCCATCGGGATCCTGGTGGGCCTCGGTCTCGCGCTCTACCTGGTCTACCACCGCTACGGCCGCTGACGGCGCCGGAGGCGGGGGCACAGGCCGCCGCCGACCGGGACTGACGCCGCGCGGCCCTCGGGGCCGCACCTGACGAACCGACCGACCTGCAGAGTCACTGACGAAGGGACTGCCGCGTGAGTGCGCGACACCTCCTCGCCGCCCCGAGCGGAGACGAGTTCCAAGCCCCGGGGACCGAGATCTTCGACTGGGGGCCGCTCTGGCACGGCGCGCCCGCCTGGGTGACCAAGCCGACCCTCATCGTCACGCTCTCGGTCATCATCGTGGTCGGCTTCTTCTGGGCCGCCTTCAACAAGCCCAAGCTGGTGCCGCGCGGCGTGCAGAACGTCGGCGAGGTCGGCTACCTGTTCGTCCGCGACCAGATCGCCCGGCCGATGATCGGCAAAGAGGGCGACAAGTGGATGCCGTTCCTGATCTCGACGTTCTTCTTCATCCTGATCATGAACTGGATGGGCGTCGTCCCGGTCATGCAGCTGCCGGCGCCCTCCCACATCGCCTTCCCGATCGTGCTGGCGCTGTTCGTCTACGCGATCATGTGGTTCCTGAGCATCAAGCACCAGGGCTTCATCGGGTGGTTCAAGAACATGATGTTCCCGCCCGGCCTGCCCAAGCCGCTGTACGTGATCCTCGCGCCGATCGAGTTCCTCTCGAACATCATCCTGCGCCCGTTCACGCACGCGGTCCGGCTCTTCGCCAACATGTTCGCCGGCCACCTGCTGATCGCGTTCTTCGCGTCGGTCGCCTGGTGGTTCCTCGCCGAGAAGCTCACCGTCCTCGGGGCGGGTGTCGGCCTGATCGGCTTCCTCATGACCATCGTCATGACGGCCTTCGAGATCTTCGTGCAGGCGCTGCAGGCGTTCATCTTCACCCTGCTCGCCGCCTCCTACATCGGTGGCGCCCTGCACCCTGACCACTGACCGACCCAGTACCCGTCACTAGTAAGCAACCTCCGGTGGGGCGGCTCCCCACCGCCGAACGAGAAGGAAAGTCCATGGGCATTCTCGCCGAAGTCTCCGGGAACATCGGTTCTGTCGCGTATGGTCTCGCCGCCATCGGCCCCGGTATCGGCGTGGGCATCATCTTCGGCCAGGGCGTGCAGGCCATCGCCCGCCAGCCGGAGCTGACCAACGTGATCCGGCAGAACATGCTGCTGGGCTTCGCGCTGACCGAGGCGCTGGCGCTCATCGGTTTCGTTGTGCCGTTCGTGCACAGCTGACCCTCCTGGCACGCACTGACAGGAAGGCGGAACCCTCATGACCAATTTGCTGGCCGCCGCCACGGTGGCCGCGGAGGAGGGCGGACACAGCAATCCGCTCCTTCCGCACACCTCCGAACTGGTCTTCGGCACGATCTCGTTCATCATCGTGCTCCTCCTGGTCGGCTGGAAGCTCGTTCCCCAGATCCAGAAGACCCTGGAGGAGCGGACCGACGCGATCGAGGGCGGGCTCAAGCGGGCCGAGGACGCCCAGTCCGAGGCCCAGGCCACGCTGAAGGAATACCAGGCCAAGCTGGCCGAGGCCCGGCACGAGGCGTCCCGGCTGCGTGAAGAGGCCCGCGAGCAGGGCGCGCAGATCATCGCCGAGATGCGCGAGCAGGCCCAGGCCGAGGCGCGCCGGATCACCGAGGCCGCGCAGGCCCAGATCGAGGCCGAGCGGCAGGCCGCGCTGCAGTCGCTGCGGGGCGAGATCGGGACGCTGTCGGTCGAGCTGGCCGGCCGCGTGGTGGGCGAGTCGCTCGACGACGCCGCCCGGCAGAGCCGCGTGGTCGACCGGTTCCTCGAGGAGCTCGAGGACCGGGCCCGTACCCAGGAGCAGATCACCTCATGACCGAGCTTGCGAGGGAATGGGTAAGCACAGCACCACTGGTCATGGGGCCGACGCAGGAGGCCCCATGACCATCACGGGAGCGGTGAGCAGGGCGTCGCTGGCCGAGGCCAGGGAGCGGCTGGAGGCGGTCCTCGCCTCCACCGACCCGGCCGGGCTCGGCGAGGACCTGTTCGCGGTGCTGCGCCTGATCGACCGCGAGCACGGGCTGCGGCGGGCGGTGTCGGACCCGGCGCGGGACGGCGCCGACAAGGCGCGGCTCGTCCAGGTCCTGCTGGAGGGCAAGGTCTCACCGGCCGCTCTCGGCCTGGTCGCCGACGTGGTGCGGCTGCGCTGGTCCAAGCCCTCGGAGCTGGCGGACGGGCTGGAGACCCTCGCGGTCACCGCCGAGGCCGCCCGCGCCGAGTCCGAAGGCCGGCTCGACGACCTGGAGGACGAGCTCTTCCGGTTCTCCAGGGTCGTCGAGGGCGAGCCGCAGCTGCGCGCCGCCCTGACCTGGTCGGGCCTGCCGGTGGACCGCAAGGCCGGTCTGCTGGACGCGCTGCTGGACGGCAAGACCACCGCGGCCACCAAGACGCTGGTCACCGAGCTGGTACTTCGCCCGCGAGGCCGTAGCCTGGAAGGCGGGCTCGCCGAGTTCGGCAAGCTCGTCGCCCAGCGCAGGCAGCGCCTGGTGGCGCTCGTGCGCACCCGGGTGGAGCTGACCGAGGCCCAGCGGACCCGGCTGGCCGCGGTGCTGGCGACGGCCTACGGCCACGACGTACACCTGAACATCGAGCTCGACCCCAGCACGATCGGCGGGTTGTCCATCCAGATCGGGGACGAGGTCATCGACGGCACCATCGCCGGGCGGCTGGACGACGTCCGACGCCGGCTCGCCGGCTGACGCGGCCGGCAAGCGACCCTAAGGGAGCAAGAGAGGAATCATGGCGGAGCTGACGATCCGTCCGGATGAGATCCGGGACGCGCTGGAGCGCTTCGTCCAGTCGTACGAGCCTGAGGCAGCCGCGCGCGAAGAGGTCGGCACCGTCGTCGATTCCGGCGACGGTATCGCCCACGTCGAGGGCCTGCCCTCGACCATGGCGAACGAGCTCCTCGAGTTCGAGGACGGGACCCGTGGCCTGGCTCTGAACCTGGACGTGCGCGAGATCGGCGCCGTCGTCCTGGGTGACTTCAGCAAGATCGAGGAGGGCCAGAAGGTCCGCCGTACCGGCGAGGTTCTCTCGGTCCCGGTCGGCGACGGCTTCCTGGGCCGTGTCGTCGACGCGCTGGGCACCCCGATCGACGGCAAGGGCCCGATCGAGACCGACGAGCGCCGTGCGCTGGAACTGCAGGCCCCCTCGGTCGTGCAGCGGCAGTCGGTGAAGGAGCCGCTGCAGACCGGCATCAAGGCGATCGACTCGATCACCCCGATCGGCCGGGGCCAGCGGCAGCTGATCATCGGTGACCGGCAGACCGGCAAGACCACGGTCTGCGTGGACACCATCCTGAACCAGAAGGAAGCCTGGGAGTCCGGCGACGAGAGCAGGCAGGTCCGCTGCATCTACGTCGCGGTCGGGCAGAAGGGCTCCACGATCGCCAACGTGCGCCGCACCCTGGAGGAGGCGGGCGCGATGGCCTACACCACCATCGTCGCCGCCCCCGCCTCGGAGCCGGCCGGGTACAAGTACATCGCCCCCTACACCGGGTCGGCGATCGGCCAGCACTGGATGTACCAGGGCAAGCACGTCCTGATCATCTTCGACGACCTGTCGAAGCAGGCCGAGGCGTACCGCGCCGTGTCGCTGCTGCTGCGCCGCCCGCCGGGCCGTGAGGCCTACCCGGGCGACGTGTTCTACCTGCACTCGCGGCTGCTGGAGCGCTGCGCGAAGCTGTCGGACGAGCTGGGCGGCGGCTCGATGACCGGTCTGCCGATCATCGAGACCAAGGGCAACGACGTGTCGGCGTACATCCCGACGAACGTCATCTCCATCACCGACGGCCAGTGCTTCCTGGAGACCGACCTGTTCCTCCAGGGCGTCCGGCCGGCGATCAACGTCGGTATCTCGGTGTCCCGGGTCGGCGGCTCGGCGCAGGTGAAGGCGATGCGCAAGGTCGCCGGCACGCTGCGGCTGTCGCTGTCGCAGTACCGCGACCTGGAGGCGTTCGCCGCGTTCGCCTCCGACCTGGACGCCGCCTCCCGCGCGCAGCTCGACCGCGGCGCCCGCCTGGTGGAGCTGCTCAAGCAGCCGCAGTTCAGCCCGTTCCCGGTGGAGAAGCAGGTCGTGTCGGTGTGGGCCGGCACCTCCGGCGAGCTCGACGACGTGCCGGTGGAGGACATCCGCCGGTTCGAGACCGAGTTCCTCGACCACCTGGACCGCAACGAGGCGGGCCTGCTCACCTCCATCCGCGAGACCGGACAGCTCGACGACGACGGCCTCACCACCCTCAAGGACGCCATCACGGAGTTCAAGAAGGGCTTCGAGACCAGCGAGGGCCGCCTGCTGGGCGAGGAGGAGCCGGTCGAGCCGATCGCGGACGAGGCCGTCGAGCAGGAGACCATCACCCGCGTCAAGAAGGACTGACGCGAGATGGCTCAGATTCGTCAACTGCGGCAGCGGATCAGGTCGGTCGGCTCGACCGCCAAGATCACGCGCGCCCAGGAGATGATCGCGACCTCGCGGATCGTGAAGGCGCAGCAGGCGGTGACGGCCTCCAAGCCGTACTCCGACCAGATCACCCGGGCGCTGTCGGCGCTGGTCAGCCATCACGTGGGCATCGATCATCCGCTGCTGCGCGAGCAGCCGGAGGACAAGCGGTCCGCGGTGCTGGTCATCAGCAGCGACGGCGGGTTCTGCGGGGCCTACAACGCCAACCTGATCCGCGAGGCCGAGTCGCTGATGGCCGCGCTGCGCGAGCAGGGCCGCGAGCCGGTCCCGTACGTCGTGGGCAACAAGGGCATCACCTGGTACCGGTTCCGCGAGCGCGAGCTGGCCGCGGAGTGGCGCGGGGTCAGTTCCCGTCCCGACTTCGCGACCGCCGAGCGGATCGGCCGCCGTCTGGTGGAGGACTTCCTCAAGACCGACGCCGAGGGCGGGGTCGGGGAGATCCACGTGGTCTACACCGAGTTCGTCTCGATGCTGACCCAGCAGGTGCAGGTGCGCCGGCTGCTGCCGCTGGAGGTCGAGGAGCGGGACGCGGACTCCGCGGGGGGCGCCGCGCCGCCGGCCTACGAGTTCGAGCCGACCGCGGAAGCCGCGCTGGACCTGCTGCTGCCCAACTACATCGAGAGCCGCATCTTCCACATGCAGCTCCAGTCGGCGGCGGCGTTCCACGCGGCGGTCCGCCGGGCGATGAAGTCGGCGACCGACAATGCCAACGAGCTGATCGAGGTCTACACGCGCCAGATGAACCAGGCGCGGCAGGCCGCGATCACCCAGGAAATCAGCGAGATCGTCGGTGGCGCTGACGCGCTGGCCGATTCTGGCGGGGAGTGAGAAGTGACCGCACAGGTAGAAACGGCGACGGCGACGGGGCGCGTCGCCCGGGTCATCGGCCCGGTCGTCGACGTGGAATTCCCCGCCGACGCCATCCCGGAGATCTACAACGCCCTGCACGTCGAGGTGACGCTGGGCGACGAGACCAAGACGCTGACCCTCGAGGTCGCCCAGCACCTGGGCGACAACCTGGTCCGCGCCATCTCCATGCAGCCCACCGACGGCATGGTCCGCGGCGCCCCGGTGCTCGACACCGGCAACTCGATCGAGGTGCCGGTCGGCGACGTCACCAAGGGCCACGTGTGGAACGCGCTGGGCAACTCCCTGGACGTGCCCAAGGCGTCCCTGGAGATCACCGAGCACTGGGGGATCCACCGCAAGGCCCCGGCGTTCGACACGCTGGAGTCCAAGACCGAGATCCTCGAGACCGGCATCAAGGTCATCGACCTGCTGACCCCGTACGTGTCGGGCGGGAAGATCGGCCTGTTCGGCGGCGCGGGCGTGGGCAAGACGGTGCTCATCCAGGAGATGATCACCCGTGTCGCGCGGAACTTCGGCGGCACCTCGGTGTTCGCCGGCGTCGGCGAGCGGACCCGTGAGGGCAACGACCTCTGGGTCGAGATGGAAGAGGCCAACGTCCTCAAGGACACCGCGCTGGTGTTCGGCCAGATGGACGAGCCGCCGGGCACCCGGCTGCGGGTGGCGCTGTCGGCGCTGACCATGGCCGAGTACTTCCGGGACGTCCAGAAGCAGGACGTGCTGCTGTTCATCGACAACATCTTCCGGTTCACCCAGGCGGGCTCGGAGGTGTCGACCCTGCTCGGCCGCATGCCGTCGGCGGTGGGCTACCAGCCGACGCTGGCCGACGAGATGGGCGTGCTGCAGGAGCGGATCACCTCGACCCGCGGTCACTCGATCACCTCGATGCAGGCGATCTACGTGCCCGCGGACGACATCACCGACCCGGCGCCGCACACCACGTTCGCGCACCTGGACGCCACCACGGTGCTCTCCCGGGCCATCACCGAGAAGGGCATCTACCCGGCGGTGGACCCGCTCGACTCGACCTCGCGGATCATGGACCCGCAGATCCTCGGGCGGGAGCACTACGAGGTGGCCCAGGAGGTGAAGCGGATCCTGCAGAAGTACAAGGAGCTGCAGGACATCATCGCCATCCTCGGTATCGACGAGCTGTCGGAAGAGGACAAGGTCACCGTCAACCGGGCGCGGCGGATCGAGCGTTTCCTGTCGCACCCGATGTACACGGCCGAGCAGTTCACCGGCCAGCCCGGTGTCACGGTGCCGCTGGACGAGACCATCGCCTCGTTCAAGGGGATCGCCGAGGGCAAGTACGACCACCTGCCCGAGCAGGCGTTCTTCATGTGCGGCGGCATCGAGGACGCCGAGAAGAAGGCCAAGGAGCTGGCGAAGTAAGCCGTTCCGGCGGGGCGGTCCGGCCGCCCCGCCGGGGCCGCTTCGCCGGTTTCGGGAGTCGGAGGACGGACTGTGGCAACTCTGAAGGTCGGCCTGGTCTCGCCGGAGCGCGAGATCTGGGCCGGGGAGGCCAAGATGGTGGTCGCGCAGACCATCGAGGGCCAGCTCGGCATCCTGCCGGGCCACGCCCCGGTGCTGGGCGTGCTGCTGGACGGCAGCGTGGTGAAGGTCGAGCCGGCCGACGGCGGCGAGTGGGTCAGCGCGATGGTCGGCAGCGGGTTCTTCTCCATCGCCGACGACGAGGTGTCGATCCTGGCCGAGCAGGCCGAGCTGGGCGCCGAGGTGGACGTGGCGTCGGCGCGGCAGGCGCTGCAGGCGGCCCTGACCGCCGGTGACCAGGACTCCACCCACGAGCGGCGGGCCCGCGCCCGCCTGCGCGCGGCGGGCGCCGAAGGCTGACCGAAAACCAAGAGGGGCTAAGCCCGTCGGCTCAGCCCCGTACGGTCGCTCAGGCGCTGCGATCGCGTGCGAAGCCAGTTCCGAGCTTGCGAGGAACTGATCGCGAAGCGAGCCGTCAAGGCGAGTTCGGAGCGATGCGGCGATCGCCGCAGGCGCGACAAGCGACGAGCCGCCAGGCGAGGAGCGCAGCTCGCGCATGCAATGAACACCGAGGCCACGGCCGGTTCGTGACACGGACCGGCCGTGGCCTTCGGCGATCCTGGGGCGTTTCGGTCGCTTTTACCTGGCGGACGGAAGAGTCGACGCGCAGAGCATGGGGCGCCGTGCGCGGCACCCGCACGCGGGCTGTAGGCTCCTCCAAAGCCCGGCGGGCGCGGCCGGTCCGCGGCCCGGCCCGGTAGGCCAGGCCTTGCGGCCGGGGCCGGTGAGGCCCGGCCGGTGAGGCTCTGCCGCGGCGAACGGCGTCACGAGGAAACGGCGGGGGGACTTGGGCGAGCACCTGGCATGGGACGCGGGCGGGGTGCTCGCCGTGGTGGTCCTGCTGGTCGTGCTGGCGTTCGCCCTGATGGCGCTGAGACGCTGGCTGTTCGTCCGCGGCGGCGGCGCGGTGGAGTGCAGCCTGCGCGTGATGCCCGCGGACGGAGTGCCCGGCCCCTGGCGGCTGGGCATCGGCCGCTACAAGGGCGACGTGCTGCACTGGCACCGCGCGTTCGGATTCCGCAGGAGGCCCCGGCAGGTGATTCACCGCCGGGGCCTTGTCGTGTCCAACCGGCGCCGTCCGGAGGGCGAGGAGGCCGAGGGGCTGCTGCCGGAGGCGTCGATCATCGAGGTCCGGGACGGCGGCCTGCGGGTGGAGCTGGCGATGAGCGCCGCGGCGCTGACCGGCTTCCTGGCGTGGCTGGAGGCGGCCCCGCCGGGGTTCCCCGTCGATCTGCACCCGCCGGAGTAGCCGGCGCACGCCCGCCGGTTCGCTACTCCGGGTGAGCAGGCGTATCGGTGTTGTGACGTTTGGGTGCGTTGTGGCGTGCGGGACGCGGGGGAATGATCGAGCCGACTCCGCTCCCTCACCTCAGGAGTGCATGTGCGAAGACTCGCCACCGGTGCCGCCGCCCTGCTCACCGGGTCCGCGCTGAGCGCCGCCCTCGTCGCCGTCCCGCGTGCGCCCGCGACGGCCGCTCCCGATCTGGCCGGGCTGGTCCGGATCGCGGACGTCCGCCGGCACCTGGAGGCGCTCCAGGAGATCTCCGACTACAACGGCGGCAACCGCGCCGTGTCCCGGCCGGGGTACGACGTGTCGGTGAAGTACGTGGTCGCGCGGCTGAAGAAGGCCGGGTTCACGCCGCGGGTGCAGCCGTTCGAGTACGAATACTGGGAGCAGCGCACCCCGGCGGTGTTCGCCCAGACCGCCCCCGGCCAGGCGACCTACAAGCCGGAGGAGCAGTTCCAGACGATGCAGTACTCGGGGGCGGGCGACGTGACCGCCTCCGCGGCGGCCGTGGACGTCCCCGCGTCCGGCCAGGCGGGCACCGCGGGCTGCGAGGCGGCCGACTTCCAGGGCTTCGCCTCCGGTTCGGTCGCGCTGATCCAGCGCGGCGGCTGCAGCTTCGAGGCCAAGGCCGCCAACGCGCGGGCGGCCGGTGCCGGCGCCTTGGTCGTCTTCAACCTGCCGGCGGAGCAGGGCCTGGTGAACGGGACGCTCGGCAAGGCGTTCCCGCTGCCCGTCGTGGAGACCCCGCACGCGCTGGGCGCCGAGCTGACCAGGGCGGCGCAGGCGGGCGGGCTGAAGCTGCGGGTCAGGACCGACACCGTCACCGGCACGCGCACCTCGTCCAACGTGATCGCCGAGACGGGGCGCGGCCGCGACGACAACGTGGTGGTGGTCGGCGCCCATCTCGACAGCGTCCCGGAGGGCCCGGGCATCAACGACAACGGCAGCGGTTCGGCCGCGCTGCTGGCGGTCGCGGAGAAGATCTCGAGGCTGGGCGCCGCGGGGCTGCGCAACAAGGTGCGGTTCGCCTGGTGGGGCGCCGAGGAGGAGGGGCTGCTCGGCTCCGAGTACTACGTCGGGAAGCTGAGCGACAACGACCGCGCCAAGATCGCCCTGAATCTCAACTTCGACATGCTCGGCTCGGTGAACGGCGTTCGCGGCGTCTACGACGGCGACGGCTCCCTCGGCGGCGGCACGGCCCCGCCGCCCGGGTCGGGCGCCATCGAGAAGATCTTCAAGGACTACTACGCCGGGCGCGGGCTGCCGACGCTGGAGAGCGAGTTCACCGGGCGGTCCGACTACGGCCCGTTCATCCAGGCCGGGATCCCGGCCGGGGGGCTGTTCAGCGGCGCCGAGGTGGTCAAGACGGCGGAGCAGGCGGCGCTGTTCGGCGGGGAGGCGGGCAAGCCGTACGACCCGTGCTACCACACCGCGTGCGACACGCTCGCGAACATCGACTGGAAGCTGCTGGACGCGCACGTCGACGGGGTCGCGTTCGCCACCCAGCGGCTGGCCGCCAGCACGCTGCCGGTGAACGGGGAGACGCGCCGCCCGGCCTCCTCCGCTCAGCTCTCCGGGCAGTCCGCCGGAGCCGGCTTCGACTGGCGCGGCGACCACCTCGTCCGCTGATCCGAGCGCGGCATCGCTTCGCGGTCTGGCCGGTGAGGCCCGCCTCCGGCGTCGCCTCACCGGCCGGGTAACGCGCTCGCGCGGTACCCGAGGTCGCTTCGCGAGGGGCTAGGCCTCCGGGGCCGGGGAGATGTTGATCGCGCCCGAGTCGTTGCTGATCCGGACGCGGTGCGGGGAGGAGCTGTCCTGCCGCAGCGCCGGTGAGATGTTCCGGGCGCCGGAGTCGGTCCGCAGGATGAAGGCGTACCCCTTGTCGACCGTGGGCAGCAGGACCTTGACGGAGCCCGAGTCGTTGTCGATGTCGACGCTGTCGGGCACGGAGGCCAGGTGCAGCCGCACCCCGCCGGAGTTGGCCCGCGCGGTGACGCGCTTGGCCTGGAGGCCGTCGGCCTCGATCGCCCCGCTGTCAGAGCGCAGCTCGGCCGAGTCGGCGCGGCCCGACACCTTGACCTTGCCGGAGTTGGCGGTCGCGGACAGGCTGTCGGCGCGCACGTTCTCGGCGTTGACCGAGCCGGAGTCGCTGTGCAGCTTCATGACGCTGCCGGTCAGGCCGTCCACCCGCAGGCTGCCGCTGTCGGTCCGCAGGTCGACCGTGGTGGAGCGCGGGACCTCGACGCGGTACCCGGCGCCGCACGCGTTGTAGCCGATGACGGTGCGGCTGCACTTGGTCTCGAGGGTGAGCGTGCCGTCCCGGACGGCCCGCACGGTCCTGGGCTTGTTGTTCGGGTTCGACCAGCTCAGATACTCCACGACCTTCACACGCGGGGAGTCGGTGCCGACGACCTCCAGCCTCCCGCTGTCACCGTGCACCCGCAGCTCCGGGAAGGTGCCGGTGAGGGTGTGCGACCGCGTCTCGCGGTGGGTCTTGGTGTTGAAGCTGACACTGCACCCGCCCGTCACCGCCGCCGCGAGCGCCGCCGCCACGGTCGCCACTGCCACGCCCCTCAGCGTCTTCACGTTCACTCCCGCTCTCGCCGGTTCCCCCGTACGCTCCAAGCTTCACATCGGCGGGCGGGGACGGGCCAGGTGGAGAGCCTGCGTCCCGATGGTGGGGCTAACCCCACCTCACCGCTCGCCGCCCGGCTTCCAGAGCAGGTCGCCGCGCTCGGCGTTGGCGACCCGGCAGAGGATGAACAGCAGGTCGGAGAGCCGGTTGAGGTAGCGGGCGGTGAGCGGGTTGACGCCGCCGTCGCCCTCGCCGACCGGGCTGGCGCCGTACTGCTCGATCGCGGCCCACGCCGTCCGCTCGGCCCGCCGGGTCACCGTGCGGGCGACGTGCAGCAGGGCGGCGCCGGGCGTGCCGCCGGGGAGGATGAAGCTGCGCAGCGGCGGAAGGCCGGCGTTGTGCTCGTCGCAGGCGGCCTCCAGGCGTTCGACGTACTCCTCGGTCACGCGCAGCGCCGAGCCGTCGGCCTCGGCCATGACGGGACGGGCCAGGTCGGCGCCGACGTCGAAGATCTCGTTCTGGACGCGGGTCAGCAGCGTGACCAGTGGCTCGGCCAGGGAGCCCAGGGCGATGGCGGCGCCGATGGCGGCGTTGGCCTCCTCGGCGTCGGCGTAGGCGGCCAGGCGCAGATCGGTCTTGGCGGTACGCGACATGTCGCCGAGATGGGTGCTCCCGCCGTCGCCGGCACGGGTGTAGATCTGCGACAGCACGACCGGGGTGTCCCTGTTCTTCGCCATGCCCGCCACCCTATTCCGCGGGCCCCGGGCGGCGATCGGCGCGGTGGCCGGTGCCGCGGCCGCTCGGCCCGGCCGCTGAAATGGGATTCGGTAGGGTTTCAGGGACTCTGAGCGCTCTGTCCGGCCACGGAAGACTGCGGAGGCGGCCGATATGACCGACGACCCCGGGTACGACCACGTCATCGTGGGCGCCGGCAGCGCGGGCTGCGTCCTGGCCGCCCGGCTGAGCGAGGACCCGGGCGTCCGCGTCCTGCTGCTGGAGGCCGGCCCGCCCGACGACGCCCCGGAGATCCGCGTCCCGGCCGCGGTGGCGTCGCTGGGCAAGGGCCCGTACGACTGGGACTACGGCACCGTCCCGCAGGAGCACGCCGGGGGCCGGAGCGTCTACTGGCCGCGGGGCCGCACGCTGGGCGGCAGCTCGTCCACCAACGCGATGATCTACATTCGCGGGCACCGGCACGACTACGACACCTGGCGCGACGCCCACGGCTGCGCGGGCTGGGGCCACGCCGACCTGATGCCGTACTTCCTGAGGGCCGAGGACCAGCAGCGCGGCGCGTCGGAGTACCACGGCGCCGGCGGCCCGCTGCGCGTGGAGGACCCGCGGTACAAGCACCCGCTCACCCGCGCCTGGGTGCAGTCCGCCGTGCGGTACGGGCTGGCGCCCAACAGCGACTTCAACGGCGCCGAGCAGGACGGCGTCGGCTTCTACCAGGTCACGCAGCGCAGCGGCCGGCGCTGGTCCACGGCCGACGGGTACCTGCGGCCGGCGCTGGGCCGTCCCAACCTCACCGTCGTCACCGACGCCCTGGTCACCGGCGTGCTGGTCGAGCGTGGCCGGGCGACCGGCGTCCGGTACGAGCGGCGCGGCATCCGGCACGAGGTCCGCGCCGAGGGCGAGGTGATCCTGTCCGGCGGCGCCGTCAACAGCCCGCAGCTGCTCATGCTGTCGGGCATCGGCCCCGCCGCCCACCTGCGCGAGCACGGCATCGACGTCCTCGTCGACGCGCCCGTGGGCCGGGGCCTCCAGGACCACCCGTTCGTGAACGTGATGTTCGCGACGCCGCGGGTCAAGGGCCTCTGGGAGCTGGCCAACGCCCGCAACCTCGCGCTCTACAGGGCGGTGACGCGCGGCCCGTTCGCCTCCAACATCGCCGAGGCGGGCGGCTTCGCCCGCACCGCCGACGGGCTGCCCGCCCCCGACCTGCAGTACCACGTCCTGCCGACCCCGTTCATCGAGCAGGGCCTGGTCGAGCCGTCGCAGCGGCTGCTGTCGGTCATGGTCACGGCCGTCGCGGTCGCGAGCCGGGGCGCACTCACGCTCCGCTCCGCCAGCCCGTACGCCAAGCCGCTGATCGATCCCGCGTACCTGGCGGACAGGGCCGACCTGGACATCCTGGTCGCGGGGATCCGGCAGGCCCGCCGCATCGCGGCCACCGGGCGCCTGGCCGCCATGGTCGGCGGCGAGTGGGCGCCCGGCGAGCAGGTGGACGGCGACGACGCGCTGGCCGGTTTCGCCCGCCGCGAGTGCGCGACGCTGTTCCACCCGACGAGCACCTGCGCCATGGGCGGCTCGGAGGACGCGGTCTGCGACCCCGATCTGCGCGTCCGGGGCGTGGAGGGCCTGCGGGTCGTGGACGCCTCGGTCATGCCGGCGGTTCCGCGGGGCAACACCAACGCTCCCACGATCGCCATCGCCGAGCGCGCCGCCGACCTGATCCGCGGCCGCCGTCCCCTTTCCCCGGCCGCCTGAAGAGGGCCGCCGCACCCTTCTTCAGGGCCCCTCCGGCGAACCGTCGAGCCCGGCCTGGGACGCCGCGAATCCCGCTCTGGTTCGGGTTCGTCCGAGTGCGTCACATCTCATTGACAGACAACCCTGTCTATCAGAGACTCTCCGCGACCCAGGAGCCATCGACTAGGCGGGTGACCCGTGAACTCGACGGATGTGGACGGGGACGCGCGGCGCGGGCAGTCGCGCCTGCTGACGATCGGCGGGACCGTCGGAACGGTGCTGCTCGGGGTGTCGCTCGTGGTCACGTTGACCGGGGCGAACGCGCCCGAGACCCCGAAGATACCGAACATGCCGGGGAGACCGTCCGGGGTGCCGTCCGGAATGCCGTCCGGATTCCCGACCGGAATGCCGACCGGCCTTCCGACGAACCTCCCCAGCAATTTCCCGACCGAGCTGCCGTCGAACTATCCCACCGGCCTGCCGAGGAACTTCCCGACCGAATTGCCGACCGGATTGCCGTCCGGGTTCCCGACGAATTTCCCGACCGGCATCCCGCAGCCCCCCTCGAACCCGGGTGGTGCACCGTGAACCACGCCGCCGGCGTCCCGCCGCAGCTCCCCGACCGCGCGCCCGCGCGCCTGCGCGACGACGACGATCTGCGCCGCCGGGCGCTGCTGGTCGCCCGCGCCTCGATCGGGATCTACCTGCTGCTCCTGCTGCTCAACCTGGCCCGGCCGAAGATCCTGCCGAACGAGCCGACGCTGTCGCTGTTCCAGAAGTCGGAGCTCAGCAAGCTCAAGGACTCCCCGTTCGCCTCACTCGAGCGGCTGCTGGCCATGCCCGCGGTCGTCTTCTACGCCGTCCTGGCCGGCATCGTCGTCGGCGTGCTGATCCAGGTGTACGTGGCGATCACCCGCCCGCGGGGCGCCCGCGCGGCCCGGCTGACCTGGGCGACCATCGGGGCCATGATGGGGCCCTTCGGGCTGCTCGGGCTGTCGGTCGTGGTCCTGTACCCGCTGCACGCGCTCGCCTGCCTCCCCGGGACCGCGTTCGTGCTGCTGCTCCTGCACAACGCGCAGCGGTTCGCACGGGTTCCGCCGTCGATGCTGCTGATCGCGTTCGGCTGGGGCGCGCTGATCGTGTTCGGGCTGGGCCGGGCCTACACCAACCTGATGTTCGGGTCGCTCTTCAACTACGTGATCAAGGCCGCGGGGATCGACTTCGACAACGTGAGCGACGCCACCAAGGTGACGGGCCTCCAGTTCCGGATCATGGACTTCGTGGTGCTCCACCTCGGCGCCGTGAACGCGCTGGGCACCGCGGGCGGGATCGTCCTGCTGATGCTGCTGTTCCGGCGGCACGTCACCGACGTGATGACCGGCTTCGCCCTGGGGGCGGCGATGGGGCTCGGCTACAACCTCGTCGAGAGCGCCCTGATCATGAAGATCTACGGCCTGGTGGGCGGGATCCTCCAGACCTCGGCCGGGCTCGAGTACTGGATCAGGCAGTCGATCGGCCTGCTCGGCGGGCAGGTCACCTTCGGGGCGCTGCTCGGCGCCGGGCTCGCCCTGGCCGCCCGGGCCCGCAGCCGCAAGGAGCGGTGGACGACGGTCGCGGCGGCCTTCGCGATCTCGATCGGCGGGTCCACCGCGTCCGAGATCCTCTCGGGCTGGTTCTCGCAGCAGCTCCACGGCCACATGGACACCGGGACCGCGTTCGACACCCTGGTGGTCACGCCCTTCATCTGGCTTCTGCCGCAGTCGCCGTTCATCGTGCTGGCCGTCCTGGTGCTGAGGTCGGGGCGCCGCGCCCGCGCCGCCGCCGCGCGGACGGCGGTGTCGGCCGAGGTGATGGCGGGCGGCCCGGCGATCACCCGTGCGGAGGCGCCGTTCCTGGTCGACCCGTCGCTGCGCTTCTGGGCGCTGGTGACCACGCTGCGGCGGTACGGCCAGGACCCCGCGCGCAAGCTGCTGCGCCTGCAGTCCGCCCAGCTGGAACTGGCGGCCTGGCGGCTGCGGCAGCAGGAGGCCGGAGACGACCTGGAGACACACGAGGAGGGCCCGCTGTTGCGAGCCAAGGTGATGCGGTTGAAGTCCCACGCCGAGCCGGTGGTGACCCGATGAGCCGCGCGGCCCGCGCCGTCATGGCGACCCTCGTGCTGACCGCTCTCATGACCTGCCTCGTGATGCCGCTGACCGCGCAGCCGGCCTCGGCCTGCCACGTCGGCGTCGGCTACCGCCCCAACATCGAGATCGACCTCAACAAGATCAGGAGTGGCGGATCCCTCTTCGGTGACGGCGAGGCCTGCACGACCCGCCACTCCCTGGCCGGTGCCGCCGTCGTCGCCGTCGCGGTGCTGGGCGTGATGGGCGTGCTCGGTGCCCGCGTCCTCCGGAAGGGCGAGATCGCGGCCGGCGGGAGCCAGCAGTCGGCGCAGGTCCTCGACTCCTACATCCACGCCACCGGCACGTCCCAACCCGGCCCTCCCCTCATGGGAGGCCCGGGTGCGCCCTAACCGCTGGACGCGTCTCCTCGCCGCCCCGGCCGCCCTCCTCCTCGCCGTCACCACCACCCCCGCCCTCGCCGCGCCCCCCGCCGCGCTGGCACCGGCCCCCGGCGAGTCCGCCGAGATCATCGGACGGATCGACGCCGCCCTCCGGAACGCCGACTTCGCCGCCGCCAAAGCCGAACTCACCAAGTTGCGGCAACTGGTCAAGGACGCGCGCGCCGAAGCCGACCACGGCGCCGCGACCTCCCTGCAGAACCAGGCGGAGGCGCAGGCCCGCCGGATCTTGGACGCCGAGGTCGACCACGCGCTGAGCCGGCGCCGCAGCGGTGATGAGGCCACGGCCGCCGAGCAGGCCAAGAGCCAGGCGAAGACGGCGCTGGACGCGGCCGAGAAGGCGATGAAGGAGGCGACGAGCGAAAGGGCCAAGAATTACTGGGCGCGGGAGGTGGAGAAGGCCAGGGAGGTATACCGGCAGGCCAACAGGGAAGCCGCGGAGGCCGAGAAGAGGAACAACCACTACTGGGAGGCCGTGGTCGCCAACTGGATCCGTCCGGAGGTCGTCGACTTCAACAGGTCGTACACCGAACCCCAGTTGGACAAGCAGCGGCGAGCGGCGGCCGGTGACACCAGGAACTTCGATTCCGAGGTCGACGTCGAGGCCAAGGACTTCATCGTCGAGGTGACCGCCGGAGACGGCGGCGGGAAACTGACGCAGATCGTCGGCAGCCTGGACGATCCCAAGGCCAAGCAACCCCGCCCCGGGCTGCTGAAGAACAGGACGGTGAATCCCTCCGGCAAGCGGGTCGTCCTTTTCGCGGTCAAAGGCATCAAGAGTGATCAGGTGCGCCAGAAGTTGCAGAACGCCGGCGTCAGGATCGTCTCGACCAAGACCGAGCTGGACAGAGCGGTGGCCGAGGTGAAGAAGGAGGTGAAGCAGGCCAAGGAGAAGAAGAAGGCGCAGGCGCGGGTCAATCTCGGGCTGAAGCCCGGGCCGGTGTGCTCGACCGGGGGGTTGGGCGGAAGCGGGCACGGCGGGCAGGCGATGGCGGTGGTGCGGCTGAAGGCGCCGTGCGGGCCCAGCGCGATCGACAAGATGCTCGACGGCAAGAACCTCGGCGGCGTCGACTTCTCGACGCTGGAGATGCGGTACATGTCGGACGGCTCGTCCGGTGTGAAGTACTCGTTCTCCGGAAAGCCGTCCGCCTCGGGAGGCGCCCAGGATCCGGAGACCGGACTGGGCGCGATCACCACCAGCACCGCCGACCTGCGGACCTGGCTGGTGCTGGACCCGAGCAAGTTCTGGGTGAACCTCAACCCGTCCGAGCCCGACCGGATCGTGGACGAGCAGCTCGGGCAGACCAACGCGGGCCGGGCGCTGCTGGAGGCCGACTTCGCGATGAAGCGCACCCAGGGCAAGATGATCGACCCGAAGACCGAGTTCGGTGCGCGTTACTGGCGGGAGCTCCTGGCCATCTCGAGCACGGCGTGCTACTCGTCCCGGATGTGGATCATTCCCGGTGACGTGCAGGTCCGCGAGGACGGCGACGCGCTCTACATCATCAGGGCGGACCTGTCGGTCAAGGCCAAGGCGGAGCGGGTCGCGGGCATGTCGTGCACCCCGGACCCGGCCGCCAACACGCGCAACGAGCAGCTCGAGCAGAAGATGATCGTGCCGAAGGTCATCGAGGCGGTCAACAAGGATCCGGAGTACGCCCCGCTGCGCCGCGCCTTCCTGGCCCGCGTCATCGCCCAGTGGATCCGCAAGCGGAACCAGGAGGGGCACCGCACCTCGTTCGACGGCCTCCTCGACACCGGCGACCTCGGCCCGGCGAAGCTGCAGGGCACCTGGAAGCCGCGGCAGGTCTTCGACGACTACGTCAAGTCGATCCGGAGCGGGGAGTTCACCTACGAGCAGCCGAGCCCGGACGGCCGGTCGATCCTCAAGATGACCTTCGGCGGCGTCGACTTCAGCAAGCTGGACCCGGCCCGGCTCAGCGCCGCGCAGATGGACCAGCGGAGCCCGCGTCTCGCGCAGACCGTGCAGGCGTCGCAGAACGACCCCACGGCCGCCTCCGACGGGACGATCTGGCTGGGCGAGACGGCCGAGGCCGCCGACAACGGCCTGCTGGACCGGACGGTCGGGACGCTGCGCTCGTTCACCACCGGGCGCAACGGCATCCTGATCATCATCGCCGTCGGCCTGGTCATCGTCATGTTCGGCTTCCGCCTTCCCGGCCGCAAGCGCCAGGCGTCGCCATGAGCGCCTCGGTGGTCAGCGCGGGAAGACGCCGAGTTCGGCCAGGTGCGGGGTGAGGCCGGGAGGCAGTTCGGCCATGGCCGCCACCTCTTCGGCGGAGGAGAAGCCGCCCAGGTCGTGGCGGAGCGCGACGATGCGTTCGGCGTGCTCGGGGGTCATGCCGGGGATGGTCATGAGGGCGGACGCGGGGGCGTGGTTGATGTCGACGAGCCCGCCGTCGTCGTAGGTGCGCGGCAGGTCGGGACGGCCGATGCGCATCTCCAGCGCCATCTGGGGGGAGTCGCGGGCGATGCCGGCCGCGTGGACCCGCAGCGCGCGGCGGTGCTCGGCCTCCATCCGCGCCCGTTCGAGGGCGTTGCGGGGCGCCGAACCCTCGAAGACGCGGCGGCGGACGGCCAGGGCGTGGCACGTTCCGGCCAAGGACGACAGCAGCCAGGTCACGACGAAGACGGCGTCCTCGGCGGTGCCCTCGGCGCTGTCGGACGTGGCGAGCATGATCCACGCGAAGGCGAAGTAGGGGATCAGCGCCAGCCAGTGCCACGCCGATTTCAGGCGGGCGGCGGCGATTCCCATGGTGAGAGGGGTCGCGAGCCCCAGGGTGTAGATCGGGCTGAGCGCCCACACGTAGCTGACGATCTTCCGTGCCGGCCCCGGCTGCGGCCTCGGCTCCATCTGTGTCATGGCCCCGTCCCCTCGGTCGCTGTCTCTGGGACGTGGCGCGGGGCCCGGCGGTTCACGACGCCGGACGGCGGGCGCGGTGCCGCTGCTCGCGACCCGGCGCTCGCCGGTCCGGGCCTCAGCGCTTGTAGCGCTTCTGCTAGGGGCCCGGCGGTCACAAGCAACGATGCCCCTAGTGGCCTGCTACCTGCGGAAACTGTGTTTGCGCATAATGGGCAATGTTTGACATTGGGGGAGTGTGATGTGCCCTGGATGTGCCCTACCCGCCGCGCCCAGGACGCGCGCCTCGCACGAGCCATTGCCAAGACCTACGGCCGTCGCGTCGCGCCCCGCATGGCCCGCCTCGCGTGGCGCCGCGCCATGGCCGGATGGTGACAGCGCCCGCACCCGGTGAACTCGCCGACGAGGCCGCACGTCACACGAGCGTCCCCAACCCCCTGGAGGCCCCCGTGTACGGACCCCCGCCCGGTCCATCGCCCGCGCCACCAGCAGCTCCCCCACCCAGTACGCCGGCCGCCGCACCGCGACCCACGGCCCAACAGATCGTCGCCCGGCTCGAGACGCTCTACCCGCTGCCGGAGCCGCGGGACAACACGCATTCGTGCGCGCCCGCATGCCGCGGACTGATCACGACCGACGCCGTCAGCGTCTACGACTGGCGCGAGGAGACGTCCGCAAAGCGCTGGGCTACCTCGGCCGGGAAGAACGCCGAGCGCGTCGGCCTTACATCCTGTCGTTCGCCCGGCGCCGAGCAGGCGATGACCTCACAGGAGGCACGGGACAAGATGGCCGCCGAGGTGAAGCGGATGCTGTCAGCCCCATGACGCGGTTCGGTCCTGCGCCTTGCTCCGGTACGAGTTGGCTCCCGCAGGTCCGCGGACGGTGGCACGATCTGGACGGGTACATGGCGTACACGGTCGGGCAATGTGGAGAGGCGACCGTGTGAGCAAACCATCCACCTGCTCGGGGGGTCACCCTTGGATGAGATCAGCACCATCGGCAGGCGCGTGTACGAGTTCCGCGAGGCCCGCGGCATGTCCCGCGCCGAGTTGGCCGACGCCGTCGGATACTCCGTCGAGTGGCTCAAGTCCGTCGAGATCGGCCGACGGGCCCTCGACCGGTACTCCGTCATCACGGCACTCTCCGATGCGCTCGACGTCCACGTCGTCTCCCTGCTGGGCGTGCCGCACCAGGGCGGGACGGCCGAGCAGCAGCGCGCGCACATCGCCATCCCGCGCCTGCGGCGGGTGCTGCTGCGCGCCGAGATGCCGCCCCGCCCGGGTGGCGCACCGCTTCCACTTGAGGACCTGCGCAACCGGGTGAGCCGGGCCCACCGGCAGCGCAGGCACGCCCGCTATGGCGACCTTGCCACCGACCTTCCGCAGTTGCTCGACGACGCTGCGGCCACGGCCGTAGCGCTCGACGGGAGCGACCGGGAACGCGCGTTCGGCATGCTGGCCGAGGCCCGCCACGATGCGGCCATGGCGACAAAGAAGCTCGGGTACGTCGACCTGGCCGGCATCGCGGCGACGCAGGCCGTGCGCGCGGCCAGCGCGTCGGGTGACCCGATGCTCGTCACGGCGATGGTCTGGACGCAGGCCGAGGTCTACATGTCCGCCGGCGCGGTCGACGAGGCACATGAGATCACCACGCAGCAGATCGACCAGCTTGACCCGCTGCTCGCCGATGCGGACCCCGGTACCTGGTCGCTGTGGGGGACGCTGCATCTGGTCGAGTCGGTAATCCAAGCGCAGTGGCGCCGGCGGGAGGAAGCGGCCGCGCACCTGGTGGAGGCGGCCGACGCCGCCGACCGAGTGGGCGCCGGCGTGAGCGAGTACCAAACCGAGTTCGGGCCGGGGAACAAGGCGATCCACGCCGTGCACGTCGCGCTCGAGCTCGGCGAGGGCGGGGAGGCGCTGCAGCGGATCGCGGGCGTGGACATGTCGAGCCTGCCGAAGGAGCGCAGGGCGCGGCACGGCGTGGACCGGGCGCTCGCACGGAGCCGGGACGGCGACGACGAGGCGGCCATGGAGGAGCTGATGAAGGCCGACAAGGTCGCACCCGAGTGCGTGCGGAACCATCCGATCACGCATGAGCTGGTCGCGACTGCCGCGCAGCGGTCCAGGGTGGTGAAGGAGCCGATCGCCGCGGCGGCCGAGACGCTCGGCATCCCGATCTGACCGGACCCGTTGAACGTGTGAGGGATCGGGTACACGGTGTACCCGGTCCCTCGTTTCATGTCCGGCAACGTGTGCCCTGTGACGCAGACAACAGCCACTGAGGAGGCCAAGGCCGGACTTCGTCGTGCGTTCCCGGGCTGGTCGATCATCCATACCAACCAGGGCAACTGGTGGGCAATCCGCCTGCCCGTGGTCGACCGGGCAACTGGCTGGCCCGAACAGCACCCGGTGTCCGAGGTCGAGGCCGACACCCCGGACGAGCTGCGCAACCGGTTGAACCGGCTGGCGATGACCGACGCCGAGATCCTACGGGAGCTCGGCCAGGCGCTGGCCGACGCGGGATGGCGTGTCGAGGTCCGCACGCACGAGCTGCCCGTGCGGCTGCGCGTCGTCCACCCGTCGCTGCCGGAGGTCGGCGACACGGTGAGGGTGGCATCGGACGAGCCGTGGTTCCGCTCGTCCACGGGCGCGCACATGGCCCGCTGCGACGACCTGCAGGGTGCCGTCGACTACATCGAGCGCGAGTGGCTCCTCAAGGGGGCGCCGTGAGCGACCAGGAGCGGGCACGTATCGGCCGAAAGGCAGTGGCGTTCGACGCGTTCCTGGACCACATGCCCACCGAGCGGAACCCCAAGGGCGGCGACAAGAACGTCTTCGAGAAAGCCCTGGACGTCCTCGCTGAGGAGCCGAAGAAGACCCGCCGCGCCAAGCCGACCAAGCCGGACGGCACATAGACCCCGCGGCCCCAGGCCGAGGCGCGCGCCTGGGGCCGCGGTTCCAACGTCGTACGGCCGTGCGGCCCTCCCGATCGTCACGCGGCCGTACGGCACGACGTGGGCCCCGGCCGGCCGAACCCTACGCGGAGGGGGGACGGCCGGGGCTCACAGGGGCGGCCGGTCGGGGAGCGGCTGGTCGCCCCACCCCGAGCGCGGGGCGGCCTGGCCGGAACGGTGCGGCAGCCGGGCCGCCCCGCACCAGCTCCTCACCCCGGCTTGCGGCGCGCGGCCGGGGGCGAGGTTCCAGTCGATGGAGCGCGCCCGACGGAAGGTGCACATGACCATCACCGCAGAACAGGTCCAGGCCGAAGCGACCGTGCCCCGGATGCTCTGGCTGGACCTGACCCGCAAGTGCCAGCTGTCCTGCTCACACTGCTACAACGAGTCGGGGCCCGGCGGCGACCACGGCACCATGACCGCCGAGGACTGGACGCGCGTCCTGGACCAGGCCGCCGTCTACGGCGTCGAGCGCATCCAGCTCATCGGCGGCGAGCCGACCCTCCACCCCGCCGCGATGCAGCTGGTCGAGCACGCCCTCGGCCTCGGCCTGCAGGTCGAGATCTACTCCAACCTGGTGTCGATCTCCGCGTCCTGGTGGCGGGTGTTCCAGCGCGAGGGCGTGTCGCTGGCCACCTCGTACTACTCCGACCACGCCGGGCAGCACAACGTGCTCACCGGTCGGCCGACCCACGCCCGCACCCGCGCCAACATCGTGCGGGCGGTCACCCGTGGCATCTCGATCCGCGTCGGGATCGTCGACACCGGCGACGGCCAGCGCGTGGACGAGGCCCGGCGCGATCTGGAGGCCATCGGGGTGCGCTCGATCAGGGTCGACATGGCCAGGCCCTTCGGCCGTGCCAGCGGCGGACAGGATCCGGACCCGGCCGGGCTGTGCGGCCGGTGCGGAAACGGGAAGGCCGCTGTCGGCCCGGACGGGTCGGTGTCGCCGTGCACGATGTCCACATGGATGCGCGTCGGGAACGTCCAGGACCAGGCGTTGCCCGATATCCTCGGCGGCGCCGCCATGGCAGAGGCCACCGCCGCCATCGGGGCCGTCGCGCATTCAGACGGGTGCGACCCCGACGACTCCGACGACGAGTGCAACCCGGGCTTCCCGGGCAGTGAGTGCAACCCCAGGAACTGAGGCGAGAATGACCAGCCTTCCCGGACCAGGATTCGAGGCGCTGATCCGTCCCCACACCGGTGACCTCGCCGAGATCGCCCCCACTGCGCGCGGGAACGGTTCCGCGTTCACGGGCCTCGTCGAGTGCGCCCTGGGGCCGTTCTTCATCAAGGCCGTGCCCAACCGGCCGGGCGGACGCCGCGACTCTCTGGTCCGGGAAGGACTGGTCAACCCGTTCGTACAGCCCATCTCACCCGCTCTGCGGTGGCGCGCCGAGGACGAGGCATGGCTGGCGCTGGGCTTCGAGGTCGTCAATGGCCGCCCCTCGGACTTCACCCCAGGGTCGCCGGATCTGCCCGCCATCGTCGACACCCTCAACAGGATCGCGGCGGTGGCGCTGCCGGACATCGCGCACGACTGGGTGGAGACCCGCTGGGGCCGGTACGCCGGCGGAGACGCCGGCCTGTTCCGCGGTGGCGCGCTGCTCTACACCGACATCCACGAGAGCAACCTGCTGATCGGCGACCGTGACACCTGGGCGGTGGACTGGGCGTGGCCCACCCGGGGTGCGGCGTTCATCGACCCGGCGATCCTGGTGGTGCAGCTGATCGCCGCGGGGCACGACGCCGAGGCCGCCGAGGAGTGGGCGAGCGGGTGCCAGGCGTGGAAGACCGCCGACTCGTCCGCGGTCAACGCGTTCGCTGCGGCCACGCTGCGGATGTGGCGTGAGCGTGTGGAGCGCTTTCCTGACACGACGTGGCTGAAGGCGATGCTGGTGGCAACTCAGGAATGGGTGGATCACCGAGGCATCGTGGTCGAATAGCACAACGCGAAACGCCCCCGCCCCCTGCCGACGAAGTGGAGGAGTGCGGGGGTGTCGCCATTCCTGCAGGGGGCTACTCGGACGTGCGGTCCGCCTTGTCGGGGGTGTGCGCCTCGACTTCGCTCGGGCGGCGCCTGGCCGAGCACATCAAGGCGCACCCTCCCGTCGACGTCACTCTGCCGTGGCGCAATCCCGAAGGCGGCAGGCGCATCACGGCCCGCCTTCTGTTCGTGCGCGAGGACGGCCGCCCCTGGCACCGCCAGACCTACACCTTCTCCTGGCACAAGGCCCGCCGCGCGGCCGGCGCCGAGGAGACGCCGGAGGATTTCCTCGAGCCCGCCGAGGACACAAGCCGCGTGCGGAGTGCCCTGGATGTGACCCCTGGCGGTACCCGATAATGCCCCGACGCAGGTCAGAGGCGAACCTCAGCGCTTGTAGCGCTTGCCGTGCATCATGTTGATCATCTGCAGGATGCGGGCCATCTCCTTCTCCGTCCGGTCGAAGGAGGTCAGGTTCATGGGCAGGTTGAACCGGGTCCGCGTGATGGCCTTGGTGCGGGCGAACTCGCGCAGCCCGTCCGCGCCGTGGATGCGGCCGAAGCCCGACTCGCCCACGCCGCCGAACGGCAGCGCCGCCACCATCGCGAAGGCGGCGAAGGCGTTGATGGAGGTCATGCCGGAGCGCATCCGCCGGGCGGCGTCCATCGCGCGGGCCTTGTCGCCGGAGAAGATCGTCCCGGCCAGGCCGTAGCCGGTGCGGTTGGTCTTCTCCAGCGCCTCCTCCAGGTCCTTCACCCGGTGCACGGTGATCGTCGGGCCGAAGGTCTCCTCGCACACGGCGGCGGAGTCGTCGGGCACGTCGGCCAGGACCACCGGCTCCACGTACGGCTTGCGGACCGACTCGGCGCCGCCCACGACCGCCCGGCCGCCCTTGTCGAGGGCGTCCTTGATGTGCCGCTCGATGATGTCGAGCTGGCCCGGCATGGTGATCGGGCCGTAGGCGGCCTCCCGGTCGAAGCCGGGGCGCAGGTCGCGGGCGCGCCGGGTGAGGGCGTCGAGGAAGCGGTCGTAGGCCCGGTCGACGACGTAGATGCGCTCGACGCCGATGCAGGTCTGCCCGGCGTTGGACATCGCGCCCCACAGCGCGGCGTCGGCGGCCGCGTCCAGGTCGGCGTCGGCGTCGACGATGCAGGCGTCCTTGCCGCCGCACTCGGCCACGATCGGGGTGAGGTTGGCCGCGCACGCGGCCATGACCTTCTTGGCGGTGCGCGCCGACCCGGTGAAGGCGATCTTGTCGATGCCGGGGGAGGCGGCCAGCGCCGCGCCGGTGTCGCCGAGGCCGGTGACGGTCTGCAGGACGGGCTGTTCGGGGACGACCCCGGCGACCAGTTCGGCCAGCAGCACCCCGACGCCCGGGGTGAACTCCGACGGCTTGAACACCACCGCGTTGCCGGCGGCGAGCGCGTAGGCGATGGAGCCCATCGGGGTGAAGATCGGGTAGTTCCACGGGCCGATCACGCCGACCACGCCGAGCGGCTGGTACTCCAGCACGGCCTTCTGGTTGAGCGAGGCCACCCCGGGGTGGACGCCGCGCGGGCCGAGCACCTTGCGGGCGTTGCGGGCGGCCCAGTCCAGGTGCAGGATCGCCATGATGGTCTCGAGCTGGGCGTCCTGGACCGGCTTGCCGGTCTCCTGGTGGATGAGCTCGGCCATCCGGTTGAGGTTGCGGGTCAGCGCGCCCTTGATGTTGAGCAGCCGGAGCCGGCGCTCCTTCCAGCCCAGCGCGCTCCACCAGGCGGCGGCGGCGCGGGCGCGCTCGATCGTCTCGTCCACCGCGGCGGCGTCGTGTACCGGGTGCTCGGCGACGACCTCGCCGGTGGCCGGGTTCAGCGAGGCGAACGTCGCGGGGCTCTCCGTGGCCACGGACATGTGGGACCTCCCGGGATGCGCTTCGGCGAGAGCTCAGTAAGCGGATACTTGCACAGCTTACCGGCTAGTACATCACCTTATTGGACGCGCTGCCGATGGAACGTGGCAGTCGCGGCGCCCCGGGCGGCCCCCCCGGTCTCACCGGGCGTCGGGGATCCAGCTCCCGTGGAAGCCGGCCGGGACGCGGCGCGGCAGCCGCACCGACGCCACCCGCGACAGGTCCGAAGCGTCCAGCACCAGCAGCTCCGAGCCGTCGCCGGACGTGTCGGTCACGATCGACATCAGCCAGCCCTCGTCCTCGCCCCGCGCGCCCTCCGCCGGGACGAACGCCGCCTCGCCCGGGATCAGCCCCGGCCCCGGCGCGTGCTCCGCCGACGACCCGCTCCGCAGGTCGTACTTGACGATCGAGTCGCCGGTCACCGTGTAGAGGTAGCGGTGCTCCAGCCCCGTGCGGGCGTCGTCGTGCCTGGGGAACTCCACGCCCCGGTCGTCGAGCGCCTCCTCGGCGACCTTCCCGCCGGACGGGTCGAGCGTCCACCGGTGCAGCCGCGCCACGCCCTGGACCGAGGCCACGGTCACCGTCTCGTGCGCGGGCAGGCCGCCGGTCGTCGCCCACACCTTGTCGAAGTCGCCCGGGGTGTAGCGCGCCGCGTCGAGCACCACCCGTCCGGCCTCGTCCTCGTGGGCGTTGCCGACGTGGAAGACGTAGCACGGGTCGATGTCGAACCAGCGGACCTCGCCCGCCCGCTCCGGATCGCGCGGCATCACGCCGAGCCGGGCGCCGTAGCCGTCGTCCCAGCGGTACGGCATGAGGCCCCGCTCGACCAGCTCCAGGTCGAACACCAGTGGCAGGTCCAGCCACACCACGTGGTTCTCGGTGATCGCGAAGTCGTGCATCATCGTGCCGCCCGGGACGTCGATCTCCCGGCTCTCCACCAGCTCGCCGTCCGCGCTCAGCCGGTGGTAGGTGAGGTAGGGCGGGACGAAGCCGTACCCGAAGAACAGCAGCTCGCCGGTCCGCGGGTCCTCCTTGGGATGCGCGGTCATCGCGCTGGTCAGCCGCCCGCCGAAGTCGCACGGCCCGACGGTGTCGAGCTCGGGCGTCAGCTCGTAGGGGAAGCCCACCTCGATCAGCGCGTAGATCTTCTCGTTGAACGGGATCACGTGCGTGTTGGCGGTGACCGCGGCCCGGTCCACCTCGAAGCCGGCGCCGACCAGCTGCGCGCCGTGGGTGAACTGCCTGGTGCGGACCCAGCGGTTGCGGTACCACTCGGCGCGGCCGCCGCGGAGCCTGATCCCGTGCACCATGCCGTGCCCGGAGAACCAGTGCCGGGTCTCCTCGCCGGGACGGGGGTTGGGGCCGTTGCGGAAGTAGCGTCCCGCCAGCTCGGCCGGGAGGGCGCCGGTGACGGGGAGGTCGACGGCGTCGATCTCGTCGGGGACGGGGGCCATGTGCCCGTCCATCCAGAGGGGGCGGGACGCGGTCGGACCGTTCATTGCTACCTCCTCGACATGTCACTATCGACAGGTCAAAAGTAAATTCTTCCGAAGTGACATGTCAATACTGACAAGTGGAGGCACGAGAACGCCCGGCCGTCCAACGTGCGCGGCCGGGCGTGCGCGGGGGAGCGAAGGAGCGTCAGTCGTTCCAGAACTGGTCTTAGTCGTTCCAGAACTGGAAGAGGGCGAAGCCGGTGCCGATCGGGGAGACGTCCAGGGAGACGCTGCCGGCGTTCAGGGAGAGCCCGAACGGGAACTCGTCCAGGCCGATCGCGCCCGCGATCCCGTAGGTGACGTCGAAGAACGCCTCGTTCACCGGCGGCACCAGCCACAGCATCGTCAGCAGCGCCAGGAACACGTAGCCGCCGTACTCGTTCGCCTTCACCACCCACCGCTTCGGCAGGTACGGCTCCACGATCCCGAAGCCGTCCAGGCCCGGAATCGGCAACAGGTTGAGAACGGCCGCCGTGACCTGCAGGAACGCCAGGAACGCCAGCGCCGCCCAGAACACCCCGTGCGGCCGGTCCGCGAAGTTCTTGAAGATGACCGCCAACATGATCGCGAACAGCACGTTCGTCAGCGGCCCCGCCGCCGACACCAGGCTGTGCCGGATCCGCCCGGCGATCGCGCCCCGGTCGATCCACACCGCCCCGCCCGGCAGCCCGATCCCGCCCAGCAGGATGAACAGCACCGGGATGCCGAAGCTCAGCAGCGGATCGGTGTACCTGGCCGGGTTGAGGGTGAGGTAGCCGCGGGTCGCCACGCTGTGGTCGCCCGACCGGTACGCCAGGTAGGCGTGCCCGAACTCGTGCAGGCACAGCGACAGCACCCACGCGGCCAGCACGAAGCCGAACACCGCGACCCGGGCCGGGGTGGAGGCCATCGCCCCGTACCGCCAGGCGACCAGGCCGCACAGCACGGTGATCCCCACGATCGCGAGGAACACCGGGCTCGGCCGGATCGAGGACCGATCCCGCATGTGGTGTACCGTCCCCATTCCGGTTCCTCTTCCCGCCTGCTCCGGGCGCCGTCGCGCGTCCCCTCGTCCTGCCTGATCTTCGACGCTACCGCCTCCGCCGAGCGCCGGAGCCGCTCCCGGCGGCTCACGGGCCCGCGATCACCGGGACCACGTAGGTGTGCAGGAACCGGCGCTGCGCCGCCGGCTCCCGGTCCCGGTCCATCACGATCAGCGAGGTGATGATCCGGAACAGGAACTCCACCGTGCCCTCCACGTCGATGTCGGCCCGCAGCATCCGGCGTCGCTGCGCCGTCTCGAAGTGCGGCCGGACGTAGTCGCAGCACACCGCCAGCACGTGCTCGGCCGCCCGCGCCACCGCCGCCTGCATGTGCCCGGCGGTCTCCGGCACCAGGAACGCGGCGGTCGCCGGGCGCTCCCGGACGTAGGCGATCGCGTCCATGGTGCCCTCCACCACCGCCTCCGGCACCGAGCGCTCGCCGCGCAGCCGCTCGGCCAGCCGGTCGAGGAAGCGCCGCAGGTCGCGCAGCACCACCGCCATGATCAGTTCGTCCCGGCCCCCGGTGACGCTGCGGTACACCGTCGCCCGCGACAGCTTCGCGGCGGCGGCGATGTCCTCGACCGTCGTCTTGGCCACGCCGAACCGGGCGAAGCACTCCTCGGCCGCGTCGATGATGCGCTCGCGCGTGGTGTCGGTGGTCGCCGGGGGCATGCCTTGCAGATTACCGGGCGCCGTAGGCGCGGAGCGCGACCTCGTCCCCGGCCGTCACCAGCGCCTTGGTGAGGAAGAAGCGGCCCGTGGCGTACTGCCGGTCGGTCGCGGTGCGCAGCCGGAAGTCGGCCTCGCCGGTGAGCTTCCCCATGATCGAGGTCGCGCCGGTGGCGGTGTCGACCGCCACGAGCCGGGGCGGGTCGCCGCCCTCCCCGGCCGTCCTGGGCTGGGCGGCGACGAGCCGGGCGCCGTCCATCGCGATAGGGAACAGGTGGTTGCCGTCGGGATTCCGGGTGCTCCACCGGATACGGCCGGTGGCCAGGTCGAAGGCGACGACCGGCGCCGCGCGGAACCCCTTGGCCGGCGGGCGGCCGTCCCGCCGGACGTAGAGGGTGTCGCCGGTGACCACGACGTTGGTGCAGCGGGTGGGGTCCTGCACGACGATCGTGCAGTCCACCGCGAACCTGCCGGCGTCCAGGCTCGTGACCTGCCTCCCGGACGCGTCGAGGACCACGAACCGCCACGGCCGCTCGCTCGCGCCGTCGCCGGAGCGGAGCCCGATGACGGCGGGACGGCTCGACAGCATCGCCCCCACCGCGTAGCCCGGGGGAACGTCGTAGCTCCAGAGGAGACGGCCGCTGCCCGGATCGAGCCGGTGCACGCGCCGGGCCCGCCCCCGGTCGCAGGACCGTCCGGCCAACAGCACCGGACCGCCCACAAGACCCTTGAACGCGCAGTCCGCGCCCTCACTGCTCCACAGCGGACGGCCGTCGTCCAGGCGGAACGCGGAGACGCCGTAGAGCCGGTCCACGACCACGGTGCCCTCACCGATGACGACCTGGCCCGAGCCGGAGCGGCCGGCGCCGATCGGCCGTTCCCACACCTTCGTCCCGGCCCTCAGGTCGATCACGGCGACCTGCTCGCAGCGCCCCTTCTGGCCGAACTGGACCGCGACCCTGTCTCCGGCGGGCCGGGCCGAGGCCGCGCACACCGTGCCGGACAGCGGCACCGTCCAGCGCGGGTCGCCGGTCGCGGCGTCGTGGCCGGTCACGTCCCGGGCCCGGGTGATCGCCAGCGTCGGCCCGGTCGCCCAGGTCGTCGGCCGCACCGAACCGCCCTGGCCGATCGTCCGGCCGTCGAGGCTCCACAGCAGCGAATCGTCGCGGACGAGCGCGTGGACCAGGCCGAATCCGGCGGGCAGCAGCAGGAGGACCAGCACGACGGCGAGTATCCGGTTCCGTCCGGAAGTGCCCCGCCCGCGTGGATTCATCCCGGGCAGACTAAACGACCCGTGGACTAAACGACCCGTGGACTAGAAGAGCGTGCCCTCGTGCTCGATGCCGCGCAGGGCGTCGTAGTCGAGCGTCACGCACCCGATGCCCCGGTCGGTGGCCAGCACGCGCGCCTGCGGCCGGATCTCCTGCGCCGCGAAGATTCCGCGGACCGGCGCCAGATGCGGGTCGCGGTTGAGCAGCTCCAGGTAGCGGGTCAGCTGCTCCACCCCGTCGATCTCGCCGCGCCGCTTGATCTCGACCGCGACCGTGGCCTGGTCGGAGTCCCGGCACAGGATGTCCACCGGGCCGATCGCGGTCGGGTACTCGCGGCGGATCAGCGACCAGCCGTCGCCCAGCGTGGTGATGTGCTCGGCGAGCAGCTCCTGCAGGTGCGCCTCCACGCCGTCCTTGACCAGGCCGGGGTCCAGGCCGAGCTCGTGGCTGGAGTCGTGCACGATCTCGTTGACGGTCAGGATCAGCCGCTCGCCGGACTTGCCGTGCGTGACCGTCCACCGGGCGATGGCGCCGTTCTCCTCGTACGGCTCCTCGCGGAGCGTGCACGGCGGGTTCATCCAGTTCAGCGGCTTGTACGCGCGGTCGTCGGCATGCACGCTCACGCTGCCGTCGGCCTTGATGAGCACCAGTCTGAGGGCCATCGGCAGATGGGCGGTGAGCTTGCCGGCATAGTCCACGCTGCAGCGGGCGATTACGAGACGCACGAGGCCCCACCCTATTGACTCCCGGGCCTGCTCGTGCGGAGCTTCCGCTCGTCTAAGCCGTTCCCAGGCATCGCCTAGGACGTTCCACACCGGGCCTGAGGCATCTAAGGCGCTCTAGGCCGCCTAGATAGGGCTTAGTCCCGATGTGGGGGCACCCGCCTTAGAACGAACCTTGATGATGTCGGGCCGAGTGAGTGGCCCGCAGCCAAGGAGGGGCGATGTTCCACAACGACATCATGTACTCGGTGATGCAGGAGCGTGCCCGTGACAAGCGGGCCGAGGCGAAGAACGCTCGCGACATCAACGTGTTCCGCAGGGCCCGGAAGTTCTGGGCGGAGGAGGCCGCGCAGCTCCCCGAGCAGCGCGGACCCCGCCGGGGCGCGCGTGCCCGGGGCGCGGCGCCGGCCGCCGGTCGCTGAACCGGACGGCTGTCAAGCCCTGGAATTCTCACGGAGGCGTGGTTAGCGTCACGGGTGGTGGGTGCTCATCACAGTCGGTGAAAGGAACCCCGATGTCCCTTGACGTGACCCCCGAACTCCTCGAGACGGCGCAGCAGGGCGAGGTCGACGACGCCGCGTTCGTCGAGTGCATCCGGTCCTCCCTGCCCTACGCCTGGGAGATGATCAGCGGTCTGGTGGCGCGGCTGCAGGTCGACGGCGGCGAGTTCGCCGACAACCTGACGCCGCCGCCGGACGAGCAGGCGCGCGGCCAGCTGCTGCGGGTGCTGGCCAGCGACGCCATGCGCGGCACGCTGGAGCGGTACTTCGGCGTGAAGCTGGCCTTCCAGAACTGCCACCGCGTCGCGGTCTTCCCCACGGGCGATTCGGCGTCGTACCGGACGTTCGTGACGGCGCGGGAGCAGATCCTCAACCAGTCTCCCGAGCTCCGCGACTGCTGAGCGGGACCTGTCGTACGGGCCGTCACCGCCGGAAGAGCCTCCGGCCGGTGACGGCCCGGCCGCGTTCTCAGGGGGCGATGCCGGCCCGCACGAGGGGGAGGACCTCCTCGCCCAGGCGGGCGATGTTCTCCAGCGTGGCGCCGTCGGATCCGGCCCCTTCCACCATGAGGACGAGGTGCCTGATCCCGGTGCGCCGCACGGTGCCGATCATCGCGTCGGCGCAGTCCCGCGGCGACCCGACCGGATGCAGGTCGCAGAGTTTCCGGGTGTAGTCGAGCGGGTCCTGCCGGGTCCGGGGACGGTCGTCCACCGGCACGTAGCCGTCCAGGCCGGGGCCCAGCCAGCGCGGCATCTCGCGCAGCAGCGTCGCCACCGCCTCCCCGCGGCTGCCGGCCACCTGCGCGAGATGGGTGGAGACGTGCGGCAGCCCCGGCCGGCCGTGCCGTGCGAGCGCCGCGGCCTTCTCCTCGTCGCCGACGTGCATGCCCAGCAGCATCGGCAGCCCGCGCTCGGCCGCGAGCCGCTCGGTCTCCGGCGAGGTGGCCGCGACCGCGATCGGCGGCGGCGCCTGGAGCCTCGGCACGACGGGCACCTCGCGGAAGGTGAAGTGCCCGCCCGTCCAGCCGAGGCGTTCGGTGCCGCTCAGCCAGGCGGTCAGCAGGTCAAGGGACTCGGCGAACCCGTCCTCGTAGCGGGACAGCCCGGTGCCGAACACCTCCAAATCCCGCCACGGCCCGCCGCGTCCCACGCCGAGGCGGAACCGTCCGCCGGAGACGAGGGAGAGCAGCGCGGCCTGCTCGGCGAGGGCCACCGGATGCTGGCTCGACAGGACGCTGACGGCCGTGCCGACGTGCACGCGGCGGGTGAGGCCGAGCAGGTGCCCGGCCAGCGTGGCGGCGGACGGCACGACGCCGTACGCCATGAAGTGGTGCTCGGCCAGCCACACGTCGTCGAAGCCGGCGCGTTCCGCGGTGAGGGCCGCCTCGACCGTGCGGGCGAGGGCGGCGGCGTCGTCCTGGCCCGGGAAGCGGGCCGCGAGAAGGAAGATTCCAAAGCGCACGCCCCGGTCCTACCCGGCCTCGGGGGGCCCGCGGCGCTCTGCGAGACTGCGGGGCATGACTGGTGGTTCGTTCAGCAGGGTCGGGGTCGTCGGGCTGGGCACGATGGGCGCGGGCATCGCCGAGGTGCTGGCCCGCGGTGGCCTGGCGGTCGTGGGAATCGAGGTGGACGCGGGCGCGCTCGAACGCGGCCGCGGCCACCTGGAGGGGTCGACCGGACGCGCCGTCAAGCGCGGCCGGCTGACCGAGGAGGCCCGCGCCGAGATCATCGGCCGGGTGCGCTTCTCCACCGACTTCGCCGACCTGGGCGACTGCGACCTGGTGATCGAGGCGGTCCCGGAGCGGCTGGACCTCAAGCGGAAGGTGTTCGCCGAGCTCGACCGGGTGTGCCGGGACGACGCGGTGCTGGCGACCAACACCTCCTCGCTGTCGGTCACCCAGATCGCGGCCACCACCGGGCGGCCCGCCAAGGTCGTGGGCGTGCACTTCTTCAACCCCGCGCCGGTGATGCGGCTGGTCGAGGTGATCGGGACCGTGCTCACCGAGCCGGGCGCGGTGGAGCGGGTCGCCGACCTGGTGAAGGGCCTCGGCAAGACCCCGGTGACGATCGGCGACCGGGCCGGGTTCGTCGCCAACCGGCTGCTGTTCGGCTACCTGAACCAGGCGGCGAACATGCTGGAGTCCGGGCACGCCACCCGCGACGACATCGACACGGCGATGACGGCCGGCGCCGGGCTGCCGATGGGGCCGTTCACGCTGATGGACCTGATCGGCCTGGACACCTGCCTCGGCGTGCTGGACGCGGTCTACGACGAGACGCGCGACCAGCGGCACGCGCCCTCGCCCGTCCTTTCGGAACTGGTGCGGGCGGGCCTGCTGGGACGCAAGACCGGCCGCGGCTTCTACTCCTACGGCAAGAAGGACGCCGAGCCCGAGGCGGCGGCGGAGGCCGCGGAGCCGCCGGTCGTCGGGATCGTGGCCGCCGGCGCGGGCGCGGCCGGGTTCGCCGCGGCCGTCGCCGAGCGCGCCGCGGGCGGGCGCGTCCACCTGGTCGCCGCGGGCGACGACGCCCGCGCCGAGGTGGAGAAGGCCCTGCAGGAGAGCGGGGGCGCGGGCGTGGCCGGCATCGGCACCGACCCGGCCGACCTGGCGGGCTGCGACCTGATCATCATCGAGGCCGGGGCCGGCACCGGGTTCCAGGAGGCGGTCGCGGGCGCGGCCAAGCCTGGCGCGGTCCTCGCCGTCACCGACCCGCTCGTGCCGGTGCTGCCGCAGGCGCTCGCCACCGGCCGTCCCGCCGACGTGGTCGGGCTGCACCTGCCCGAGGCCGGGAGCGGGCTGGCCGAGATCGCGACCACGGCGGCCTGCGGCGACGGCGTCGCCGACCGGGCCGCGGAGCTGGTGGCCGCGCTCGGGCTGGTCCCGGTGCGGTGCCGCGGCCGGGCCGGGTTCATCGTGGACGCGCTGCGCTTCCCGTACCTGAACGACGCCGCGACGATGCTGGAGACCGGCTACGCCGACGGCGCCTCGATCGACGCGGCCATGACGCTGGGCTGCGGCTACCCGTCCGGGCCCGTCGCGGACCTGGGACGGCTCGGCGCGGACCGCGCGGTGACCGTGCTGCGGGCGCTGCACGAGGAGCGCCACGAGCCCGCGCTGGCGCCCGCGCGGATCCTGCGGGAGCACGCCGCGGCAGGGCTTCCGGTGGGCTGAGCCGGTGGGCTGAGGAGACGGGCGGGCGTGGCCGATCCCGGCCGCCCGCCCTCCTATCCTGGTGGCCATGAGCCCGCGCAAGAATCGCCGTGAAACGCCGGATCCCCGACCCTCCGGCGGCGGCGGTTCCGCGCTCTGGTCCCAGCGGACGGAGGAGGGCGCCGACGGCGACTGGAATGTCCGCACGATCGCCGGGGCCAACGCCACCAAGGCGTACCGCTGCCCCGGCTGCGACCAGGAGATCCCGCCGGGCGTGGGGCACGTGGTGGCCTGGCCGGCCGACGGGCGGGGCGACGCCGACGACCGGCGGCACTGGCACCGCCCCTGCTGGCAGGCCCGCGACCGCAGGCGGCCGCGCACGCGGCGCTCCCGCGACGCCCCCCGCCACTGAGCCGTCCCGCGCGGCCCGCCGTGCGGTTCCGACCCGACCGAGCGACGCAGGACGAAGGAGAGCGATGGGGGAGATCCGGGCGAGCACCGTGCTTCCGGCCCGGCGTGAGGCGATCACGCTGCACACCGGCGACGGGCTGGAACTGGTCGGCGAGCTGGCGCTGCCCGCCGACCGGCCGCCGGTGGCCACGCTGGTCTGCCTGCACCCGCTGCCGACGGCCGAGGGCATGATGGACAGCCACGTCCTGCGCAAGGCCTCGTACCGGCTGCCCGCGCTCGCCGGGATCGCGGTGCTGCGCTTCAACACGCGCGGGACGACGTCCGTGCACGGCACCAGCCAGGGCGAGTTCGGCGGCGGCGAGACCGAGCGGTTCGACGTGGCGGCGGCGCTGGAGTACGCCGAGTTCAACGATCTGCCGCATCCGTGGCTGCTGGGCTGGTCGTTCGGCACCGAGCTGGCCCTGAAGTGGGGCCGCGACCCGCTGGTGGAGGGCGCGATCCTGCTGTCGCCGCCGCTGCACCGCGCCGGTGACGCCGACCTCGACGCCTGGGGCGAGGACGGGCGGCCGGTGGTGGCGCTGGTGCCCGAGTTCGACGACTACCTGCGCCCGGCCGAGGCCAGGGAGCGGTTCAAGCGGATCCCGCAGGCCGAGGTGGTCGCGGTGGACGGCGCCAAGCACCTGTGGGTGGGCGAGCCGTACGTCCGGATCGTGCTCGGCGAGATCGTGAAGCGGGTCGCGCCGGACGCCTGGCCGCTGCCCGCCGAATGGGACGGCCCCACCGTCCAAAAGGAGCAAAAGGGGCAATAAACCCGGGCGACCGATCACGGCCACACTCCCCGCCCGACCCCGATCACGGGTGACGATTGCGTAGCCGTCACGTGGACGGCCGCCTTCCGCGGCCGCACGAGGGGAGGACCACGCCGCCATGACCGTGCAGCTCTACGCGAGGGACATCGGGGCCGGAACGCCGCTGGTGCTGCTGCACGCCTTCCCCCTGTCCTCGTCCATGTGGCTCGCCCAGCGCGAGGGCCTGGCCGGCCGGTTCCGCGTGATCACCCCGGATCTGCGCGGCTTCGGCGGCTCACGGCTGGGCGACGGCGAACCCTCGGTCGACGCCATGGCCGACGACGTCGCCCGGCTGTTCGCGCGGACGGGACTGTCCCGCGCGGTCGTCGGCGGGCTGTCCCTGGGCGGCTACGTCGCGATGGCCCTGTGCCGCCGCCACCCCGACCTCGTCCACGGCCTGCTGCTGGCCGGCACCAGGGCCGGCGCCGACACCGACGACGTCCGCGGGACCCGGCTCCGGCAGGCCGAGCGGCTCGAACGCGACGGCGACGTGACCGTCCTCCTCGACGAGGTCCTGCCCGACCTGGTCGGGCCCACCACCTTCCAGCAGCGGGCCCTGGTGTACGGGCGGGTGCGCGGGCTCGTCCAGTCCACCCCGGCGGCCGCCGCCGCGTGGGCGCAGCGGGCCATGGCGGCGCGCGGCGACGCGTCCGGGACGCTGCGCGAGCTGAACGTCCCCGCCCTGGTCATGGTCGGCGACGAGGACGCCCTCGCCACCGAGGCCGACGCGCGGGCGGTGGCCGAGGCCCTGCCCAACGCCGAGCTGACGGTCGTCCCGCGCGCCGGGCACCTGTGCGCGGTCGAGCAGCCCGACCTGTTCAACCAGGCCGCCGCCGAGTTCGCCGCCGCCCTGGCCCGCGCGCGCTAGCTCGATTTCGGCGCGCTAGATCGATTCCTGGCGCGGCATCCACACCTCGCGGATCACCAGCGAGATCGCCGCCGCGGTCGGGATCGCCAGCAGCGCCCCGATCACGCCCAGCAGCGCCGCCCCGATCAGCGCCGCCACCACCGTCACCGCGGGCTGGACGTCCACCGTCCGTTTCATCACCCGCGGATACACCAGGTAGTTCTCCACCTGCTGGTAGATCACGTAGAAGATCAGGCAGATGATCCCCTCCGGCAGCCCGGTGAGGAAGGCCACCAGCGTGACGATCACCGCCCCGATGGTCGCGCCGATCAGCGGGATCAGGTCGGTCACCGCCACGATCAGCGCCAGCGCCAGCGCGTACGGCACCCCGAGGATCTCCAGGAAGATGTAACTGGTGACCCCGGCGATGAACGCGATCGTGAACTGGCCGGCCACGTACCCGCCGATCCGGTCCAGGATCTCGTCGCCCAACAGCGCCACCCGGGCCCGCCGGGAGCGCGGCGCGAGCTGGTAGAAGAACGTCTTGATCTGCGGCAGCGAGCCCAGGAAGTACAGCGACAGGATCAGGATCGTCAGCGTCTGCACGGTGCCCGACAGCGCCTGCCGGCCGACCTCCAGGGCGCGCTCGGCGAGGGTCTGCTGGAAGTCCGAATCGTTGATCTTGGCCTGGACCTGCTCCAGCAGCTTGTACCGCCGGTCCCACTCGGCGATCTTCTGGTTGTTCTGCAGCTGCTCGATGTACTCGGGAACGCTCCTGGTCAGCGCCGTGATCTGCTCGGTCAGCGGCGGGACGAGCGAGGCCACGAACCCGGCGAAGAACAGCACCACCATCAGGAACACCACGGCGACCGCCCAGCCGCGCGACAGCCCGATCCGCTTCAGCCGCTCCACGGCCGGGTTCAGCCCGACCGCCAGGAACATCGCCACCACGATCGTGATGATCACCGACTGGGCGCTGGCCGCGGCGCGGACCAGCAGCCACGCGGTGATGACGCCGAGCGCGCCGGTGAAGCCGAACACGAACGGGTGCGCGTTGCCCAGCGGCTGGCCGGGCCGTCCGAACGGGAAGCGGTGGTCGACCCCGGCCTCGCGCTTGCGCTGCTCGATGTCGTGCGCGGGGTCGGGCGCGGTGCCGGAGACGGTGTCCTCCGTGACGGCCCCCTGTGCGATCTTCCCCTTCCCGATCGCGACGGGCAGGGGACGGTCGTCCTCGCTCTCGTCGTCGCCCTTGTCCTCTGTCTTGCGGGGAGGGTCGGGGATGTCGTCGGGGGGCGGCACGTCCCCCAGACGCACCGAACCGCCGGAGGGCACGGCCTGCAACGCCGCCTGCTCGACCGCGTCGTCCTGCGTGACCTGCTCGGGTTGCCCGGCCTGCCCGGCCTGCCCGGGTGGCTCGGCCTGCTCGGCCCGGTCGAGGTCGCCGGCCTGGTCGTCGGCCGGAGGGGACGGGGCGGGCACGGGTGGGCGCGGTTCGTCTCCCGCGCCTTCGGGAGCGGCAGGCCGGTCCTTGCTGGGGGGCTCGTCGGGCACGCCACTCTCCTCGTTCTCCGTCTATCTCCATCCGGGACGCGGACCCGGGACACAGAAAAGCCTAGAGGCAGTGAGCACCTCTAGGCTTTCCCGTCGTTCAGCGGCGGTCGTGCCCGGCCGCGCGGGCCGGGCACGGGCGGCTCACTCCTGCCACCAGTCCTCGTCGTCGTCCTCGGACTTCTTGGCCTGGGCGCCCTTGGCGGGCCCGGCGGCCTTGGCCGCGGGCTGCTTGGCCTGCGCCGGAGCGGCCGCGGGGGCCGGCTTCGGCTCGGGCGAGGACAGCGCGGGCTTCTCCGGCGGCGCGGTCAGCTCCTCGGCGCCGCCCATCGACGGCGCGACGCCGCCGATCAGCTGGCGCAGCTGGTTGAGGTGGCTGGTGATGCTGTCGCGCTGGCGGGTGAGCTCGTCCACCTGGCGCTGCGCGGCGGTGCGGACCCGGTCGGCCTCGGCCTTGGTCTCGGCGAGCAGCTGCTCGGCCTGCGACTTGGCCTCGGCGATGACCTGGTCGGAGTTCTTGCGCGCGTTCGCCATGAGCTGCTTGGCGTGCGAGTCGGCCTCGCGCCGCGTCTGCTCGGCCTGCTGGGTGGCCTTGGCGGCGCGCTGCTCGGCGGAGGCGGCGCGCTGCTCGGCCTCGGCGACCAGCTTCTGCGTGGCGGCCTGCGCGGCGGAGTGCCGCTCGGCGTCCTGCCGGTCGGCCTCCTCGCGGCGGGCGGCCAGCTGGATCTCGAACTCGGCCTCGGCCTGGGCGCGCTGGGCCTCGCTCTCCTCGAGGATGCGCTGGGCCTGGGCCCGCATCTCGTCGGCCTGCCGCTTGGCCGTGGTGAGGATCTCGTCGCGCTCGCGCTTGGTCGAGGCGCGCAGCTGGGCGACCTCGCGCTCGGTCGTGGTGCGCAGCTTGGCGATCTCACGCTCGGCGCTGGCGCGCTTCTCGGCGACCTCGTGGTCGGCGGTGGCGCGCAGCTTGGCGACCTCGCGCTCGGTGGTCGAGGTCAGCTCGTCGGCCTCGCGCCGCGCCGAGGTGCGGACGTCCTCGGCCTCGCGCTCGGCCGCGTTGCGCATCTCATCGCCCTCGCGCTGGGCGGTGGCGCGCATCTCGGACGCCTCGTTCTCGGTGGTGGCGCGGAGTTCGGCCGCGTCCACCTTGGCGGCGGCCTTGATCTCGTTGGCCTCCGACCGGGCGGCCTGGACGAGCTCGGTGGCCTGCTCCTCGGCGAGCCGGAGCAACTGCTCGATGCGGGCGCCGAGACCGGAATAGGTCGGGCGTTCCTGCTCCTGCAGCTGGCGATGCGCGTCCGACAGCTCCCGCTGCAGGGCCTGGGTCGATTCACGCGCCTGCCGGACCTCGTTGTCGAGCTGTTTGATGTGCTCGTCGACCTGGTGCCGGTCGTAGCCGCGGAGCACCACGTCGAACTCGCGTGGGGGCGTGTCTTCGAAGAAGTTGCTGAGCTGGGCGTCGATGTCGGACTGCATGTGGCTCAATCCTGATGTGACGGGGCTACGGGTGGTTCCGGGGACCGGTTGATCGCCTGGCTTTGTCGGCGCACGGCCCCAGACCTCTTCCGGCGACAGAAGCGTACTCCGCGAGCTGCCGTGTTGGGGGCTCATCTTGACGCGCTGCGCATTTTGTCGTGTTTGTAAAGTCGCCGCTGACCTCGCGGGGGCCGCGAGGCCCCACGTGCAAATGCACCAGACGTGCCCGAATCGCTACACACCGACACGCCCAAACCCGGCGGTTAGCCGTGTGATATCGAACACGTCACGATCCAGGGCCGACCGGGCTTACCGGCCGAATCAAGATCGATTCCCGCGTTGAATCACCCGAAACCGGACACGTCGTGATCGTCCCAGGAGTCAGCGCACGAGTCAGGGCGCCGGCCGTCCCGGCCAGGGGCGCCGCCGTCCCGCGTCCGGCAGGGGCGCCTCCGGCCGTCCGCCGACGAGGCGCCCCCCGGGATCAGGACGTCGCCTTCTGGACGAGCTCCGTCAGCACCCCGTGGCAGTCCTTCGGGTGCAGGAACGTGATCCGCGACCCGAACGAGCCGCGCCGCGGGCTCTCGTACAGCACCCGGACGCCCTTGCCCGAGATCCCGTCCGCCTCCTCCTGGACGTCCCCGTCGGTGCCGAAGGCGATGTGGTGCACCCCCTCGCCGTTCTTGGCCAGCCACTTGCCCACCGGCGAGTCGTCCCGGATCGGCTGGACCAGCTGGATGTAGGCGGCCGCGCCGTCCCCGGTCTCGTTGATCTTCAGCATCGCCTCCCGGACGCCCTGCTCCTCGTTCACCTCGAAGTGCACGTCGGTGAAGCCGTAGGTCTCCCGGTAGAACTCCACGGTCGCCTCAAGGTCGTGGCAGGCGATCCCGATGTGGTCGATGCGGGTCAGCATGGCGGTGCGCTCCTCAAGGTGCGGGTCACGGGTCGGTGCGCCCCAACGGGACGGGGCGGTCGGAATCGGGCTGGGTCGTCCTGGGTATCGTGGCAAACGTCGCCGCCGGACCTTTGTGGAGGCCCCCGTCATGACCGCACAATCGGTGATCGTCGCCGGTGCTCGTACGCCCATCGGCCGCCTGCTCGGCTCGCTGAAGGACCACTCCGCCGCAGACCTGGGCGCGCACGCCATCAGGGCGGCGCTGGAGCGCGCCGGCGTCACCGGCGACCAGGTGCAGTACGTCATCCTGGGCCAGGTGCTGCAGGCCGGGGCCGGGCAGATCCCGTCCCGGCAGGCCGCCGTCAAGGCGGGCATCCCCATGGGCGTCCCCTCGATCACCATCAACAAGGTCTGCCTGTCCGGGCTGGACGCCATCGCGCTCGCCGACCAGCTCATCCGGGCGGGCGAGTTCGACATCGTGGTGGCGGGCGGCATGGAGTCCATGACAGGCGCCCCGCACCTGATGCCCAAGTCGCGGGCCGGTTACAAGTACGGCTCCATCGAGGTCCTCGACCACATGGCCCACGACGCGCTCACCGACGCGTTCGACGACGTGTCCATGGGCGAGTCCACCGACCAGTTCAACGCCAAGCTCGGCATCACCCGGGCCGAGCAGGACGAGTTCTCCGCCCGCTCCCACCAGCGCGCCGCCGAGGCCATCAAGAACGGCCTCTTCGACGAGGAGATCGCCCCGGTCGAGATCCCGCAGCGGCGCGGCGAGCCGGTCGTGTTCGCCACCGACGAGGGCGTGCGCGGCGACACCACCGTCGAGACGCTGGGCCGGCTGCGCCCCTCCTTCACCAAGGACGGCACCATCACCGCCGGGTCCGCCTCGCAGATCTCCGACGGCGCCGCCGCGGTCGTGGTGATGTCCAAGGCCAAGGCCGAGGAACTCGGCCTGACCTGGCTGGCCGAGATCGGCGCGCACGGCAACGTCGCGGGCCCGGACAACTCGCTGCACTCGCAGCCGTCCAACGCCATCAAGCACGCCCTGTCCAAGGAGGGCCTCGGCGTCGACGACCTCGACCTCGTCGAGATCAACGAGGCGTTCGCCTCGGTCGGCATCCAGTCGATGCGCGACCTGGGCATCGGCCCCGAGAAGGTCAACGTCAACGGCGGCGCGATCGCGCTCGGCCACCCCGTGGGCATGTCCGGCGCCCGGATCGTCCTGCACCTGGCGCACGAGCTGAAGCGGCGCGGCGGCGGCATCGGCGCCGCGGGCCTGTGCGGCGGCGGCGGCCAGGGCGACGCTCTGCTTATTCGCGTCGGGGGGTAAAGCCTCGCCTGGCGGCTCGGCTTCACCCCCCGCCGCATGCGATCGCTGCATCGCTTCGAACTCGCCTGGCGGCTCGCTCCGCGATCAGTTCCTCGCAGGCTCGGAACTGCCTTCGGACGCGATCGCCATGGTTGAGGTCGCCGCGGGCTGAGCAGCCGGTTGCGGTTGGTGCGCCAAGGGGTCGGCTCGCTGTTGCACGCTTCGGTCGCGGTGGCTGGGGTTGCTCACTGGGAGGCGGTGGTCTGGACGGTCACCGTCGTGAAGCCGAGCGCCTTGAGCAGGTTCTGGAGCATCAGCCTGGCGTTCTGGTCGGCGCGCTCGCGCAGGCCGCTCTCCGCCGCCGCGGCCTGGATCTTCTGGCTCGCCAGCACGTGCAACTGCTGCTGGTCGTTCGGGTTGCCGCTGAAGAAGTCGCCCAGCCGGTTGACCAGGCCGCGCTGCTGCTCGAACACGTAGCTGCGCTTGGGGTCGAGGTTGGTGGCCTCCAGTTGCGCGCGGGGCAGCCGCACGGTCGCGGCCGTACGGTCGGCGTTCACGGTGACCGCCCCCGAGCCGAGCTTCGCGAAGTCGACGTAGGCGTCCACCGAGCCGTGCCCGACGAACAGCGTCCGCGATCCGCGCACCGAGCCCGGCAGGAACTTGGCGTCCTTCTCCAGGTCCACGATCACCTGGAAGTTGCCGGACGCCGACTCGAACCGCGCCAGGTCGCGGATGGACTGCAGCACGACCGGGCCGCTGCGGTCCTTGGTCTCCTCCGCGAACGGGTTGATCCAGTCCGGGAGCGAGCGGAGCACCTGCAGCCCCGCCAGCACCACCGCCGCGGTCAGCACGACCACCAGGAGGAGCGTGACCCGGCCGCGGCCGGGCCCGCGCCGTCCCGGCGACGCGGCGGGCTCCCGCACGGCCTCGGGCGATTCGTCGTTCTTTTGCTCAGAACGTGCCATGCGTAGGGGCATTCCCGGTGATCGGGCCGGGTCACCTTACCCGGCGGCTGCGAAGCGGACACCGCGGGACGCCGAACTCGCTCCGGGGAGCGCCGAAAGTACCATGACCTGGGCGAACATGGGACGAGGGCGATGTGAGAAGCGCCATACGGATGGACGAAACCATGCCGGGGTGCCGGTACGTTGGCCTGCTGTGGACATCGTTCGTGCTCTCCGGATCGTCTCGATCGCCGAGGCGGTCTCCTTCCTTCTGCTGCTGCTGGTCGCCATGCCGTTGAAGTACATGGCGGACACCCCGCAGGGTGTCCAGGTGATGGGGCCCGTTCACGGCGTCCTGTTCCTGGGCTACGTGGGGCTGGTGCTGGTCGCGCAGGGGGCGCTGGGCTGGAAGGGCAAGCGGACGGTGCTCGCGCTGATCGCCGGTGTGCTTCCGGTGGCGCCGTTCTTCGTGGAGCGCCACTGGGTCAAGCCGGCCGGGACCGCCGAACGCGTCCCGGCCTGATGACTCTGCATGGCCGCGGCGGGTCTGGGGGGTCCCGTCGTGGCCATGCAGGGGACTACTCCGCGGTTCACGCGGGATCGTGGGCCAGCCCCGGCCCCAGCGGCCGGGGCGAAGGCCGTGGCGCCTGCGCCGGAGGCGGCGTGACCACCAGGCGGAAATCGCCCGCGGCCAGGGCGCAGCTCCGGTAGCGCGGATAGTTCGTGCGGAGCCACTCCCGCTTCTGCTCCTCGCTCCACCCTCCGAACCTGTACGCCGTCCGCTGGTCGGAGATCGGCGGCGCCTGCGCCCCGAGCAGCCACGCGTCGACGAGCGCCCCGTACTCCGCGCTCCGCGCCGGCGGCGTCCCGCCGGCCGCCCGCGCCGCCGCCGGGTCCTCGCCGCCGCCCGGCGCCCTGGACGCCTGGCACGCCTCCGGGTCGGCCAGCGCGTTCTTGATCTGCCGCACGACCCGCGTCTCGTACCCCGGCGACAGCTCGCTGTCGAGGTGAACGGTCGCCGTGCCCCGTACCACCGCGACCGGCTCCGTCCGGGGACGCTGCACCACCTGCGTGAACTCTCCCGGGGTGCCGCTCAGCCGGGTCGCCAGCGGCGTCGCCGCCGCGGTCAGCGCGGGCAGCGCCGACCGCAGCGCCGGATGGACGCAGACCCGCAGCGGCCACTCGCGGCATGCCAGCCCCACCGGCGCCGCCCCGACCGCGCTGCCGTCCGACGACTGCAGCCGCGCGGTGGCGAACCCCGCCAGGGCCAGCGCGGCCACCAGCGGCACGGCCACCGCGGCCCGCCGCGTCACCCACCCCACGTACGCCAGGACGAGCGTGGCCGTCACCGCCAGCGCCCACACGGTCTGGTCGGCCAGCACCCGCGACCGCAGCCCGGTGAACGGCTCCACGTGATCGAGCGCCGCCGGGGGCAGCAGGCTCCACCACGACGCGCCCGGCGTGCGCGCCGCCGCCCACGACCAGGTCACCGCCATGACGGCCGCGGCGGTCGCCGGACGCGGCGCCACCCGTGCCGCCAGATATCCGGCGACCACGTGCAGGACGAGCCCGGACGCGCCCGCCAGGACGCCCAGCGGATCGGGGTGGCCCGCCTCCTGCCGCAGCATCGTCTCGACGATCAAGACGGCCGTGATCGTCGCGTACGCGAGCACCGCGGCCGCCGCCAAGAGCAGCAGGTCGACCAGGGCGCCCGTCGCGGGGGAACGAGGGGAGAGGTCGCGGAGGTAGTTCAGGCCGCGCTCGCGCACCGCGGCCCAGGCCGCCAGCCCCGCGGCGACGGGACCGAGCAGCCGTACGGCGTTGATGAGGGCGACGACGGAGTTGTCCCAGTACGCGACACCCGGGACCAGGGACAGCCAGACGGTGACGATCCCGATGCCCGTCAGCAGCGGCACCGCGATGAGCAGTGCCGCCCGCCGGGCGTCGAGCCGGAGCACCCGCCCCAGTTCAGACACCGGCGCCGCTCCCGGCGGGCTGCCGCCCCACACGCTCCCGCGAAGACCGGCACGCCCGTCCAGGAACCACACCCTCCGCGTCCGGCACCACCCAACCCGCCAGAGCGGCCCCGTTCACCACGGCCACCCCACCAAACGCACCAGCCTCACGGCTCGGCCCGGCAGCGCCGTCCCCGTCGGGCGCGATCGCCTCGTTCAGCGCGCCGGCCCCGCCGGGTGCGGCCGCGTCACTGAGTCCGACCCCGCTGGGTGCGGCCGCGCCGTGGAGTGCGGCGGCGCGGTTCAGTACGGCGGTCCCGTGTGCGACTGCCTCGTCCACTGTGCTGGCCCCATGGGCTGCGTTCACTCCGTGGAGTGCGGCGGGTTCGTTGGGAGCGGACACGTCACTGAGTCCGGGCTCGCTGGGTGCGGTCGTGCCGTGGAATGCGGCGCGGTTCAGCGGGGCCGCCTCGTTCAGCGGGACGGCCCCGCTGAATGCGGTGGGCCCATCGGGTGCGGCCGCCTCGTCCAGTGCGCTGGCCCTGTGGGCTGCGGTCATTCCGTGGAGTGGAGCGGGTTCGTTGGGTGCGGTGGCTCCGGGGAGCGTGGCGGTGTGGCTTGGTGCGGCAGCTCCGTTGAGTGCGGGGGGACGGTGGAGTGGGGTGGTGGCGGTCGGCGGGGCGGGTTCGCAGGGGAGCCATGTGCCGGCCGCGATGACGGGCAGGTGGGGTGTGGGGCTGGGGACGGACGGGTCCGGGGGCATGCCGGGCGGGTCGCTGGGGCCCCGGAACGGCCTCCGGGCGCCCGGGGGCCTCCGGCGGGACGAGCCGGGGGGCGGGCGGTACGGGTCGGGACCGGGCGTGCGGGGCGCGCGTCCGGGCGAACCGTTCCGCCGCAGCGGGGAGGGAGGCTCTTCATGGCCCTCCGGTCCGGCGGTCTCCCGGCCCCCGGCTCCCGCGAAGCGGAAAGCGGGCTGGACGGCCGCGCACGCGGCGGCCGGGCGTTCGGCCGGGTGCTCGGTCAGCCGGCCCCGGGCGAGGGTGAGGACCTCGCGGCACCAGCCGGCCAGATGCTCGGGCCGCGCCGCCGAGACCACCACGGTGGGGGCGAGCCCGCGGATGACCGGGATCAGCTCGGCGATCGCGGTCTGGTCGGCGACGCCGCGGCCGGCGTACAGCTCCTCCAGCGGATCGTCGAGCACGACCAGTTCGGGCTCGTGGACGCAGGCCGCCGCCAGCCCGGCGCGCAGCCGCACCTCCGGCGGGAGCAGCGCCAGCTCCGTCCGCCCGGCCTCGGCGACGTCGAGCCTTTTCATGATGTCGCGGGCCGCGGGCGCCCGCACCTTCTTGTAATAGGCCGCATAGTCCACCAGTTCCTCGGCGGTCATGTTCTTGGCCCAGTGGAATCGGCCCGGCAGGAATCCGATCCGCGCTCGTACGGCGCGCAAATCGGAGCCCTTGCCGATGTCATGGCCGAGAATCTTCAGTACGCCGGCATGTGGCCGGCGCAATGTCGCGAACGTAGCCAAGAGAGTGGATTTACCGACACCAGGTGGACCGGCCAGGCCGATCACGCCCTCGGCGACGCCGAAGGCCACCGGGCGCAGGAGCCACCGCCCCCCGCGGCGGACACCCATCCCTCGGGCAACGATCGCGGAATGCTCCGCGATCACTCTTACCCCCCGTTGTTTCGTCATGCGCTTGCGGGCGACCCGGAGGAACACCGGCGGCCTATTCCGCAGCGGCGCGTCTCCGCTCTGGCCGTGATCTTTAGAAGATCGCGGCGGCGGGCCTCTTTTGCCGTCGCACCATGCATCGACATCGTGACTATAACCAGGCTTGGCGATTGCTGTCAGCCTTCTTTCTGCTCTCGCGGCGAAGGGCCGTGATTCTTTGCCCGCACAGCGAAGGCTAGAATTTCCATGAATTGGCCGCTTGTGTCCGGACAGGCCGGAAAGCCGTTCCTTGATCGTCCGGCCCGCCGCGGCGGGCGCCCGGACCGGCCTCGCGGAGCGCCTCGTCCGGCGGCGCGCTCCGCTGGGAGCGGACTGCCGTACGGACGAGGGCGTTCATGGGGCAGGATGGACCCATGCCTTCTCGGGACTTTTCGTTGCACGGGGCCATTGATCTTGGGGCCCGACAGGCGGCCGCCAAGAAGCGGCAGGACCGCCAGGCCGACGGCGGCGCGGGTGCGGGCGCGGGCGGCGACGGCGGCGGCGCTTACGTCGTGGACGTCACCGACCAGACCTTCAACACCGAGGTGGTGGAGCGGTCGCGGACCGTTCCCGTACTGGTCGACTTCTGGGCCGAATGGTGCGGGCCGTGCAAGCAACTCGGCCCGATCCTGGAGAAGCTCGCCGGCGAGGCCGCGGGCAAGTGGATCCTCGCCAAGGTCGACATCGACGCCAACCCGGCGCTCGCCCAGTACATGCAGCAGATGGGCGTCCGCGGGATCCCGTTCGTCGCGGCGGTCGTCGGCGGCCAGCTGCTGCCGTTCCTGAACGGCGCCGCCCCCGAGCCGCAGGTCCGGCAGGCCATCGACCAGCTCTTCGAGGCGCTGCGCAAGGAGGGCATCCTCCCGGAGGACGGCGGGCCCGACGCCGAGGAGGCGCAGGGCGCGCAGCCCGTGGTCGACCCGGTGTACGCCGAGGCCGAGCAGGCCCTGCAGAGCGGCGACCTCGACGCCGCCAAGGCCGCGTTCGAGAAGATCCTCGCCAAGACGCCGCAGGACACCGAGGCCCGGCGGGGTCTGGCACTGGTGGAGCTGAGCGGGCGCGTTGGTTCGCTGGACGCCCAGGCCGTCCTGCGGAAGGCCGAGGAGCAGCCCGGCGACGCGCAGGCGCAGATCCAGGCGGCCGACCTCGAACTGGTCTCCGGCCGGATCGAGGAGGCCTTCGACCGGCTCGTGGCGACCGTGCGGCGCACCGCCGGCGACGACCGCGACGCGGCCCGCAAGCACCTGCTCTCGCTGTTCGAGGTCCTGCCGGCCGAGGACCCGAGGGTCGGCAAGGCGCGCCGCGCCCTGCAGTCCGCGCTGTTCTGAGTCCGGCCCGGCGCCCGCCGCGTGCGGGCGCCCGGACGGCTCCGCCGGCCGCCGGATCCGCTGCGCGTCCCGTTGATACGCGCGGGTAACGCCCCTGCGCGCCCTGGAGACGAGGCATGATGGCGGTGTGAGTGCGCGCGTGGTGACGATCTCGGCCACGTTCGGCGCGGGCGGAAGCACCGTCGGGCCCGCCGTCGCCGCCCGCCTCGGGCTGCCCTTCGTCGACCGCGCCATCCCCGCCGCCGTCGCCGCCGAGATCGGCTGCACCCTGGACGAGGCCCTCGCGCACGACGGCCGGGCCGCCAGCGGGCTCGGCCGGATCCTCGCCGGCGCCGCCCGGCTGCCGAACGTCACCCTCGGCGGCATCGACGTCTACCTCCCCGAGCGCGCGATCGTCCCGGAGGAGGAGTTCGTCACCCGCACCGAACGGATCATCGGCCGCTGCGCCGACGGCGACGGCGGCGTGATCCTCGGCCGGGCCGGCGCCGTGCTGCTCGCCGAGCGTCCCGGAGTCCTGCACGTACGCCTGGACGGCCCCCGCGACCGCCGCCTCGCCGCGGCCGCCGCGGCCGTCGCGGCGAGCGGGACGCCCCAGCGGGAGGTTGAGCGTATGCTCGATGACAATGACCGCGCCCGAGCGGCCTACGTGAAGCACTTTTACGGGGCCGATCCCGCCGATCCAAGGCTCTACCACCTCGTGATCGACACCACGAGGCTCCCCGAGGCCGCCGCCGTCGACCTGATCGCCGCCGCGGCCCGGGCGGTCTGAGCCGGGGAGGAGCCGGGCGCAGGCCCCCGGCCGCCCGTCCCACGCGGGACGACGCAGGCGGGACAAGGACGTACCCGGTAGCAGAGGGAGCAAGTCGTGGCCAGCGTGCCCAGCGTGTCGTACTCCATCACCGTCCGGCTGGAGGTCCCCGCCGGCGGCAAGGCCGTCAGCCAGATCACCCACGTCGTCGAGAACGCCGGAGGCATCGTCACCGCGCTCGACGTCAACACCGCCGGGCACGAGACGCTGCGCATCGACGTCACCATCGCCACCCGCGACACCCAGCACGCCGAGGCCATCGCCGCCGCCCTCGAGAAGATCGACGCGATCCGGATCCACAAGGTCAGCGACCGGACCTTCCTGATGCACCTCGGCGGCAAGATCGAGATGCAGTCGAAGGTGCCGCTGCGCACCCGTGACGAGCTGTCGATGGCCTACACCCCCGGCGTCGCCCGGGTCTCCCTCGCCATCGCCCGCAACCCCGAGGACGTCCGCCGCCTCACCGTCAAGCGCAACAGCGTCGCGGTCGTCACCGACGGGTCGGCCGTGCTGGGCCTGGGCAACATCGGCCCGGAGGCCGCGCTGCCGGTCATGGAGGGCAAGGCCGCGCTGTTCAAACGGTTCGCCGGCATCGACGCCTGGCCGATCTGCCTGGACACCCAGGACACCGACGAGATCGTCCGCACCGTCCAGATCCTGGCCCCCGCGTTCGGCGGCATCAACCTCGAGGACATCTCCGCGCCGCGCTGCTTCGAGGTCGAGGCCCGGCTGCGCGACCTGCTCGACATCCCGGTCTTCCACGACGACCAGCACGGCACCGCGATCTGCGTGCTGGCCGCGCTGACCAACGCGCTGCGCGTCGTCGGCAAGGACATCGGCGCCGTGCGCATCACGATGGCCGGCGCGGGCGCGGCCGGCAGCGCCATCCTGCGGCTGCTGATGCACGCCGGCGCCCGCGACGTCGTCGTCTGCGACTACAAGGGAGCGGTCCACAAGGGCCGCGACGACCTCGACGACTCGCTCCGCTGGATCGCCGAGAACACCAACTCCGCGGGGTACGCCGGAGACCTGCGCGGCGCCGTCAAGGACGCCGACGTGTTCGTCGGCGTCTCCGCCCCCGGCATCCTCACCGGCGACGACATCGCCGCCATGAACGACGACGCGATCGTGTTCGCGCTGGCCAACCCCGAACCCGAGGTCTCCCCGGACGAGGCCCGCGAGCACGCCGCCGTCGTCGCCACCGGCCGCAGCGACTACCCCAACCAGATCAACAACGTGCTGGCCTTCCCCGGCGTCTTCCGCGGCCTCCTGGACGCCCAGGCCGACGGCGTCACCCAGAACATGCTGCTGGCCGCCGCCACCGCCCTCGCCGAGGTCGTGACGGACGACGAGCTGGGCCCCAACTACATCGTCCCCAGCGTCTTCCACCCGGACGTCGCGCCGCGCGTGGCGGGCGCCGTCCGGGAGGCCGCCGGCGGCCGCCCCCGCACCGAAGTGTGACCTCGCGGGACGACCCCCACCCCGGCACGACGGTGGGGTGGGGGCGGGCGGGGGTCAGTCGGCCTTCTTGCCCGCGAACATGTGCTCGCGGCGGCGGGGCCAGATGCCGCCGTACCAGAAGATGATGACGCCGGTGATCATGGCGGCGCCGCCGGTGACGGCGCGGGCCCACAGGACGGCGCTGTCGGATCCGGTGCGGGGCAGCTCGTCGTCGGGGGAGTCGTTGGGGGCGGGCGTCGCGCCGCGGCAGTTGGCGGTGAGGGTCCTGGACTGCACGGGCTCGTTCCGCCAGGTGACCTGGACGCGGGTGCGGCGGTCCTCGCGCAGCGCGATCGAGCTGGTACGGGTCGCGCCGGGCGCGATCCGGCCCGGGCGGGCCTCGGTGTTGTCGTTCTTCTCGATCGCGTAGTCCTCGGTCCGCGTTCCGGTGTTGCGGACGGTGACCTCCGCGGAACGGTCCGAGCAGCGGACCGAGCCGATCGTCACGCGCAGCGGCGCCTGCGCGGGCGGCGGCGGTGGCGAGGTGGTGCGGGTGCGGGTCGGGGTCGGCGAGGGCGAACGGGTCGGGGACGTGGTGGTGCGGGTCGGCGACGGGCTCCCGCTGGTCCGGGTGGGGCTGTCCGACGGGCTCGGCGATGTGGTGGCGGATTGAGGGGTGCCTTCGCCGTCCGATGACAGCGTGCTCGCCAGGGCGGGGACGGCGATCAGTGCCCCGATGACGAAGAACACGGCTGCGATGACGACCCTGGGCAACTGCATCGCGGTTCCTCCCGGCTGGCCGCCCGCCGGTGTCCGCACCCGCGCGCGGTCGCTGTTCCTAGATCATTATTGACCCAGGCCCGTATTGTGCTCTGTACCCCGAAGAATGGGAACGCACAACAGGCTAACGAGTGGGGGGACGTGCCGCCGAAGCCTTCGGCAACGCATCATGGAATCCATGGAAGACGGCATCAGGGTGGGGCTTCTGCTGGTCGCGACCCCTCAACTGGAGGATCCCAACTTCAAGCGCAGCGTGGTCCTGCTGGTCGAGCACGATGCCGAGGGCGGAACGCTGGGGGTTGTCCTCAACCGGCCGACCGAAGTTCCCGTCGATCGTGTACTGCCCCCGTGGGCGGAGCTGGTGACCGGGCCGTCCGTCGTCTTCCAGGGCGGGCCGGTGGCCCTCGACAACGCGCTCGCGCTGGCCAGGCTGCCGGGCGAGGACGAGCCGCTGGGCTGGCGGGCGCTGGACGGCGGTTCCGAGGTGGCCCGCGTCGGCCTGGTCGACCTGGACGCCCCGCCCGCGCTGCTGGCCCCCGAGCTGCTGCAACTGCGGGTGTTCGCCGGGTACGCGGGCTGGTCGGCGGGCCAGCTGCACTCCGAGATCGAGGAGGGCGCCTGGTACCTGGTGCCCGCCGAGGCCGGGGACGTCTTCGCGGGCGACCCGGACCGGCTCTGGCAGGAGGTCCTGCGCCGGCAGGGCGGCGACCTGGCGTTCGTCTCCACCTTCCCCGATGACCCGACCCTGAACTAGTGGCGGGCGAAGCCGTTCCGAGGCTGAACTAAGGTGTGAAGCGCGCCGCCGGCGACGGCGGTCTTGATCAGCATGTCGATGAGGACGGCTACCAGGCGAACACGGCCGTGGAGCCGCCGGGGTGAGGAGAGCAGATGAGCACCAAGATCCTTCCCGAGAGCGATACCCGGCCGGATCTCTCGCACGGCGACGGCGACCACGAGCGGTTCGCCCACTACGTCAAGAAGGCCAAGATCACTGAGAGCGCCGTGACCGGCACGCCCGTGATCGCGCTGTGCGGCAAGGTGTGGGTGCCCAACCGCGACCCCAAGAAGTACCCGGTATGCCCGGAGTGCAAGGAGATCTACGAGTCGATGCAGTCCGGCGGCGGCGACAAGGAGTGACGACCTGGGCGGGGGCCGCGCCGCCGCGCGCGGCCCCGCCGCCGTCCTGACGCTCCGGCGGTCCCGTTGGCGGGGCCGCCTTCGTGTTTCTTGTCCGACGTTCGACGGCACGCCGACGCGGGCGCGCTGACGCCGGATCCCGCGGGTCGTCCGGGACGATCGACGGCAGGTTCGCGACGTTCTGCACTCGGGGGAGTCTCATGGGCCGGACCCTTGCGGTCTCAGTCTGCGCATTGTCGGTCACTCTTTGCTGTATTCCGGGTTCGGTGCGTGATGTCCCCGTGCGGGCGCGGAGCACCGCCGCCGCGGAACCGTCGTGCGTCCACGGGACGGCGGCCAGGAGCAGGGGCGGACGCGACGCGCACGGGCTGGGCCGGGAGCAGGTCGTGGCGATGCTGGACGACCTCCGCAGGACGCTGACCGGCCGGTACGGGACCGCCGACGAACAGACGGCGGTCGACCGGGCGTCCGCCGGCCCGGGGGAGCGGCGGCCGCGCCGCGTTGTCGTAGCCGTCTGGTTCCATGCCATCACGGACGGGGCCACGGGACGGGTGTCGCGGGCGAGGGTGCGCAAGCAGATCCGCACGCTCAACCGCGCGTACGGCGGCGGGAAGGGAGGGGCCGACACGGGGGTCACCTTCAGGCTGGCCGGTCTCGACACGCGATCGAGGCGGGCCTGGTTCAGGGCGCCCGAACGGTACGAGCGGACCATGAAGGCGGCGCTGCGCAAGGGAGGGCCCGCGACGCTCAACCTGTACACGGCGGCGGTCGGTTCCGACCTGCTCGGGTTCTCCGCGTTCCCGCAGTGGTACCGGGACGACCCGGTGGGCGACGGGGTCGTGATCGACTACCGCACGCTGCCGGGCGGGTCGTTCCGGCACTTCGACCGGGGGTTCACCGCGGCGCACGAGATCGGGCACTGGCTCGGGCTGTTCCACACCTTCGAGAACGGCTGCACGCCGCCCGGCGACGGGGTCGGCGACACGCCGTACGAGGCGCGTCCGGCCGACGGCTGCCCGCGGCGCCGCAACACGTGCAGGCAGCGGGGGCGCGACCCTGTGCGGAACTTCATGAACTACGCCTGGGACGAGTGCATGCGCGAGTTCACCCAGGGCCAGGGCCTGCGGATTCGTGCCTCGTGGGCCGCCTACCGAGCACCGGGGCGGCGGACGGCGAACGGGCCGGATGGGGGCGGCGGGGCACGATCTGTCGGTGGGGCTCGGTAGCCTTCGATGACCGTGAGCACTTTCGCCGCATCGGACATGCCCCCCGCGTTCCCCGAGAGGGCCGCCTGGGGAACCGCGTCGTCCCTGCGCGCCTGGCAGCAGCAGGCGCTGGAGGCGTACTTCGGCAGCGACGGCACGCAGCCCGGCCCGCGCGACTTCCTCACGGTCGCGACGCCCGGCGCCGGCAAGACGACGTTCGCGCTGCGTCTCGCCAAGGAGCTGCTCGACCGCCGGATCGTCGCCGCGATCACTGTGATCTGCCCCACCGAGCACCTCAAACGGCAGTGGGCGGAATCGGCGTCCCGCGTCGGGATCAGGATCGACCCCGAGTTCCAGAACGCCCAGGGCAAGGTCGGGGCCGACTTCCACGGCATCGCGGTCACCTACGCCACGGTCGCCGCCCGTCCCGCCCTGCACCGCAACCGCACCGAGGCCCGCAAGACCCTGGTCGTCTTCGACGAGGTGCACCACGCGGGCGACGGGCTGTCGTGGGGCGACGCGGTGCGGGAGGCGTTCGAGCCCGCCACCCGCCGCCTGTCGCTGTCGGGCACGCCGTTCCGCACCGACATCAACCCGATCCCGTTCGTCCAGTACGACGAGGGCTCCGACGGCATCCGCCGCAGCCGCGCCGACTACACCTACGGGTACGGCCCGGCGCTGTCCGACGGCGTCGTCCGGCCGGTGATCTTCCTGGCGTACGCGGGCGAGATGCGCTGGCGCACCCGGGCCGGCGACGAGATCACCGCGACCCTCGGCGAGCCGCTCACCCAGGACCAGACCTCCCAGGCGTGGCGGGCCGCGCTCGACCCCAAGGGCAACTGGATCAAGCAGGTGCTGGCCGCCGGCGACCGCCGGCTGACCGAGCTGCGCCGCGCCATCCCCGACGCCGGCGGGCTGGTGATCGCCACCGACCACGAGACGGCCCGCGCGTACGCCAAGATGCTGCGCGCCGTCTCCGGCCAGGGCGCCACCGTGGTGCTGTCGGACGACCCCGCCGCGTCCAAGAAGATCAAGCAGTTCGGGGAGTCCGACGACCGCTGGATGGTCGCGGTCCGGATGGTGTCCGAGGGCGTCGACATCCCGCGGCTGTGCGTGGGCGTGTACGCCACCTCCACCAGCACCCCGCTGTTCTTCGCCCAGGCCATCGGACGTTTCGTCCGGGCCCGCCGGCGCGGCGAGACCGCCTCGGTGTTCCTGCCGTCGGTGCCGACGCTGATGGGCCACGCCGCCGAGATGGAGACCGAGCGCGACCACGTCCTCGACCGGCCCGTCCGCGAGGACGGCCTCGACGACGACCTGCTGGCCGAGGCCAACCGGCAGCGCGACACCCCCGACGTGGGCGAGGAGCTGCCGTTCGAGACCGTCGAGGCGTCCGCCACCTTCGACCGGGTCCTGTACGACGGCGGCGAGTTCGGCATGCAGGCCGAGCCGGGCTCCGCAGAGGAGGAGGAGTACCTCGGCATCCCCGGGCTGCTGGAGCCCGAGCAGGTGTCCGCCCTCCTCCGCAAGCGCCAGGCGGAGCAGGTCAAGAACGAGCGCGCGCGCAAGACCGGCGACCCGCGCGACGACCGTACCGCCGCCGAGAGCCTGCACACCCTCCGCAAGGAGCTGAACGGCCTGGTCGGGGCGTGGAACCACCGCACCGGCCAGCCGCACGGCGTGATCCACAGCGAGCTCCGCCGCAGCTGCGGGGGGCCCGCGATCGCGCAGGCGTCCGCCGAGGACATCCGCAAGCGCATCGCCAAGATCAGGGAATGGGCGGCCCGGCGCGGTTCCTGACCACCCCGACCTGCCCGTCCGTGCGATTGTCGGCGACAATTGATGGCGTTCGCACGCAGGATCAGGGAATCATTGGAGCCGTGGAACGGATGCGGGGTTGGCCGGTCACCTTGACCGAAGGCCCGGTGGGTCTGCGCCCGCTGCGGCACCGCGACGCTGCGACCTGGCGCGATCTGCGGGTCCGCAACGCCGACTGGCTGCGCCCGTGGGAGCCCACCAATCCCGAGACGCCCCTTTTCCGCAGCGGCCTCGGCCCGTACCTCAGCATGGTCTACACGATGCGGCACGAGGCGCGGCAGGGGCTGGCGCTGCCCTGGGTGGTGACGCACGAGGGCGACTTCGTCGGCCAGTTGACGATCGGCGCCATCGTGTGGGGGTCGGCCCGTTCCGCGCAGATCGGTTACTGGGTCGACCGGCAGGTCGCCGGGCGCGGCGTCATCCCCACCGCCGTGGCGATGGCGGTGGACCACTGTTTCTTCACCGTCGGGCTGCACCGCGTGGAGGCCAATATTCGTCCGGAGAACACCGCGAGCCGCCGCGTGGTGGAAAAACTCGGATTCCGGGAAGAAGGAATTCGGCGCCGCCATCTGCACATCGACGGTGCCTGGCGCGACCACATCTGCTATGCCCTCACCGTGGAGGACGTCCCAGGTGGCCTGCGTTCCCGCTGGCTGGCATCCCGCCGCCAGGCATTTCCCCGATCCTCTTCCTGACGCCCCCGGCTTTTCCCTCGTAAGAATCCTGCGGACGAGAAGAGCGGGCAAACAGAGAGTAACGCTGGGATCGATCTCGCGACACACCGCCCCTTATGCTCGTCAAGCTCTGACACCGGCTCGTACCGTGCGGGGCGTGACCCTGCTCCCATTGCACGTGCGCGCGCCGAAAGTCGGCCCGCCCTTGGCCCCGGCGGTGGGCCGGTGAGCAGTGCCGTCCTTTACCTGGCCATCGTCGCGGTATGGGCCGTCGTCCTGGTGCCCATGTGGTTGCGCCGCGACGGCGAGTCCACCGGCATCTCCCGCCTCCTCCACAAGCGCGCGGAAGAAGAGGAGGAGCCCGCCGACGAGCAGGACGAACCCGCCACCCCCGCCCGCCGCCGCTCCGGCCGCGCCGCCGTCATCGCCCGGCGCCGCCGCCGCACGTCGGGCCTGACGCTCCTGCTCGCCACCTCCATCGGCGTCGGCGCCGCCGGCTACGCCCCCTGGTGGGTCACGCTGCCCCCGGTGCTGCTCCTGGCGGGCCACATGGCCCTCCTGCGCGTCGCCGTGGGCATGGACGCCGCCCACCGCCGCGAACAGGCCGCCCGCGCCCGTGCCGCCGCCCAGGAGGCCCGCCGCGCCGCCGCCGCGCAGCAGGAGGCGGAGGTCATCGAGCTCGCCGCCCCCGCCCAGGACGAGGTCTTCGACCAGTACGCCGACGACCGCCGAGCCGTCGGCGAATAACCCGTGCGCGAGCACCCCCTGGAGTTTGCTAACCTAACGGAGTCCTTGGGGCTGTGGCGCAGTCCGGTAGCGCACCTCGTTCGCATCGAGGGGGTCAGGGGTTCAAATCCCCTCAGCTCCACTTCGGACCTGGGACCAGTGTGGTCGCGGCTTTGCCGCTTCCCGCTGGTCCTTCGTCGTTTTTATCGGGGGGCGACCCCCCGAACCCCCCGTGTGCGGGGCTGGGGCTGGTAGTTCGTTGCGCACGCGCAGGGTGAGGCCTTCCGCCCTCCGGGCGCTGAACGTGGGTCCCGGGAAGCGCCCGTCGTACCCCCAGATCTCGGTCGTCGTCCCGGGGATGATCTCTGCTTTCGCCGCTCGCTGAACCACCTCGTACAGGCCGGGACGCGTGGGGCGCGCGACCGGCGGCACGGGAAGCGGCAGCGTGAACGGCTCGGGCAGGGGCAGCCTGCTGGTGAGGAGTTCGGTCGTGGACTCGGGGGCCGACAGGACGCGGCCGGCCAGGACGCCCGGGACTGCCCCACGGCGACCTGGACCGTTTCCGCGGCGACGAGCGCGGCGCTCGCCCCGGTCGCCACAGCAGGACCGCGGCGGCCAGCTAGAGGAGGGTGTGGGTGATCCCGGCGTTGTTGCGATGCCAGGCCAGCCGGCCAGGTGCGCGGTGGCGGTCAGCCGCAGCGACCAGAAGATCATGCGCGCCATCGTGCTGGAGCCGCACGTCGCGGGCGTCGTGACGGGGATGGCGTCTTCCGTACCCCGGCGGATGTAGGCGGCCCCGGCGGCACGCCACGGGATGTACGGCGGAACTGCGCCGCGCGCAGGAGGATCCGGGCCCGCGGCCGATCTACGGTGAGGGCGTGCGGATCAGTAAAGGCGACGTCCTGGTCGCGGGCGGCGCGCTGGCGGGGATCGTCTCGGGAACCTACGCCGGCCTCTCCTCCTCGGGCCCCTGGGAGCGGGACCTCGACGCCCTGGGCCTGTGCCTGATCACTGTGGCGTCACTGGCCCTGGTGTTCCGCCGGGCCGCTCCCGTGAGCGTCGGCGCGGTCACGCTGGCGGCGGCCATCGTCTACTACGCGGGCCGCTATCCGGGCGTCTTCGCCGCGGCGCCCGCGCTGGCGGCCATCTACACCGCGGCGGCGCAGGGGCGGCGGCGGCCGGCGATCGCGCTGGCCGCCGGATTCTGCGTGATCGCGTACACGCTGGTCGCGCTGTCGGACGTCAATCCCCGGCCGGGCGACGGCTTCACCCTGCTCAGCGGCTGGCTGGTCGCGATGGTCGTGGCCGGGGAAGTGGTGCGCGGCCGCCGTGCCTACCTGCGCGAGGTGGAGAACCGCGCGGTCGAGGCCGAGCGCACCAAGGAGGAGGCCGCGCTGCGGCGGGTCGGCGAGGAACGGCTGTGGATCGCCCAGGAACTGCACGACACCCTCACGCACACCATCTCGATCATGAACGTTCAGACGGCCGTCGCCCAGCAGTACCTTGACCGGGACCCCACGCGGGCACGGCAGGCCATGGCGGCGGTGAGGGAGTCGGGGGCGGAGGCGATGAACGAGCTCCGGTCCACGCTCCGGGTGCTGCGCACCGACACGGCCGGCCCCGATATCGGGCTGGCCTGCCTGTCCCGTCTCGTCGACAGGGTCGAGGCCGCCGGCCTGCCCGTGGCCGCGAGCGTCGTCGGCGAGCGCCGCGATCTGCCGGTCGAGGTCGACCGCGCCGCGTACCGCATCGTGCAGGAGGCGTTCACCAACACGCTGCGCCACGCCGGCGCCGCGTCGATCACGCTGATCACCGAGTACCGTCGGCACTCGGTGGTGGTACGGGTGGAGGACGACGGGGACTCCCGCGCCGATCCGCCCGCGGGGCACGGGATGGGGCTGATCGGGATGCGCGAGCGGGCGGTCGCCGTCGGCGGCACGCTGGTCGCCGGGCCCCGCGCCGGCGGCGGCTTCGCCGTCCGGGCCGAGCTGCCCGTGACGGCCCCCGCGTGATCCGGGTGCTGCTGGCCGACGACCAGCCGCTGATCCGCGCGGGCTTCCGCGCGCTGCTGGAGATGGCCGAGGACATCGAGGTCGTCGGCGAGGCGGCCAACGGTGTCGAGGCCGTGGAGCTGTGCCGGGCCCTGCTGCCCGACGTGACCCTGCTGGACGTGCGGATGCCGCTGCTGGACGGCATCCAGGCCACCCGCCGGATCGGGGCCGCGCCCGACCTCGCGGGCGTCCGGGTCGTGATCCTGACCAACCACGCCATCGACGAGTACGTCTTCGCGGCCCTGCGCGCGGGGGCCTGCGGCTTCCTGCTCAAGGACATCGAGCCCGCCGACCTGCTGCAGTCGGTACGGGTCGCCACCCGCGGCGACGCGCTGCTGTCGCCGTCGATCACGCGGCGGCTGATCGAGGAGTACGTCGCCACCGTCCCGCGCCCGGCCGGCGGCGCGGAACTGGAGCGGCTGACCGCGCGCGAGCGCGAGATCGTGGCGCTCGTCGCCACCGGGATGTCCAACGAGGAGATCGCCGCGCACCTGGTCATCAGCCACGCCACCGTGAAGACGCACGTCAGCCGGTCGATCACCAAGCTCGGCGCCCGCGACCGCGCCCAACTGGTCGTCTTCGCCTACGAATCCGGTCTGGCCACCCCGGGGGGCGGCTCCTGAGCGAGTACGCGCTCAGCGTGTTTCGGCGCTGAGGGTTCGTGCCACGGATCGGCGGGCTGCGATACGGGCAGGCAAGGCGGTGAGTGCCGCCGTTGTGAGCACGGACGCGAGCGCGGCGGTGAGCAGCCACCCCGCGGGGGGCAGGATGGTCGCGTTTCCGGGGCTGAAGGGTAGGCACAGGAGGATGCCCAGGGGGATGCCTGCGATGGCGCCGGGCAGGGTCGGCAGCAGTTGTGCGATGGACAGTCCGGCCGTGATCTGCCCGGGGGTGGCGCCGAGGGTGCGCGCGATGGCCATGGTGGGGCGGGCTTCCAGTGCGGTGCTCCAGGTGATCGTGATGGTGTTCACGATGGCGAGCACGATCACCGCGGCGGTGACGGCCAGAAGCAGGTGGCGTTCTTGACCGTCCTGCGCGAGGGTCGCCATGGGAGAGCCCGGGTAGCCCCTCACAGGCTGGGCGTGCACCATCAGCAGTGCGGTGACCACGATCAGCGTGGTCGCGATGTTGCACCCGTGCAGGACGGCGCGGCCGGGGCGGCGGGCGATCAGGCGCACCCCGAGCAGGAGCGGGGTCGGCAGCAACGCCGACAAACCGTTCAGCCAGGCCCGGTGCTTGGGCCCATGGGCGGTGTCGGCCAGGGCGGAGATGGTTCCGGTGCGCAGTGCCCGCAGCGTCGGGCCGAAGGTGCTGAGGGCCGCCACCGCCAAGGCGACGGTGGTCGTGACGGCGATGGTGCCGCCGCTGGGACCGGTGGCGGTGCTGAGCAGGCTCGCGCTGGGATTGACGATGGCGGGCGCGACCAGCCGTGCGATCGTCAGGCCCAGTGCGTCGGCGAGGAGCGCCAGGGTCAGGTACTCGGCGAGCAGGACGGCGGCGATGAGGCCGGGTGTGGCGCCGACGGCCTTGAGCAGCCCGACCCGGCGGGTCTGCTTGGCGGCACGTCCCGCCGCCAGTGTGGCCACGCCGCCGATGGACAGGAAGCCGAGCAGCCAGCCGCCGATGACCATGATCGGCTGGCTGCCCCGGAGCATGACGAAGTCCTGCTCGGCCACCTGCTGCCAGGCCCGGAAGTTCACCCAGGTGTCCGCGAACGCGTCGGCCACGGAGGGGTGACGCTCACGCAACGACACCAGGGCCGTGTCGGGATCCCGCAGCTTCAGGTTGATGAAGGAGGTCACCGGGAGATCGGCCGATTCCAGTACCCGGGTATCCGGTTCGGCCAGCCAGACCAGACCGCCGCCGTCGTCCGGCCCGCCGCCCGGGCCGATCCCCGGCGCCCAAGGGTAGACCGAGCGGGCCGCGGTCACGGCGATGCCGACGACCGGCAGCGAGCGGCCGGCGACCGTGACGCGGTCGCCGACCTCGGCGCCCAGTGCGGTGGCGAAGCCGCGTTCGACCACGGCGCCTCCGGGGCGGACCCAACTGCCCGAGGTCACCAGCGGACGGTCGACCGGGCCCGGTGTCAGATCGGCGACCTGCACCACCGCCGCTCCGGTGGAGCCGCGCACCGTCAGCGGTGTGTAGTACTGGCGGTACGGTCCGCTGTACGCGACCACCCCGGGCGCGTGCTCCAACGACTTCAGGGCCCTGATCGTGGTCCGGCCGGTGCCGGGGGAGAACGCGACCACGTCCGGCCCGGCCGTGGCTTCCCGGGTCTGCCGGTAGAGCGTTTCGGTCGCCCCGGACAAGGACAGACCGAGGGCCAGCGTGGTGGTGGCGGCGGTGATCGCGACCAGGAGCATCGCGGCCTGGGCGGGATGCCGGCGCACGTCGGCCACGACAAGGCGGAACACCAGCAGGATGCGGCCCATGCGTTCAGTCCTCCAGTCCGATCTCCCGGGTGCCGCGCCCTGCCGGTCAGGTACGCGCCGCCGCTGACGGTTAGCCATAGATAGCCGTTAGCTATCAAGAACGTCAAGCCGAGCGGAGGAGTGAATGTCTCTGGCGGTCGCCTTCTCAGGTATCCCGGTCGACGGCTTCGCCGCCCGCAGTAGGCTGCCGGGCATGGAGCGGCTGGTGGGGTTGCTGTACGAGGTCGGGCTGCTCAAGCGGTACAAGCGGACGGGCTGGCTCGTCGCGGGGGTCCGGGATCCGGAGAGCATCGCCGATCACTCGTTGCGGACGGCGATCATCGCCAGTGTGCTGGCGGCGATGGAGGGGGCCGATCCGGAGAGGGCGGCCTTGCTCAGTCTCTTCCATGACAGCCAGGAGACCCGGCTCACGGACATCCCGTATCTGGCGCGGCCGTACGTCACGAAGGCGTCCAACGAGAGGGTGACGGCGGACCAGACGGCCGGGCTTCCGGAGGCGGTGGCGCGGATGATCACGGGCGTGGTGGACGAGTACGAGGGCAGGGCGAGCGCGGAGGCGGTCTGCGCCCGGGACGCCGACAAGCTCGAATGCCTCCTGCAGGCCGTCGAATACCGCGAGCACGGGAACGCGAACACGCAGCCGTGGATCGACAGTTCCCTGGCCCAGCTTCGGACGGAGACGGCCCGGAGGCTCGCTGAGGAGGCCCTCCGCACGGGGTCGATGGAGTGGTACAAGCGGGCTATGGACGGCGCGTGAGTTCGAGCCAGACGTCGGGCGGGCCCGTGACGGCGCGGGCGTCGGACGGTTTGAGGCCCGCGTAGGCGCAGGCGTAGGCGATGGCCCGGTGCCGGTAGAGGTAGGCGAGAAGGATCTCGTCTGAGTCGTCGTCGGCGATCGGCTCGCCGCCGGGGGTGACGTCCCAGCTTTCGGTGACGCCGTCGATCAGCACGCTGCCCTGGTTCCCGCTCTTGGGGTTGGCGTACATGCCGTAGCAGAGGGTGCCGGCGGACAGGCGGGTCGTGACCTCCCGGGTGCGGGGCAGGTAGCCCCAGGGCTGGGTGATGACGCATCCGCCCGGCACGTCGGTGGCGCCGACGATGAAGTCGAGCTCGTCGTCGTCCAGTTCCTCGTGGAAGGGCCAGGGTTCGTCGGCGTACTCCTCGTCGGGGACGATCGGGGTCGCCTCCAGGCGCCGTGCGGCCTCGGCCGCGTCGATGTCGGCGACGCAGGCCAGGCCCGTGCCGTGGTAGTGGGGGACGTCGAGCGCCGCGATCAGCTGGGCGCTCTCCGCCACCATGGCGGCCTCGGCGTCGGAGAGGCCGGGTTCGCCGGGCGGGACGGGGAAAGGTGTCGGGCCCGCCAGGCTGAGCTGGCCCGGGGACCAGCCGCCCATCATGGGGCGCCACGGGTCGGCGCCGGCGGCGGCGAGCACGCGGGCGTTCTCGGGACGGCGGGCGTAGACGGCCAGCCACAATGCCGTACGGCCTTCGTGGTCGGCGTCGATGTCGTCGACGCGCCGGGCCAGCTCGGCGACCACTTCGGGGGAGCCGTCCCGTGCCGCCACGTGGAGGGGGAGTTCGCCGTGCCACACGGGTGCGTTGGGGTCGGCGCCGGCGTCTAGGCGGGCGCGGACGAGGGCGAGGTTCTCCCAGTTGCGCCGGGGCATGCCCGTCCAGTCGGAGTCCATGGGATCCGGATGGTACGGGCCGCCTCTGACAGGCTGGGGTACGCTCGGATCCATGTCGGCGCCCCGGATCTCCTAGCTCAGGACACACGTTCCTCGCCACCCGTGTGCCCATGAGCCTTTCCGGAGCGTCATTCCATGCTTTCCTTCCGTGATGTCGGCGTGCGTGCCGGCTCCCGCCTGCTGCTGTCCGGTGCCACCGCCCATGTCGCCCCCGGCGACCGCGTCGGGCTGGTCGGACGTAACGGGGCGGGCAAGACCACCCTGATGAGGATCCTGGCCGGGGCGTCGCCGGCCGCGGCGGGGCAGGTCGTCCGTACCGGGCCCGTCGGCTACCTGCCGCAGGATCCGGCGGCGGCCGATCCGGCGGTGACCGTGACCGGGCGCATCCTGTCTGCCCGCGGCCTGGACGAGGCGGTGCGGGCCCTGCGCGTGGCCGAGGCCGCCTTGGTTCAGGACGAACGGGCGATGGCCCGGTACGTCCGTGCCGAGGCCGAGTTCCAGGCGCGTGGCGGGTACGGCGCCGAGTCCGAGGCCGCGCGGATCGCTGCGGGGTTGGGTCTGCCCGACCGGGTCTTGGAGCGTCCGATCGGCGAGTTGTCGGGTGGGCAGCGGCGGCGGGTCGAGTTGGCCCGGGTCCTGTTCGCCGAACGGGGCACGCTGCTCCTGGACGAGCCCACCAACCACCTGGACGCCGACTCGATCGGCTGGCTCCGCGGCTTCCTGGGCGGGTATCCCGGCGGGCTGGTGCTGATCAGCCACGACACCGGGCTGCTGGACGCGGTCGCCAACCGGATCTGGCACCTGGAGCACGGCGCGATGGAGGTGCACAACACCGGCTGGCGCACCTACCTGGCCGACCGGGACTCCGCCGAGCGGCGCCGGGCGCGGCAGCGGGCGGCGGCCGAGCGCAAGGCGGCGGCGCTGCACGCGCAGGCCGACAGGATGCGCGCGAGGAGCGCGACCGCCGTGCGGGCCAGGGACATGGCGCGGCGGGCCGACCGGATGCTGGCGGAGTCCGAGCCGGTGCGGCGGGCGGAGAAGGCCGCCAGGATCCGGCTGCCCGATCCGGCGCCGTCCGGGCGGATGCCGCTGGGCGCCGTGGGCCTGTCCAAGTCGTACGGTGACCTGCGGGTGCTGTCGGGCGTGGACCTGGCCGTCGACCGGGGCGGGCGGCTGGTGGTGCTCGGGCTGAACGGCGCGGGCAAGACCACGCTGCTGAAGGTTCTCGCCGGGCGGCTGGGGCCCGACTCGGGGCGGGTGGTGCACGGGCACGGGCTGCGGCTGGGGTACTTCGCCCAGGAGCACGACACGCTCGATCCGGCCCGTACCGTCGCGCAGAACCTCGCGGACGCCGCGCCCCACCTGGAGCCTGGGCAGGCGCGCCGCATCCTGGGCTCGTTCCTTTTCTCTGGGGACGACGCGGACAAGCCCGCCGGGGTCCTGTCAGGCGGGGAGAAGACGCGGCTGGCCTTGGCGGGGCTGGTGAGTTCGGGGGCGAACGTGCTGCTGCTGGACGAGCCCACCAACAACCTGGATCCGGTGTCCCGGGAGGAGGTTCTGGGGGCTCTCGGCGCGTACAAGGGCGCGGTGGTGATGGTCACCCATGACCAGGCCGCGATCGAGGCTCTCCGTCCGGAACGGGTGCTGCTGCTGCCGGACGCCGACGAGGACCTCTGGAGCGAGGACTACATGGAGTTGGTCGCCCTCGCCTGACCGGACGGGCCTGAGCCTTCGGCGTCCTTCCGGTAGGCGGTCGGGCTCTTGCCGAGGGTCCGCTTGAACGCCGAGCTGAACGCGAACGCGTCCGTGTAGCCGACCTCGCGGGCCACGGCGGCGACCGTCGCCGACGGGTCGGCCAGCCGTTCGGCGGCCAGCGCCATCCGCCATCCGGTGAGGTAGGCCAGCGGGGGTTCGCCGACCAGTTCGGTGAACCGCCGGGCGAGGGTGGTGCGGGAGGCGTGCGCGGCGGCGGCGAGGGAGGCCAGCGTCCAGGGGCGGCCGGGGTCGGCGTGGACGGCGCGCAGGGCCGGGCCGACCACCGGGTCGCCCAGGGCCTGGTACCAGCCGGGCCGCACCGCCTCGGGACGGTCGAACCAGTCGCGCAGCGTGCACACCAGCAGCCAGTCGAGCAGGCGGTCCAGGACGATCTGGCGGCCCGGGCGGCAGGCGTCCAGCTGGGCCTCCAGGTAGCCGCGCATGGCGGCGCAGTCGTGCTCGTCCGGGACGACGATCATCGGGGGCAGCACGCCGACCAGGCGGCGCGCGATCTCGCCGTTCAGCCGGTAGGACGCGGCGAGGAGGACGGTGTCGCCCGTGCCAGCGGCGGAGTCGCCGGGGCCGACGTCGCGCACGGTGCGGGGCGCGTCGGTGTCGGCGAACACGAACGGCTCGGGGCCGCGCACGATGGCGGCCTCGCCGACCCGGATCGGGAGGGTCAGGTCGCCCTGGGTGAGCAGGCCCTCGCCGCGCATGGGCACGCACAGTGTCAGCGGCGCGCCGTCGGTGAAGCGCAGCCCCCACGGGGGCGTGAGCGCGGAGGTGCCGAACGCGGCGCCTTCGCCGCGCACGCCTTTCAGCAGATCGTCGAAGGGGTCCACGCCGTCACGATATAGCCGGTCCTGACCTCCGCTCGGCCCCCGTGTGACACGGCGAATCAGTGAAAGTCCGGAAAAACCGGGGTTCATTCCAGTACGTTCGCCGTCCGCACGGTGAATGATCACTCGAGGAACCGGATACGGGGCCGGGGTACGAGGGGGAAGCGAGCATGTCTTCGTGGGCCGCACGGCTCCAGACGGCGATCGACCAGTGGCGGGACGGCGACCTGGACGGCGCGGCGGGGGCCCTGCGCGCGATCGTCGTCTCCGCCCGTGACGACTCCGGCGGCGGGGCCGAGGCCGTGGCCGAGGCGTCCCATCTCCTCGGCCGCCTGCTGCAGGAGAGCGGCGACCTGGACGGGGCGCGGGCCGCGCACCGCTCGGTCGCCGCCGGGAGCCATCCGGTCTTCGCGCAGCGCTCGGCCGTGGCGCTCGGCCTGATGCTGGTGGACGCGGAGGAGTGGGCGGAGGCCCACCGCCCGCTGCGGGCCGCGGCCGGCGGCGCCGACACCGAGATCGCGGCGATGGCCGAGCTGACGCTGGTGACCGTGCTGCGCCGCCTGGGCGACCTGGACGGCGCGGCGGCCGTCCTGGAGCGCGTCCGGCGCGCGGCGGACCCCGAGGTGGCCCGGCTCGCCGCGGACCTGGACGTCCCGCGCTGGCCTGAGGACGGCGGCGAGCGCGAGCGCGAGGCATGGGAGGCGTTCGAGTCGATCGGCGCGCTGCTGGACGAGCACGCGGAAGAGGCCGAGGCCGCCGACGAGGTCGTGCTGACCGCGCTGAACAGGATGCTGGCGCACGGCATGCCCGCCCTGTGCACCGCGGCGGCGTTCCGGCTGTACCCGATCTACGCCGGGCGCGGCGAGTTCGCCGACTGCCGCCGGGTCATGGAGCACGCGATCGCGGTCGGGGACCCGGCCGAGCGCGGCCGGGCCGAGAAGCTGCTCGGCGCCGCGCTGTTCGACCTCGGTGAGAACGCCGAGGCGCGGGAGGCGTACCGGCGCGCCGCCGAGGACCACCGCCCGGAGATCCGGCTGGACGCGCTGATCCAGGAGTCGAAGTTCACCCGGGACATGGACGGCGAGGAGGGCGAGCGGGAGGCCCGGGGGATCCTGTGGCGGGTCGTCGAGTCGGGCCATCCCGAGTTCGCCGTGGAGGCGCGGGCCTGCCTGGGGCAGGTGTACTCCGAGGCCGGTGAGGTCGAGGACGCCGTCGCCAACTGGCGGGCGGTGCTGGACGGCGTCTCCGAGTACCGCTGGGGCGCGGTGCACTTCCTCGGCACGCTGCTGGCCGGGCTGCCGGCGGACGATCCGCGCCGCCTGAGTGTGGTGGAGCTGCTGGAGCGGGCCGGGGAGATCGACGACGAGCCCGACCTGGCGTTCCAGGCCCGGCTGGTGCTGACCCAGGCGCAGCTGGCCGTGCGCGGCCCCGACGAGGAGTACGAACGGGCGGTCGACGACTGCGACGCCGCGTTGGAGCGGCTGCGCGAGGGCGCGGTGGACGAAGCCCGCGCGCTGCTGCGCCGGGTGGTGGACGCGGAGATCACCGGGCCGTCCGACCGGGCCGCGTCGATGCTGGCGACCCTGGAGTTCGGCGAGGGCGACCCCGAGCAGGCGGACGAGCTGCTGGAACCCGTCGCCGACGGCGAGGACTTCGCGGGCGGGTTCGGCGCGGCCGTGCACCGCCTGCTGATCGCGGCGAGCGGGGCCGGGGCGCCGCATCCGGTGCTCGCCGCACTGGTCGACTACCAGCGGCTCGGCCGGGAGATCGGCGTCGCCCGCTACCGGGAGTGCGAGGGGCACGCCGACCCGGCCGTGGCGGCGCTGGCCAAGAGCATGCTGGGGCAGGTGTACGTCTCGCTGGGCGCCGCGCCCCGTTCGCAGGGCGTGCGACTGCTGGACGAGGCCGCCGCGTCCGGTGACCCGCTGGCGCTCTCGCACGCCGCCGTGCTGTCCTGGATCCTCCGCGACGCCTCTGGCGCGTCCGAGGCCGACGAGGTCATCGGCGCGCTGCGGCGGGCACGCGACGGCGGGCATCCGGTGCTGGCGCCGTGGGTGGCGTACGCGCTGGGCACCGCCCTCCAGGGCCGGGACGCGGACGGCGACGCCGGCGAGGCCCTCGACGCGTTCGAGGCGGTCTCCCGTTCCGGGCATCCGGGGCTGGCCGCGGAAGCCGAGGCGGGCGCGCTCCAGATCCTGGAGGCGCGGGGCGATCTGGCCGGGGCGGCCGCCGTGCACGAGCGGATCGTGGCGCGCGGCGACCGGCTGCGGGCGCCGCGCAGCGCCTGGCTGCTGGGCTTCACCCGGGTCCGGCTGGACGACTTCGACGCGGCGCGGGCGGCGTTCGCGCTGGTGCCCGAGGACCATCCGGAGCTGGCGGTGGACGGGGTGTTCGCGCGCCGCCTCCTCGACCGGGACTTCGCGGGGGCCGCGGCGGTGCTGGCCGGCGCCCGGGAGCGCGGCGAGGACCATCGCGGGGCCATGACCGCCTGGCTGGCGCTGGAGGCCGCGCACGCGTGGCAGCGCGCGGGCGAGCACGCGTCCACCGACGCCGCGCTGTCCCTGGCGATCGAGCACGGACCGGCCGTCCAGGCGCAGGAGGCCGCGCTGTACCTGGGCGCGCTGCGCGGGGACGCGGGCGATCACGCGGGCGCCGCCGAGGCGTGGGCCCGCGCCGCCGAAGGCGAGGACGAAGGCCAAGCGCGCCGCGCGGCCGGCGGGCTCGGCGAGGCGCTGTTCCACCTCGGCGACCTGGACGGGTCGGCCGACGCGTATCGGCGGGCGCTCGACGCCGCCGATCCGGGGGACGAGGAGCACACCCGGCTCCTGGACACCGTCGTACGGGTGCTGGTCGCGGCGGGTCGGGTGGAGGAGGCCCGCGCCGTCCAGGTGGACCAGACCGGCGACGGCCCGCACGTCGCCCTGACGCTCGGCGCCGCGCTCCGCGACAGCGGCGACCCGGACGCCGCCGCGGCCGAGTTCGAGACCGTGCTCGCCGCCGCCCCGTCCGACGACAGCATGGAGCTCCGGGCCGCCGCGATGGCGGGCGTGCTGCTGGCCCGGCTGTGCGACCAGCGGGGCGAACCCGCGCGGGCCGCCGAGCACGCCCGGCGGGCCGTCACCCGCTACGAGCGCCTCGCCGAGCCCGGCAGGGACGGCGCCGAGGACGCGGCCGAGAGCCTGGCCGTCGCCGCCTACGAGCTGGGCGGCTACCTGACCGCGACCGGCGACGATGACGGCGCCCGCCACGCCTACGAACGGGCCGCGGCCTCCTCCGACCCCGACATCGCGCTGCCCGCCATGGAACGGCTCGGCACGGCGAGCCTCGTCGAGCGGGCGGTGCTGCGGCTCCGCGACGGCGACGACGCAGGCGCCCTGGAACTCCTCGCCCGCGAGTACGGCACGCCCCTCATCGCCGAACTGCACGTCGCGCTGTACCACTGGCGGCTCCCGGACGTCCGCGGACTGCTCGCGCGGGCGGCCGGCGCCGGGCACGCCGAGCGCGCCGCCGACCTGGTCTCCCTCGTCGCTCAGGAGCGGCTCGCCGCGGGCGCGGACGGGTCCGGCGACCTGTACGGGCTCGTCCTCGACCACGGCACGCCCCGGCAGGTCGCCGAGATCTGCGCTGCCTTCGGGCACGCCCACTGGCTGGCCGGGGACCTGGACGCCGCGGTCGAGACCCTCGAACGCGGCGCGGCGATCGACGATCCCGCGGCGTTGCAGTGCCTGCAGCATCTCCTCCCGGTGCTGTCGGTGCGCGGTGACCTCGATGCCCTGGTGACCGCCGCCCGGCGGGCCGTCGCCACCGCCGACCCGGAGACCGCCGTCCAGGGGCACTGGGCACTGGGCGGGGTGCTCAAGGACCGGGGCGATCTGGCGGGCGCCGTGGCGGAGCTGCGCGCCGCGTCCGAGCAGGCCGACGCCGTGTACGTGCCGTACATCCAGGTGGAGCTCGGCGAGGCGTTGCATGAGCACGGCGACACCGAGGCCGCGCACCGCACCATGGAGTCGCTGCTGACCTGCGACGATCCCGTCCCGGCGGTGCGCGCGGGCAACCTGCTCGGGGTCTGGCTGGGCCAGGACGGGCGGCACGCGGGCGCCGCCGAGGCCATGGGCGCGGCCGCGGCGGCGGCGCTGCGCGTCCCGGAGCCGGACGACCAGGTGCGCGAGCTGCACCGGATGGCGCTGAACAACCTGGGCGCCGTCGCCGGCATGGCCGACGAGGCCGGGGACGCGGCCATCGCCGTGCGCGCCCTCCGGCTCGCGGCCGCGGGCGGCGCGCCCGACGGCGCCGTCGAGATCGCGCGGCGGTACGCGGCCGAGGCCGCCGACCGCGGCGACCTGGACGCCGCGCGCGCCTACTACAAGGGCGCCGCCGCCTTCCCGCCCGCCGGCGACCGGACCGCCCTGCTGGCCCTGGCCGAACTCCTCGCCGAGCGCGGCGAGCCGGAGGAGGCCCGGACGCTCCTGGAGCCGCTCGCGTCGTCCGACGACGTCGCCGTGCGGATGGCGGCCACCGCCCTGCTCGTGCCCCTGCTCAAGGAGGCGGGCGACGACGGCGCGGCCCTGGAGGTCGCCGCCCGCGCCGCGGGCCATCCGGTTCCGGTTCCCGACCCTGTTTCCGCCGGCGACCCCGCGCCCGAGCCCGAGCCCGAGAGCCCTGAGACCGGCGAGCCCGCCGACCTCCTGAGCGCGCTGCGAGAACGGACCTGGAAGCACTACGAGGACGGCGACCTGGACGAGGCCGAGGCACTCGCGCGCCGCTCCACCGGAACCGGCGACCCCACGACAGTGGCGTCGGGCCACCAGGTGCTGGCGAAGATACTCAGCGGCCGGGACGACCTGGACGGCGCCGAACACGCGTACCGCCAGGCGCTGGAGGCCGCCGCGCGGATCGAACCGGACGACGCCGACCTCGCCGACGCCCTCCAGACGCGCCTCGAACTGGCCCACGTGCTCCAGCGCAAGGGCGACGACGGCGCGGCCAAGACCGAGGCCGCGCGCGTCCGGGAGCGGGCGGCGGGCGCCGGGGACGTCGTCCTCACCGCCAAGGCCGACAGCTACCTGGGCAACATCATGTACCTCGGCGGCGACATGCCGGGGGCGCTGGAGGCGTTCGGGCGGGTGGCCGTGCTCACCGGCCCCGGCGAGCCCTGCCAGTTCGCCGACATGATCTCCACGGCCGCCAACAACGTGATGGCCATCGCGATCGAGTCGGGGACCAAGGGCGAGCACGCGCTCGCCCTGCGCGGCATGGTCCTGGGGACGCGGGCCGGGTTCCGCGACAGCGGCGCCGACGTGGCCCTCACGGTGGCGGCCCAGGTCACCGGGAACGACCCCGCGGGGATACGGTCGTTCCTCGAAGCGGTCGTCGGCGTGGACGCCGCCTACGACGGCGCCCTCCACGCCGCCCTGGCCACGCTCACCTCCACCGAATCCGACGAACCCGAGGCCGAGGAGGAGAACGGCCCGGACGGCGCCGACTCCCTGCTGTGGCTGATGCGCAACCAGTCGGGCAAGGCCACCGCCGGCGCCGCGGGCCGGCAGCTGATCCGCGCCGCCCGCGAGATCATGGACGACGACCCGGCGCAGGCCCGCCGGATCCTGGAGACGGTCGTGGCGTACGGCGACCCCGAGGAGATCGCCGTCGCCTACGACGACATCGGCGACATCCACGGCTTCGTCGAGGACGACATGGAGGCCGCCGTCGCCGCGTACCGCAAGGGCGCGGACGTCGACCACCCGGCCGCGCTGGTCCCGCTGCGCAGTCTGCTGCTGGCGCTGGCGGACCAGGAGGACCACGACGCCGTCGCCGAGACCGCCCAGCGCGCGGTGACCAGCGGCGACCCCGAGACGGTCGCGGTCGGCTACTGGCTGTGGGGCGACTCGCGCGGGCACCGCGGCGACGGCGACGCGGCGGTCCGGCTGTACCGGCGGGGCATCGCGGCCGGGCATCCGGAGGTCACCCCGCGGATCCGCACCGACCTGGCCCGGACGCTGCGCGAACGCGGCGAGCCGGGGGAGGCGGCGGCGGAGATCTCCCGTGCCGCCGAGGCCGCCGACCCGGAGGTGCGGGCGCGCGCCGGCACGCTGCGCGGCCAGTGGGCCTTCGAGGACGGCGATCTCGCGGCGGCGGCCGAGGCCCTCGGCCTGGTCGCCCGCGCGGAGATCGACCCGGCCGACCCGGAGCCGCTGTCGTCGCTGGCGGAGACGGCCGCCCAGAACCTGGCGGTCGTGGCCGAGCGGGCGCACCGCGAGGGCGTCCACGAGGTCGCGGGCCGGGCGCTGGCGCTGCTCCGCTCCACGGGCGAGCAGGACGCGGTCGAAACCGCCCGGCGGTACGCCACCGGGCTGGCCGAGGCCGGTGACCGCGCCGCCGCCATGCTGTACGTGGAGTGCCTCGCCGGGATGCTGTCCGACCCCTCGCCCGACCTGGAGATCGGCCTGGCCGACCTGTACGTCTCGGCGGGCGACCCGGAACGGGCGCGCGCGATCTACGAGCGGCTGGCCGGGCACTCCGACGCCGAGGTGCGGCTGGTCGCCAACGGGCGGCTCGTCCCGCTGCTGCGCCGGGCCGGCGACGCCGCGGGCCTGGAGGGCGTCACCCGGGCGATCACCGGCGACTCCGCCGAGACCGGCCTCGACGAGGGCGACCAGGCGTTCCTGGGCAGCCTGCTCGGGCTGCTGCAGCGCGAGCAGGGCGACCACGAGGGCGCGCTGCGCACCCTCCGCGCCGCCGCCGAGAGCGGCGAGCCCACCGCGCTGTTCTCGCTCGGGCAGGCGCTGGTGGACGCGGGCGAGTTCGCGGAGGGCGGCGAGGTGCTGGCCCGCATCCCGGAGACGGAGACGCGCTACACGCGGCACATCGCCGTCCTGCTCGCCCGCGCCCACCACGAGCAGCGGCCCGACCGGGCGCGGGAGCTCTACCTCCAGGCCGTCCAGGGGCCCGGCGACGCCGACGCGCACGCGGAGGCGCTCGCCAAGATGTACCTGGGCGCGCTCGGCAAGCGGGACCGGGACTGGCCGGAGGCGCTGCGCTGGTACCGGCAGGTGATCGACGCCGGAGTGGAGGGCCAGGCGCCGCTGGCCGCGGCCCACCTGGGCGAGCTGGCGTACTGGCTGGGCGACCGCGACTCTGCGGTGCGGTACTACGAGCTGACCCTGGCAACCGGGACGACCAAGGCCGACCTGGTGGGCGAGGCCGCGTACCGGCTCGGCGAGATCCGGCACGGCGACGGCGACCTCGACCTGGCCCGGGAGCATCTGCGGCGGGCGGCCGGGTCCGGCGAGGAGTCCTTCGCCGAGCAGGCCCGCGCCCTGCTGGGCAAGCTCGACCCCGAAGGGTGAGGCGCGGGACTCAGATCCGCGCGTTGGCGCGCAGGACCGCCACGGCGTGCACGGTGATGGCGCCGCGCCATTCCAGGGCGCCCGCCGGGGAGATCTCGGCGTAGTCGACCTTCCAGCCGCCGTCGTCCTGCTGCCCGGCGGCGAGCCGGTCCAGGTCGGCCTCGATCACCTCGGGGGCGAGCAGGTCCCGGACGGGGCGCCCGGGGCGGGGGGCGATGTCCAGGGGACGGAGCCTCTCGTCCGCGGTGCCGCCCTCGACCGGCAGCTCGCCCTCGGGCGGGACGAACGCCGCCAGCCGCCGGAGCAGGGCGCCGGCCTCCTCGGGCCGGGTGTCGTGCGCCGCGTCCAGGAAGTGCAGCGCGAACGACAGCACGTACGCGTGCGGCCTCTCGTCGAGCGCCTCCACGGCCTCGAAGCAGTAGCCGACCGCCCGGTCCAGCCAGGGATGGGCGGCGACGGCCGGGTCGTGCGCGGCCACCCGGAGCGCGGCGGCCGCCGACACCGCGGTGATCTGGAGGGAGGACACCGCCGGGTCGGCGGCCCGCCACCACGGGGCGGTCGCGGCCTCGGTGGTCAGCGGCAGCGCCATCGGCAGGCCGCCGTCCGGCAGCGTGACAGAGCCCAGCCAGTCGCAGAGCGCGGCCGCCTCCGGGAGGCCGGTCGCGGGCGCGGCGGCCCGGGCGGCCTCCTCGAAGACCTCGAAGGCGTGCAGCGCGGTCCCGGGCTGGCTCTCGGGGGAGCGCAGGTCGGGCTCCAGGCCCCAGCCGTAGCCGCCGTCGGGGTTGCGGTAGCCGTCCAGGGCGGCGAGCAGACCGGCGGTGTCGCCGCCGCCCGTGAGCAGCGCGAAGCGGCGGCGGTCGAGGACGCGGGCGTGGCCGGCCATGAAGGACCCGGCGGCGTGGATGTCGATCGTCATGCGTCCATCGTGGGCGGGCCGGGCCGTCCGGTCTTGTAGGTTCCGGTCGCGCCGCCGCGCGTGTCGCGCAGGGCCCTGACCTGCAGGGGTGATGTCGCCGCGAAAGGGAACGATCTTCTCGTCACGTGCGGTGGCGGCCTCGGGACGCCAGGGGAAGGGGGGCGATGACCGGCCTGCGACGCCTGGTGCCGCGTTCCCTGCGCGCCAGGCTGACGGTGGTGGCCGCGCTGATCTCCATGGTGGTCTTCTCGATCACCTCCAGCCTGATCCTGGCACTGGTGCCCGGCGACCTGCGGGAGGGGCTGGAGAGCCGGGTCGAGCTGGCGGCGCGGCGGGCGGCCGGCCCGGCCCGCACCGGGAATCTGCCCGGGACGCTGAGCGTGCCCCACGGCGGCCTGGGCCCCGGCTACGAGGTGCAGGTCGTCGCGAGCGACGGCCGGGTGCTGGCCTCCAGCGCCGGGCTGCGCGGCCGGGGCCGGATGGCCTCCTTCGAGCCCGAGGGGTACGAGGCCGTCGCCACCCAGCAGGTCCCGATGCGGCCGCCGGGCGGGCGCTCGGAGAAGCCCGAGGAGCACCTGGTCGCCGCGCTGCGGGTGCGCTCGCCGTACGGTCCCGTGACCGTGTACGCGGCCGTCGACCTGGTCGAGGTGCAGCGCGCCCTCACCCTGCTCAACCTGCTGATCTTCATCGTCACGCCGTTCGCGGTCCTGCTGGTGGCCTCGGTCGCGTGGGGCGCGGTGGGGCTGTCGCTGCGCCCGGTGGGGCGGATCCGGGCGCAGCTGGAGGAGATCAGCGGCCAGGACCTCAGCCGCCGCGTGCCCGTGCCCGGCTCCGGGGACGAGATCGCCCGCCTGGCGTCCACCACCAACGCCACGCTGGAGCGGCTGGAGCGGTCGGCCGAGGCGCAGCGGCGGTTCGTCGCCGACGCCTCCCACGAGCTGCGCAGCCCGATCACCTCGCTCCGCCTCCAGTTGGAGGCGAACTCCGCCTACCCCGAGGGCGCCGACTGGCCCGCCGCGAACGCGCAGGCCCTGGCGGCGACCGAGCGGCTCTCGGGGATCGTGGACGAGCTGCTGATGCTGGCCCGGCTGGACGCGGGCGCGACCGCCGAGCGGCGCGTGGTGGACCTGAGCCGGCTGGCCGCCGAGCAGATCAGGCGGCTCGCCCGCGCCCGGGTGCCGGTGCACGCGGACCTGGACGGCCCCGCGCGGGTGCTCGGCTCGCCCGTCCAGCTGGACCGGCTGCTGACCAACCTGCTCGACAACGCCGTCCGGCACGCCCGCGCGCGGGTCGACCTCAGCGTCGCGGTCAGGGACGACGAGGTGGTCGTGACGGTGGACGACGACGGCACCGGCATCGCGCCGGAGGACCGGGAGCGGGTCTTCGAGCGGTTCACCCGCCTGCGCGAGGGGCGCCGGCTCGACAAGGGCGGCAGCGGCCTGGGGCTGCCGCTGTCCCGGGAGATCGCGGCCTCGCACGGCGGGACCCTCACGATCGAGGACGGCCCGCGCGGCGCCCGCTTCGTGCTGCGGCTGCCGGGCGTCCACTAGGAGCCGGCGGCTCGCGCGGCCCGCGAAGGAGGTCACGGCGACCGGTGCGCGCCTCAACCGGTCGCCGTGACCCCGTCCCCCCACCCGGTGGGGAGGCGGTCGCGGCTCCAGGGCGGCGGCCGTCCGTCTCACCGGGCGCCGCCCGCCCCCCACCAGGAACCGATGCGAGCCTCACTCCCACAGGGTGCGATGAAGCTATTCCGTACTGGGCCGTAGGTTCGGCCCTACGGGGACCCTGTCGACGAGCGGTCGAAGGGGGGCGTTGAGTGGTGAACCGATTACCGCCTGTTGGTATGAGCGGTAGGTGCGGGACCGGAATCCGGACTGACCGTTTCGACCAGTTCGGCGGTTACCAGCGGGCAGCCGACCCCCGTCCGCTCCGCCACCCGGGCGACCTGGCGGGCGGCCTCCGCCGGGCGCCCCCGCGCGATGACCGCCACCGCGGCCCGGATCGCGGCCAGCCGCTCCTCCGGTGCCGCCAGCGTCCCGCCGCACCGCGCGATCGCGTCGTCGACCAGCACGTCCATCAGGCTCGCCCGGGAGCGCAGCGCCGCCCGCACGCCCGCGCGGCCCCGCTCCCGCAGCACCCCGGCGGGGTCCTCGCCGGGGCCGAGGGGCACCGCCTCCACGGGGCCGCGGACGCCGTCCAGCCGCGTCCAGAGGCGCCGCGCCGCCGCCCGCCCGGCCCGGTCCCCGTCCAGCGCCACGACCAGCCCGGTCCGGTCGAGATCGGCGACCCGGGCGAGCGCGCCGAGCTGCCCCGCCGTCGGCGCCAGCCCGCAGGTGGCGACGGCGGCGTACGCGCCGGAGGCCAGGTTGACCGCGATGGCGTCCAGCGGCCCCTCGACCACCACCGGGCGGGCCGTCCCGGCGGCCAGCCGCTCGCGCACCTCGTGCAGGCCGTACAGCAGCTCGCCCTTGCGGTACGCGGCGGTGTCCGGGCCGTTGAGGTACTTGGGGCCGGGCGCGCCTTCGGGCAGCCTCCCGACGAACCCGGCGACCGTCCCGTCGGCGGCGTCGCGGACCGCGAACATCGCCCGGTCGCGGAAGGTGTCGCGCAGCCGCCCCGACCGCGTGCGGCGGGCCAGCCCGGCGGCGACGAGCGCCTCGTCGGAGTGGCCGCGCGAGCGGAGGTGGTCGGTGAGCGCGCGCGGGCCGGGCGGCGCGTACCCGAGCCCCCAGCGCCGCTGCACTCCGCGGTCGAACCCCCGTCCGGCCAGGTAGGCGGGCACCCAGCCGTCGTCCAGCCGGGCCTGGAAGAAGCGGTGGGCGTCCCGCAGCGGGCCGCTCCCGTGCCCGCCGGCCGCGCTGATCCGCCGGCTCACCCGCAGGATCCGGTCGCCCACGTCGGGCACCGCGTACGGCACCGGCCCGTCCGGGAAGGCCGGCCGGTCCGCCGGGAGCCCGTACCGCGCCAGGACGAGGAACGCCACCGAGTCGGCCTCGAACCGGCGCGCCCCGCGGCAGCCCTGCGCCCCCGGCCGGTCGATCCGGTCGCCGGGACGCAGCGCGTGCGCCAGCTGGTGGGCGAGCCGGACGCAGGCGTCGAGGTCGTCGCCCCGTTCCGCGGCGGGCGGGATGCCGTACCGGGCCCCGAGCGCCGCGAGCCGCCTCCTGGCCTCGCGCGGTCCGGGGAAGGCGGGCGTCTCGGGCGGCAGGCCGTCGGTCTGGCTGATGTCGAACACGGCCCGCGGGCCCGTCCCGTTCGCGGTGGAGGCGTCCAGCACGTCGGCCAGGATCCGGATCCCGGTCTCGCCCCTGCGGACCTGGCGGCCGGCCGAGCGCCACGCCCCGTACGACCGGACGTCGGTGGCCGCCCGCCACTGCGCCGCGATCAGCAGCGTGTCGGTGAACCCGTACCGCAGCCCGAACCTGGCCGCCAGCTCCAGCCACCACGTCCACGGCAGCGTGCCGTCGCGCAGCCGGGCGGCCTCCCGCGCGGCGACGCCGCGCAGCACGGCGGGGAGCAGCTCGTCACCGGGCATCGCCATATAGCGGTCATACCCGGATAAATGCCTCAGCTCTCCTCGCTAGAGGCTAGAGCTAGAGCTAGAGGTAGAGGCCGAACAGCTCCTCGGGATGGTCGAGCATCGGCGGCAGATCGTCCGCCCGCAGCGTGATCAGGTCCTTCTTGCTCGGCGCCCGCACACCGTTCTTGGCCGCCTCGCCGGCCGCCTCGCCGTTGAACGCGGCGCGCTCGGCCAGCCGGGCGTCCCGCGCCGCCGACGCCACCCGCTGCGCCTGGTTGGCCACCGCGATGTCCAGCAGGTTCCGCATCAGCCGCCCGTTCCCGAACGACTCCCCGCGCTGCACCCGCCGCAGCGACGACCGCAGCAGATCCGTCGTGCCCGGCGCCAGCCGGAACCCGTCCGCCGTCGCCAGCGCCTCGAACACCGCCACCAGCTCGTCGTCGGTGTAGTCGGGGAAGTGCAGCTGCTTGGGGAAGCGCGAGTCGAGCCCCGGGTTGGCCGCCAGGAACTCCGCCATCTCCCGCTCGTACCCGGCCACGATCACCACCAGGTCGTCGCGGTGGTCCTCCATCAGCTTCACCAGCTCGGCGATCGCCTCGTGCCCGTAGTCGCTCTTGTGCGGCGACTGGGTCAGCGTGTACGCCTCGTCGATGAACAGCACCCCGCCGATCGCCCGCTCCACCAGCCGCCGGGTGCGCGGTGCCGTCTGCCCGATGTACTCGCCGACCAGATGGGCCCGGGACGCCTCCACCACGTGCCCCGACGACAGCACCCCCAGCCGCTTGTAGATCCGGCCCAGCAGCCGCGCCACCATCGTCTTGCCCGTCCCCGGATTGCCGGTGAACACCATGTGCCGGGTCGGCGGGCTGATCTTCAGCCCGCTCTCGCCGCGCAGCCGCGCCGCGTGCGTCCCCGCGATCAGCAGCGCGATCTCCTGCTTGATCGTCTCCAGCCCGGTGAGCTCGCGCAGCTCCGTCATCGGGTTGCCGGGGCTCTGCGTGGTGTCCAGCGCCGCCGGGACGTCCCGCTTCCCGACCACGAGCTCCTCGCCCTCGGCCGCACGGGCCCGCACCGCCTCCACCACCACATCGGCCAGGTACGGCGCGAGCCGCGCGTTCCGCAGCGTCTGCACCGGCGGCGTGGCCGCCAGCAGCTCGCCCGCCGCCGCGACCGCGTGCCGGGTGCCCCGCGCCCCGCGCTCGCGCAGCGCCCGCCGGAACAGCTCGGCATGGCCGCCGGCGTCGAACGGGACGGTACGGGCGACGCGGAAGCGGTGCGGCAGCACCGGGTTGATCTCCCGGATCCGCTCGTCCCCGCCCGCGTCGCACAGCGCCACCAGATGCAGGTCCTCGTGCACCGCCAGCAGCCGGTGCAGCTCGCCCGCGATCGCCTCGCCGTTGCCCGGATCGGTCACGATCCCGTCCAGGCCCTCGATGATCAGCAGCCGCTCGCCCGCGCAGTCGCGGACGTCGGCGTGCAGCTTGGCCACGGCGTCCGACAGGCGCTGCCCCACGAACAGGTTGTCGGTCAGCCAGACCGGGTCACGCCCCAGGTTGAGGGCCCGGCCCAGCTCCTGCGCCGCGTCCCGCTTGCCGGTGCCGTCCGGGCCCACCAGCAGCAGCCGCACCGGCTCGCGGCCCGCGCTCAGCTCCGCCAGCGCCCGGCTCACCTCCGGCTGCCCCACCAGCCCGCTCGCCAGCTCCGGGACGGCCGCGGCCGCCCCCGAGGAGACGCCGCCCGCCTCCGGCGGCACCGGCCGCAGCTCCTCCACCAGCGGGTTGACCACCCGGCGCCGCGGCGCGTACAGCCGCCGCAGATCGGTCTGGAACTGCCCGACCGGGATCCACTCCGGCTTGGGGAACCACGGATCGCCCGGCAGCCCCTGGACGGTCGCCACCCAGCGCATCGCCATGTCCAGCCAGGCCCGGCAGGCGTCCGCCGCGCCCGACACCAGCGCCCGCACCAGCCAGGCCCGCGTCCGCTCCTGCCACGCGGCCGGCTTGAACCCGCCGCGCTCGGACGGGAACCGCGCCTGCAGCTCCCGGTACCGGTCCTCGCCCAGCGCGGCCACCAGCTCGGCCGGGACCTGCTCCATGTTCCCCTGGAGCAGCAGCTGGATCAGGTGCGTCTCCACCGTCTCGTCCCGCGGCGCCACGCTCGCCAGATTCCCGTAGGCGGCCAGCAGCCCCGCCGTCACCCACTCCAGGTAGCCGACCGGGCCCATCAGCTCGGGCACCGCCGAGAGGATCTCGTCGTCGGCGTGCGCGTGCCAGTGCTCGCGAAGCTCCATCTTGGGCAGGTTCACGTCGCAGCGCGGCGGGTCGTCGTACAGCCGCAGCAGCGCCTTGCGCCGCCGCTCCAGCGGCTCGATGCCCTCCAGGACCGCCAGGCAGTCCCGGGCCAGCGAGATCGCCAGCTCGCGGTCGGGCGCCTCCACCAGCCAGTCCACCGGCGGCCGCCACCGGCCGCCCGGCGCGTCCCACCGGGTCATCCGGGAGCTGAGCGGCCCCGGATTGACCAGGTGCCGGTGCAGCAGCCGCTCCGGCAGCTGCGAGCACGACCCCGCCTTGATCGCCCCGCCGCCCGGCAGGAACGCCAGGATCCCGAAGATCTCCGCCGTCACCAGCGAGGCCGGCAGCGTCAGCAGCTTGTGCTCGTCGGTGGTCAGCCCCGCGCAGCGCGGATCGCGCGCCAGCGCGTCGATCCGCGCGCCGATCTCCTCGAACAGCCCGTCCGGCACCCGCCAGGGCCCGTACGAGTAGACGTCGAGGACCGGCTCGTCGGTGAGCAGTAGCCCCAGATGATCCGGCAGCCGCAACGCATTCTCCCCAAGAGTGACTCAAATCGGGGTAACAGCCTATGGTTCCGGAACGCATCGAATCCCCACCGGAGCCCGCCTCACCCGCAAGCTCCATTCAACTGTCCCCCGCCGACGGGCACCCCCGCGTTCACTGAGGACGTACAACCCCGCCGTGACCCCCCGGTCACTCTCAGCCCCCGATCCGCCGCTCCCCGTGACCGGCGAAACCCCCTCCCACCTCGGCAAGCGCCCCATGGCCCGGTGCGCGGCGGTCCCGTCGAACCGCGTGACGAACGCGAACACGATGTAACGACCCCGCACCCGGCCCACCCCGTGCCTGGGAGCCTCATCAACATTCTCAGCGATTCGCGTCCGCCGTCTGGGCGGCCCGAAAGCCGACGGTGAGCTCGCGCCGATCGGTCCTCTTCTCATCATCGATCGGACGCGACTCCCGCCCGGCCGGAAGTGGCCGCCGGCGCGCGGGACCGCCCGCGTCTCCCCGAGCCCCAGAAGGCAAGGGCGCCAACGGCTGGTTGCGCAACGCGACCCATGGCGGCGGCTCGACATATGGCGGCGCCCGACCCTGCTGGGCTCGTGTGTTCGGTCCGCGATCAGGTGGACGACCGTGTTGCCGAGGGACGGCGCGGCCGCGCCGCCCCGCGACCGGGGGCCTGGAGCGCGGAGAAGCGCACGCAGCACGTTTGTTTATCCGCTGGCGCTCGGCGTCTCTCTCCACCACCTGGGGCGATGGCGTAATCGGTGACGCCGGAGCCCTCCATGGCGTGGCATAAGGGGTCGACGCATCGCAAGGAGGCTGGTTCCGACTTGGCCGGAAAAAATGCGATCGTGATCACGCCGCCGGTATTCAACTTCTAGATGTACGCTGCATGTGACCGTTCTGTCACGATCATCGGAGGTGGCCGGGAGATGACGTTCGATGTCATCGTCCTGACTCAGAAAATGCCGGATACCGTGGCCGTGCTGGACGGCCTCGGCGCGGCCGGGGACGAGTTGCGGGTGGACCTCCCTGATCACGACGGGGTCATTCAGTTGTGCGACGACACCGGCGGGACACTGCTCTCGGTCGAGGCGCCGATCCTCATCCAGGTGCCGGACGAGGCCGAGCGCCTGCTGGGGGAACGGTCCGCCGGGCTGGAGCCGCCGCTGTGGAGGGTCGAGGTCCGCGCGGCGGAACGCGACGGCGCCGACGAGATCGCCCGGCGTTTCGCGGAGGCCCTGGTCCAGCGGCTCGGCGGAATGGTCTGGGATGGCGGCGCTGGGCCGTGACGACGGAACCGGCGGCGATCGTGGGCCGAGGACCCGGCATGACCGCGTCGCGGCGGCGATGGTGACCCTGGTTCGGTCGATCTGTCAGCGTCGTTGTTGACGAGGCTCGTGGTAAGTCAGCGGGCTCGGTAATTGTCGAAAGGTGCCCTCCCCGGGAATTGCGTCCGACGGGCCCGGCCGGGTCAGCGGGGGCGGGTGAGGGAGGTTTCGGTCCAGCGGGCGGCTCTGAGGGCTTCCTGGGCGGCGTTGGGGCGGCTGGTCGCGTAGTCGACCTCGACCAGGAGGTTGTCCAGGCGGAAGCCGACGATGACGTGGGTGCCCCTGGTGGAGGAGTAGCCGCCGTCGCCCAGGTCGCGGAGGTCGGTCACGGGGGCGGTCGCGTCGCCGCGCTCCTTGGCGTGGTGGCTCTGCGCGCCGGCGGCCGTCGGGGCGGTGCGGAGGGTGAGGGTCAGGTCGTCGTCCTGGCCGTCGGCGGTCGCGTTCGTCATCCACGTGCAGCTCTTGCGGGGCAGGTTGGTGGACGGGTCGGTTCCGGCGTCGTTCGTGGTGAAGAACGAGGGGACGAGCCGTGTCGCCTGCTCCGCGTTGATCAGGGCGCACGGGGCCGGGGGCGAGGCGAAGCGGCCGGGGGGCGCGGGGGCGGAGGTCGTCGGCGCGGCGCGTGGCGGTGTCCGGCGGTCGGGTGAGTGCAGGAGCGCGACGGCGACGACGACGGCGACGAGCAGGACGGCGCACGCCAGCACCGCGATGACCCAGGGAAGCGTCGTGCCCTTCTGGGGCGGGCCCGAGGGGGCGGTGTGCGGGGCCGCGGGGAGCGGGATCGCGGGCGAGGTCGGCTCGCCGGACGCCAGGGCGTGCAGGGCTTGCCCGGCCCTGTCCGCGCTCAGCCGGAGGGACGGGTCCTTGACGAGCGACGCCATGATGAGCGGGCCGAGGGGGCCTGCCTTCTGGGGGCGTTCGGGCTCGTCGGTCAGGACGGCGCTCAGCGTGCCCATGATCGTGGCCGCGACGAACGGCGGACGCCCCTCGACCAGGGTGTAGAGGGTCGCGCCCAGGGACCACAGGTCGGACGCGGGCCCGGTGGGCTCGTGCCCCACGCGTTCGGGCGCCATGTAGGAGGGGGACCCCATGAGGGACCCCTCCTGGGTGAGGGTGGCGTCCCCTTCGAGTGAGGCGATGCCGAAGTCGGTCAGTACGGCGCGGCCGTCGTCCCGGAGGAAGATGTTGGCGGGCTTCACGTCGCGGTGCAGGATGCCCTGGGCGTGGGCCGCGCGCAGGGCTCCGAGGATTTCCAGGCCGACGCGGGCCGCGCGGTCCCAGGGCAGTGGTCCGTCGGCGGCGACGACCGCGTCCAGAGAACGTCCTGGCAGCAGGTCCATGACGATGCACGGCCTGCCCTCGTCCATGACGACGTCGTGCACCGTGACGATGGACGTGTGGCGGACGAGCGCCGCGGCGCGGGCCTCGCGCATGGCGCGCTGCGCGGCCTGCTCCTGCTGCTCGGGGGACAGGTGGTCGGGGAGGAGCAGTTCCTTGACGGCGACGTCCCGTCCGAGGGCCTCGTCGTGGGCGCGCCACACGACGCCCATGCCCCCCTTGCCGAGGCGTTGGACGAGCCGGTAGCGGCCGGCGAGCAGGCGTGCGGTGTCCATGTCAGGTCTTCGAGGCGAGGCTCTGCGCGACCCAGCGGGCGGCCTGGGCCGCGTCGTCGGTGGTGGCGGTGCCGCGTTCGTAGATGTGCTCGACCTCGATGACGACGTGTTTCACCCGGACGACGACGAAGGCCTTGTCCATCGGCTGGGTCAGCCCGGTCGTCGTATAGGCGAAGGCCTCGTCGCCTATGCCGGAGACCGTGCGGGCGGCGCTCTGACTTCCGCGCACGTGCTTGACGTCTATCTCGGGCCATCCCCAGTACACGCTGTCGGAGGCCTTCGACCTTGCGTTGCGCCAGCTGACGAACTTGTTGTGGGCCTCCACGGACGTCTCGGGAGGCGGCCCTCCCGTTCCGAGGGTGAGGTTGGTGAGGCTCACCCCGCGCTTCTTCGCCGCCCATCCGCAGGATTTGTCGGAGTCCTTCTCCTGCTGGGACTTCCGGTCGGCGAGCAGCCTGCGGACCTGCTCGGCCGTGAGGAGGCTGCACGGGTCGAGTCCGGACGTGGGTGAGGCCGACGGCGTCGTGGCCGGGGGACTCGTTGGGGCCGCCGTGGGCGTCGCCGCGGTCGTCTGGTCGTCCCCGGAAAAGGCGAACACCGCCACGAAGACGACGGCGAGGACGATGACCGTGAGCATCGCCGCCCCCGCCAGGACGGGCACCAACGCTCCTGGGCGCCGGGGTGGAGGCGGCGGCATGGGGTCGGGTAGGCCCGACGGCCTTCCGGCGGCCACGTTGTGGAGTACCTGGCGGATGACGTCGACGCCTGGCCGCGCGGACGGATCCTTCTGCAGCAGGTGCCACAGCAGTGGCGAGAGGGAACCCGCCTGGCGCGGCGGCGCGGGCTGCTCCCTCAGTACGGCGCCCAGGACGGCCATGGGGCTGTCGCGTTCAAACGGCGACCTGCCCTCCACGGCCATGTAGAGGGTCGCGCCCAGCGACCAGAAGTCGGACTCAGGGCCGGCCGGCTGTTCCCGCAGCCGTTCCGGGGCGGCGTACCCGGGGGAGCCGACGAAGGCGCCGGTACGGGTGAGGGCGGGGTCGGCCTCGATGCTCGCGATGCCGAAGTCGGTCAGGACGACATGGCCGTCCCGGGCGAACAGCACATTGGCCGGCTTGACGTCCCGGTGCACGATCCCCTTGGCGTGGGCGGCGCACAGCGCGTCGAGCAGCTGCAGGCCGATGTGCGCGACCGCGGCGGGCGGGCGCGGGCCGTCCCGGCGCACCGTCTGTTCGAGGGACGGCCCGCTCAGCAGCTCCATGACGATCCACGGGCGGTCGTCCTCGACGACGACGTCGTGGACGGTGATGACCCCGGGATGGTCGACGAGCGCGGCGGCACGGGCCTCACGCTGCGCCCGCCCGGTCGCCACCCGGCGCTCCTCGGAGGTGAGCCCGTCGGGGAACACGATCTCCTTGACGGCGACGTCCCGGCGCAGCGTCTCGTCCACGGCGGACCAGACCGTGCCCATGCCGCCGCTGCCGAGCCGCTCCCGCAACCGGTAGCGGCCGGCCAGCACACGATCGGGCATAGGCGCGTCCTTTCCAGCGCCCACACCCTACCGACGGGCCGGCGGTCCATTGATCAGCACCAGGAAACCGGGTTCCCCGTTTCGACGGACGCGCGGAACACCTGGCGCAGAGGCTCCAGGATGTAGGTGAAGTCGTCGGCCCGCGCCTGGACGGTGTCGACGCGCATGCGCCGCGGGTAACGCCCCTGCCCGTCGGCGCGGACGGGCCCGGCGAGGGGTACGGCCGCCTCCGTGCCGGAGTCCAGGTCCCGGAACCGGACGTGGCCCGCATCGACCGGCTCCTGCGTGAAGCGGACGGCGCGGAACTCCTCGCGGTGCGGTTCGGCCGTGACGTCGCGCACGAAGAACCCCCGCGGGTCGACGCCCGCCCGCCGCCCGGTGGTGCCGTCCAGGACGAACACGCCGTCGTACGACTCGATGCTCTCGATCAGCCGCTCGCCCGTCTCGTCGTCTACCAGCCAGGTGACGGCGGCGAGATGGGCGGCAGTGAAACGGTCGAGTTCGGCCAGCGCCCGCCGCGCCGACTCCGGCGACATGTGCCCGCCGTTCGCCTTGGGCAGTTCGGTGCACAGCACCGGGAAACGCTCGCGGCCCGCGCCGTGGAGCGCCTCCTGGAAAAGCCGGTACCCGTACCAGTTGGAGACGCGGACGCTGACGATCTCCATGTCCTCGTGCGCGCAGGCGTGGTACTGCTGCCACTCGCCGAAGGCATGGAACAACTCCTCGTTGCCCTCGTAGGGCACCGAGAGGTCGAGGTAGCCGTCCTCGTCCTCGACGATGAGGTCCGCGGGCACGGGCGGCTCGGTGGTCAGGCCGTCCTGCAGGCAGCGGCACCGCACATAGGCGTCCAGGCCCATCGGGACCTCCTCCCCGCGGCGCGCGCGCCGCGCTCCTTAAGGTAGGAACGCGGAGCCCTTTCCGCGAGCCGTTTTCCGTCCGGGCACCATCACCTGCGACGCCTCGCGCTGAACCTAGGCGGGGCGGCGCAGCGCCTCCACGGCCAGCCGGGCGGCGATGCCGATGGCGGCGTCGGCCTCCGGCTGCACGGCCACCGGGACGAGCGAGCGCGTGAAGACGGCGACCGCGTAGCGCCCCCCGTCCGGGTACTCGACCACGCCGACCTCGTTCCGCAGCGTGGGCAGGGTGCCGGTCTTGCCGCTCACCCGGACGTCGTCGTACGGGAACCCCGACGACAGGCGGTGCGGCCACACCTGCAGCGACAGGAGCCTGCGCATCTGCTCGCACTCGTCGGGCGGGCACACCTCGTCCCGCCAGATGAGCGAGAGGAGACGGGTCATCTCCCGGGGCGTGCTGCTGTTGGTGTGGGCGGGGTCGAGCACGCCCAGCGCGGGCAGCAGGCCCGGCTCGTCCAGCCGGGGCCACAGCTCGGCGAGGCTGCCGACCCCGGCGTCGCGCAGCATGTGGTCGTGCAGCCCGCGGGCGTCGGCGACGACGCGGGTGCGGCGCAGGCCCAGCGCCTCGATCGTCGCCCCGATCGCCTCCGGCCCGACCCGGGCGTACAGCACGTCGGCGGCGGCGTTGTCGCTCACCGCGATCATCGTGTAGCACAGGTCGCGCAGCGACATCCGCACCTCGTCGCGCATCACCGACAGGCCGGTGGGGCCGTCGGTGCGGCCGCCGGGCGGCAGCGTCACCGGCTCGGCGGGGTCGAGCAGCCCGGCCGCGGCCTGCCGGAAGAACGCCACCAGCAGCGGCACCTTGAACACCGAGGCGAGCACCACCGGTTCGTCGGCGCGCAGCCCGAGCTCCCGGCCGCCGTCCACGTCGGCCGCGTGCAGGAAACCGGTGACGCCCGCGTCCCGGAACACCGCCTCGATCCGGGCGAGCGGCGCGGCGTCCCCGTTCCGGTCGCTCATGCCAGGAACCCCGAGGCGGGACGGGGCGTGACGCGGCGCACCGGGGCCCGGTCGAGCGGCACCATGCCCGCCTCGCGGCGCAGCACGGCGGTCGCGGCGGCGGTGAACCCGGCGATGGCCGGGTCGGGCTCGGCCGCCTGCCGCCAGGCGCAGGACGTCCGCAGGACCAGCGGCTCTCCGGCCAGCGGCCGCCACACGACCCCCGGGGTGTCGGCCGTGCGGGGCGTGAGCGCGACGGCGGTCCCCGACAGGACGAGGCCGAGCGCGAACTGGGGATTGGCCGTCTCGTGCACGGCCGGCGGGGAGTAGCCGTGCCGGCGGCAGGTGACCAGCAGCTCGTCGTAGGAGCCGGGCGCCTCGTCCCGGGGGAAGATCACCAGTTCCCGCCCGGCGAGATCGGCCAGATGCACCTCGTCCGCCTCGTCCTCGCCCGGCCCGGGCAGCAGGACGCCCACCGGCTGCCCGAGCATGGGCCCAAGGGCGAGATCGCGGGTGTCGCAGGGATGGCGCAGCACGCCCACGTCCAGGACGCCGTCGGCGAGCGCCCGGGCCTGCTCGTCGGTGGGCAGCTCGCGCAGGTCGAGCCGCAGCTCGGGACGGCGCTCACGGAACGCGGCGATGATCGCCGCGACCACGTCCCCGCCGAGGCCCGAGGGCAGCCCGGCGCGCAGCGTCCCGGCGCCGCCCTGGCGGGCCCGCTCGGCCAGCGAGTAGATCCGGTCGGCGCGGGCCAGGAACTCGCGGGCCTCGTCGAGCAGCAGCCGGCCGGGGCCGGTCAGCTCCACCCGGCGGCTCGACCGGTCGAACAGCCGTACGCCCAGTTCCCTCTCCAACCGCTGGATCCGCTGGCTGAGCGGCGGCTGCGCCATGCCGAGGCGTTCGGCGGCGTGGCCGAAGTGCAGTTCCTCGGCCACGACGACGAAGCACCGCAGGTGCCCCACCAGGTTCACGACCGGGGATCATACCAATACGGATATCGGCGGCCGCCGCACAGGGCCGCGGTCGCCGCGCCGAGCGCCGCCAGCCCGAGGAGCGCGGCGGTCGCGCCCGTCCCGCCGAAGTCGAACAGCCGCCCCACGGCCATGCCGCCGGCGGCGGCGAACATCCCGGAGACGAAGCTCAGCACGCCGAAGTAGGACCCGAACCGTTCCGGCGCGGCCAGCCGCGCGACCCGCTGGAACACCGACGCCTGGAGGAGGCCGTTCCCGGCGCCCGCGAGCACGGCGGCGGCCAGCAGCCAGCCGAGCGGGGAGCGGGCGCCGTCGAGCAGCGCCAGGGTGAGGTACGCGGCACCCGCCAGGAGCAGGCCGCAGCGCAGCGTCCAGGGCCGCTCGCCCCGGCCGCGGGCGGCCACCCACGGCTGGACGGCCGCCGCCGTCGCCGCCAGGACGCAGAAGAACAGCGTGGCCGCGCCGGAGGTGAACCCCTTCAGCGGCACCACGGTGGTGTGGTCGGCCAGCAGCGTGGTGGGGGCCGTGGCCAGCGCGAACGCCAGGAACGCCCGGTCGGCGACCACGGCGCGCACGTTCGCGGCCAGCTCCCGCAGCCGGGCACCGGCGCCGCCGCCGTTCGAGCGGGGCGGGCGGTGGCCCAGCAGGAGGAGGAACAGGACGGAGGCGACGGCCCACGCGCCGCCCGCCAGCGTCGCCAGCAGCGTGAACCCGGCGGGCGCCCCGGAGCCGAGGGAGAGCACCAGGAGCCCGAGCGGCGGGCCGGCCACCGCCGCCGCCTGGCCCGTGATCACGTACGCGGCGAACCCGCGGGCGCGCCGCCCCGGAGCGAGCCCGGCCAGCAGGCTCTGCGCGGCCGGATGGAACAGCGCGCCGCCCGCGCCCAGCAGCACCGCCGCGGCGACCAACTCGGCGGGGCCGTCCGCGAACCCGAGCAGCGTGAACCCGGCGGCGCGCACCCCGCACGCGATCGCCCCGGCGCGGGCGGGGCCGAGCATGTCGGTGACGGTCCCGACGGGGAGCAGCAGCGCGTACTGCACGCCGACCCGGACCGCGAGGATCGTCCCGGCCGTCCCGGCGAGCAGGCCCACGTCGTGCCGCAGGTGGGCGACGAGGTGCGTCATCACCGCCCAGAAGCCGAGCGCGGCGGTGCACTGCACCGCCACCATCACCATGACCACCCGCCGGTCCGCCGCCCGGCCGCCGGACGGCACCAGCCCGAGCGGGGGCGCGGGGAGCGTCATGGGCTTGCTCTGCGGCATGCGGCTCCCCTCGGTCGTGTGGGTGGACGAGGAGAGCAGACCAGAAGCGATACCGGACGGTCCAATACCGCTATCGGTCGGGATCCGATGAGCGAATCGATATCGATGCAGCTCAGGGCGCTACCGGAGAGTCATCCGTCACACTGGGTCATCTGCGGTAGCGCATCGTCGGACGCGTCGTCGTCGAGCAGCGCGCGCATGCGGCCGGCCTCGGGGATGCGGATGTGCTCGAAGTGCCGCAGCGCCTGGCGGCGGAGGGCGCGGGCCTCGGTGGGACGGCCGAGCGCGCCCAGCGCGTCCGCGAGCACCCGCAGGGCATGGCCCTGCCCCCAGTCGTGGCCGGTGTCGCGCAGAATCCGCAGCGCCTCGCGGGCCTCGGCCGCCGCCTCCCGCGCCCGGCCGAGGTCGGCCTGCGCCTCCGCGACGCGGAACATCGCCAGCCCCTCCCACCGCCGGTTGCGGCGGCTCCGGAAGATCTTCTGGGCGTCCCGCTGGCGCTCGATCGCCTCGTCCGGGCGGCCCACCCCGCGCAGCACCACGCCGAGCTGGTAGAGGCCGTCCCCGGTACGGTCCACGCCGCCCAGCTCGCGGTGCAGGGCCAGGCCGTGCTCGGCGGCGGTGAGCGCTTCCTCCGCGCGGTCCATCCCCAGCAGCGCCCGCGCGAGGGCGCCCAGCGTGTTGGCCTCCCCGTACCGGTCGCCCAGCCGCCGGAACGCGTCGAGCGCCTCGATGCAGTGGCGCAGCGCCTCCTCGTGCCGGTGCAGCGCGATCGCGCCGCGGCCGTTCAGCAGCAGCGCGTCGGCGACCGTCCACAGGTCGCCGCTCTCCCGGCCGCGGCGCACCGCGACCCGGGTCACCGCGGCGCTGTCGTCGAGCCGGTCGGCGTAGTAGCAGACCCAGCCCAGGTGGAGGTGGGCGCGGCCCTCGCTGCGCTGGTCGCGGTGCTCCCAGGCCGCGTCGAGCACCGCGTAGGCGGCCTGCTCGCACTCGCGGGCGTGCACCCCGGAGCTGACCAGGGCGTCGGTCATCAGCAGCAGCTCGGCGGCCAGCGGCAGCCGCTCCGCGGGCGCCGCGCCGTCGGCCCCGGGCGCGCGGGCGGCCTGGACGATCGCGGCGAACAGGCTCGGGGCCTCGGCGAAGAACCAGTCGCGGGCCGCGTCGGTGCCGTCGAACGGCAGGCCCCGCACGGCGGCCGGAAGCAGCGCGTCGCCGGCCCGGCCGTCTCCCGGGCTGACCATCAGGTGCGCGGCGCGGGCGGTGGCCAGGTAGAAGTGGAACAGCCGGTGCAGCGCCGCGGCCCGCTCGGCCGGGGGCTCGTCGGCCTCGGCGCGCTGCCGGGCGTACAGCTTGAGCAGCTCGTGGTAGCGGTAGCGGCCGGCGGTCGGGGAGCGCAGCAGGCTGGCGTCCACCAGCGACTCGCACAGCTCGTCGGCGTCGTACTCGGGCACGCCGAGCAGCGCCGCGGCGGCCTCCCGCGAGAGGGTCGGGCCCTCGGCCAGCGCCAGCAGCCGGAACGCGCGCCGCTGCGCCGCGTCCAGCTGGTTGTAGCCCAGCTGGAAGACCGCCTCGACGGCCAGGTCGGCGACGCGCAGCTCGGCCAGCCGGCGGCGCCGGTCGGCGAGCCGCTCCACCAGGGACGCGACGGTCCAGGACGGGCGGGCCGCCAGCCGGGAGGCCACGATCCGCACCGCCAGCGGCAGGTGCCCGCACGCCGCGAGCAGGTCCCGGACGGCGGCGGGCTCGGCGTCCAGGCGCTCCTCCCCGACGATCCGGGCGGCCAGGGCCCGCGCCTCGCCGGGCTCCATCACGTCCAGGTCGACCTGGCGTCCGGCGCCCGGCCCGGCGGGCTTGGACCGGCTGGTGACCAGGACGGCGCAGCCGGGGGAGCCGGGCAGCAGCGGCCTGATCTGGCGGGCGTCGCGGGCGTCGTCGAGCAGCACCAGGACGCGGCGTTCGGCGAGCCGGGTGCGGTAGAGGGCGGCGCGCTCGCTCAGCCCGGCCGGGATCGCGTCCCGTTCGACGCCGAGGGCCTGCAGGAACGCGCCCAGCACATTGTGCGGGTCGGCCGGGTCGGAGCCCGCACCGCGCAGGTCGGCGTAGAGCTGACCGCCGGGGAAGCCGGACCGCACGCGGTGGGCGACGTGCAGGGCCAGCGCGGTCTTGCCCACGCCGGCGGCCCCGGCCACCGTCACCATGGCCACCGCGCGGCGGGGCTCGGCCAGCAGCGTCTCCCGCAGTTCCTCGACGAGCCGTGCGCGGCCGGTGAAGTCGGGGACGTCGCCCGGCAGCTGGGCGGGCGACCGCGCCGGCGGGACGGGCCCGTCCGGAGGCCCTTCGCTCTCGGACGTCTCGGGAGGGGCCGGGCCGGTCTCGGCCAGCAGCCGCCGGTGGAGCGCGGACAGGTCCTGGCCGGGCTCGATGCCGAGGTCCTCCACGAGGGTGCGGCGGGTCTCGGCGTACACGGCAAGGGCGTCGGCGTGGCGGCCGGTGCGGTGCAGGGCGAGCATGAGCAGGCCGCGCAGTCGTTCGCGCAGCGGATGCTCGGCGACCAGCGCGGTCAGCTCGGGCACGAGCTCGGCGTGGGCGCCCAGTTCCAGGTCCAGTTCGAGGCGGGTTTCCAGGGCGGCCAGCCGGCGCTCGGCCAGCCGGATCCGCTGCGCCCGCGCGTACGGCCCGGGCACGCCCGACAGCGGCTCGCCGCGCCACCGGCCCAGTGCGGTGCGCAGCAGGTCGCGGGCCTCGGCGGCGCGGCCCTGCGAACGGGCCAGTCCGGCGGCGGCCGCCTCGCGTTCGAAGAGGGCGGCGTCCAGCGCGTCCGGCGGCAGGCGGAGGGCGTAGCCGTCGCCGACCGAGACGAGGATCCGGTGGCCGCCCCGCGGGCCGCCGCCCCGGCCGGGTTCCAGGACGCGGCGCAGCCCCGAGGCGTACGTGCGCAGCGCGCCGAGCGCGCGCCGCGGCGGCTGGTCGCCCCAGACGGCGTCGACCAGCTCCTGCGCGGTGGCGGGCCGCCCGTCCCGGAGCAGCAGCGCGACGAGCACGGCCCGCTGCTGCGGCGGGCCCAGGGGCAGCTCGGCGGTGCCGCGCCGGGCCCGCGGGGGGCCGAGGACGGTGAAGCGCAGGGAGGGCATTTCCATTGCAAAGCACCATATGAGCCGATTTAAACGGCGGCCAAGGCGACGGCCGGCAGCTGAGCGCCGGCTTACCGTCGCCTCGAAGATCGCCGGAACGGGATGAGAGACTCCACTACCGTGGACACTCCCGGGTTGCGCTTCGCCGTGCTGGGGCCCGTCCGCGCCTGGCGGGGCCCCGCCGAACTGGACCTCGGCGGCCCGCAGCAGCGGGCCGTCCTGGCCGTGCTGCTGCTGAACCGCGGCCGGACCATGCCGATCGACGGCCTGCTGGACGCGCTGTGGGGCGACCTGCCGCCCGCCCGGGCCGTCGGAACGGTGCGCACCTACGCCTCCCGGTTGCGCCGAGTCCTCGAGAACGATCGGGCGAACCCCGAGATCCTGGTCTCGACCGGGAAAGGGTACGCCCTCCGCGCGGAGCCCGGCACGCTCGACGCCGAAGTGTTCGAGGCCCGCACGGCCGAGGCGGGCCGGGCCCAGGCGGCGGGCGATCCGGTCCGGGCGCGCGAGCTCTACGGCCAGGCCCTCGACCTCTGGGACGGCGCGCCGCTGCCCGGACTGCCCGGCCCGTACCTCCAGGCCCGCCGGACGCGGCTGGCCGAGCGGCGGCTGGCCGTCCTGCAGGCGCGGCTGGAGGCCGATCTGGAGCTGGGCCGGCACGCGGAGATCGTCGGCGAGCTGGCGCTGCTGAGCGGGGAGCACCCGCTGCGGGAGCCGCTGCGCGGGCTGCTGATGCTCGCGCTCTACCGGTGCGGGCGGCAGGCCGAGGCGCTGGCCGCCTACACCTCCGCCCGCCGGACGCTGGCGGGCGAGCTGGGCATCGACCCCGGCCCCGGACTGCGCGATCTGCAGGAGAGGATCCTGCGGAACGACCCGTCGCTGACCGCGCCCGCCCGGCGAGAGAAGGACGACCCCGCCCCCGCCCCCTCCCAGGGTCGCCCCTTCCAGCGGCCCGCCTCGCTGCCCGCCGACCTCCCCGACTTCACCGGGCGCGCGGCACTGGCCGACCGCATGACCGGCTGGCTGGCCCGCCGCGAGGGCACGGCGCCCGCCGTCATCGCGGTCTCCGGCGTCGGCGGCGTCGGCAAGACCGCCCTGGCCGTGCACGTCGCCCACGCCGTACGGGACGCCTACCCCGACGGGCAGCTCTACGTCGATCTCCTGGGCACGGCCAAGCACCCGCTGCCGCCCGCCGTCGTCCTGGGGGAGTTCCTGCGCGCGCTCGGCGTGCCCGACCAGTCCGTCCCGGAGGGCGAGCACGAGCGCTCCGCCCTCTTCAGGTCGATGCTCGCCGACCGGCGCGTGCTGGTCCTGCTCGACAACGCGCGCGACGCCGAGCAGGTCAGGCCGCTGCTGCCCGGCACGACCGGCTGCGCCGCGCTGGTGACCTCGCGGCCCCGGCTCTCCGGACTGCCCGGCGCCCGCGCCGTCGACCTGGACGTCCTCGACCCGGTCGAGGCGATCGCGCTGTTCACCGCGATCGTCGGATCGCGGGCCGCCGCCGAGCGCGGCGCCGTCGTCGACGCCGTCGGGCTGTGCGGGTTCCTGCCGCTGGCCGTGCGGATCGCCGCGTCCCGGCTGGCCGCCCGGCCCGGCTGGTCGGTGCGGTCGCTGGCGGCCCGGCTGGCCGACGGCCGCCGCCGGCTGGCCGAGCTGCGGATCGGCGACCTCGCCGTCGAGGCCACCTTCCGGCTGGGGTACGACCAGCTCGACCCGTACCTGGCCCGCGCGTTCCGGCTGCTGTCGGTGCCCGAGACCTCCGGGGTGTGCCCGCCGGGCGCCGCCGCGATGCTCGGCACCACGCACGCCGAGGGCGAGCGGGTCCTGGAGGCGCTGGTCGACCTGGGCCTCATGGACTCCCCGGCCCCCGGCTGCTACCGCTACCACGACCTGCTGTGGCTGTTCGCCCGCCAGCTCCCCGCACCGGACGGCGAGCGCGGCGAGCGCCGGGCCGCGCTGCGCCGGCTGGTGCGGTTCGTGCTGGCGACCCAGCGCGGGGTGCACCGGCTGGTCCGGCCGGGCGCGCCGATCTCGGTGGCCGACCCGGGCCCGTCCGGGGAGCTGGAGTTCGGCGGCGCGGGCGAGGCCCGCGAATGGATCTTCTACCAGCTCACCGACCTGCTGGTCATCGTCCGCCAGGCCGCCGCGGCCGGCGCCGACGGCGAGGGCGCCGAGGGAACGCCCCTCGCCGAGGCCGCCGACGTCCTGCTCGCCCTCGATCCCCTCCTGGAGGACGGCTACCGCTGGGAGGAGGCCCGCCCGGCGGCGCGCGCCGTCCTGGACGAGGCGCTGCGGCAGGGCGACCGCCGTGCCGAGGCGCGGGCCCGGTACGTCCTCGGCCGCGCCCTCGTCCACACCAGCCGCCTGGCCGGGGCCCGCGGCCACGCCGAGCGCGCCACCGCGCTCAGCCGGGAGACCGGCGACCGCCTGATGCTGATGTCGGCCCTGGACCTGCTGTCCCACATCGACTTCTACGAGCACGACCTGCGCGCGGCCATCGGCCGCATCGAGCAGGCGCTGGAGCTGGGCCGCGAGTTCGGCGACCGCGCCGGGGAGGCCGAGCGCACCGCCAACCTCGCCTACGCCCGCGTGGAGGTGGGGGAGGCGGCCGAGGCCGTCCCGGCGGCCGAGCGCAGCCGCGACCTGGCGCGGGCGGCCGGGCACGGCGCGGCCGAGGCGTACGCCCTCTACATCCTCGGCATCGCGCTGCGCGAGCTGGGCCGCCTGGACGAGGCGGTGGCGCGCTTCGACGACGGCCTGGCGATCTGCTGGTCCCAGGGGCTGCGGGCGCGCGAGTCGTACATCCTGCTGCGGATCGCCGAGACGCAGCTGCTCCGCGGCCGGGCCCGGGAGGCCCTGGACAGCGCCGAACGTTCGCTGGCCATCGGCCGCGAGATCGGTGAGGAGTACCAGCAGGGCCGCGTCCTCACCGCGATCGGCCGGATCCTGGCCGAGCTCGGCGACCCCGGCGGCGCGCGGCGCCGCTGGGAGGAGGCGCTGGAGCTGTTCACCGCGCTGGAGGTCGCCGAGGCGGGCGGGGTGCGGCGGCTGCTGGACGACGCCGCGGCCGCCTCCGGCGGGCTCACAGCCAGTCCCTGACCTTGAAGACCGCGTACAGCGCCACTCCGCTGCCGACGATCAGGCCGGTGCTGACCAGCAGGCCCGAGAGCCGCTCGAACCCGGGGACGGGCAGGTTCTGCCCGTAGAAGCCGGTGATCGCGGTCGGCACCGCGATGATGGCGGCCCAGCTGGTGACCTTCTTCATCACCTCGTTCATGCGGTTGCCCTGGAGCGCGATCCGGCTGTCCAGCAGGTTGGCGACCAGGTCGCGCAGCTCGTCGGTCCACTCGGCGACGCGCAGCGTGTGGTCGTACACGTCCTGGAAGTCGGGCACCAGCGCGTCGGGCACCAGCCGGGACGGGCGGCGCAGCAGCTCGTCGACGATCTCGCGCATGGGCAGCGCGACCCGGCGCAGCGCGATCAGGTCCTTGCGGAGCCGGAAGCTGCGCCGCTGGATCTCCTTGACCGGGAACGCGTCGTCGAAGATCAGCTCTTCGAGCGTGTCGGCGTCGCCGTCCAGGGCCTGGACGGTGTCGAGCTGGAGGTCCACCACCAGGTCGAGCAGGCCGTGCACCAGCGGGGCGGTGTCGGGCGCCGCGCCCTCCGGCAGGGGCCGCGGGCCCTCGTCCCAGCGCCGGACGAGCGCGTCCACGTCGAACCCGGGCCTCTCCCGCACCGTCACCAGCGCCCGCTCGGTGACGAACGCGGAGATCTCGTGCAGGACGAGCCCGTCGCGGGTGGTCTCGGGGGCGTAGAGGTTGAGGAAGACGTAGCCGCGGTAGCGGTCGAGCTTGACCCGTTCCCTGGCGGTGACCGAGTCCTCGACGGCGACCGGGGACAGCCCCAGTTCGTCGGTGACCAGGCGGAGATCGGTATCGGCCGGGGCGAGGAGGTCCAGCCAGACGACGGTGCCGGTCTCGCGCAGGCGCGGGCCCAGCTCCGCGATCGGGAAGTTCTCGGCCTCCAGGTCTCCGTTCCGCCACATGCGGGTCCGTACGGGCCCGTTCCCGGTCGTCTGCCCGGCGTGCGCCGTTTCCATGCGGGGCCCATACCCGGATGCCGGTGCGGAGATCCGGTACGGGCGGGGTCAGGCGGGCGGCGGCGCGGTGGAGGCGCGCACGACCAGCTCGACCGGGAGCGCGCGCGGCTCGGGGCGCCCGCCGCCCAGGAGCTCCAGCAGCGCGAGCATGCCCTGCTCGCCCAGTTCCTGCGCGGGCAGCCGGACGGTGGTCAGCTCCGGCTCCAGCGCCCGCGCGATCTCGACGTCGTCGAACCCGGTGACCGACAGGTCGCCGGGGATCTCCAGCCCGCGCGCCCGGGCGGCCTTGTACACCCCCGCCGCCATCAGGTCGTCGTCGCAGACCAGCGCGGTGGGACGGTCGGGAAGGCCGAGCAGCCGCTCGGCGGCCTCCTTGGCCGAGCGCACGTCGATGGCGCCCGCGGCCCGGGTGAGCGTCCCGCCGGGCACGTCGTGGACGGCGCGGGCGACGGCGCCGCCGCGCGCCCGGAACGTCCACTCGTCCACCGCCGCCGCGAGGTGCCCGAACCGCCGGTGGCCGAGCCCTGCCAGGTGCGCCACGACCGCGCGCATGCCGTCCTCGACGGCGAAGTCGACGGTGGGCGCGGTGCCCGCGGCGGCCGGGCCGCTGTCGAGCATGACCACCGGGGCCCGCCCGAACCCGCGCAGCGCGTCCAGGGTCATCGACGAGGCCATGATCCCGTCGATCGCCTCCCGGGGCACGGCGAACGGGCTGGCGCCGGGGGTGGCGGGCCGGGCGTCGTCGGGCGGGTAGACCACGACGCCGAACCCGTGGCGGGCGGCGACCCGCGCGGCGCCGATGTAGACCGGGCCGAAGAACGGCGAGGTGATCGTCGGGATCACCAGCAGGACGGTGCGGGTGGTGCCCAGCCGCAGGTTGCGGGCGGCGGCGTTGGGCCGGTAGCCGAGCCGCTCGGCGGTCTCCTCCACGGCGCGGGCGGTGGCGGGGGAGACCCGGCCCGTCCACTTCCCGCCGAGCACGAGCGAGACGGTGGACTGCGAGACGCCGGCCGCCTGCGCCACGTCCCTGCTGGTGGGACGGGCGGAACGGGCCCCGGTCCCGGCCCCGGCCTCGCTCACGCGGCCTCCTCGCGCCGATCTCGCATGTCGAAACAGGGTAGAGCGGAAGGGCCCCGAGGTGGTACGTATGACGGAACAAGTAATACGTATGACGCCGCCGAATCGGAGGCCGGATGCGCACCTATGTCGACTTCCTGCGGGTGTCCCACGCCGCCCGGCTGCTCGGCGGAACCCTCCTGGGCCGGCTGCCCAACGGCATGGGCATGCTCGCGGTCGTCCTGCACGTGCGCGCGGAGGGTGGCGGCTACCCGCTGGCCGGGACGCTCGCCGCCGTGTTCAGCCTGGCCATGGCCGCGGGCCAGCCCGTCCTCGGCCGCGCCATGGACCGCTTCGGCCAGCTCCGCGTGCTGCTGCCCGCCGCCTGGCTGTCCGCCGCCGGATTCGGCCTGCTCGCCCTGACCGGCGCCGACCCGCTGCCCGTCACCATCGGCGCGGTGATCCTCGCCGGGTTCGCCACCCCGCCGCTGGAGGCGGGCCTGCGGGCGCTGTGGAACCTGGTGCTGCCCGGCCCCGCCGAGGTCAAGGCCGCCTACGCGCTGGACGCCGCCGCGCAGGAGATCCTCTTCACCGCCGGCCCGCTGCTCGTGGTCGTGGCCGCCGCCGTCAACACCGAGACGGCCCTGCTGCTCACCGGCGCCCTCGGCGTGGCCGGGACCCTGGTCATCACCACCTCGGCGCCGTCCCGCGCCTGGCGGGGCGAGCCGCGCGCCTCCGACTGGGCGGGACCGCTGCGGGCGCCCGGCCTGCGCGTGCTGTTCGCCGCGCTGACCTGCGCGGGCACCGCCCTCGGCGTGTACGCGATCGCCGTCGTCGCCTACGCCGAGCGCGCCCACCACGACCTGGCCTCCGGCCTCCTGCTCGCCGCCATGTCCGGCGGCGCCCTGGTCGGCGGGCTGGTGTACGGCGCGCGGCCCTGGCCCGGCGAGGAGCACCGCCGCTTCCCCTGGCTGATGGCCGCGCTCGCCGCCGGCTACCTGCCGCTCATCTGGGCCCCCGCGCTGCCGGTCATGTCGGTGCTGGCCTTCGCCAGCGGCCTGTTCCTGGCCCCCATGCTGGCCTGCAGCTTCACGCTGGTCGACCGGCTTGCGCCCAGCGGGACGGTGACCGAGGCGTTCGCGTGGGTGGTCGCCGCGTTCGCGGTGGGCGGCGCCGTCGGCTCCGCCGCCGCGGGGATCGGCCAGGACCTGGCGGGCGTGCCCGGCGCATTCGCCGCCGCCGGGGCGGGCGGGCTGCTCGCCCTCACCGTCTGCCTGCTCGGCCATCGCACCTACCGGCCCAGCCCGGCGCCCGCGCCCGCCGGACGCCCGGGCGTCGGCGACGCACCCGCCCTGGACGGTCACTAGACTCGGGGACCATGTACCGGAGGGGAGTATCGCGCGGCCTGTGGCCGCTGCTGCTCGGGCTCGGTCTCCTCGCCGGTCTGTTCCTGATGCACGGGGTCACGGCCACTCCGACGCCGATCCACATCTCCGCCCCGGTCATCGCCTCGCACGTCCCCGGCCCTCATACCGCCGGGACGCCCGCGCCCCACGAGGGGGCGTCGGAGGGGTCGTCCGAGCAGTCGTCCGAGCAGTCGTCCGGGCATTCCGGGCACTCGGGCGCCCACGACGCGGGCTGCGGCGCCGGGGTGATGTGCTTCGCCCTCCTGGTCGGGCTGGCTCTGGCCCTGGCCAGGGGACGCGCGTTCAACGCCCTGATGGCCTGGGCGTTCCGGGCCGTCCCGGCGACGCGTTCACCGTCGAGGAAGCCGCGTCCCCGGCCTCCCAGCATCTACCGGCTCTCCGTCCTGAGGCTGTGACAGGCCGCCGAACCGGTGCGCGCCGCGTCCCCGCGGTTCCTGCGCCACCGGTTCCTCCGGCATGCCCGCAAGCCTTCACACCAAGGAGAGAACGCGATGAAGACGCGGATTCTGGCGATCGGCGCGACGCTGCTGATCGGCGCGACCGCCGCGGCGTGCGGCGGCGACGACGGGACGGCCTCCGGCCCCGTGTCCCCCTCCGCCGGTGCGCGGACGGCGCAGCACAACCAGCAGGACGTGACGTTCGCCCAGATGATGATCCCGCACCACCGGCAGGCCCTGGAGATGTCCGAGGCGGTCGCGGCGAAGTCCACCGACGCCGAGGTCAGACGGCTCGCGCAGCAGATCGAGAAGGCGCAGGGGCCCGAGATCGCGACGATGACCGGCTGGCTGCGGACGTGGGGCGCGACCGTCCCGTCCGAGAACGGCAGCGGCCACGTAGGCGGTCACGGCGGTCACGGCGGGGGCGGTGAGATGCCCGGGATGATGACCGAACGGCAGATGGCCGACCTGGAGAAGGCCGCCGGCGCCGCCCGGGACCGGATGTTCCTCACCATGATGATCGAGCACCACGAGGGCGCGATCGCGATGGCCCGGGACGAGCAGGCCAAGGGCGCCCACCCCGACGCCAGGCGCCTGGCGGGGACGATCATCACCGCCCAGCAGGCGGAGATCGCCGCCATGCGCGCCCTGCTCAAGCGGTAACGACACACGGGAGAAAAGGAACCGACGCGCGGCGGCCCGCACGCGAGAGCGGCGGGCCGCCGCGCCGCGGGGTCAGATCCAGGTGCCGAACCAGATCCGGGCGTGCCAGTCGTCGTACGGCATGATCTTGGCCGCCAGCACCGGGTAGAAGTAGGCGAAGTTGGCCAGCACCACCAGCACGTAGGCGCCCGCCGCCGCGGCCCCGGCCACCCGCCGCCCGCTGACCGGCGCGTGCCCGGCCGGCAGCGCGGCCGTGGCCCCGGACCCGGCCCCCGGCGGAGCCTCGGGCGGCTGCCCGTAGATCCCGTAGCCGGCCCCGACCGTCTCCTGCTCGGGGACGTCCGGACGCGCCGCGGGCACCGCGCCCGGTCTGCCCCGCGCCGGGCCCATCAGATAGCCGAAGACCAGCACGATCGCCAGCACCATGAACGGCAGCATCGGCGTCGCGTAGAACAGGAACATCGTGCGGTCGGCCATGGCCGAGGGGAACCAGGTCAGCCAGCCGGCCAGGAAGCCCAGCAGGATCGCGCCCGCCCGCCAGTCGCGCAGCATCAGCCAGATGCCCGCGACCAGCACCAGGGCGATCAGCGCCCCCCACCACAGGGCCGGGGTGCCGATCCCGAGGATCTCGCGCGAGCAGCGCTCGGCGTCGCACGCGTTCTTGGGCTCGGTGTAGAAGAACGCCACCGGACGGCGCAGGATCGGCCAGTCCCACGGCCACGACTGGTAGGGGTGCTCGGAGTCGAGGCCGGTATGGAAGTTGAGCATCTCGGCGTGGTATTTCCACAGGTCGGGCAGGGCCTCGAACGGCCGCGCGGGCACGAAGCCCGCCACCTCGCCGCGCCCCCAGCCGCCGGGCCGGAAGATCCACCCCCACCAGGTGGCCAGGTAGGTGATCAGCCCCACCACGACCAGCTGGACGAACGCGGGGACCGCGTCCAGCGCGACCGCCCCGGCGAACGGCCGCCGCACCCCGGCGGCGCGGCGCGCCCCGAAGTCCCAGAACACCACCATGATCCCGAACGCGGCGACGTAGAAGATCCCGGTCCACTTGGTGGCGACCGCCAGGCCCAGGCAGACGCCCGCGGCGATGCGCCAGCCGTGCAGCACGAACGGCCCGTACTCCGAGACGGCCCCGGCCTCGACCTTCTCCGCGAGCCGGCGGCGGGACCGGTCGCGGTCGGCGACCAGGCACGCGAACCCGGCCAGGATCCAGAACATCACGAAGATGTCCAGCAGCGCGGCCCGGCTGGTGACGAACTGGAGGCCGTCCAGCGCCAGCAGCAGCCCGGCCATGCAGCCGAGCAGGGTGGAACCGGTCATCCGCCGGGCCACCCGGCACAGGATCAGCACCGACAGCGTCCCGCACAGCGCCGCCGCGAACCGCCAGCCGAACGGGGTGGCGCCGAACAGCCACTCGCCGACCGCGATCATCCATTTCCCGGCCGGGGGATGGGCCACGAAGGAGGCGCCCGACGCCCAGATGTTCGCGTCGGGATCGGCGATGAGGAGCTTGTCGGCGTCCTTGACCGTGTTGTGCTCCCAGCCGAACTTCAGCAGGGCCAGCGCGTCCTTGGCGTAGTAGGTCTCGTCGAAGACCACCGCCTTGGGCTTGTCCAGCCGGTCGAACCGCAGGAATCCGGCGAAGACCGTCACCAGCAGCGGGCCCAGCCAGCTCAGCAGCACGTTGCCCGGGATCGGCGGGGCGAGCCACTCGCGCAGGGAGGGCGGCTCCGACCGCCCTCCGGTGGCCCGTGCCGGCGCGAAATCCGTCATCGCCATTCCGCCATCGTAGAGCCGCCCGCGGCGAACCCCGGGCCCGCGGCGAAACCGGACGCTCCCGGCAACCCCGTCAGGAGGCCGTGCGGCGGCTCGGGCGGGTGCGGCGAGCGGCGAGAATGGTCGGGTGACGGGCACGGGGAACGAGAACGGGGCCGGCGCCGCGGCGACGGGCCGCCTGCTGCTGGCGGCCGCGCCGATCGGACGCGCCGAGGACGCCTCGGCCCGGCTGCGCGCGGCGCTGGCCGAGGCGGAGATCGTCGCTGCCGAGGACACCCGGCGGCTCCGCCGGCTGGCCGCCGACCTGGGCGTCGAGGTGGGCGGCCGGGTCGTGGCCTACCACGACCACAACGAGCGGACCCGCACCGAGGGGCTGCTGGCCGACCTGCTGGCCGGCCGGGACGTCCTGGTGATCACCGACGCCGGGATGCCGGGCGTCTCCGATCCCGGGTACCGGCTGGTCCGCGCGGCGGTGGCCGAGGGGGTGCCGGTGGTCGCGCTGCCCGGCCCGTCCGCCGTCACCACGGCGCTGGTGGTGTCCGGGCTGCCCACCGACCGGTTCTGCTTCGAGGGGTTCCCGCCGCGCAAGCAGGGCGAGCGGTCCCGGCGCCTGGCGGACCTGGCCGGCGAGCGCCGCACGATGGTGTTCTTCGAGTCGCCGCGGCGGCTGGAGGCCACCCTGGAGGCGATGGCGGCGGCGTTCGGCGCGGACCGCCCGGCCGCGGTGTGCCGCGAGCTGACCAAGACCTACGAGGAGATCCGCCGCGGCCCGCTGGGCGAGCTGGCCGCCTGGGCCGGCCCGGACGTGCGCGGCGAGATCACCGTCGTGGTCGGCGGCGCGCCCGAGCCCGCGGGCCTGTCCGACCCGGCCGACCTCGCCGCCGCGGTCGCCGGCCGGGAGGACGCCGGCACGCCCCGCAAGCAGGCCATCGCCGAGATCGCCAAGGAGAACGGCGTGCCCAAGCGGGTGGTGTACGACGCGGTGGTGGCCGCCCGCCGGTAGATCCCGGTAGAACCCGGTAGATCCCCGCCCTAGAGACGGTCAAATCCGTGCGTTCCCGGACGGGTCCGGAAGCGGCGTTCGGGGAATAGAGGAGTCGAGCAGCACGCCGGGGCCGGTGATGCACTCCGAGCGGTGCCCCGAGCGCGAGGTGGCGGTCACCAAGGGGGTGGGCCGTGCGCGACGCATGGTCGAGCCACGAGACCTGGGTCTTCGAGTGCGTGAACTGCGCCACGACCTGGGAGGAGGAATTCGACGTCCGGCACTGCGCCGACGGCCACGGCGGCGAGGTGGAGCTGTTCGAGCACGACGGGCAGCGCTGCACCACACCATGGATCGACCACGTCTGCCCCGGCTGCGCGGGCCAGAACGTCAAGGCGCGCCCGGCGTCCTGGCGGCGGCGGACGACCGCGGTGCGGGCGCCGGCCCGCGATGACCTGGAGCTGGTGTTCCGGCTCCGCCGCCTGCACGCCTACTGACCCTGACCGTCCCGCCGCGGCGGGCGGCGCTCAGTTGGCGGCGGGCTCGGGGACCTTCTCCTCGACGGGGCCGGCGGCGGGCCCGCCGGTCCCGGGCTCCTCGGCCTCCTGGCGGCGCCGTCCCGCGCGCAGCAGCCCGGAGACCCGGCCGCGCGCCTCGGGCGAGAACGCCATGCCGGCCGCCAGGCAGGCCAGCGGCACGGCGGGCAGCACGTACCGGTAGTCGAACTCGGCCGTCGCGGCCGGGGCCAGTAGCAGGCCCGTCCCCAGCGTCCACGGCAGGAAGGCCATCCCGCCCAGCCGCCGCCACATCACGACCATGCCGCCGAGCCCGACCAGGAGGAGCACTCCGACGCCGGTGCCGCGCAGGTAGAAGTGGTCCTGGTAGAAGCGGATCGTCCCGGCGAACGGCTCCACCACCCGGGTGCGCGCCCGGCCCTGCTCGTACTTGACGGCCTCGTCGGCGGCGGTGTTGTCGTTGTCCATCCGCCAGTTGGGCAGGGCGCTGGTGGTGCGGCCGAACTCGTACTGCTGGTAGGTGGCCCGGTCCGGGAACACCGTGCGCTCCCAGCGGAAGACGCGCAGGAAGTCGTACCCGACCACCTTCAGGTAGTCGACCGGCTGGGACAGGATCGCGCGGCGGGAGAAGCTGTTGGCGACCTGGTTCTGGTCGGCGCTGAACCGCTTGCCCGTGTACCGGTTGAGCGGGGACGCGGCGTTCCAGATGCCGTCCTGGGAGTTGGGGAGCCGGTTCTCCGGCTCGGTGCACAGCGGGATCTCCTCCACCGGCAGCGAGTCGATCTTGTGGCAGTCGGCGAACTTATAGACCCGGGCGTACAGGAAGATCCCGTTGCTCTCGGTGATGGTGAACTTGCCGTTCTCCGCCTTGTACCAGCCCGCGTAGGCCGCCACCGGCAGCGCGCAGGCGGCCAGGGTGACCGCCAGCATCCGCCAGCCGGTCCGCCGGATCACCATGTAGGTCAGCACGCCGATCAGCACCGGCAGCCCGACCGAGCGGGTCAGCCAGGCCATCCCGATGATCAGGCCGAGCGAGGCGGCGATCTTCCAGGTGGTGCGGTCGTGCCAGAGCAGCAGCGTGACCGTGCTCACCACCAGGAAGGTGAACAGGGTGTCGGACAGGATCAGGTGCTCCAGCTGGATCTGGTAGGCGTCCAGCAGGAACGGGGTGGTGGCCAGCGCCGCGCCCCAGCCGGGCAGCCGGAACTTGCGGCGCAGCAGCGCGTACACCATCACGCCCATGGCCAGGCCCATGGCGTGCTGCAGCAGGACGACCAGCCCGAAGCTGTGGAACGGCTTGAGGACCAGCAGCAGGAACGAGTAGCCGTCGGGCCGCAGCGGGTGCGGGTACGGCTTCATCGCCACGTGCAGGTAGTCGAAGCTGTCGTTGAAGAACATCGCGGGCTGGTAGCCGATCATCGTGATGACCCGCAGCAGCGCCGCTATGGCGAGGATCACAGTAAAGATCGGGTGACGGCGCGCCAGCGCCCACAGTCGCGCGGCCCGGTCGCGCAGGTGGCCGCCGGGGTCGGCGGCGACGTCGCGGGCGCGGTCGCGGAGCGAGATCGCGCGGGCGGAGGCGGCCCCGCGGAGGCGGCCCGCGGTGCGCCCGGCCCAATTCTTTCCCCTGCGGCGGCGCTTCGGCGTGTCGTCCGGTTCGCCGGGCTCGTCCGATTCGCCGGGCGACGTGCCGGGGCGCTTGCCCGGCGCGGTCTCCGGCATGGCGGCGGTGGCCCCGGAGATGGCCTCGGCGATGGCTTCGGCGGTGTCCTCGGTGGCGGTGACCGGGGGGTCGGCGACGGCGGTCGCCACCCCGGCCACCGCGTCTGGACCGGACGGGGCATCACCCCCGGCCGGGCCGCCGTTCAGTGGCTTCCCGCTCGCGCCCGTCGCGCCGTTCGCGCCCGCGCGTCCGGACGCCGTCGCGTCGGTTCCCGGCAGGCCGCCGCCATCGCGGTGCTGACCTGCGGTGTGCTCTCCGGCCCCCAGCTCGGTGGCACTGCGTTCTCCGGCGCGCGTCAAAGCCGACCCAACCTTTCCGGGCCGCGGTGCCCGTATGCTTGTTCCCCTAGCCTGCCGCCTACGGCCGTGACTGAGCGGGTCTTCAGGTTGCAAGTACGCAACACGATACGGGCGCTCTTGATCGAAGAGGTGCGCATCGCTCGCTCCGGGCAGGCATGATGAACGACGGCCGGCCGCCCGGCGGAACATGACGAGATTAGTGGAAAATACCGCAGACGGTCACCAGGGGTAACGAAGGAGATCGCGTGGAACTCTCCGTAGTGATGCCGTGTCTGAACGAGGCCGAAACGGTCGAGACCTGCGTCCGCAAGACGATCGGCTTTTTCGAGGACAACGGTATCGACGGCGAGGTCGTCATCGCCGACAACGGCAGTACCGACGGCAGCCAGCAGCTGGCCCGGGACGCCGGCGCCCGGGTGGTGCCCGTGATCGACAAGGGCTACGGCAACGCGCTGATGGGCGGCATCCGCGCCGCCCGCGGACGGTACGTCGCGATGGGCGACGCCGACGACTCCTACGACTTCACCACCCTCGGACCGTTCCTCGACGAGCTCCGCGACGGCGCCGACCTGGTCATGGGCAACCGGTTCAAGGGCGGCATCGCCCCCGGCGCCATGCCGCCGCTGCACCGCTACCTGGGCAACCCGGTGCTGAGCTTCGCCGGCCGGCTGTTCTTCAGCAGCAAGATCGGTGACTTCCACTGCGGGCTGCGGGCCTTCAACAAGGAGTCGATCATGCGGCTCGGCCTGCAGACGGGCGGCATGGAGTTCGCCAGCGAGATGGTGGTGAAGGCCACCCTCGCCAAGTACGACATCCGCGAGGTGCCCACCACGCTGTCCCCGGACGGGCGGACGCGAGCGCCGCATCTCAACACCTGGCGGGACGGATGGCGCCATCTGCGCTTCCTCCTCCTCTACAGTCCCCGTTGGCTGTTCCTGATTCCCGGTCTGGTCTTCATGACGCTCGGACTGGTCGCCGGGATCGCGCTGTCGTTCGGTCCGGTACGGGTCGGAGAGGTCGCCTTCGACGTCGACACGCTGGTCGGCGCGGGCGCGGCGCTGGTGATCGGGTTCCAGGCGGTGTGGTTCGCGCTGCTAACCAAGGTTTACGCGATGCAGGAAGGCTTCCTGCCGCATGATCGGAGAGTACAGAAGATCATCGACTGGTGGAGCCTGGAACGCGGACTGGTGCTCGGCGGGCTGCTCGCCGTGGCCGGTCTGGCGGGCCTGGCCGCCTCCCTGCTGCACTGGCGCGTCAACAACTTCGGCGAGCTGGACCCGCGGCAGTCGCTGCGCCTGGTCGTCCCGGCCGCCACCGCGCTGGTGATGAGCCTGCAGGCCATCTTCGGCTCGCTGTTCATCAGCATCCTGGGCATCCGGCGCCGCCAGCACCCGCCGGCGATCGACCCCGCCGACGAGGCCGCGGGCGTGGTGGACGCCGCCGTGCTGAAGGTCGCCGCCGAGGCGCAGAAGGAGCGGGCCGTCGGTGCCAAGACCGGCGACGGCGAGGTGGCCACGGACCCGGAGCGGGAGAAGGCTCCGGCCGTCGCCGCCGCCAAGCCCAAGACCACCGGCAAGACCACCGGCAAGTCCACGGCCGGGTCGACCGGCAGGACCACGGGCAAGACCACCGGCAAGAGCGCGGGCACGAGCACCGGCACGTCCACCGGCAAGAGCGACGGCAAGGCCGCGGGCAAGCCCCGGGCCAAGGGCCGCGCCGCGGGCGAGACCGGCTCCGCCGAGGACGAATAAATCATCACGGCGGGGTAGGTCACCGGCGTCGGCGCACTTCCCGTGCGCCGTTCCCGCGCATTTCCCTTCAGGGACGGAACGGCGCCCGTGCTCGCGCTCCGCCTCTCACGGAAGGGAACGAGGTCGTCACCGTCCGGAACGGAAGCCGACAACTTGCTGAGTGTTTCGTGAGCAAGCCGAATCGCGCTCACCGGACTGTGCCAGGCTGACTCGCTGATGGATCTCTCGCCCGTGCCGGCCGTCATCGTCCTGCTCCCGGACCCCGGCCACTGATGACCACCCAGGCCGCGACCCGCACGGTCGCACGACCTCCGGCCCGTTCCACGGGCGAGCGCCCCGCCGGCGTCCCGCCGCGCTTCCGGCACTGGGGCCTGCTGCTGCTGATCGGCTGGGCGGCCCAGGTGGCCGTGCGGCTGTGGCTGGCGGCCGGGCAGACGATGCCGGTGGCCACCCCGGACGAGGCGGGCTACCTGTTCGCGGCCCGGGTGCTGACCGGCGGCCCCGAGGCCGACATGTCGTACGGCACGGTGTACCGGGGCGGGTACGCGCTGCTGCTGCTCCCGGCGTTCTGGATCGCCGACGAGCCGATCACCGTCTACCGGATCTGCCTGGTCATCAACGCGCTGATCAGCGCCGCCCTGCTGCCGCTGGCCTACCTCATGCTGCGCCGGATGCGGCTGCCGCACGGCTGGTCGTACGCGGTCGGGCACGTCACCGCGCTGCTGCCCTCGGTGGTCTTCTACGCCGAGTTCGTGCTCACCGACGCGGTGCTGCCGGTCGCGGTGTTCGGCTGGCTGCTGCTGACCCACGCGTGGCTGACCGCGCCGCCGGAGACCTCCCGGGCGCGGGTGACGCTGTACGGGGCGTCCGCCGCGATGGTCGTGGCGTACGTGTACGCCTCCCACACCCGCGGCGTGATCCTCATCGTCGTGCAGGCGGGGCTGATGGCCGCCGCCGTGCTGTTCCGGTGGCGCGACCGGCGCACCACCGGCATCGCCGCCGCCGCCCTCGCGGCCGTCGCGGGCGCGGGCGCGCTCCTGAACGCGCACCTGCTGCCCCGGCTGTACCCGGGCGGCGACAACAACCTGGGCGGCAACCTGGAGCGCCGCCTGACCAGCCTGGACGGCTACGGCTGGGTGCTGTCGCTGGGCACCGGGCAGGTCTGGTACCAGATCGTGGCGACCGGCGGCATCGCCGGGATCGGGCTGATCACCGTCGCGGTGCTGGCGGTGCGGCGCGGCACGGCGCCGCGGCTGCGCGCGCTGGCCCTGGCGGTGCTGGCGACCATCGCGGGGATCGCGTTCGCGACCTCGGCCGCGCTGCCCGTGGAGTGGCGGATCGGCAACTACGTGTACGGCCGCTACCTGGCGTGCGTGACGCCGGTGCTGTTCGCGGTGGGCGCCGCCGTGCTGCTGCGCGCCACGCTGCGCACCGTGCTGTGGGCGGCGGCGGCGACGGTGACGCTGGCCGTGCTGACCGCGAGCGTCGTGCAGTGGTACGCGGGCGATCTGCTCAGCCGCTACACCTACACGCGGTTCGACTTTCCCGAGACGTCCTTCCTGACCTGGAACTGGACGGAGTTCCACCTGTGGCGGGCCACGCTGGCCGGGCTGGTGCTGCTGGGCCTGGCGGTGTTCACGGCCCGGCTGCCCGGGCATAGCCGGGCCGCCCTGGTGGTGATGCTGGTGACGGTCAACCTGGCCGCGGTGACGACGGCCACGACGCAGATCTCGCGGCCGCTGGTGCAGGGGCTGACGTCGTACACCGACCTGCGCGACAAGACCGACCTGGAGGCGCAGCGCTCGATCGCGCTGGACTGGAACGTCCCGTGGACGGTGCGGCTCGCCCAGTTCTACTGGGCCTGGGACAGCAAGGGCACGCTGTTCGACGCCCGCTGGACCCCGGCGCCGCGCAACGTGGACCTGGTCGTGCTGGCGTGGCCGAAGGGCGTGCCGGCCGAGCAGACGTGGCGGGACGCCCCGGACGGCTGGCGGATCGTGGACAGCCGCCGTACCCCCGAGGGCGACTGGGTGGCCTGGCGCAGCCCGTCCGCCCCGCAACAGGACCCGGAACACACTTTTTCATTGTGGAGGGGCGACCCTCCACGCCACCCGGGACGGCGGTGAACGCCTCCTCCGCTCGCCTGGGGGCTCGCTGCGGAACCGCTCCCCGCCGCCTGCCCGTCCCTCCACTCCGCTGGCGCTCCGCTCCGGGCCGGACAGTGTTCGGCGGTCGCCGTTGCGGTGGTTGCGGGGTGCCGAACGTGCCCTTCGCTGGGTTAGGCCGGGCCCCAGATTTCCAGTAGGCCGTCGGAGGACTGCCACATCAGGCGCCATCCGCCCTCCTGGCTGGGCCTCCAGCCGGCGAGGATCTGTGACTCCTGGCCGCGCCACCGGGTGAACAGCATCGGCTGCCCGTACGACTCCTCCGGCAGTTTCGTGGAGGAGTGCTCGAAGTCGCGGATGCGGCCGTGCCACAGGGTGTCGCCCCACATGGAGCGGGTGTAGAACGTCAGCGTCTGCGCGAGCCGCCGGTCCGCCCACAGGACGGGCATGTCGCGGTCGTGGGCGGCGAGGTGGTTCCTCAGCTCGTTCCAGGCCGTGTCGCGGGGGAGGTAGGGGACGGCGCGCACCGCCGACACGGCGTACGTGCCCGCGAGCACGACCGCCAGCGCGGGCGCCACCACCGTGCGGAGCCGGAAGCGGGCGGCGAAGCCGTCGGGGATCCGCCGCGCCAGCAGGACGGCCGATCCGGCGGCGCCCGCCAGCAGCGCCGGGAGGACGGCGAACCAGTACCGCAGCAGCCAGGCGCGCAGCGAGATGTCGTGCGGGTCCAGGACGCCCGCCAGCAGGGTCAGCGGGACGGCCAGGGTGAAGAACCAGACCAGGACGAAGGCGAGCCGCCGGTCGCGGGTCACGGCCCAGCCGGCGAGGGTGAGGACCAGCGCCGCGACGAAGATCATGCCCATCGGGTGCCAGTCGTCCATCGCCCGCACGAACGACTGGAGCGCCAGCCACCGGGTGACGTGGTCGCGGGACTCGCCGCCGTGGGTCGCGGCCGACATCAGCCCGGCCAGCGGGTCGCCCCACACGACGGTGTTGTGGGTCAGGTTGGCGGCCAGGATCGCGACCATCGGCAGCCCGACCGTGACGTTGCGCCGCCACGGGATCCGCAGCAGCGCCAGGTAGATCGGGATGGCCAGGAACAGGAACGCCAGGAACTCCCGGACCAGGAAGGACGCGCCGAAGCAGACTCCGGCCGCCACCAGCAGCCGGGTCTGGGCGCGGCCGGTGCGGCGGCTCGCGGCCACCAGCGCCGCCATCCCGAAGGCGAACAGCCCCGCGCCCGGCATGTCCGGCAGCACCACCCCGGCCGACCAGGTGACCTCCACCCCGTAGGGGTTCGTCATGGTGAAGAACGGGTGGACGATCAGCAGCAGCGCCGCCGCGACGCCCGCCACGTCGCCGAACAGCGACCGCACGGCCAGGTAGCAGCCCACGAAGAACAGGCAGCCGCCGAGCGCGGCGACGGTGAAGTAGGCGGCCTGGCCGTCGCCCAGCAGCTCCTGCGCGAGGCGCGCGGGCAGCACCAGCCCCAGCCGGGTCACCTGGTGCGGGACCTCGTTGAACGGCCACCGGTCCAGCGGGACGTCCGGCCAGTCGCGGGCGCCCAGCCACACGTAGTAGGGGTCGAAGTACAGCGGCGGCGTGTTGTTGATCCACTGGGCGAGCACGGTGCACGCCGCCACCAGCGCCGACAGCAGCGCCACGCGGCGGCGCGGCCGTCGCAGGCCGTTCCCGAGCCGGGCGGGCAGGCCCCGGGAGGCCGCGCCGCCGGGCGCTTCGGCGGGGGGACCGGTGCGGGTCCCGGCGTCGTCCTGGCCGGCCGGCTCGCGCACCGTGGTCTGGCCCATGCCTGAGATCAACCTCTGCCTGTGTGGGGTGGATGCCGTCCGCCTCGCAGGGTATCGGCCGCACGGCCCGCCCGGGTTCGGCTAACGGTTCGAGCGGGCCCGATCCGCCCTCTACTCTGGGTGCATGTCCTCGTCGAGCCGACACATCCTGACCGCGCCCGCCTGGCCGTACGCCAACGGGCCCCGTCACATCGGGCACGTCTCCGGTTTCGCGCTGCCCGCCGACATGTTCAGCCGCTACCAGCGGATGGCGGGCAACCGGGTCCTGATGGTCAGCGGCACCGACGAGCACGGCACGCCGATCCAGGTGCAGGCCGACAAGGAGGGCGTGACCGCGCGCGAGCTGGCCGACCGCTACAACCGGGTGATCGCCGAGGACCTGTACGGCCTCGGGATGTCCTACGACCTGTTCACCCGCACCAGCACGCGCAACCACTACGCCGTCGTCCAGGAGATCTTCAAGGGCCTGTACGACAACGGCTACATCTTCCCCAAGACCACGATGGGGGCGATCTCGCCGTCCACCGGCCGCACGCTGCCCGACCGCTACATCGAGGGCACCTGCCCGATCTGCGGGTACGACGGCGCGCGCGGCGACCAGTGCGACAACTGCGGCAACCAGCTCGACCCGATCGACCTGATCAACCCGGTGAGCCGGATCAACGGCGAGAAGCCCTCGTTCGTCGAGACCGAGCACTTCATGCTCGACCTGCCCGCGTTCACCGACGTGCTGGGCCGCTACCTGCGTAGCAAGCAGGGAGGGGGGGTGGCGGGGCGTAGCCATGGGGGCGAAACACAGTGGCGGCCGAACGTGCTGAAGTTCTCGCTGAACCTGCTGGACGACCTGCAGCCGCGGGCGATCAGCCGCGACCTCGACTGGGGCGTGCCGATCCCGCTGGACGGCTGGCGCGACAACCCGGCCAAGAAGCTGTACGTGTGGTTCGACGCCGTGATCGGCTACTTCTCCGCCTCGGTGGAGTGGGCGCGCCGGCAGGGCGACCCGGAGGCGTGGCGGGCCTGGTGGCAGGACCCCGAGGCCCTGTCGTACTACTTCATGGGCAAGGACAACATCGTCTTCCACTCCGAGATCTGGCCGGCGATGCTGCTCGGCTACGGCGGCGAGGGCGACAAGGGCGGCACGCCCGGCTCGCTGGGCCGGCTGAACGTGCCCACCGAGGTGGTGTCGTCGGAGTTCCTGACGATGGAGGGCCGCAAGTTCTCCTCGTCCCGCCAGGTGGTCATCTACGTCAAGGACTTCCTCGAGCGGTACGACGTCGACGCGCTGCGCTACTACGTGGCGGTGGCGGGCCCGGAGAACCAGGACACCGACTTCACCTGGTCGGAGTTCGTCCGCCGCAACAACGACGAGCTGGTCGCCGCCTGGGGCAACCTGGTCAACCGCTCGATCAACATGGCCGCCAAGAACTTCGGGGCGGTCCCGGAGGCGGGCGAGCTGACCGGCGCCGACCGGGCGCTGCTGGAGCGCAGCCGGTCCGCGTTCGGGGCCGTGGGCGGGGAGCTGGGCCGGTCCCGGTTCAAGAACGCGATCACCGAGGCGCTGGACGTCGTCCGCGACGCCAACCGCTACCTGTCCGACCAGGCGCCGTGGAAGCTCAAGGACGACCCCGAGCGGGTCAAGTCGATCCTGCACGTGGCGCTGCAGGTGGTCGACGACGCCAAGTCGCTGCTGACCCCGTTCCTGCCGAACTCCTCGCAGAAGGTGTACGAGATGCTCGGCGGCGCGGGCACCTGGAGCGGCATGCCGCGGCTCGAGATGGTGTCCGAGGAGGGCGGCCCCGACTACCCGGTGCTGACCGGCGACTACACCACCGAGGCGGTCTGGGAGTCGCGGCCGATCAAGCCGGGCGTGCCGCTGGCCAAGCCGACGCCGCTGTTCAAGAAGCTGGACTCTTCGGTGGTCGACGAGGAGTTGGCCCGCCTGGAAGAGGGCAAGGGAGAATCGTGATGAGCGAGGGTCCCGTCCGGACCGAGAGGGAGTCGCGGTGAGCAGGGGTCCCGGCGGGGAGGCCTCGCGGTCCTTCCCGCCACTGCCCGAGCGCCTGCCGGTCGACGTGTTCGACAGCCACTGCCATCTCGACATGGCCGACACGCCGGTGACCGAGGCGCTGGCCTCCGCCCGCGCGGCCGGAATCGCCCGGATCGTCACGATCGGCTGCGACCTGCCGTCCTCCCGGTTCGCGGTGGACGCCGCGGGCGAGTACCAGGACGTCTACGCGGCCGTGGCGATCCACCCCAACGAGACGACCGGCGTCGAGGACGCGGTGCTGCACGACATCGAGGCGATGGCCGCGCACCCGAAGGTGCGGGCGATCGGCGAGACGGGCCTCGACCACTACCGCGACTGGGCCCCCGTGGACGACCAGCAGCGCTCGTTCCGGGCCCACATCGAGATCGCCAAGCGCACGGGCAAGGCCCTGGTCATCCACGACCGGGAGGCCCACGACGACGTCCTGCGCATCCTTCAGGAGGAGGGCGCCCCGGAGCGGGTGGTGTTCCACTGCTTCTCCGGCGACGCCGAGATGGCGAAGGTCTGCGCCGACCGCGGCTACGTGATGAGCTTCGCGGGCAACGTGACGTTCAAGAACGCCGAGCCGCTGCGGGAGGCGCTGCGCGCGGCGCCGCTGGAGCTGGTGCTGGTGGAGACCGACGCGCCGTTCCTCACGCCGCTCCCGCACCGGGGCAAGCCCAACGCCTCGTACCTGATCCCGCACACGGTCAGGTTCATGGCCGAGGTGAAGGGCGTGGACCTCGCCGAGCTGTGCTCGGCGATCGCGGCCAACGGCGAACGCGTCTTCGGCGCCTGGTAAAGGCCGCGCGGGGTGTCTCGGGGCGAGCCGGGCGAGCCGGGCGTGACGGGCGAAACATCGCTGTTCGGGTGGCGGGAGGCGCTCGCGGGCCTCTAGGGTCTCTCTCCATGTCCCCTCAGGTACCGCGCGAGCGCGTTGGCTGGGCGGTGGTGCGATGCCGGAGGCGAGCAACACCGGCCAGATCGCGAAGCGATGCCGCGCTCGCCAAGACCCGGTTAGGGGCGAGCCGCCAGGCGAGCGCCGTGGGCCGGGGCTTTGAAAAACTGCGCCGACCCCCCACGCGCTTGGTTTTGCCGCTGCTCATGACGGCGGTTCTGGCCGCCGGATGCGGCGGCGAGAAGGCCCCGTCCCCGACGACCCCGGTCGCCGACGCGCCGAAGCCCAGCGCCACCCCGCAGAAGATCGTGATCGTGGTGGACAAGAAGAGGTCCGAGGTCATGAGCGCCGGGTCCACGGTGGAGCAGGTGCTCACCGAGGCCAGGATCGCGCTGGGCCCCTACGATCTGGTGGCCCCGCCGCGGCAGTCCCCGCCCGGGACGACGATCAAGGTGATGCGGCTGCTGTCCAAGCCGGTGACCCGGACCGTGAAGACCACCGCGCCGCCGATCCGCAAGAAGAGCTCCAAGGTGGCGCCGTTCAGCGAGAAGGTGCTCCGGAAGGGCAAGCCGGGCCTGAAGGTGGTGCAGATCGCCTACGTGAAGCGGCGCGGCAAGAAGGTCAAGGCCGTGATCTCCGAGCAGGTCAAGCGCAAGCCGGTCGCGGCGATCGTGGCGGTCGGCCCCAAGGGCGGCTCGACCGGCGCCGCGGCCCGGCTGAACTGGCCGGGCCTGGCCCAGTGCGAGTCCGGCGGCAACCCCAAGGCCGTGAACCCTGCGGGCTACTACGGGCTCTACCAGTTCTCGATGCAGACGTGGGGCTCGGTCGGCGGTTCGGGCAGGCCGTCCGACGCCAGTCCCGAGGAGCAGACCTACCGGGCCCAGATGCTCTACAACAAGGTCAACGGGCGCTGGCAGGGGCAGTGGCCCAACTGCGGCGGCCGCCTGTTCGGCTAGCCGCCTCTCCGGCCCACTCGGCGGCCGGTGCCCGGCGGACCTGCCACACTGGACCCGTGGGGGACGTACAGGCACTTCTCGGACCGGCGGACGTGCGGGAACTGGCCGCGCGGCTGGGGGTCCGGCCGACCAAGACGCTCGGCCAGAACTTCGTGATCGACGCCAACACCGTCCGGCGGATCGTGCGGACCGCCGAGCCCGCCCCCGGCGACGTGGTGATCGAGGTCGGTCCCGGGCTGGGCTCGCTCACCCTGGCGCTGCTGCCGGAGGTGCGCCGGGTGGTGGCCGTGGAGATCGACCCGGTCTTGGCCGGGGCGCTGCCGGAGACGGTGGCCGCCCGCGCCCCCGAGCTGGCCGGGCGGCTGGAGGTCGTCCGGGGCGACGCGCTGCGCCTCACCGGCGTGCCGGGGCCCGAGCCGACCGCGCTGGTCGCCAACCTGCCCTACAACGTGGCCGTCCCGGTGGTGCTGCACCTGCTCGCCACGCTGCCGTCGCTGCGGCGCGCGCTGGTGATGGTGCAGTCGGAGGTGGCCGACCGGATGGTCGCCGCGCCGGGGGGCAAGATCTACGGGGTGCCGTCGGTGAAGCTGGCCTGGTACGGGGAGGCGCGCCGGGCGGGGCCGGTGGGCCGGGCGGTGTTCTGGCCCGCGCCCAACGTCGACTCGGGCCTGGTCGCCTTCACCCGCACCGCGCCGCCGCCGACCCTGGCGTCCCGCGAAGCGGTGTTCGCCGTGGTGGACGCGGCGTTCGCGCAGCGCCGCAAGACGCTGCGCGCGGCGCTGGCGGGCTGGGCCGGATCGGCCGCGGAGGCCGAGCGGGCGCTGCGCGCGGCGGGCGTCGATCCACGGGCTCGGGGAGAAGCGCTGGACGTGGCCGCCTTCGCCCGGATCGCCCAGTATGGTCCTGGGGGCGTGCTGGATCTCAACGAGGCGGAGGACCATGCTGAAGGGGCGGGCGATGGGGCGTTCGCGGAGGACTCGGGCGACGGGGCCCGTGGCCGCGCTGGCGATGCTGGTGCTCGCCGCCGGCTGCAGTGACGGCGCGGGCGCGACGCCGACGATCACGACGACCGCCCGGGCGGGGGTCGCCCCCGTGCCGCCCAAGCAGGGCGCCTACTTCGGCGCCTGGGTGCCGCCGTCGCCGGGGTCCGGGGCGTCCCCGTCCGGCTCCCCGTCGGGCTCTCCGTCCGCGTCACCGTCGGAGAGCGGGGCATCCGGGGTGCCGTCGCCGCGCCCGGCCCCCGGGGCGGTGGGCGCGTTCGAGCGCGATCTCGGCCGGCCGCTGGACATCGTGCAGAGCTACCGGGGCTGGAAGTCGGCCTTCCCGGGCCGCGACGACGCCGCGCTGCTCGCCGCCGGCGACCGCTACCTGCTGCTGACGTGGGCGGGCGCCGACACCCGCGAGGTCGTCTCGGGCAAGCACGACCGGCTGATCCGGGAGCGGGCCCGCGCGATCAAGGCCACCGGCAAGCCGATCTTCCTGCGCTGGCAGCGCGACATGGACAGGGAGAGCGTGCGCGACAGCCGCGTCCACAGCCCGGCCGACTTCATCGCCGCCTGGAAGCACATCCGCCGGATCTTCGAGCGGGAGCGGGTCGACAACGTCGCGTGGGTGTGGTGCCCCACCGCGGGCGGCTTCGGCACCCGCAACGCGCCGTCCTTCTACCCGGGCGACGACCAGGTCGACTGGATCTGCGTGGACGCCCAGCCGGGCGGCGAGTTCGACTACCGGGACCTGTCGGAGACGCTCAAGCTGTTCCTGGAGTGGGCCGACGACCGGCCCAAGCCGATCATGGTGGCCGAGTTCGGGGTGCCGAAGAGCTACGGCGCGCGGCGTGCCGAGTGGCTCCGCAAGGCCGCCGAGACGCTGCAGAATCCGCAGGTCAAGGCCGTGGTCTACTTCAACTCCGACGAGCAGGCGCAGGAGGCCAGGGACGAGCGCCGCCGCTACTCGGTCAGCGGCGACAAGCAGGCCGCCTCCGCGCTGCGCGAGCTGGCCACCCTGCCCTACTTCAACCCGCGCAACCTGCCGGTGACCAGCGGCGACTGAGTCCCGGCCGGGGCGGGCGGCACGGTCGCGACGGTCGGGTGGGGGTGGCCTGCGGGTGACCGGTATGCCCCGCCTGCCGTGGGCGGCGCCGCGGTCCTCTACGCTTCCGTGACGTGACAGCAGTGACCGTACGCGCGCCCGCGAAGGTCAACCTCCAGCTCGCTGTGGGGCCGCTTCGCGACGACGGGTATCACGACCTCGTCAACGTCTTCCACGCCGTCTCCCTCGTCGACGAGGTGACGGCCGTCCCCGCCGACCGGCTGGAGGTGACCGTCGAGGCCGCCCCGACCGCCCGGGTGGCGATCGAGGGCGTCCCGGTCGACGGCGGCAACCTCGCCGTCCGGGCGGCCCTGCTGGTGGCCGAGCGGCTCGGCGTCGAGCCGCAGGCGGCGCTGCGCATCCGCAAGGCCATCCCGGTCGCGGGCGGGATGGCGGGCGGCAGCGCCGACGCCGCCGCCGCGCTGGTCGCCTGCGCCCGGCTGTGGGACGACCGCGAGGACCCCCTGCTCACCCGTGACGACCTGCTGGAGCTCGGCGCCGTGCTGGGCAGCGACGTGCCGTTCGCGCTGGTGGGCGGCACGGCCGTCGGCGTCGGACGCGGCGAGCGGCTGACCCCGGCGCTGACCCGCGGCACCTTCCACTGGGTGTTCGCCACCGCCGACGGCGGGCTGTCGACGCCCGAGGTGTACGCCGAATGCGACCGGCTCCGCGACGCCCGGGGCGAGCGGGCGCCCTGGCCCGAGGTCTCCCAGGCCCTCATGACCGCGCTGGCCACCGGGGACGTCAAGGCCCTGGGCGCCGCGCTGGACAACGATCTGCAGGCCCCGGCGCTGGCGCTGCGGCCCGCGCTGCGCCGTACCCTCGCCACCGGACGCGATCACGGCGCGATCGGGGCGCTGGTGTCGGGATCGGGTCCGACCTGCGCGTTCCTGGCCGAGTCGGAGGAGCACGCGGGCGAGCTGGCGGCGGCGCTGGACGGCTCCGGGGTGGCGCAGAGCGTCGTCCGCGCGCACGGACCTGTCCCCGGGGCCACAATCATCTGACGAACTCTTCGGCCACCGGGTGCGTCTCATACTCAAATCGCCTTCCCTACCCCCCAGAAGGAACGAGCGGTGGGCATGAGCATTCTTGGTCTCCTGGTCGCGCTGACGCTCCTCTTCGGCATCGTCGCGGTCGTGGTCGTCGTGATCGTCGTGGCGGTCCGCGCGTCGTCGTCCGGGCGCGGCGGGCCCGGGCCGGGCCCGTACCAGCCCGGCGCGTATCCGCCCGGCCCCTATCCTCCGGGCGCTCCCGGGGCGTCCCCCGGCCCGTACGGGCCGGGCGCGCACCACCACCATCACTCCGGCGGCTACGCGCCCGGTGGTGATCCCTACTCGGGCTCTCCGGCGCCCGATCCGTACTCCAGTTCCGGCCCCGGTCCCTCCTACGACTCGGGCGGGTCGTACGGCGGCTCCTCGGGCTACGACAGCGGCTCGTCCGGGAGCAGCGGGTCGTCCGGCGGCTCGTCCGGCTCCGACGGCGGCTCCAGCTCGTCCAGCTCCAGCTTCTGAACGGGGGAAGATCATGGACGTCCTGATTCCCGTGGTCATCATCGGCGGTGTGGTCGTTCTCGTCATGGTCATCGCGGCCGCCGGGGGCGGCGGTAAGAGCGGTAAGAAGGGCCGCCGCAGGGCCGGCGGCGGCGGTGGCTTCTTCGGCGGTGGCACCGGTGGAGGCGGCGGGTGCAGCGGGGGTTCCTCCTGCAGCGGCGGCGGCTCTTCCTGCGGCGGCGGTGGCGGCGGCTGCGGCGGGGGAGGCGGCGGAGGCAGCTGACCCCTCCGGGACCGGCCGCCGCACCCTCGCGGTTGACCCGCGCCCCCGCGACTGCCATTAGCCTTGAAGGCGTCGTGAATCTGATCAACGCTGAGAACGTCACCAAGGCCTACGGCCCCCGGCCGCTGCTCGACGCCGTCTCCCTCGGGCTCGACGAGGGAGACCGCGTCGGCGTCGTCGGCCGCAACGGCGGCGGCAAGAGCACGCTCGTCGAGATCCTCGCCCGCGCCACCGAGCCCGACGAGGGCCGGGTCACCCACGCCCGCGGGCTCCGCCTGGGCTACCTGACCCAGCGCGACGCGTTCGCCGAGGGCGCCACGGTGCGGGACGTGGTGCTGGGCGACCGCCCCGAGCACGAGTGGGCGGGCGACACCCGGGTCCGCGACATCCTCGCCGGGCTGCTGGCCGACCTGCCCCTGGACGCTCCGCTCGCCGGGATGTCGGGCGGCGAGCGGCGCCGGACCGCGCTGGCCCGGCTGCTGGTCCCCGAGTCCGACCTGATCGTCCTGGACGAGCCCACCAACCACCTCGACCTGGAGGCCATCGACTGGCTGGCCCGGCATCTGCGCGCCCGCCGCGGCGCGCTGCTGGTCGTCACCCACGACCGCTGGTTCCTGGACGAGGTCACCGAGCGCACCTGGGAGGTCGTCGACGGCCGGGTCGAGCGCTACGAGGGCGGCTACTCCGCGTACGTGCTGGCCAAGGCCGAACGCGACCGGATCGCCGCGGCGACCGAGGCCAAGCGGCAGAACCTGCTCCGCAAGGAGCTGGCCTGGCTGCGGCGCGGCCCGCAGGCCCGCACGTCCAAGCCCAAGTTCCGGGTGGACGCCGCGCAGGCCCTGATCGCCGACGAGCCGCCGCTGCGCGACTCGGTCGAGCTGACCCGGTTCGCCACCGCGCGGCTCGGCAAGACCGTGTTCGACATCGAGGACGCCGCCGTCCGGCTCGGCGACCGGCGCCTGTTCGAGCGCCTGACCTGGCGGCTCGGCCCCGGCGACCGGATCGGGCTGGTCGGCGTCAACGGCAGCGGCAAGAGCACCCTGCTGCGGCTGCTGGACGGCTCGGTGGACGCCGAGGAGGGCCGGGTCGTCCGCGGTCGCACCGTCCAGCTCGCCCACCTGTCGCAGAACCTGGAGGAGCTCGACCCGTCCCGGCGCGTGCTGGAGTCGGTCGAGGAGATCAAGCACCGCATCACCGTCGGCAAGCGGGAGTGGACCGCGAGCCAGCTGCTGGAGCGGCTGGGGTTCCGCGGCGACCGGCAGTGGACCCCGATCGGCGACCTGTCCGGCGGCGAGCGGCGCCGCCTGCAGCTGCTGCGGCTGCTCATGGCCGAGCCGAACGTGCTGCTGCTGGACGAGCCCACCAACGACCTCGACATCGAGACGCTGACCGAGGTCGAGGACCTGCTCGACGGCTGGCCGGGCACGCTCGTGGTCGTCAGCCACGACCGGTACTTCCTGGAGCGGGTCACCGACCACGTCGTGGCGCTGCTGGGCGACGGCCGGGTGTCGATGCTGCCCGGCGGCGTGGAGCAGTACCTGCGGCGCCGCGCGGAGGGCACCGCCCCGACCCGTGCGGCGGCGTCCGAGGGGACGGCGACCGCGGCCACCGTCACCGCGCCCAAGTCCGAGACGAAGTCCGGGGCGAAGGCAGGGGCGAAGGCGCCCGCCGGGGCGGCGGCGAAGGGCGGCGGGCAGGAGTGGAAGGCCCGCAAGGAGCTCGACCGGCTCGAACGGCGCCTCGACAAGCTGGCGAAGCAGGAGGCCGAGCTGCACGAGAAGCTCGCGGCGGCGGCCACCGACTACGCGCGGCTCCAGGAGCTCGACGGCAGGCTGAAGGAGATCCAGGCCGAGGCCGCCCAGGTCGAGGAGGAGTGGCTGATGCTGGCCGAGGACGTCGGCTGACCGCCCTGCGCCGACCGGCCCCGCAGCCCCGCGCCCGCGGGGTCAGGGGTGGTCCGGGGGCCCGTCGGCGCTGTCGAAGGGGATCAGCAGCGTTCGCAGCAGCCCCGACAGCGTCTCGCGGTCGCCGGGGGCCAGGCTGTCGAGGATCGCGTGCTCGCGGTCGAGGAGATCGGCGAACGCGGCGTCCACCCGGGTCATCCCGGCCGCGGTGAGGCGCACCTGCACGCCCCGCTTGTCCTGCGGGTCGGGGTGGCGCTCCACCAGCCCGGCGGCCGCCAGCCGGTCGATCCGGTTGGTCATGGTGCCGGAGGTGACCAGCGTGGCCCGCAGCAGCGCGCCCGGGCTGAGCTGGTAGGGGGTGCCCGCCCGGCGCAGCGCGGTGAGCACGTCGAACTCCCAGCCCTCCAGCTCGTGGGCGGCGAACACGGCGCGGCGGGCGCGGTCGAGATGCCGGGCCAGCCGGGACACCCGGCTCAGGACCTGCAGCGGCCGGACGTCGAGGTCCGGCCGTTCCTTGTGCCAGGCCTCGACCAGGCGGTCCACCTCGTCCTGCATTCCGACAGCTTACCTGTCTCGATATCGAGAAGACTTTCTTGACATCAAGATTGTGCGACGGCATGATGTCTCTTGATGTCGAGACAAGCAGCGAGCGGAGCGCCCGCCGCCCTCTGGGACCCCGTCCAGTACGGGGCCTTCGGCGACGAGCGCGCACGCCCGTTCGCCGAGCTGCTGGCCCGTGCCGCCCAGGCGGTCCCCGAGCCGGCCCGCATCGCCGACCTCGGCTGCGGCTCCGGCGGGCTCACCGCCGAACTGGCCCGCCGCTGGCCGGACGCGGACATCGACGCGATCGACTCCTCGCCCGAGATGATCGAGGCCGCCCGGGTCCACGAGATCCCCGGACGCCTCCGCTTCGGCGTCGGCGACGTCACCACCTGGCGTCCCGGCGGCCCCTTCGACCTGATCGTCTCCAACGCCGTCCTGCACTGGGTCCCCGGGCACACCGATCTGCTCCCGCGCTGGATCGACGCCCTCACCCCGGGCGGGCGGCTGGCGTTCCAGGTCCCCGGCAACTGGGGCGCCCCCAGCCACACCCTGCTCCGCCAGGTCTGCCGGAACCCGCGCTGGCGCGACCGCCTCGGCGGCCTGTTCGCCGCGCGCCCCATCCTCGACCCCGCCGGCTACCTCGACCTGCTCAGCCGCCACGGCTGCCGGGTCGACGCGTGGGAGACCGCCTACGCCCAGATCCTCCAGGGGGACGACCCCGTCCTGGAATGGGTCAAGGGCACCACGCTGCGACCCGTCCTGACCGCACTCGACCCGACCGAGACCGACGACTTCCTGACCGAATACGGGGCCCTGCTGCGCGACGCCTACCCGGCCGCGCCGTACGGCACCGTCTACCCGTTCCGGCGCGTGTTCGTCATCGCGGGCCGCGCCGGACCGTGAACTGCCGCCCACCGCGCGAGGGAAGCGACTCGTTCCCCTGCGGTGTGCCAGCTCGCACGGTGGGCGGCAGCCCAGACGCCGCGCACCACGGGCACGTCGGCGATCACATGATCGCAGAAAGGCGCGCCCCCCAAGACCCCGGCCTCGCGAACCGAGGCAGGGCCAACCGGTAACACGGTGACCCCGGCCGGTGGCCGTCCGGACGAACTCCGGAGGCCACCGGTCCACGTCACCGGGACGGACGCGACGCCGGCTCCGGGAGCGCCTCGGACGGAGCGGCCTCCTCCAGCTCCTCCGGCACCTCGTCCGATGGATCGTCCTCCGGATGCCGGCCCTTGCTCCGCGCCCGCTCCGCCTTCGCGGCCGCCTTCTCCTCGGCCTTCTCGGCCTTCGCCGCCGCCCGCTCGGCCCGCTTCTCGCGCCGCTCGGCCTCCTTGCGGCGCCGCCTGGGGTCCAGCGACGGCCGCGGCTCCAGCCCCGACAGCCCGTTCCACGCCAGGTTCACCAGGTGCGCGGCGACCTCCTCGCGCTTGGGCCGCCGCGCGTCCAGCCACCACTGGCCCGTCAGCGCCACCATCCCGACCAGCATCTGCGCGTACATCGGCGCGAACTTCTCGTCGTACTCGTGCCGGTCGAGCTCCTTGGCCATCACGTGCTCGACCTCGCCGGCGATCTCGCTCAGCAGGCTGGCGAAGCTGCCGGTGCCGGTGCCGCCGTGCGAGTCGCGCACCAGGATGCGGAACCCGTCGGGATTGGACTCGATGTACTCCAGCAGCGCCAGCGCCGCCTTCTCCAGCTTGCCCCGGTAGTGGATCGCCGAGTTCAGCGCCTCGGTCACCAGGGCGAGCAGCCTCTCGAACTCCCGGTCGACCACCACCGCGTACAGCCCCTCCTTGCCGCCGAAGTGCTCGTACACCACCGGTTTGGAGACGCCCGCCGCCGCGGCGATCTCCTCCACCGACGTGCCGTCCAGGCCGCGCTCGGCGAACAGGGACCGGCCGATGGTGAGGAGTTGCTCGCGTCGTTCCTTGCCGGTCATCCGCTTCCTGCGGGACCGGGGGGCAGGTTCAGTCACGGGACAATTGTGACGCTCAGCCCGGACGGTTCGTCCGCCTGGCCTCGAGCCGTTCGGTGTCGGGCCAGCGGACGTCGTACGCCCACCCGGCCTTCTCGAAGGCCCAGATGGCCCGGGCGCTGATGTCGATCTGCCCCTTGAGCACGCCGTGCCGCGCGCAGGTGGGGTCGGAGTGGTGCAGGTTGTGCCACGACTCGCCGAGCGAGGGGATCGCCAGCCACCACACGTTGCGGGACTTGTCGCGGACCTCGAAGTGCTCCTTGCCGAAGGTGTGGCAGATCGAGTTGATCGACCAGGTCACGTGGTGGACCAGCGTGAGCCGTACCAGCCCGGCCCAGAAGAAGGCGGTCAGCGCGCCCGTCCACGACATGGTCAGCAGCCCGCCGAGCACGCCCGGCAGCAGCAGCGTCACGGCGACCAGCGCGGGGAAGGCCCGGTGGACGCGGACGATGTCGCGGTCGTTCAGCAGGTCCTTGGCGAAGCGCTGCTTGGAGGTGCGGCCGCCGTCGAAGAGCCAGCCGTAGTGCGCCCAGCCCAGGCCCTTGGCCAGGGCCTTCCAGTCGCTGCCGAACCGCCACGGCGAGTGCGGGTCGGCCTCCTTGTCGGAGTGCTTGTGGTGCCGCCGGTGGTCGGCGACCCAGGTGATGACCGGCCCTTCCATGGCCAGGCTGCCGGCCACCGCCATCGCGATCTTGAGCGGGCGGCGGGCCTTGAAGGAGCCGTGCGTGAAGTAGCGGTGGTAGCCGACGGTGATCCCGCCCGCCGAGAGGACGTAGAAGACCGCCATGAGCGCCACGTCGGTCCAGCCGAGAAAGGTGCCCCAGGCCAGGGGGATCGCGGCGAGGAGCGCGAGGAACGGAACACCGGTGAAGACCCCGACGAGGATCCTTTCGAGCATGCCCGTCGGTTCCGGCTCGATCTCGGGTCGGGGTTGCGGGCGGGGCGGATCAAGGACGGGGGCTGTAGTCATGTGTCACCACTTCCTGCTTCTCTGGGCAGCCTTACCTACGCCAACGTAACCTACGGTTCCGTAAGTTGGACAGGTCCGGTTCGTAAAATCGCCGCGAACTGTCGCCGGCGCCATCCCATGAGCACTGTATGGCCAGGTCAGCGGGTCATAGTGGACGGCCGGGTGACGGCCCTCACCCGGGCCGGACGGTCTTCACTCCCTAAGAGGTGCTCGCAAAAAACCGCACTAAACCGCAACGAACCAGACGCACGAAGAGTTGCGCGTTTCATTGTGGAGGGGCGACCCTCCACACCACCCGGGACGGCGGTGAACGCCTCCTTCGCTCGCCTGGGGGCTCGCTGCGGACCCGCTCCCCGCCGCCTGCCCGTCCCTCCACTCCGCTGGCGCTCCGCTACGGGCCGGACAGTTTTCGGCGGTCGCCTTGCGGTCCTTGCGGGGAGCGGTCCCTTGGTCGCCTTGTGGCCGGGGTGTGTGGGCTCGCGGGGCGAAATGGGGTCGGCGGGTGGGGCGGTAGTCGGTATGGTTGGATCGGCGTTCGCCTCAGGGCGATGTGCCGGTCCCGGGTCGTCTAGGGGCAGGACGTCTGATTTTGGTTCAGATAACGGAGGTTCGATTCCTCCCCCGGGAGCTTGCGGGCTCGTTCCAGCCGTCAGGACGGGCGGCTGGGTGACAGGGCCGGGCTGGGCGGTATCCTTCGGGTGTCGGGCGCGTTACGAGCCTGTTTGAGCAGGTAGATCTGGTGGGCGAGGCCCCCTGATCGGCGTCCGAGCCAACCGATCCAGTCCGCGATGCCGAGGAGCCTCCACGTGAGCGCAGAGCGCCCGGCTGCCGTCATCGTCCTCGCCGCGGGCGAGGGCACACGTATGAAGTCCCGCACTTCCAAGGTCCTGCACGAGTTGTGCGGCCGCAGCATGCTCGGGCATGTGCTGGCCGCCGCCCGCGCGCTGGAACCCGAACGGCTGGTGGTGGTCGTCGGCCACCGCCGGGAGCAGGTGATCGCCCATCTCGAACGGGCCGGGGCGTCCCCCCGTCCCGAGCCCGTCGTGCAGGAGCGGCAGGGAGGCACCGGGCACGCCGTCCGGATGGCCCTGGAGAGCGTGGGCGAGCTGCGCGGCACGGTGGTGGTCACCAACGGCGACCATCCGCTGCTGCGCGGCGAGACGCTGGCCGAGCTGGTCCGCGTGCACGAGGGCGACGGCAACGCCGTGACCGTCCTCACCACGGAGATGCCCGACGCGACCGGGTACGGCCGCATCCTGCGCGAGGAGGACGGCTCGGTCTCGGCGATCGTCGAGCACAAGGACGCGACCGAGGCGCAGCGGTCCGTCCGCGAGATCAACGTCGGCATGTACGCCTTCGACGGCGCCCTGCTGGCGGACGCGCTCAAGCGGGTGACCACCGACAACGCCAAGGGCGAGGAGTACCTCACCGACGTGGTGGGCATTCTGCGCCACGACGGTCACCGGGCGGGCGCGTACCTGACCCCCGACTGGGTGGAGACCCAGGGCGTCAACGACAAGGTGCAGCTGGCCCAGGCCCGGCGGCAGCTGAACGACCGGATCCTGGAGGCCCACATGCGGGCCGGGGTCACGATCGTCGACCCGGCCACGACGTGGATCGACGTGGAGGTCACGGCCGAGCCGGACGCCGTCGTCCACCCGGGGACGCAGCTGCACGGCCGCACCCACCTGGCGGAGGGGGCCGAGGTCGGCCCCGGCTGCACGCTGACCGACACCTCGGTCGGCGCGGACGCGCGGGTGGTGAACTCCGTCTCCACCGGGGCGGAGATCGGCCCCGAGGTGTCGGTCGGCCCGTTCGCCTACCTGCGGCCGGGCACCCGCCTGGCGCGGAAGGCCAAGATCGGTGCCTATGTCGAGACCAAGAACGCCGAGGTGGGCGAGGGCAGCAAGGTTCCGCACCTCACCTATGTCGGCGACGCGGAGATCGGCACGGGCAGCAACATCGGCGCGGCCTGCGTTTTCGTGAACTACGACGGCGTGGACAAGCACCGGAGCGTGGTCGGCGACCACGTGAAGGTCGGCAGCGACAACATGATCGTCGCGCCGGTGACCATCGGCGACGGCGCCTACACGGCGGCCGGGTCGGTGATCGTTCAGGATGTTCCGCCCGGTGCGATGGCGGTGGCGCGCGGGCGGCAGCGCAACATCGAGGGCTGGGTGGAGCGAAAGCGTGCGGGTACCCCGGCGGCCGAGGCCGCTCGCCGGGCGTCCGGGCGGGACCGCGGGGAATGACGCGGGACGTGGGCACGACACCCACGGGAAGTACAGTTCCATTGAGGGGGAGTTGTCCAAGGTGAGTGGGATCAAGGCGAGCGGCCAGAAGAAGCTGATGCTCTTCACCGGCCGTGCCCACCCGGACCTGGCCAAGGAAGTAGCCGACAACCTCCACGTCGAGCTCACGCCGACCTCGGCGTACGACTTCGCCAACGGCGAGACCTTCGTGCGGTTCCTGGAGTCGGTGCGCGGCTCCGACGCGTTCGTGGTGCAGAGCCACACCGCGCCGATCAACCAGTGGATCATGGAGCAGCTGATCATGGTGGACGCGCTCAAGCGCGCGTCCGCCAAGCGGATCACCGTGGTGGCGCCGTTCTTCGGGTACGCGCGGCAGGACAAGAAGCACCGCGGCCGGGAGCCGATCTCGGCGCGGCTGATGGCGGACCTGTTCAAGACCGCGGGCACCGACCGGCTGATCACCGTCGACCTGCACACGGCGCAGATCCAGGGCTTCTTCGACGGGCCCGTCGACCACCTGTTCGCGCTGGACCTGCTGGCCTCGCACTTCGAGAGCCGGCTGGACCTGTCGCAGGTGACGGTGGTGGCGCCGGACGCCGGGCGGGTGCGGGTCACCGAGCGCTGGTCGGACCGGCTGGGCGGCGTGCCGATGGCGATCATCCACAAGAAGCGCGACCCGGACGTGGCCAACGAGGTCAAGGTGTTCGACGTGGTCGGCGAGGTCGAGGGCCGCACCTGCGTGGTGGTCGACGACATGATCGACACCGGTGGCACGATCGTGAAGGCGGCGGACGCGCTGTTCGACAACGGCGCGACCAAGGTCGTGGTCGCGGCCACGCACGGCGTGCTGTCGGGCCCGGCGGTGGACCGGCTGAAGAATTCGCGGATCTCGGAGGTCGTGCTGACCAACACGCTGCCGATTCCGCAGGAGAAGCAGTTCGACAAGCTGACGGTGCTGTCGATCGCGCCGCTGGTGGCGCGGGCGATCAACGAGGTGTTCAGCGACGGCTCGGTGACCAGCCTGTTCGGCGGACACAGCTAGGCCGGGTCAAGACACGGTCAAGGACGCGGGCCCGGGGCGGCATCGGCCGCCGCGGGCCCGCGCGCGTCCGGTCAAAGATCAACTTCGGCGGTTCCCGCGGCCCCACTGGCTTTGCGCGTTGGGACGATCGGCTAGACTTGCTGAATCCGCGTAGGGCCCGGGTCGTTCAGTGCGGCTCCGTACGAGGACTCACACTCCCCGGGCAACGCAAAGAATCTTCGAGGCGCCTGACGCATCGAGCAACGCCTGATTCGCTCTGTCCGTAGCGGACGTCCAGCGCAGGACGGCCGTGGATCGCAACAACGAGGAGTTTTCGCCGTGTCCGAGGTACGTATCGCCGCCGAGCCGCGCACCGAGTTCGGTAAGGGTGCCGCGCGGCGCACCCGCCGGGCCGGCAAGGTTCCCGCCGTTCTCTACGGTCACGGCACCGACCCGCAGCACATCTCGCTTCCGGGCCATGACCTGATGCTCGCCCTGAAGACCCCGAACGTGCTGCTGCGCGTGGAGGGCGTGGGCGACGGTTCGGAGCTGGCGCTGCCGAAGGACGTGCAGCGCGACCCGATCAAGGGCTTCCTGGAGCATGTCGACCTGCTGCTGGTCAAGCGGGGCGAGAAGGTCGAGGTCTCCATCCCGGTGCAGATCGAGGGCGACGTGGCCGCGGGCGGCCGGCTGGTGCAGCCCGAGGTGGAGATCGCCGTGCTGGCCGAGGCCACCCGCATCCCCGAGTCGGTCGTCCTGGACATCTCCGACCTGGAGATCGAGGCGCAGGTGCTGGCCCGTGACCTGAAGCTGCCGACGGGCACCTCGCTGGTGGCCGACGAGGAGCTGCTGATCGTGCAGATCGTGGACGCCTCGATCTCGACCGAGCCGGCCGAGGCCGAGGCGGCCGAGGGCGAGCCCGCGGAGGCGGGCGCCGAGGGCGGCGAGCAGGCCGAGTGAGCGACGCCGCCGCGGAGCCCGCGGCGGCGATCGTCATGCGGCCCCCGCGGCGCCCAGCGCCGCCGGGGGCCGTCGGCCTTGGAGGGAGACCAGTGCCTGACCACCTCACCCGCTCCGCGCGGCCGTCGGGCGTTGCGAGCGCGTCCGAAGGCCAGCAGGATCGAAGCCGGAGGCGAGATCCGGCTGATCGCGAAGCGATGCAGCGCTCGCCGCAGGCGCGACCAGCGACGAGCCGCCAGGCGAGGAGCGCAGCTCGCGCATGAATGAGCACTTCCTGGTGGTGGGGCTCGGGAATCCTGGGCCGGCGTATGCGGGGAACCGGCACAATGCCGGGTTCATGGTGCTGGACGTGCTGGCCGCGCGGGCGGGCGGGCGGTTCAAGGCGCACCGGTCGCGGTGCGACGTGCTGGAGGGGCGCCTGGCGGGCGCCCGCGCCGTGCTGGCGAAGCCGCGCGGATATATGAACGAGTCGGGCGGCCCGGTGAAGGCGCTGCGCGATTTCTATAAGGCGCCGGTGGAGCGCTTGATCGTCGTCCACGATGAATTGGACATCCCGTACGGTGCGGTCCGCCTGAAGCGCGGCGGCGGCGACAACGGGCACAACGGGCTGCGCTCGATCACGCGGGCGCTGGGCGACAAGAATTACCCGCGCGTCCGGTTCGGGGTGGGCCGCCCGCCGGGGCGGATGGACGCGGCCGCGTTCGTGCTGAAGGACTTCTCCGCGGCCGAGCGCAAGGAGCTGGAGCTCAACGTGGAGCGCGCCGCGGACGCGGTGGAGGCGCTCATGACCGAGGGCCTGGAAGCGGCGCAGAACACCTTCCACGCGTCCTGATCGGCTGCCCGCCGGAAGTCCGCCGTACCTTGCCGAACAGCGGCAATTCCCTATCACTCCGGTAGACAGCAAGAAGCCTGGCTGAACTCGCGTTTCGGACGCGGTATTCGCGGGCCGATCGTAAGATGCATCACAAACGGGCTTCACGTGACGTGTGAACCTTCCCTGCCGCTCGGCCGTCTCCGTGGTGGACCGTGCGTTATGGGGCGCATGCGGCAGGGGTGGTGAGAGTTCCGATGGCGGTCGTGGACAAGATCAGGCTCGAGGATCCCCCGGTCGAGCAGACCCGTCCCCGGCGTACCGCGGGAACGGGCTGGACCGGGCGTTATCGCGGCATGGCCGCCGGGCTGGACTTCCTGAGCATGCTGTCCGCGGGCGTGATCGCGTTCGTGCTGCGGTTCCCCGGCTTCCCCAGCGATCCCACGTTCCCGTACGCGGTGCTGACCGGCTCGCTGCCGGTGTGCTTCGTGGTGACCCTGCTGCTGTGCCGGGCCTACCAGCCGCGGTTCGTCGGGGTCGGGTGGGAGGAGTTCCACCGGGTGCTGCGGGCCGGGTTCGTGCTCACCGCGACGGTGGCGATCGCCGCGTACGCCACCAAGACCGAGGTGGCCCGCGGCTACGTGGTGATGGCGCTGCCGCTGGGCACCTTCCTGGCCCTGGTGGCCCGCTACCGGCTGCGCAAGTGGCTGCACAAGAAGCGCTGGAAGGGCGAGTGCATGCGGCGGGTGGTCGCGGTGGGGCACCGGACCTCGGTGGCCGACCTGATCCGCCTGCTCCGCGAGAAGCGCTACCACGGCATGGACATCGTCGGCGTGTGCCTGCCGCCCGCGCTGGCGTCCGGCGAGGACGCGGTCAGCGAGGTCGAGGGCGTGCCGGTGCTGGGCGACTTCGGCGAGGCCGCGAGCGTGGTGCAGCGCAGCGGGGCCGACTCGGTGGCGGTGCTGGCCTGCCCGGAGATGGACGGGGTGGCGCTGCGCCGGCTGGCCTGGCAGATCGAGCGGGACGACGTGGAGCTCGTCGTGGCGCCCGCGCTGATGGACGTGACCGGCCCGCGGATCTCGATCCGCCCGGTGGCGGGGCTGCCGCTGCTGAACGTGGAGCACCCGGAGCTGGACGGCTCCCGGAAGGTCCTCAAGGGGCTGTTCGACCGGGCGGCGGCGCTGGGCGGCCTGGCGGCGCTGAGCCCGCTGCTGCTGACGGTGGCGTTCCTGATCAAGGTGACCAGCTCGGGCCCGGTGATGTTCCGGCAGACCCGGGTGGGCCGGGACGGCCGCGAGTTCACCGTGCTGAAGTTCCGCACGATGGTGCAGGACGCCGAGGCCCGCAAGCGCGAGCTCAAGGAGTACAACGAGCACCCGGGCGGGGTGCTGTTCAAGATGAAGTCCGACCCCCGGATCACCGCGGTCGGCCGCCGCCTGCGCCGCTACTCGCTGGACGAGCTGCCCCAGCTGTTCAACGTGGTGCGCGGCGAGATGTCGCTGGTGGGGCCGCGGCCGCCGCTGCCGGATGAGGTCGCGCAGTACGGCGGCGACGTGTACCGGCGGCTGGCGGTCAAGCCCGGGATGACGGGGCTGTGGCAGGTGAGCGGCCGCTCCGACCTGACCTGGGAGGAATCGGTCCGGCTCGATCTGCGTTACGTCGACAACTGGACGCTCGCCCTCGACCTGCAGATCATGTGGAAGACCTGGTCGGCCGTTTTCAAGGGCTCCGGGGCGTACTGACGGGACGGCGGCCGGCCGGCGGACCTGGGCGTTCGCCGGTTGTGACCGGCCCCGGCGCGTGGCGGGTTTCCGGTGTGCACGACAATGAGGGCCGGACCGATGTGACGAGCCGGGAAATGTGATGGGGTCGATGACGGAACATCCGGCGGCGGAGGCCGCCCCCGCTGGGGATCATGACCTGGCCGGCGAGCTGGCCGGCACGGCGGGGCGCCTGCTGCTGGGCGTCCGCGCCGAGCTGGGGTTCGCCGACCCCCGGGTGCTGAAGGACACCGGCGACCTGCGCGCGCACGAGTACCTCATGGGGGAGCTGGCCGCGCGCCGTCCCGGCGACGCGATCCTGTCGGAGGAGGGGCGCGCGTCGGTGTCCGGCAAGCGGGCCGCGGGCGACGACCGCTCCCCGACCGGCAACACCGCCGACGAGGTGCGGCTGTCCGCCGACCGGGTGTGGATCATCGATCCGCTGGACGGCACCCGCGAGTTCGCCGAGGAGGGCCGTGCCGACTGGGCCGTCCACGTGGCGCTGTGGGAGAAGGGGCGGCTGGCCGCCGGCGCCGTGGCGCTCCCGGCCCAGGGCCGGACGCTGCGCACCGCGCCCGGAGGGGCCGTGGACGAGCCGGCGGACGGCGGCTCGGCGGCCGGGCTGAGGGTGTCGCCTCCCGAGCCGGGACGGCTGCGGGTCGCGGTGAGCCGCACCCGCCCCCCCAAGCTCCTGGAGCCCCTGACCGAGCGGCTGCGGGAGTCCGGCGTCGAACTGGAGCAGGTCCCGATCGGCTCGGCCGGGGCGAAGATCGCGGCGGTGCTGCTGGGCGAGGTCGACGCGTACGTGCACGCGGGCGGCCAGTACGAGTGGGACTCGGCGGCCCCGGTCGCGGTGGCGCTGGCCGCGGGCGCCCACGTGTCGCGGATCTCGGGCGCCGCACCCGAGTACAACCAGAAGGACCCCCGGCTCCCGGATATCCTGGTGTGTCATCCCGTGTCGGCATCGACGCTGCTGACCGGCATCCGGGACGTGTCATCGTGGGGGGACGACCCCCCGCACCCCCCGAAGTAGGGGGGGACGAAGCGCATTCCGGGCCGATCCCGGGGTACGCCGTCCCCGACCCGCACGGGCCGCGCGCCCGACATCCCCGATATCCCCTGACCCCACCGGCGCCCAGCCAGACGAGCGTGGAGAGAGCCCCAGACCATGCAGCGTTGCGACTACCTGCTGTCCCAGTTGGACGTGCTCGAGGCCGAGTCGATTCAGATCATCCGGGAGGTGGCCGCCGAGTTCGAGCGGCCGGTGTTGCTGTTCTCGGGCGGTAAGGACAGCATCGTCATGCTGCGGCTGGCGCAGAAGGCGTTCGCGCCCGCGCCGGTCCCGTTCCCGGTGATGCACGTGGACACCGGCCACAACTTCCCCGAGGTGATCCGGTTCAGGGACTGGCTGGTGGAGGAGGTCGGGGTGCGGCTGGTGGTGGCCTCCGTCCAGGACTCCATCGACCAGGGCCGGGTGGTGGAGGAGACCGGGCGGCGCGCGTCGCGCAACCGGCTGCAGACCACCACGCTGCTGGACGCGATCGAGGAGCACCGTTTCGACGCGGCGTTCGGCGGGGCGCGGCGCGACGAGGAGAAGGCGCGCGCCAAGGAGCGCGTGGTGTCGTTCCGGGACGAGTTCGGGCAGTGGGACCCCAAGAACCAGCGGCCCGAGCTGTGGAACCTGTTCAACACGCGGATCCGGCAGGGCGAGCACGTGCGCGTGTTCCCCCTGTCGAACTGGACCGAGCTGGACATCTGGGACTACATCCGGCGTGAGGGCCTGGAGCTGCCCCCGATCTACTTCGCGCACACCCGGATGGTGTTCGAGCGCGACGGGATGCTGCTGGCCGACCTGCCGTACGCGAACCGGGGCGACGACGAGCCGCCGTTCGAGGCGCTGGTGCGGTACCGGACGGTGGGGGACGCCTCGTGCACCGGGGCGGTGAAGTCGGCGGCGGCCACGCTGGACGAGGTGATCGGAGAGATCGCGGCGACGCGGGTGACCGAGCGCGGCCAGACCCGCGCCGACGACCGCTCCAGCGAGGCCGCGATGGAGGACCGCAAGAAAGAGGGCTACTTCTAATGTCCGAGGGCAAGACGATGGACATCCTGCGGTTCGCCACCGCCGGGTCGGTCGACGACGGCAAGTCGACGCTGATCGGGCGGTTGCTGTTCGACTCCAAGTCGATCTTCGAGGACCAGCTGGAGTCGGTGGAGCGCACCAGCGCCGACCGGGGCGAGGAGTACACCAACCTGGCGCTGCTGACCGACGGCCTGCGGGCCGAGCGGGAGCAGGGCATCACCATCGACGTGGCCTACCGGTACTTCGCGACGCCGCGCCGCAAGTTCATCATCGCCGACACGCCGGGGCACATCCAGTACACCCGCAACATGGTGACCGGCGCCTCCACCGCCGATCTGGCGATCATCCTGGTGGACGCGCGCAAGGGCATCCTGGAGCAGTCGCGCCGGCACGCGTTCCTGACCACGCTGCTGAAGGTGCCGCACCTGGTGGTGGCGGTGAACAAGATGGACCTGGTCGACTACGACAAGGACGTCTTCGAGCGGATCGTGGACGAGTTCACCGCGTTCGCGGCCAAGCTGGAGGTCTCCGACCTGACCTTCATCCCGCTGTCGGCGCTGCACGGCGACAACGTGGTGGAGCGCAGCGGGAACATGCCCTGGTACCAGGGGTCCTCGCTGCTGCACCACCTGGAGCACGTGCACATCGCCTCGGACCGGAACCTGATCGACGTGCGGTTCCCGGTGCAGTACGTGATCCGGCCGCACGCCTCCACCGACCCCGACCTGCACGACTACCGGGGGTACGCGGGGCAGGTGGCGGGCGGGGTGCTCAAGCCGGGGGACGAGGTGGTGCACCTGCCCTCGGGCCTGTCCACCACGATCACCGCGATCGACGGGCCGAACGGCCCGGTCCAGGAGGCGTTCCAGCCGATGTCGGTCACGCTGCGGCTGGCCGACGACATCGACATCTCCCGGGGCGACATGATCGCCCGTCCGCACAACCGTCCCGAGGTCGCCCAGGACCTGGAGGCGATGGTGTGCTGGATGACGCCGGACCGGCAGCTGACGCCGCGCACCAGGCTGGTGATCAAGCACACCACCCGGACCGCGAAGACGATGGTCAAGGCCCTGCAGTACCGGCTGGACGTCAACACCCTGCACCGGGACGAGTCCGCGACGGGGCTGGGGCTCAACGAGATCGGCCGGATCTCGCTGCGGGTGACCCAGCCGCTGTTCGTCGACGACTACGCCCGCAACCGGCTCACGGGCGGGTTCATCCTCATCGACGAGTCCACCAACAACACCGTCGCCGCCGGAATGATCATCGGCGCCCGCTGACGCGGCGCCGACCGCACGGTGGTCCCCGGCCGCTTCCGGCCCGTCCGGCCGGAAGCGGTCCCGGCGCGTCCGGGGCCGGTCCCGGCCAGGCGCTTTCGTGGTCGTACCGGCCTTGACTGCCGGTAATGTCGATGAGGAGCCGCTTCCCGGCATCCCCCTTCTCCCCGCCAGTTCCTGGAGTGCCGTTGAGCCTGTCCGTTTTCTCCCGTCCGTATCGCAACGGCCGTATCGGAGACACTGCGTGAAGGCGCTCGTGCTGGCGGGCGGGGCCGGGTCGCGGCTGCGTCCCATCACCCACACCTCGGCCAAGCAGCTGGTGCCGGTGGCCAACAAGCCGGTGCTGTTCTACGGCCTGGAGGCGATCCGGGACGCCGGGATCCGCGAGGTCGGCATCGTCGTCGGCGACACCGCCAAGGAGATCCGGCGCGCGGTCGGGGACGGCTCGCGGTTCGGGCTGGAGGTGACCTACCTGCCGCAGGAGGCCCCGCTGGGGCTGGCGCACGCGGTCCTGATCGCCCGCGACTTCCTCGGCGGCGACGACTTCGTCATGTACCTGGGCGACAACTTCATCGTCGGCGGCATCAACGACCTGGTGGCGCGGTTCCGGCGGGAGCGGCCCGCGGCGCAGATCATGCTGACCCGGGTGTCGGACCCGCGCGCGTTCGGCGTCGCCGAGCTGGACGGCTCGGGCCGGGTGATCGGCCTGGAGGAGAAGCCGGAGAAGCCCAAGAGCGATCTGGCGCTGGTCGGGGTCTACCTGTTCGGCCCGGACGTGCACGAGGTGGTCGCCGGGCTCAAGCCGTCCTGGCGGAACGAGCTGGAGATCACCGACGCGGTGCAGGGACTGATCGACTCCGGTCGCCGGGTGGAGTCCACCATGATCTCCGGCTACTGGAAGGACACCGGGAACGTGACCGACATGCTGGAGGTCAACCGGCTCGTCCTGGAAAGCGTCGAACCTTCTGTGGAGGGGAGCGTGGACGGGGCCAGCGAGCTGATCGGCCGGGTCGTGGTGGAGCCGGGCGCGTCGGTGTCGGGCTCCCGGGTCGTCGGGCCGGTGATCGTCGGGGCGGGCTCGGTGGTCCGCGACTCCTATGTCGGCCCGTTCACCTCGATCGACCGGGACTGCTCGGTGATCGACAGCGAGATCGAGTACTCGATCGTGCTGCGCGGCGCCTCCATCGACGGGGTCGGCCGGATCGAGTGCTCGCTGATCGGCCGGGAGGCCGAGGTGACCCCGGCGCCCCGCGTGCCCAAGGCCCACCGTCTCGTTCTGGGGGACCACAGCAAAGTGCAGATCAGCAAATGAGGGTCCTGGTCACCGGCGGTGCCGGTTTCATCGGGTCGCACTACGTGCGGGAGCTGCTGGCGGGCGCGTACCCGGCCTGGCGGGGCGCCGAGGTCACGGTGCTCGACCGGCTGACGTACGCGGGCAACCTGGCCAATCTGGAGCCGGTCGAGGGCGGTTTCGCCTTCGTGCACGGCGACATCTGCAACGACGAGCTGCTCGCGCACGTGGTGCCCGGCCACGAGGTGGTGATCAACTTCGCGGCGGAGTCGCACGTGGACCGGTCGATCGCCAGCGCCGGCGAGTTCGTCCGCACCAACGTGCAGGGCGTGCAGGCGCTGATGCGGGCCTGCCTGGAGGCCGGGACGCCCCGCGTCGTCCAGGTGTCCACCGACGAGGTGTACGGCAGCATCGACGTCGGCTCCTGGGACGAGTCGTCGCCGCTGGCGCCCAACTCGCCCTACGCGGCGGCCAAGGCGGGCGGCGACATGATCGCCCGCTCGTACGCGCGCACGCACGGCCTGCCGGTCAGCATCACCCGCTGCGGCAACAACTACGGGCCGTACCAGTACCCGGAGAAGGTCATCCCGCTGTTCGCGACCAACCTGATGGACGGGCGGCCCGTGCCGCTGTACGGCGACGGCGGCAACATCCGCGACTGGATCCACGTGGCCGACCACTGCCGCGGTATCCAGCTGGTCGCCGAGTCCGGCGAGCCCGGCGGGATCTACCACATCGCCGGGACCGCCGAGCTGACGAACCTGCAGCTCACCGAGCGTCTCCTGGACGCGGTCGGGGCCGGCTGGGACAGGGTGGAGCGGGTGCCCGACCGCAAGGGCCACGACCGCCGCTACTCCCTCAACGACGCCAAGCTGCGCTCGCTCGGCTACGCGCCCTTGATCGGGTTCGAGGAGGGGCTGGCGGAGACGGTCCGCTGGTACGAGGACAACCGCGCCTGGTGGGAGCCGCTCAAGAAGCGGGCCGAGGACGCGCGGTGACCTGGCTGATCACCGGTGCCGGCGGGATGCTCGGCACCGACCTGGCGGCGCGCCTGGGCGGCGACGCGGTGGCCCTGACCCGCGCCGGCCTGGACCTGTGCGACCCGGCGGCGGTGCGCGCCGCGCTGCGCCGCCATCGCCCCGCCACGGTCGTCAACTGCGCCGCCTGGACGGCCGTCGACGCCGCCGAGACCGACGAGGGCGCCGCGCTGGCCGTCAACGGCACGGCGGTGGGGACGCTGGCCGCGGCGTGCGCCGAGGCGGGCGCGACGCTCGTCCAGATCTCCACCGACTACGTCTTCGACGGGCGCGGCGACCGCCCGTACCCCGAGGACGCCCCGACGTCGCCGGTCAACGCCTACGGCCGTACCAAGCTCGCGGGCGAGCGCGCCGCGGCCGGGGCGGGCGGCCCCTGCTTCATCGTGCGGACCGCGTGGTTGTACGGCGCGCACGGCCCGAACTTCGTCCGGACGATGACGCGCCTGGCCGCCGAGCGCGACACGGTGAGCGTCGTCGACGACCAGATCGGCCAGCCCACCTGGACCGGCGACCTGGCCGACCGGATCATCGCGCTGGCCGGTTCCGGCGCCCCGCCCGGCGTCTACCACGGCACGGCCGCGGGCCGGACCACCTGGTACGGCCTGGCCCGCGAGATCTTCACGCTGCTCGGCCTGGACCCGGACCGGGTGCGGCCGGTGACCAGCGCCGAGTTCACGCGTCCGGCGCCGCGTCCCGCCTACAGCGTGCTGGGCCACGACCGCTGGGCCGAGGCCGGCCTGAAGCCGATGCGGGACTGGCGGGACGCCCTGCACGCCGCCTGGCCGTCGCTGCGCCCCTGATCAGCCGGTGGGCAGGACGGCCCCGAGGAACGAGCCGCCGGTGGCGTCGATGTTCTGCCCGGTCACCCAGCGGGCGTCCGGGGCGGCCAGGAACGCCACCACGTCGGCGATGTCGCCGGGCTCGCCGAGCCGGTCGAACGCGGAGTAGCCGGCGGCGGCGGCCCGGGCGGCGGGGTCGGCCAGCCAGGTGTTGATCTCGGTGTCGACGATGCCGGGGGAGACGGTGTTGACGGTGATCCCGCGCGTGCCGAGCTCCTGCGCGAGGGTGTGGGTCAGCACCTCCAGGGCGCCCTTGGTCATCGAGTAGGCGATGGTCGAGGGCGAGGCGATCCGGGTCACCCCGGAGGAGACGTTGATGATCCGGCCGCCGTCGCGGAGCCGTTCCAGGCCCTGCTGGACGATGAAGAACGGCGCCTTGGCGTTGACGGCGAACGCGCGGTCGAAGTCGTCCTCGCCGATCTCGCCTATGCGGCCGTAGAGACCCGTCGCGGCGTTGTTGACGAGGATGTCCAGGCCGCCGGGGGCGTGCTCGTCGAAGGCGGCCCACAGGGCCCGTGCGTCGCCGGGGACGCCCAGCTCGGTGCCGAGGGCGAACGCCCCGCCGCCGCGTTCCTCGATCGCCGCCACGGTCTGCACGGCGGCGTCCCGGTTCGTGCCGTAGTGCACGCCCACGCGGGCGCCGTCGGCCGCCAGCCGCAGCGCGATCGCCCGCCCGATCCCGCGGCTCGCCCCGGTCACCAGTGCCGTCCTGCCCGCCAGCACGCCCATCGGCCGCACCTTTCTTTAGTGTTCGCTATAGAAATCGACCCTAACACATTGACTAGCGAGCGTTATAAAATTCGGGGCATGGCATCGCAAAGGCGCGGCCGCCCCCGGTCCTTCGACCGGGAGGCGGCCCTGGAACAGGCGACCCGGCTCTTCTGGGAGCACGGCTACGACGCGACCTCGGTCGCCGACCTGACCCGCGCCATGGGCATCGGCGCGCCCAGCCTCTACGCCGCGTTCGGCGACAAGAGGGCGCTGTTCGAGCAGGTCGTCACCGCCTACCGCGGCGGACCCGGCGACATCGTGACCCCCGCGCTCGCCGCCGAGCCCACCGCGCGGGCCGCGGTCGAGCGGATCCTGATGACGGCCGCCGCCGAGTACACCAACCCCTCGCGCCCCCGCGGCTGCCTCATCATCAGCGCCGCCACCAACTGCACACCCGCGTCCGCCGAGGTCGAACGGCACCTGCGCGACCTGCGCAACGCCAACGTCCGCGTCCTCGAACGCAGGATCGCCGACGACGTCGACGCGGGCGTCCTCCCCGCCGGCACCGACCCCCGCATGCTCGCCCAGCTCAGCGGGGCCGTCCTCCAGGGCCTGTCACAGCAGGCCCGAGACGGCGCCACCCGGGCCGAACTGGAGGCGGTCGCCGCCGCCGTCATCAGGGTCTGGCCGCCGGAGAACACCCCGGCTCAGGACGAGCGGCGGTAGAAGTCCAGGCACTCGCGGTAGTCCGGCAGCAGGCCCGCCTTCTGCGCCTCCGCCAGCGACGGCGCGGCCGCGTCCTTGGCCGACAGGACGGGCTCGACGCCCTCCGGCCACACGATCCCCAGGTCCGGGTCGAGCGGATGCACCCCGTGCTCGCGCTCGGGCGCGTACGGCGTCGAGCACAGGTAGATGACCATCGTGTCGTCGGACAGCGCCATGAACGCGTGCCCGAGGCCCTCGGCGATGTACAGGCAGCGGCGGTTGCCCGCGTCCAGCCGGACCGCCTCGTGCTGCCCGAACGTCGGTGACCCGACGCGGATGTCGACCACCACGTCCAGGATCGCGCCGCGCACGCACGTGATGTACTTCGCCTGCCCCGGCGGCACGTCCGCGAAGTGGACGCCCCGCAGCGCCCCCGCGCCCGACACCGAGCAGTTCGCCTGCGCCACCCCGAAGGAATGGCCGGTCAGGTCCCGCAGGTCCGGGCGGAACCACTCGTGGAACGAGCCTCGGTCGTCTCCGTGCACGCTGGGTGTGAAGGCGTAGGCGCCTTCGATGGTCAGGGGATCCACGCGCGCTAGCCTACGACCCGATCCGTGGGCTCGGGACCGGCGCCGGCTGGCCGGAACTCGCCGTCCTCATCGGCGGTCGCGCCGCCGCCGAGCGCGTCCGACGGCACCGGATCGCCGCCCTGGCGGCGCAGCACCTCCATCCAGGCGACCAGGAGCAGCAGCCAGATCCCCGAGACGTTGGCGGGCGCCGCCAGATACTCGGTGGTGATGCTGTTCACCAGGAAGAACACCAGGATGCCCAGCAGCAGGCCCGCGTCCGTGCGCAGCGAGCGGTGCCGGGCCATCAGCAACCCGACGAAACCGAGCGTCAGCAGCAGCGAGCAGAACACCACGGCGCCGACCGCGCCGTTGTCGACCATCGCGTTGATGAACGCGTTGTGCCCGCCGCCGAGGCCGATGTCGTCCAGGAACAGGCCCCGGGACGCCCCCAGCCCGTGCCCGAAGATGGGCTCCTGCCGGTACGCCTGCATCGCCAGCGTCCACAGCTCCGTGCGGGAGTTCAGGGAGGCCAGCTTCTCGGCCGTCTCACCGCGCGCCACGAACGCGAGGATCTTGTCGGAGAACGCCAGCGTCGCCACCGTCGCCACGGCGATGCCCAGCACGGCCACGTCCACCCGCCCCTTGGGGCCGCGGGACGTGGCCAGCAGCGCCAGCATGCCCGCCGCGCACCCGGCCGCGGCACCGCGCGTACCGGTGGCGATCAGCGCCCCGGACAGGACGGCCAGCGCCCCGAGGTACACGACCGGATGCCACAGGCGGTGCTGCGGCGTCTCCCGGCGGATCAGGTAGCTGACGGTCAGCAGGATCGCCACCGCCAGATAGACGCCCGCCGTGACCGGGTGCACGAACAGCCAGTTGAAGCGGTCCTCGGTGCGCGAGGTGCGCGGGAACGGATGCGCGACGCCGATCGCCACCGACGCCAGCACCAGCGCGATGAAGGCGTGCGCCAGCCGGTGCAGGTCCCGCGGCTCGGCCCGCGTCGCGAGCGTGTACGCCACGCACATGGTGATGAGCAACTGCACGCCGCGCACGATCCCCAGCGAAATGAACGGCGACCACAGCGCCGACATCGCCCAGTACACGGCGAACGCCCACGCCGCCAGCAGCAGCCCCGTGGTCGGCCGCGTCGGGGGCCGCAGCCCGAACCGGTAGTAGAGGTAGAGCGCGGCGAACCCGTACACGGCGATCTCCACCAGCACGGTGAGGTCGGCGCTGCCGCCCACGGCCTGGTCGACGTCGCGGCTGCGCAGCTTGTAGTCGCTGGCCAGCATCAACGCCAGCGGCAGCACGACGGCCCACCACCCGGCCGACGCCACAGGCGGACGCCATCGCGGAAGGATCGTCAGCCGCGGCAGCATGAAAACCTCTTTTCATTGTGGGGGGCGACCCCCCACGCCCCCCGCCCGTCCCTCCACTCCGCTGGCGCTCCGCTACGGGCCGGACAGTTTTTCGCGGTCGCCGTTGCGGTCGTTGCGGGGCTGGTAAGGGGTGAACCCCTGGAGAGATTAGTCGGTCTTGAGGTGCCAGGCTCCTGTGTGGCGGGTTCCTGAAGGTTTGCCCAGCTTGGTGGCGATTGCGGCGGGGAGGGGGAGGGCGTTGGCGTTGGCGGCCGTGGCGGTCGGGCGGTCCAGGGTGCCGTCCGGGGCGACCGTGTGGTCGGTGTCATAGGCCAGGCCGCGCTGCTCCTGGCCGGTCGCGGCCCGGAACTCGGCGAGGGAGGTGAAGGCGGCCGCCTCGCCCTCGCCACGTGACCACAGGACCAGGCGCTGCGGCGAGCCGGGCGAGGAGCGAACGTACACGTTGCCGTTCGCGGTGATGTCCATCGCCCTGGCCGAGCGCTCGTGCGAGTGGTCCTCGACGCACAGCAGGCACGGTGCGCCGGGGCGGGGGTCGGCCAGGACGTTGTTGCGGAGCGTGATCTGGCCGAGCCGCCACGTCATGCCGGGGTCGGGGAAGGGGCGGCGCGGGTCGCGGCCGGGGGTGCCGGGCTGGTCGGGGCGGCGCAGGTCCTGGACGAGGTGGACGGTGCGGCCGTTTCCGGTCAGCGTGTTGTTCCAGACCGCCACGTCCGAGGTGTCGTTGAGCCGGAGGCCGTCGCCGCCGTTGCCGCGGACCAGGTTGCCCGCGACGACCGCCTTGGCGCTCAGCTCCAGCACGATCCCGTGGCTGGTGTTCTGGACGATCCGGTTGCCGGTCACGGTCGCGTCGTGCACGGACTCGTCCAGCCACACGCCCTTGCCGAGGTTGTCGGCCAGCACGCTGCCGGTGATCGCGACCGTCCGGGACCGGGTGATCTTGATGCCGCCGGAGACCGGGGCCGGCTTGAAGCGTTCGAGGTTGTTGCGGTGGGCGCGGACCAGCTCGATCCGCAGCCGGTCGGCGTGATTGCCGTGGATGCCCAGCATGCCGTTACGGGTCGCGGTGAAGCGCCGGACGGTGGCGCGCGGCCCCACCACGCTGAGCCCGGTGGTGGCCGAGTCGGTGACGGCCACGTTCTCCAGCGTCACGTCCGCGCCGACGACCTTCACGCTGCCGAGCTGGGGGAGCGAGGTGGCGTAGCGGCGCACCCCGATGCCGCGCAGCGCCGAGCCGCCGCCGCGCAGCGTGATGGCCTCGTCCAGGGTGCTGGCGCGCACCTTCCGGCCGCTCGGGTCGGAGCCGAGGTAGAGCCTGCGGGCGGCCTCGTCGACATAGAAGGTGTTCGCCTGGAGCTGGGCACGGGAGGCGACCTGGCGCTGCGCGACGTCGTCGATCCAGACCTGGTCGGGGTGGGCGGCCATCGGGTGCGCGGGGTCGACGAACTGGAAGTCCCGGTCGCGGCTGGCGGGCGCCCCGGCGGTGTAGGTGGGGCTGGAGTCGAACCTGGCCGTCCAGCCGTCCTTCACCCAGGCGCCGCCCTGCGACCGCCACCCCTCGACGGGCTCGCTCCCGTCGAACCAGACGGCCTCGCCGGGGTGCGCCTGGAGGGTGAGCCGCTTGCTCGCCGGGACGGTCACCGACTCGTGGTAGGTCCCCCCGCGCAGCACGATCGTGCTGCCGCTGCTCGACTTGGCGATGGCCCTGGCGACCGTGCGCAGCGGCTGCGCGGCGGTGCCGGGCGCCGCGTCGTCCCCGGACGGGGACACGACCACGGCATCGCCGGGCACCTTGTAAGCGGCGGCGCCCACGGTGACCGCCCCGGCCGGGCCCATCGCACTCGCCGGTGAGGGCTTCCCCTCCCCGTCGCCCCGAGGCAGTTGCCAGGCCACCAGGCTCATGGCGGCGACCGCCGGCAGCGCCAGGCCGGCGGCCAGTGTGCGGCGCGACGTTCGTGACGGCATGCGGTGCTCCCTATCCCCGATGCTGCATGGACCGCTATTGCTTGAGCGAACCCGCGAAGACCGCCGTCTTGTGCTTGTCGCTGAAGGCGACGTTGAGCACGACCGAACCGTACCCCGCGGTGGGCAGGTCGAAGGCGTAGGAGGCCGAACGCTGCCTGCCGGCCGCGACCGTGCCATAGAAGTCGTTGAGATTTGCGTAAGATGTCGGGCTCGCCTGGGCGCGGGTCTTGCCGTACTGGGCCACCACCCGCACCTTGTTGAGGTCGAGCGCCTGCCCGGACCCGTTGGTGAAGCGCAGCGTGAAGATGGTGAGGGTCTTGCCGGTGATCTCGCCCGGCCCCAGCTTCTTGTTCTTCACGTACTTGATGTCGGTGATCGCGACCGACACCTTGTCGTCGTAGGTCACCGGCTTGCGCAGGCCCGTCATGGCGCTGAACGCCTGGGCCCCGGGCGCGCTGGTCGCCTCCGCCTCCGGCTGCTCGCTGGGCGGCGGCGGCTTGGGCCCGGACGCCTTCTTGTCGTCGCCCGAGCAGCCCGTGAGCGCGAGCGCGAACGCCAGCGCGAGCGCCGTTCCGCGGCCCGCCGAACGCGTGAGCGTGGACGGGCGCGATCCCGGATGGGGCATGCGGATATCTCCTCGATCGTGGTGGGGGAGCCGGCGCCTCTGGCAGCGGGAACCGCGCGCGCCGGTAGTGGCCACCAAGTTTAGACAGTGCGTCGGTTAATCTTCGCTTCAACCCGTTGATCGCGTTTTGTTTCACCAGTTGCCTCTTTTTGTCGGGGGAATCGCACGTTGAGAGTTCTCGCCTTCACACGCGCGCCCGTTCGCCGGGCCGCCGCCGCGACCGTCACCGCGCTCTGCACGGCGCTGCTCGGAGTGACGGCGGTACCGGCCGGACCGGCGGCGGCCGACACCGCGCCCCAGCCGGGCACACCGCCGACCGTGAGCGCCGACCCGCTGCCGACCTGGCAGGTGAACGGCGTCGTGTGGAGCATGGCCACGGTCGGGAACACCGTGTACGCGACCGGCAACTTCACCAAGGCGCGCCCGCCGGGCACCGCCGCCGGCAGCGCGCAGGAGGTCGACCGGAAGAACCTCCTGGCCTTCGACGTCACCACCGGCGACCTGGTCACCTCGTTCGACCACGAGCTGAACGGGCAGGGGCTGCGCGTCGTCGCGTCCCCCAGCGGTGACCGGGTGTACGTGGGCGGCGAGTTCACCGAGGTGGACGGGCAGCCGCGCAGCCGGATCGCCGCGTTCGCCACCGCCACCGGCGCGCTCGATCCGAACTTCAAGCCGACGGTGTCCAACAAGGTCCGGGGCATCGCCGCGACCGACTCGACGGTGTACTTCGGCGGGAACTTCTTCAACGTCAACGGCTCGTCCCGCACCCGTCTGGCGGCGGTGCGGGCCTCCGACGGCGCCAACATCAACACGTGGCGGCCGACCGCCGACGACGACGAGGTCTTCGCCATGGCGATGGCGCCCGGCAACGCGCGGGTGCTGGTCGGCGGACGGTTCCAGCAGCTCAACGCCACCGCCAAGGTCGGCATCGGCGCGATCGACGCCTCGTCGGGGGCGCTGGCGCCGTGGAGCAGCCGCCCGATCCCGACCAAGTCGGGCAGCAACTACTCCTACGTCACCGACCTGCACGTCTCCGGCGACACCGTGTTCGCGTCGGCCAACGGCGAGGGGTGGCACTGGTTCGACGGCCGGTTCGCCGCCAAGGCCGAGACCGGCGACCTGGTGTGGCTCGACAACTGCTACGGCGCCAGCTACGGCATCTTCGCCCAAGCGCAGTCGGTCTACAGCGTCTCGCACGCGCACGACTGCTCCTCGCTGGGCGCCTTCCCCGAGACCAGCCCGCAGACCTGGCACCGCGCGCTCGCGGAGACCGCGTACCCGACCGGGACCGACAAGGCGGCCCCGGGGGCGGGCAGCAACTACAACGGCCAGCCCATCCCCAGCCTGCTGCAGTGGTTCCCGACCCTGGCCATGGGCACGTTCACCGGGCAGAACCAGGCCGCCTGGGCCGTCACCGGCAACGCCGACTACATCGCCATGGGCGGAGAGTTCCCCCGGGTCAACGGCGTCAACCAGCAGGGCCTGGTGCGGTTCGCCGTCAAGGACAAGGCGCCCAACCAGGTGGGTCCGGAGCAGGGCGACCTGGGCACGCCCACGGCACAGGCGGTGCCCGGGGGCAAGGTCCGTGTCCGGCTGACGACGACCTGGGACCAGGACAACGAGCACCTCACCTACGAGCTGCTCCGCGACGGCACGGGCGAGCCCGTCGGGACCGCGCAGAAGGCGTCCACGTTCTGGCGGCAGCCGACGGTCGCGCTGTTCGACACCACGGCGCAGCCCGGCAGCTCGCACACCTACAAGGTGCGGGTGAAGGACGCCTTCGGCAACGCCGTGACCAGCGCCTCGTCCAACGCGGCCTCGCCCGGCGCCGGGACGTCCGGGCCGTACAGCGGGGTCGTCACCGGGGACGGCGCCGACGCGTACTGGCGCCTCGGTGAGAGCAGCGGCGTCGCGTACGACAACGCCGGCGCCAACGACCTCACCCTCGCCTCGGGCGTCACCCGCGGGCAGGCCGGCGCCATCAGCGGCGACGCCGACAAGGCGGTGCGGTTCAGCGGCACCTCCAGCGGCACCTCCAGCAGCGGCGCCGCGCCCACCCCGGGGAACCTCAGCGTCGAGGCGTGGGTGAAGACGACCAGCACCACCGGCGGCAAGATCATCGGGTACGGCAACCGCAACAGCGGCAACAGCAACACCTACGACCGCCACCTCTACCTGACCAACGACGGCCGGGTCGTCTTCGGCGTCTACCCGGGCTCGGCCAAGACGATCCGGAGCGGCACCGGCCTCAACGACGGGCAGTGGCACCACGTCGTCGGCACCCTCGACTCCGGCGCGGGCCTGAAGCTGTACGTGGACGGCCAGCAGGTCGCGGCCGACGCGAGCGCCACGAGCGCCAGCGGCCACACCGGCTACTGGCGCGTCGGCGGCGACGCCATCGGCGGCTGGCCGGACAAGCCGACCAGCGACTACCTCAACGGCACCCTGGACGAGGTCGCGGTCTACCCGCGCGCCCTCAGCGCCGCCGAGGTCACCGAGCACCACGGCGTGGGAACGGGCACGACCGCCCCCAACCAGCCGCCCACGGCCGCGTTCACCTCCGCGTGCGACCAGCTGGCGTGCACGTTCGACGCGTCCGGGTCGTCCGACGCCGACGGGACGGTCGCGGGCCACGCCTGGGACTTCGGCGACGGCTCGACCGGCACCGGCGCCACCCCCTCGCACACCTACGCCGCCGCCGGCGAGTACACGGTGAAGCTGACCGTCACCGACGACGACGGCGCGACCGGCCAGGTCACCCATGCCGTCACGGTCGCCTCGCAGACCCTCGCGTCCGACGCGTTCGGCCGCACCGTGGCGTCCGGGTTCGGCACGGCCGACACCGGAGGCGCCTGGACCGGCCTCGGCAACGCCGGCGCCCTGTCGGTCTCCGGCGGCGCGGGCCGCGTCCAGCTGCCCGCCACCACCAACAGCGGCGGCGGGTACCTCAACGACGTCAGCACCACCGGCAGCGACGTGACCGTCAAGGTGGCCGGCGACAAGGAGGGCACCGGCAACGGCGTCTACTTCTGGACGCTCGGCCGGCGCGTCAGCGGCGCGGGGGAGTACCGGGCCAGGATCCGGTTCCGGCCCTCGGGCGTGGTCTCGCTCCAGCTCAGCCGCACCGACGCCGCCCAGGTCGAGACGGCCGTCGTCGCCGAGCAGACCGTCGCCGGGCTCACCTACGCGCCCGGCCAGGCGCTGCGGCTGCGCATGCAGGTCACCGGCACCTCGCCCACCACCCTGAAGGCCAAGGTGTGGGCCGACGGCGCCGCCGAACCCGACTGGCAGCTCACCGGCACCGACGACACCGCGGGCCTGCAGGCCGCGGGCAGCGTCGGCCTGCGCACCTACCTGGCGGGCAATGCCACCAACGCGCCCTTCGTGATCTCGGTCGACGATTTCCTGGCGACCCGAACCGGCGATTGACGACGCGCGAAGGCGCCCCGGGGTTGTCATCCCCGGGGCGCTTTCTTTTCACCTGCGGGAAAGAGCATGCTGACCTAGAACGACACCGCCGGACGTTTCCGGAACCGGTCACGATTTCATAAGGTGCCAGCGGGCGGTATGGGTCGAGGCATTAGTATCTCCGGGCCAGTGTGGCCGTTGTGGTCACAGGAGGCTTATGAGCAGGGGAACCGATTCGTGAGAGCTCTAGTGCTTCCGCGCCGGACCGGACGGAACGGCCTGCTGGCCGTGACCGCGTCCGCCGCACTCATCGGCGCGTCCGTCGTGCCCGCCGGCGCCGACACCGCGCCTCCGCAGGGGACGCCGCCCACCGTCAGCGCCGACGCGCTGCCGACGTGGCAGGTCAACGGTGTCGTGTGGAGCATGACCACGGTGGGCAACACCGTGTACGCGACCGGGAACTTCACCAAGGCGCGCCCGCCGGGCACCGCGGCCGGCAACGCCAAGGAGGTCACCCGGAACAACATCCTGGCCTTCGACATCAGGACCGGGAACCTCATCACCACCTTCAACCACTCGCTGAACGGCCAGGGCCTGCGCATCGTGCGCTCGCCCGACGGCAAGCGGGTGTACGTCGGCGGCGAGTTCACCCAGGTCGACGGGCAGCCCCGCAGCCGCATCGCCGCGTTCGACACCGCCACCGGCAAGCTCGTCGCCGGGTTCGCTCCCAAGGTGTCCAACAAGGTCCGCGCCATCGCCGCCACCAACAACTGGGTCTTCATCGGCGGCAACTTCTTCAACGTCAACGGCAAGTCCCGCACCCGCCTGGCCTCCGTCCGCGCGACCGACGGCGCGCTCAGCGAGTGGCGGCCCACCGCCGACGACGACGAGGTCATGGCGATGGCCATCAGCGGCTCCCGGGTCCTGGTCGGCGGCAAGTTCCAGAAGCTGAACGGCACCGCCAAGGTCGGCATCGGCGCCGTCAACGGCTCCACCGGCGCGCTGGCCCCCTGGAGCAGCCGCCCGATCCCCACCCGCCAGGGCGACAAGTTCTCCTACGTGACCGACCTGACCGTGTCCGGCGAGAACGTGTACGGCACCGCCAACGGCGAGGGCTTCCACTGGTTCGACGGCCGCTTCGCCGCCAAGGCCGAGACCGGCGAGCTCGTCTGGCTCGACAACTGCTACGGCGCCAGCTACGGCATCTTCGCCCAGGGCCAGTCCATCTACAGCGTCTCGCACGCCCACGACTGCTCCTCGCTGGGCGCCTTCCCCGAGACCACCCCGCAGACCTGGCACCGGGCCCTCGCCGAGACCAGCTACGCCACCGGCAAGGACAAGGCCGCCCCCGGCTCCAACAGCAACTACCGCAACCAGCCGATCCCGTCGCTGCTGCAGTGGTACCCGACCCTGGCCATGGGCTCGTTCACCAAGCAGTACCAGGCCGCCTGGGCCGTCACCGGCACCTCGCAGTACATCGCGATGGGCGGCGAGTTCCCCCGCGTCAACGGCGTCAACCAGCAGGGCCTCGTCCGGTTCGGCGTGAAGGACGTCGCGCCGAACAAGTCCGGCCCGATCAAGGCCGACCTCGGCACCCCCAAGGCCACCAGGAACGCCGTCACCAAGCAGACGACCATCTCCTGGAAGACCACCTGGGACATGGACAACAAGAACCTGACCTACGAGATCCTCCGGGACAACGGCACCACCCCGATCGGCACGGTCAAGCGCGACTCCAACTTCTGGACCATGCCGAACGCCACCTTCACCGACACCACCGCCCCCGCGGGCAAGCACACCTACCGCATCCGCGTGAAGGACCCCTTCGGCGTGACGATCACCAGCGCCGCCTCCAACTCCGTGTGATGCCGAACGACGCGAGGGCCCCGGTGATCTCGATCACCGGGGCCCTCCCCGTTCCCGTCCAGTTGTGGTCAGGTCTTCCGGCGGATGGTCTTCCGGGTGAGCCTGCGGGCCTTCAGGTCCTCGCAGAGGCGTTCGTAGGCGGTGGCGACGTCGTCCCACACGTAGCGTTCGGCGGCCCGCTTGCGGGCGGCGGTGCCGCGGTCGGCGGCGGCGCCCGGGTCGGCCTCGGCCACCTCGACCTGGTACGCCAGCGACTCGGCGTCGCCGAAGAAGCGGCCCGCCTCCTCGCCCAGGACCTCGCGGTTGAAGTTGACGTCGTAGGCGACGACCGAGGCCCCGGCGCCCATGGCGCGCAGCAGGGAGGGGTTGGTGCCGCCGACCGAGTGGCCGTGCAGGTAGGTCAGCGCGCCCGCGTAGAGGGCGTCCAGGAGGTCCTGGTCCCACACGCCGCCCAGGAAGCGGATGCGCGGGTCGTCGCCCGCCAGCTCCTGCACCTGCTTGGTGTACTCGTCGGCGTACGGCGCCGAGCCCACCACGACCAGGGGGCGGGTCGCCTCGCTGCGCCGGTAGCCCTCGACGGCCAGGTGGACGTGGTTCTCCGGCTCGAACCGGGCCACCACCAGGTGGTACTCGCCGGGCTTGTAGCCGGCCTCGGCGAGCTTGGCGGTGTCGGTCTCGGCCAGGATCGGGGCGCCGTAGGCGATGAAGACCGAGTCGGCGCCGAACCGCTCGGTGTAGTAGTCCTGGATGCCGCGGGCGTCGGCGATCAGGGCGTCCGACCAGCGCACCGCCAGGCTCTCGGCGCTGCGGTAGTAGCGGCGGCCCGTCCCGCTCCACTTGGTGCGCTTCCACTCCAGGCCGTCGACGTGCGTGGCCACCGGGATGCGCATGGCCCGCAGCACCGGCAGCAGCGGCGCGTTCGCGGCGTTGAACACCAGCGCCACGTCCGGGCCGCGGCGGGTGACGCGCCGCCAGGCGGCGTGCGTCACCGACAGACCTGTGTGGCTCAGGGTCTCGGCCACCTTGCTCCGGACCGCGGGCAGGTGCACCAGCCGCATCCCCAGATACTCCCGCTCGGGATGCCGTTCCCCGCGGCAGTACACCGTGACCTCGTGCCCGGCCTCCACGAGCCGCCTGCCGATCTCGTCGATCGCGGTCTCGAAGCCGCCGTAGCGCGCGGGCACTCCCCGGGTCCCAATCATGGCGATGCGCACCGTGACCCTCCGCCTCCTCTTCGCATACCATTCCGTATTTTTTCGTCGCCGCCGCTAACCGAAGCCGGTGTCAGACGTCTTGACGGTAAAGCAGAGTTAATCTGAGCATGGCGCGAAACTGGTATCCAGGGGGCCTGGATCGCCAGAAGGAGGGGGAAGTTGGGCGACCGAGACCCGAGGCCGGTGGTGGTGCTCGCGCACCCTTCGCCCGACCTCTACGGCTCCGACAGGATGCTGGTGGAGTCGGTCCGGGCGCTGGTGCCGGCCCGCAGGGTGGTGGTGACACTGCCGGACGACGGCCCGCTCTCGCAGGCGCTGCGGGACGCGGGGGCCGAGATCGAGATTCTTCCGGTGCCGGTGCTGCGGAAGGCGTACATGTCGCCGTTCGGCCTGGTGCGGCTGGCGGCGGCGGCGCTGCGGGCCCTGCCGGCCATGCGGCGGCTGCTGCGCCGCACCGGGGCCGAGGCGCTGTACGTGAACACCGTCACGATTCCGGTGTGGCTGATCGCGGGCAGGCTCGCCCGCGTCCCTGCGCTGTGCCACGTGCACGAGGCCGAGGACGGCGTGCCCGGGCCGGTGCGGGCGGCGCTGAGCGCGCCGCTGCGGCTGGCCCGCACCGTCGTGGTCAACAGCAGGGCCAGCGCCGCGGCGCTGGGCCGGGCCGGGCGGCGCGGGCAGATCGTCTACAACGGGGTCGACGAGCCGCCCGCGGTCACCGAGCCGCGCTCGGAGCTGACCGGGCCGGTGCGGATCGCGCTGGTCGGGCGGCTGTCGCCGCGCAAGGGCTCCGACGTCGCCGTGAAGGCGGCCGGGCTGCTGCGCGAGCGCGGGTACGATGCGACGCTGACGCTCGTCGGCAGCGTCTTCCCGGGCTACGAGTGGTTCGAGGAGGAGCTGCGGGAGCTCGCCGGCGACGCCCTGCGGGACGGCGGCGTGGTGCTGGCCGGGTTCCGGTCCTCGGTGTGGGACTCCTTCGCCGAGGCGGACGTGGCGATCGTGCCCTCCCGGGTCGAACCGTTCGGTAACGTCGCGGTCGAGGCGATGCTGGCCGGCCGGCCGGTGGTCGCCGCGGCCACGCAGGGACTGACCGAGATCGTCGCCGACGGCGAGAACGGCGTGCTGGTCACCCCCGACGACCCGGCCGCGCTGGCCGACGGCCTGGCCCGTCTGCTGGACGACTGGGACGGCGCCCTGGCGATGGCCGAGCGCGCCCGCGAGGACGCCGCCCGGCGGTTCGGAAAGGACCGTTACCATCGGGAGCTGCGGGAGGCCGTCCGCGCGCTCACCGACCCCGATGCCGCCCCCGTGAGGACTTCGAGCACCCGATGACAGCACAGACCCCCGCCACGCCGGAGATCAGCCTCGTCGAGGCCGTCTGGCGCTTCCGGCTGATGTCGCTCCTCATCGTCCTGGTGGCCGTCGTGGCCTCGGCCGGGGCCACCCAGATGATGTTCAGCAGCGTGCAGGCCACCGCCAGGTTCGCGGTCACCGACCCGACCAACAACAACAACGTGCTGCGCATGGGCGTGGTGTCGGGGCAGGGCTACGCCACCTACACCGCGCAGCGGGCCGCGTTCGCCGGGTCGACGCCGGTGCTGGCCCGCGCCGCCGCGATCGTCAAGGAGAAGGGCGGCCCGGCGATGTCGGGGGAGGCGCTGCGCGGCCGCGTGCAGACCTCCAGCAAGCCCGACGGCGGCGTGGTGATCGTGACGGCCACCGGCGGCGACATGCGGGAGGCGGCGATGGCCGCCAACGCGGTGGTGCAGGCGTACCAGGAGGTGACGGTCAGCACCAACACCGAGCGCCTGGACAAGCAGCTGGCCAACCTGCAGGCCGCGATGAAGAAGATCACCGACCAGATGGAGCTGACCACGGCCGGCAGCCGCGCCTACCGGTTGATGACCACCAACCTGGCCAAGCTCCAGTCGCAGGAGAGCGGCGTGCTGTCGGCGCGCGCCAACGCCAACGACGGCGTGCAGTTCGTCGACACCGCCGACCCGGCCGCCGCCTCGCCCAACCAACTGCCGCGCAACGCCGCCATCGGCGCCGCGATCGGGGTGATCCTGGCGTGCGTGGTGTCGTTCCTGCGGGCCGCCGGGCCGGGCCGGCGCCGGTTCGCCCCGCCGCCCGCGCCCGCCGCTCCCGTCGGGCCGCCGGGCGGCGGTGGCGGCG